>NZ_JBWKFF010000009.1:15544-294392 GCF_056434425.1 Streptomyces sp. NPDC044033 | reverse complement strand
TGCCAGCGAAGTGGACCCCTCCCCCCTCTCGCCCCCCCCCCCCCCCCCAACCACCCCCCCCCCCCCCCCCCCCCCCCCCCCCCCCCCCCCGCCGCCAAGGGCGTGAAGGCGGCGCGGACCGGCAAGGCCGCGTACCCCGCGCCCGGCAGGAACACCCCGGCCAAGAACCCGTACCAGCCGGCCTTCGAGACCGGCGCCGTGGACTTCGTGAAGGACCACCCCAAGGCCGACGGGCGCGGCGTGACCATCGGCATCCTGGACTCGGGCGTCGACCTCGGCCACCCGGCGCTCGCGAAGACCACCACCGGCGAGCGCAAGATCACCGACTGGGTGACGGCCACCGACCCGATAGTGGACCAGGACGGCACCTGGCGGCCCATGACGACCTCCGTCACCGGCCCCGCCTTCTCCTTCAACGGCCGCACCTACCGGGCGCCCGAGGGCTCGTACCGGGTCAGCCTCTTCCGGGAGAGCGCGACGGCCGGCGGCGACATGAAGGGCGACCTCAACCGGGACGGCGACACCACCGACTCCTGGGCCGTGCTCTACGACCCCGCCAAGGGCACCGTCCGCGTCGACCTCGACGACGACGGCGACTTCGGCGATGACGAGGAGATGCGGCCGTACAAGGCGGACCACCAGGTCGGCTACTTCGGCAAGGACGACCCGGCGACCCCGATCGCCGAGCGCATCCCCTTCGTCGTGGAGATCCGCAAGGACGTCCCGATGGACCCGTACGGCGGGGAGTGGACGGGGAAGAAGGCCGACTTCGTCAACATCGGCGTCGTCGAGTCCGAGCACGGCACGCACGTCGCGGGCATCACCGCGGCCAACGGGCTCTTCGGCGGGCGGATGAACGGCGCGGCTCCCGGCGCGAAGCTCGTCTCCTCGCGCGCCTGCACCTGGAGCGGCGGCTGCACCACCGTCGCGCTCACCGAGGGCATGATCGACCTCGTCGTGAACCGGGGCGTCGACATCGTCAACATGTCGATCGGCGGACTGCCGCCGCTCAACGACGGCAACAACGCCCGCGCCGAGCTGTACACCCGGCTCATCGACACCTACGGAGTCCAGCTCGTCCTCTCCGCGGGCAACGACGGGCCCGGCGCCAACACCATCGGCGACCCGGCCGTCGCGGACAAGGTGATCAGCGTCGGCGCGTCCGTCTCCAAGGACACCTGGGCCGCCGACTACGGCTCCGTGGTCGAGGCCAAGAACGCGATGATGCCGTTCTCCTCCCGCGGCCCGCGTGAGGACGGCGGCTTCACGCCGACCCTCACCGCCCCGGGCGCGTCCGTCAACACCGTGCCCACCTGGGAGCCGGGGGCCCCGGTCGCCGAGGCCGGCTACCAGCTCCCGCCCGGCTACGCCATGCTCCAGGGCACCTCGATGGCCTCCCCGCAGGCGACCGGCGCGGCGGCGCTGCTGATCTCCGCCGCCAAGCAGCGCCACCACGTCCTCCCGCCGGCCGAGCTGCGCACCGCGCTGACCTCGACCGCCAAGAAGATCAAGGGAGTCCAGGCGTACGCGCAGGGCGCGGGCCTCATCGACGTGAACGAGGCGTGGGAGGCGATCCGCGACGGCGTGAGCGTCCAGGAGTTCACGGTCAAGGCGCCGGTGAGCACCGCGCTGGCCGGTTCGCTCAAGACGCCCGGGTTCGGCACCGGCCTCTACGACCGCGAGGGCGGGCTGAAGACCGGTGAGAACCGTACGTACGACATCAGCATCACCCGCACCACCGGCCCCGACCGCCCCCTCTGGCACGAGCTGGGCTGGAAGAACAACGACGGCACGTTCCGCATCGTCGGCGACGACGAGGTCAGGCTGCCGCTGAACCGGCCGGTCACCGTCAAGGTGCGCGCCAAGGCCCGTACCGCCGGTGTGCACAGCGCGATCCTGACCGTCGATGACGACCGCACGTGGCCCGTGGACAAGCAGATCCTCGCGACCGTCGTCGCCGCGAAGCCGCTGGCGAAGCCGTCGTACGCGCTCAAGGAGTCGGGCAGCGTCCAGCGGAACGCCACCACGTCGTACTTCGTGGACGTGCCGAAGGGCGCCAAGTCGCTGGAGGTCGCGATGGGCGGCCTGCGGTCCGGCAGCCAGACCCGGTGGATCGCCATCAGCCCGTACGGCGTCCCGGCCGATCCCACCTCCACGCCGAACTGCTACCCCAACTACCCGAACCCGGCCAACACCTGCCGCCCGGAGCTGCGTTCGTACCCGGACCCGCTGCCCGGCGTCTGGGAGTTCGAGGTCGAGGCCCGGCGCACCTCGCCGCACCTCGACAACCCCTTCACGCTGACGGCCACCGCCCTGGGCGTCACCTTCGACCCGGCCGAGCGCACGATCCCCGAGGCCAAGATCGGCACTCCGGCCGCCGTCTCCTGGACCGCGGTCAACGGCTTCGCCGCCATCGAGGGCAAGCTGCGCGGCGGACAGCTCGGCTCGTCGGTGACCGACCGGCCGACGATCAAGCAGGGGGAGAAGCGGACCACCACGGTCACCCTGGGCGCGGGGGTCAGCCGCCTCGACGCGTCGATCGGCAAGGTCTCCGACGCCAAGGCCGACCTCGACCTCAGCGTCTACAAGGACGGCAAGGTCGTGGCGTCCTCGACGAAGGGGGACTCGGAGGAGTCCGTCTCCCTGCCGAAGCCGTCCGCGGGCGAGTACACCATCGAGGTCACCGGCTACTCGGTGCCGGGCGGCTCCACCGCGTACGACTACCGCGACGTCTACTTCGCCCCGTCGCTGGGCGAGGTGCGCACCGACGAGTCCAAGCCGGTCCACCTGGCCACCGGCGCCTCGGCCGCGGTGAGCGCCGAGGTCATCGCGGCGGGCGCGCCGCCCGCCGGCCGCGCCCTCTTCGGCGAGGTCCAGCTCCTGAACGCCGCGGGCACGCCCGCCGGGAGCGGCGCGGTGAAGGTCGAGAAGGTGGTGGGGTGACGCACTGACACCTGATACGGGCCGGGGCGGGCGCTCGTTCGGGGCGCCCACCCCGGTTTTTACGGATGGTGTCGCTGTCCCTGAGGCAGGCTGGTGCGCACCAGGACTACTGACGGGACACAGTTTTGTGAGCGCGCCGCCCGCACACCCTCGGCGACCCGACGAGCCACTGTTTCCCATGCCACCGCTCACCGAGGCGGCACTGCGGGTGGCCGTCACCACAGTGGACCTCACCGCGGCCGTCCGCTTCGAGCAGGAATTGCACGCGGCCTGGCAGGAGGCCGTGCAGACCGACTGCACCGTCCCCCTGCACACCTTCCTGTACCGCTGGGGGATGTTCGTGGCACTGCGCCGGTATCCGTCCCGCGCGGCCAGGCTCGACGAGCTGGAACGGGCCGTCGGCCGGGCGACCGGCCGTGAGGAAGCCCGAGCGAGCTCCTCGGAGCTGACCGCACTTCTGAGCGAGGCCGCGAGCGAGGTCTCCGGGCGACCGGATCGCGCCTGCTGGACCACGCAGAGGGCCGCCTCATCCTCTGGTACCAGGAGCACCGCCGCCTCGCCATGATCTTCGTGGTCCGCGTTCAGCACTGGCCGGCCGACCGCCATGCGTGATCCACGTCACCCCGGCCCCCTCCCTCTGCAACAGATTGGACAAAGCGACCGCACCCCGACGCATGATGGAGCGGCTTGTCCAGGCCAGCGTCGTCCAGGTCAGAGCCAGACCGAATCAGATCGTGCGAAGGAGTCAGCGTGAGGATCGGAATCGTCGGAGCCACCGGTCAGGTCGGCGGGGTCATGCGCAAGGTGCTCGCTGAGCGCGACTTCCCCGTCGAGGAACTGCGGCTCTTCGCCTCCGCGCGGTCCGCCGGCCGCATGCTGCCGTGGGGCGGGACCGAGATCGCCGTCGAGGACGCCGCCACCGCGGACTTCTCCGGCCTGGACATCGTCCTGTTCTCGGCCGGCGGCGCCTCCTCCCGCGCGCTCGCCGAGAAGGTCGCGGCCCAGGGCCCCGTCGTGATCGACAACTCGTCCGCGTGGCGGCTCGACCCCGAGGTGCCGCTCGTCGTCTCCGAGGTCAACCCGCACGCCGTGGCGGACCGACCCAAGGGCATCATCGCCAACCCGAACTGCACCACGATGGCCGCCATGCCCGTGCTGCGCCCGCTGCACGCCGAGGCGGGGCTGACCGCGCTGGTCGCCACCACCTACCAGGCCGTTTCCGGGTCCGGGCTCGCCGGGGTGGAGGAGCTGGACGGGCAGGTCCGCAAGGTCGCCGACGACGCCACCGCGCTGACCCACGACGGTTCGGCCGCCGAATTCCCCGAGCCGGGCGTCTACAAGCGCCCCATCGCCTTCAACGTGCTGCCGCTGGCCGGCGCCATCGTCGACGACGGCAGCTTCGAGACCGACGAGGAGCAGAAGCTCCGCAACGAGTCCCGCAAGATCCTGGAGATCCCCGGCCTCAAGGTCTCCGGCACCTGCGTGCGGGTGCCCGTCTTCACCGGCCACTCGATCCAGGTCCACGCCCGCTTCGAGCGCCCGCTCACCGTCGCGCGCGCGTACGAGCTGCTGGGCGACGCCCCGGGCGTCGAGCTGTCCGAGATCCCGACGCCGCTGGAGGCCGCGGGCCGCGACGCCAGCTACGTGGGCCGCATCCGCGTCGACGAGACCGCCCCGAACAGCCTGGCGCTGTTCCTCTCCAACGACAACCTCCGCAAGGGCGCGGCCCTGAACGCCGTCCAGATCGCGGAGCTGGTCGCCGCGGAGCTGCGCGGCTGAGGCCACCGGCGCGCGGGCGCACAGGCGGGGCGGACGGCTCGTAACGAGCCTCCGCCCCGTCCTTAATCGGCTTGCCCGACGTGGAAGGATGGCCGGAATAGTCGCGACACAAGGAGATGCCCCGGTGCCTGGTACGAACCTGACCCGCGAAGAGGCGCAGCGGCGGGCGCGCCTGCTCACTGTCGACTCGTACGAGATCGACCTCGATCTCTCCGGCGCGCAGGCGGGCGGCACCTACCGGTCGCAGACCGTCGTGCGCTTCGACGCCGCCGAGGCGGGCGCGGAGTCGTTCATCGACCTGGTGGCGCCGTCCGTGCGCGAGGTCGTGCTCAACGGGACCGCGCTGGACGCCGCCGAGGTCTTCGAGGACTCCCGGATCGCGCTGCCGGGCCTGCTGGCGGGGCGCAACGAGCTGAAGGTCGTCGCGGACTGCGCGTACACGAACACCGGCGAGGGCCTGCACCGCTTCGTGGACCCCGTGGACCAGCAGGCTTACCTCTACACGCAGTTCGAGGTGCCGGACGCGCGAAGGGTGTTCGCCTCGTTCGAGCAGCCCGACCTGAAGGCGACGTTCCGGTTCACCGTGACGGCCCCCGAGGGCTGGACCGTGATCTCGAACTCGCCCACGCCCGAGCCCGCCGGCAACGTCTGGAGCTTCGAGCCGACGCCGCGCATCTCCTCGTACATCACGGCGCTGATCGTCGGCCCGTACCACTCGGTGCACAGCAGCTGGGAGGGGAACGGCCGCAGCGTGCCACTCGGCATCTACTGCCGCCCCTCGCTCGCCGAGTTCCTCGACGCGGACGCGATCTTCGAGGTGACGCGGCAGGGCTTCGACTGGTTCCAGGAGAAGTTCGACTACGCCTACCCCTTCGCCAAGTACGACCAGCTCTTCGTGCCGGAGTTCAACGCGGGCGCGATGGAGAACGCGGGCGCGGTGACCATCCGCGACCAGTACGTCTTCCGCTCGCGGACCACCGACGCGGCGTACGAGCGGCGGGCCGAGACCATCCTCCACGAGCTGGCCCACATGTGGTTCGGCGACCTGGTGACCATGGAGTGGTGGAACGACCTGTGGCTGAACGAGTCGTTCGCCACCTACACCTCCGTCGCCTGCCAGGCGTACGCGCCGGGCAGCCGCTGGCCGCACTCGTGGACGACCTTCGCCAACTCCGAGAAGACCTGGGCGTACCGGCAGGACCAGCTGCCCTCCACGCACCCGATCATGGCGGAGATCCGCGACCTGGACGACGTACTGGTCAACTTCGACGGCATCACGTACGCCAAGGGCGCGTCCGTGCTCAAGCAGCTCGTCGCCTACGTCGGCATGGACGAGTTCTTCCGCGGCGTGCAGGCGTACTTCAAGCGGCACGCGTTCGGCAACACCCGCCTCGCCGATCTGCTGGGCGCGCTGGAGGAGACCTCCGGGCGGGACCTGAAGACCTGGTCGAAGGCGTGGCTGGAGACCGCGGGCATCAACATCCTGCGCCCGGTGATCGACGTCGACATCGCCGGCACCATCACCTCCTTCGCGGTCAAGCAGGAGGCCCCGGCGCTGCCGGCCGGCGCCAAGGGCGTCTCGACGCTCCGCCCGCACCGGATCGCCATCGGCTGCTACGACCTCCAGGACGGCAAGCTGGTCCGCACCGACCGGGTCGAGCTGGACGTGGACGGCGAGCTGACCGCCGTGGAAGCCCTCGTCGGCAAGAAGCGCCCGGCCGTCGTGCTGCTCAACGACGACGACCTCAGTTACGCGAAGGTGCGCCTGGACACCGAGTCGCTCGCGGCCGTCACCCGGCACCTGGGCGACTTCACCGAGTCCCTGCCGCGCGCCCTGTCCTGGGCCTCGGCCTGGGACATGACGCGCGACGGCGAGCTGGCCACCCGCGACTACCTCGACCTGGTGCTGTCCAACATCGCCAAGGAGACGGACATCGGCGTGGTGCAGTCGCTGCACCGCCAGGTGAAGCTGGCGCTCGACCTGTTCGCCGCCCCCGACTGGCGCGCGGAGGGCCTCGCCAAGTGGACCGACGCCGCGCTGGAGCAGCTGCGGGCCGCGGCCCCCGGCAGCGACCACCAGCTGGCGTGGGCGCGGGCGTTCATCGCGACGGCCCGTACGGACGCGCAGCTCGACCTGGTCGCCGGGGTGCTGGCGGGCACCGAGACCGTCGAGGGGCTGACCGTCGACGCGGAGATGCGCTGGGCGCTGCTGTGGCGGCTCGCCGCCACCGGCCGCGCCGACGAGCAGGCCATCGCGGCCGAGCTGGAGCGCGACCGCACCTCGGCGGGCGAACTGCACGCCGCCACGGCGCGCGCCGCCCGGCCCACCGCCGAGGCGAAGGCCGAGGCGTGGGCGTCGGTCGTCGAGTCCGACAAGCTCCCCAACTCCGTGCAGGAGGCCGTCATCGGCGGCTTCCTCCAGACCGACCAGCGCGAGCTGCTGGTCCCGTACACGGAGAAGTACTTCGCCGCGGTGAAGGACGCGTGGGACAGCCGCAGCCACGAGATGGCACAGCAGATCGCGGTCGGCCTCTACCCGGGCCTCCAGGTCTCCCAGGCCACCTTGGACGCCACGGACGCCTGGCTCGCCTCGGCCGCCCCGAGCGCGGGGCTGCGCCGCCTGGTGACGGAGTCGCGTGCGGGCATCGAGCGCGCGCTGAAGGCCCAGGCGGCGGACGCCGGGCGCTGACGCCGAGCCGTCGTACGACTCTTGAGGGCCCCGCCGCGCGGGAACGCGCGGCGGGGCCTTCGGCGTGCAGCGGGCGGTGCGGGGCCGGGCGGTGCGGGGCCGGGCGGTGTGCATCGGGGCTCCGCCGGGAACTGGACCAGCGAACGCGGCGCCAAGCTCACCCCGATCGTGATGAGCCTCGTACCCCGGCGGTGACCGGGGCAGGGCTGCGGTGACCGGGGCTCGGCCGCGGGGGCCGGGGCGGGGCCGTACGCTCCTGGGCGCCGTCCTTGAAAGCGGTGCCGGCGCCGTAGGGGGCATCGAGTACGCGCCGGGGCTCGACCAGCGCACGGGGGCGGCCGCGGCTTCCGGGCAGGAAGCCTTCCGCCCGGGTTCTTCAGGCGCGCTCGGCGCGCGCCTGGCGGCGGGCCAGCAGGGCCGCGCGGCGTTCGTCGAACTTGACCGCCTGCTCGTCCAGGCCGGCCATGTACAGCCCCAGCTCCTCCTGCGCCTTGAGCCCCTCCGGGCCGAGGCCGCTGATGTCCAGGACCTTGAGGTAGCGCAGGACGGGCTGGATTACGTCGTCGTGGTGGATGCGGAGGTTGTAGATGCCGCCGATCGCCATCTGGGCGGCGGCCCGCTCGAAGCCGGGGATGCCGTGGCCGGGCATGCGGAAGTCGACGACCACGTCCCGTACGGCGCTCATGGTCTGGTCGGGGGCCAGCTCGAAGGCCCTTCCGAGCAGATTGCGGTAGAAGACCATGTGCAGGTTCTCGTCGGTGGCGATACGGGCCAGCATCCGGTCGCACACCGGGTCGCCGGAGTGGTGTCCGGTGTTGCGGTGCGAGATGCGGGTGGCCAGTTCCTGGAAGGCGACGTAGGCGACCGAGTGCAGCATGCTGTGGCGGTTGTCGGACTCGAAGCCCTCGGACATGTGCTGCATGCGGAAGCGCTCCAGCGCGACCGGGTCGACGGCGCGGGAGGCGAGCAGGTAGTCCCGCATGACGATGCCGTGCCGGCCCTCCTCGGCCGTCCAGCGGTGCACCCAGGTACCCCAGGCGCCGTCGCGCCCGAAGAGGGTGGCGATCTCGTGGTGGTAGCTGGGGAGGTTGTCCTCGGTGAGCAGGTTGACGACGAGGGCGGTGCGGCCGATGTCGGTGACCTTGGACTGCTCGGAGGCCCACGCCTCGCCGCCCATGACGCCGTCGAAGTCACGGGCGTCGCTCCACGGCACGTACTCGTGCGGCATCCACTCCTTGGCGACGCCGAGGTGGCGGTTGAGTTCGGTCTCGACGACCTCTTCCAGCGCGTACAGCAGCTGGCTGTCACTCCACGCGGCCTGGCCGTGGTGGCGGGAGGGGGCGATGGTCACAGCGGGCTCCAGGGGACGACTGGTGACGATCGGATGATCGCTACCTACGGATCCGTAGGTTACGACACCGTAGGTTAAGGCGCCCATAAACAGCAAGGGCTCCTTCCGCGACAGCGGAGGGAGCCATTCCGGAGCAGGGTCGAGGGGCCGCTCAACTGTGGGCCGGCACCGACGAGTTCGATCGGCACACCGAGCGGAAAAAGAAAACCGCGCACCCCGGAGGAGGGGTGCGCGGCATACAGAAAGCCACGTCGAAGGCGCGGGACGGCCATGCGGCCGTCGGCGTCACTTCTTGCTGTAATGCATGTCCGACTTCTTGGATCCCACCATGACCAGGCCGGTGATGACCAGGAAGAGGACGATCGGCGCGGCGACGTAGAGGCCGAGCGTCTGAATGACGCTGAGGCCCGGACCCGGGTCGTCGCCATCGTCGCGGGTGAGCGCGAACGCGGGGGACGACATCAGCAGCACCAGTGTCACGCCGGCGGTGATCGTGCCGGCGCGCAGGGCGTTCTTGTTGACCTTGTTGCTCACAGAGTCAACGTATCGGACGTGGGAACGCCCCGCGCGTCCGGGGTGGCTTATGGACGGCCGACATGGCCTATGGCCGGGAATGGCAGCGGGCCGCCGTCCGCCCGCCCGCGGATCCCCGCCGTACGCGGCCCGTACGCACCGGCCGCGGGCGATCGGCGAGGCGCCGCCCGCTGCGGCGATCCGGCCGACGCGCGCCGGGGCCGCGTCGAGCAGCGGTGAGGCGCCCGCGGTCGGCGCTCCGCTCGTACGGCGACAGCAGCCGCGCGGGTGGCCTGGCCGCTCCGAGGCGTGATGGAACGGGCCGGGGCGCTGCGCCACGTCGGCCTCGGCCGGGTACCGCTGGAGGTATTCCGCGCCCGGCGCGGTCAGCTCGGCGCGCGAGCCGTTGCCGGGGCCGGTGGAGCCGCCGGTGGAGTCGCCGGGCAGCACGACCGCGTACGACCGCCCGCGTCCTTCCCGCACGATGGCGTCGGCGACGGAGTTGGCGATGGCCACGGCGGTGGTCACGGCGGTGGTCACGGCGGTGGTCACGGCGGTGCGCGGCCGGTCGGGGCGCCGGGGCGCTCGCTACCGGCGTGCGTTCCGGGAGGGCGCCCGTAGTTCGCTCATGAGCGCGTGCAGCCGCGGCGACGCGGCCAGCTCCTCGAAGGAGACGGGCCGGCCGTGCGCATCGGCGATGGGCAGCTGCCAGTTGGGGTACTGCCGCCAGGTCCCCGGCAGGTTCTGCGGGCGCCGGTCGCCCACGGCGTCCGGCAGCCACACCCCGACCATCCGCGCCGGGGTGCGCAGCAGGAAGCGGTGGACGGCCTTGATCGCCGCCTCCTCGTTCCCCGGGCCCTCCGGCAGCAGCCCCAACTGCCCGAGCAGCGCCATCCACTCCGCGATCTCTATGGCGTCCTGGCCCCGCTCCTGCGCCAGCGGTCGCGTCAGCAGCCCGAGCCGGTGGCGCAGTTCCACATGCTCGCCGGTGAGGCGGGCCGCGGTGCTCGGCAGGTCGTGCGTGGTGGCCGTGGCCAGGCAGCCGGCGCGCCACGCCTCGGGGAGCAACGGCCGGGGCCGGGCGCGGGTGCCGGTGGCTCCGGAGGCCACGGGGACCGGCTCGGCCCCGTCCCCCGCCGGTACCGACGCCTCCGCCCCAGGCACACCCCCGGACGCGGACGCGGCCCCAGACTCGGACGCGGCCTCAGCCTCGGACTCAGACGCGTAGTCACGCTCGAACCACAGCACCGACGTGCCCAGCGCGCCCCGCTCGGCCAAGGCCCGGCGCACACCCGGCTCCACCGTGCCCAGGTCCTCGCCTATGACGACCGCGCCCGCGCGGTGCGCCTCCAGGGCGAGGGCGCCCAGCATCGCCTCCGCGTCATAGCGCACGTACGCGCCTTCGGCCGGCTCGCGGCCCGCGGGGACCCACCACAGCCGGAAGAGGCCCATCACATGGTCGATGCGCAGCGCGCCCGCGTGCCGCAGCATGCCGCGCAGCAGCCCCCGGTAGGGGGCGTAACCGGCGGCGGCCAGGGCGTCCGGGCGCCACGGCGGCAGGCCCCAGTCCTGGCCCCGGGAGTTGAAGGCGTCGGGGGGCGCGCCGATCGACATGCCGGAGGCGAACGCGTCCTGCTGCGCCCAGGCGTCCGCGCCGCCCGGGTGGACGCCGACCGCCAGGTCGTGGACGAGCCCGACCCGCATGCCGGCGTCGCGCGCGGCGCGCTGGGCGGCGGCGAGCTGCTGATCGGTCAGCCAGGCCAGCCGGCAGTAGAAGTCGACGCGGTCGAGCAGTTCGCCGCGGGCGCGGGCGGTACGGGTCGAGCGCGGGTCCTTGAGCCCCTCCGGCCAGGCGTGCCAGTCGGAGCCGTACACCTCGGCCAGCGCGCACCACGTGGCGTGGTCGTCCAGGGCCCGGCCCTGCTCGGCCAGGAAGTCGCAGTACGCGGCGCGGCGGCCGGGTGCGAGCGGCACGGTCCGTATGAGCTCCAGGGCCTCCCGCTTGAGCGCCCATACCGCGTCCCGGTCGATCAGCCCGCTGCCGTCGAGCACGGCGGAGCGCAGCACCGCGGCGCGCGCGAGCAGCGCCGCGGTGTCCTCGCGGGCCTGCCCGGCGAGGTGGGCGTACTCCGGCACCTCTTCGACGCGCAAATAGACCGGGTCCGGGAAGCGGCGCGAGGAGGGGCGGTACGGCGAGGGGTCGGTTGGCGTACCGGGCACGGCCGCGTGCAACGGGTTGACCTGCACGAAACCGCAGCCGAAGGACCGTCCGGACCAGGACGCCAGGTCGGCGAGGTCACCGAGGTCGCCCATGCCCCAGGAGCGCGCGGAGAGCAGGGAGTACAGCTGCACGAGGAAGCCGTGGCTGCGGCCGGCCGGCTCGGGCATCCGGTCGGGGGCGACGATGAGCGTGGCGCGGGCGGACCGGCCGTCGGGGGCGTGCGCCCGCAGCACATGGCTGCCGAGCGGCAGCCCGCCCGCGGCGGGGGTGCCCTCCCCGGCCTCCTGGGCGCCGTGGAAGAACGCGGCGCCGTCCCAGGGGAGGCGCTCGCCGCCCTCCGTCTCGACGCTCAGCGCGGTGCCGTCGGGCAGGACCGGCAGCGGCGGCGCACTCCGCCGGCCGGCGGCGGCGGTGCCCCGGGCGTCGGCGGTGGCGCGCAGCACCACCGTGGCGGGCAGCAGCCGGCTGCGCTCCGCGAGCGCGTGGTCGTCCAGGGCGGCCCGTACGGAGCGGGGAGTGGAGGCGTCGACTCCGAGCGCGGCGAGCACCTCGACGACGGTGGCCTCGGGCACCCGGACGCTGCGGCCCGGCGATGGTTCGTAGGACGTGGCGACGCCGTGCAGCTCGGCGAGCCGCGCTCTGTCCACTCAGACCTCCACGTACTCCGCGCCGAGGCCGGTGGTGGTCGGTTCACTGGTGAGCGGGGGCTCAGCGGTGTTCGGGGACTCGCTGGTGAGCGGGGTGGCGTCGGCGAGCGGCGGCTCGCAGGTCAGCGGCGGCTCGACGAACGCGCCGGAGCCGTCCAGGCCGGAGTCGGGGCCCGAGACGCCGTCGAACAGGTCGGGTTCCTGCGGGGGCAGGTCGGGTTTGGAGAGCCCCGGAACGCCGGAGGTGCCGGAGATTGCGGAGAGCAGGAGTTGAGCGGACGCGGCCACACGGGCCTCCTGGAGGTGATGGCAGTGGGACACATTTGCCCTACCCACTCGCGGCTCGGGCAGACGTCTCGAATTGGGGAACGTGCTCCAGGTCACATTACGTTCCGACGGGCGATTTCACGGCCGTACGCCTCGATGGGAGAAGAGAATGCGGACCAAGTGGACATCTCGGCGGCTGTTTTGCGGTGGCGCGTGTGACGGTTGCGCGCTCCGGCGCGGCTTCGGGCGGCATCCCGGAGGGGGTGGCCGAAGCGGACGCGACGGAGACCCGGTTCAGCGGCGGACACCTGGTTCATCCACTGATTCATCCGCGCCCGGGGCGGACGGCGCCGTGCAAGAAGCCGTCACCCGTACGGCCGTACGGACGGGGAGACGTCCGTACGGCCGTACGCCCGGCGCTCCGGCGCGGTCCGGCAGCCCGGCAGTCCGGCGCTCCGGCAGTCCGCGGTACGACGAAGGCCCGGTCTCAGGCGGAGATGCCGTCGATCCGGGCCATCGCGTCCTCCGCGCCGTATGCCTGCAGATAAGGCAGCCAGCGCGGGTCCCTATGCCCGGTCCCGATGATGCGCCAGGCCAGCCCGGACGGCGGGGCGGGCTGGTGGCGCAGCCGCCAGCCGAGCTCGGCGACGTGCCGGTCGGCCTTGACGTGGTTGCAGCGGCGGCAGGCGGCGACCACGTTCTCCCAGGCGTGCGGTCCGCCGCGGCTGCGCGGGATGACGTGGTCGACGCTGGTTGCGACGCCACCGCAGTAGGCGCACCGCCCGCCGTCGCGGGCGAACAGGGCGCGGCGGGTGAGCGGTACGGGGCCGCGAAAGGGCACCCGCACGAAGCGCTTCAGCCGCACGACGCTCGGGGCCGGTATGACGTGGGTCGCACTGTGCATAAAGGCGCCGGAGTCCTCAAGGCAGACGGCCTTCTCATTGAGGACGAGCACGAGCGCGCGTCGGAGCGGTACGACGCCGAGCGGCTCGTACGACGCGTTGAGGACCAGGACATGCGGCACGGGTGCCTCCTTGTACGCCGGCGGCGCGTGGCTCGCGCCGGGACGATCTCCACCAAGTGTCCCCCGCCCCCTGGTCGGAGCGCCACCATCACCAGGTAACGGGCCACAGGTGTTTTGCAGCACACCTCTTTCATCCCCCGCTCACGCCCCGGTCAAGACCCGTGATCAATCGAACACAGCAACGGCGCACCGTTGCCCTCCCGTTACTCTGGTTGGCTGTCCGCGCCGCGCTTCCGGCGGGCACGTCCGACACGAAGGGTTCCCGCTGTGTCCTGGTCCGCTGTCCTGGCCGCCGACACCACCCCGCACCGCGTCACCTCCCTCGACGAGGCGACGGAGACGGCGAACAACGCCGCGGGCTGGCTGGAGGAGAACTGGTCCACCTGGCTCGGCAACGGCCTGCGCATCATCCTGATCATCGTGATCGCGGTGGTGCTGCGGTCGCTGATCCGGCGTGGCATCACCAAGCTGATAGCGCGCATGAACCGCACGGCCCAGGCCGTGGACGGCACGGCGCTCGGCGGCTTCCTCGTCAACGCCGAGCGGCGGCGGCAGCGCTCCGAGGCCATAGGTTCGGTGCTGCGCAGCGTCGCGTCCTTCGTGATCATGGGGACGGCGGCCCTGACGGTGCTCTCCGTGCTCCAGATCAATCTGGCCCCGCTGCTGGCCAGCGCGGGCGTGGCGGGCGTGGCCATCGGCTTCGGCGCCCGCAATCTGGTCACGGACTTCCTCTCCGGCGTGTTCATGATCCTTGAGGACCAGTACGGCGTCGGCGACGAGATCGACGCGGGCGTCGCCACCGGCACGGTCATCGAGGTGGGCCTGCGCGTCACCAAGCTGCGCGGCCCGAACGGCGCCATCTGGTACGTGCGCAACGGCGAGGTCAAGCGCATCGGCAACCTCAGCCAGGGCTGGTCCACCGCGGAGGTCGATGTCACCCTCCGCTACGACGAGGACCTCGACCGGGCCCGTGCCGTCATCGCGGCGGCGGGCGAGGACATGGCGAAGGAAGCGCCGTGGGACGAGTCGCTGTGGGAGGCGGTCGAGGTGATGGGGCTGGACTCGGTCACCCTCGACTCGGTCGTCGTCCGCGTCCAGGCCAAGACGATGCCGGGCAAGGCGGCGGGCGTCGAGCGCGAGCTGCGCTGGCGGATCAAGCAGGCCCTGGACACCGAGGGCATCCGCACCGGCGCCCCCGTGACAGCCGCCGACGAGGAGCCCGCCGCCGACCCGTCGGCGACGGTGGCGGCCCCGTCGGCCCTGGGCAACCCGACGTCGCCGCAGTCCATGGCGACGACACCGATACCGCCGCCGGTGCCGCCTGCGCTGGGGAAGTGACGGCGGGGACCTCGGCACCCGGCAGGGCGTTCTGCGGCCCTTGTGAGGGTTTCGGCGAACATGCGTGTCCAACGGGGGAGCTTCGCCATGACCATGCCCATCGGGCCCACAGGTGGGTTCTGGATCGAGAGCAGCGAAGTTCGCAAGGCCGGAAAAACGGCGCACGACATCGCCAAGGCCCTGCCCGACGACGTCAAGAAGCTCTACAAGCCGTGCGACGCGGCCTCGGACGGGCTCGTCGGCTGGAAGACCGCCGGGGCCGTCACCAGCCGCGTCGACGCCTGGGCCAAGGACGGCTTCACCGTCTCGCTCGGAGTGGGAGATATCGGCGACGTCTACTTCACCATCGCCTCGCCCTGCGCCGAGGACTCGGACCTGGCCTTCCCCAAGGGAACCCCCGGCAAGCCCGGCGGACCGACGGGAAGGGTCGACCTCACCCCCCGCCATGAGTCCGAATTCTTCTCGTCCAAGACCCCGCTCAAGTCCCCCTGACCCCTCCACGGGGCTGCCGAACGGCCGTACGGGCGTGCGAAGGTGGCGCGCATGTCGACTACATACATGGGGCGGTCCATACCGCCCGCGCACGCCGGTGAACGCGCCATGCTGGAAAGCTGGCTGGAATTCCAGCGCGAGACGCTGGCGCTCAAGTGCGAGGGGCTGGACGACCGTCAGGTGCGGCGGGCGGCTGTGGAGCCGTCGGCCATGACGTTGCTCGGGCTGGTGCAGCACATGACCGTGGTCGAGCGGAAGTGGTTCCAGGAGGTGCTGGCCGGGCGGGACGTGCCGTACGGCGAGGCGACGGGCGACGGTTTCACGCTCGTCCCGGAGCGCGGCATCGACGAGGCGATGGCCGACTGGCGGGCGGAGGTCCAGCGGTCCCGCGAGGTGGCCGCCGGGGGCTCGTTGGACGACTCCGGGACGCTCTCCAAGCAGTTCGCCGCGATCGTCGGGGAGCCGACGATCTCACTGCGGTGGGTTCTGGTGCACATGATCGAGGAGTACGCGCGCCACAACGGGCACGCGGACCTGATCCGGGAGCGCGTCGACGGGGCCACGGGGGTATAGGCGCGTACCGCATCCCCCACCGGCCCCCGGGCGGTCGCCCGGGGGCCGGTCCTGCGTTCATAACGCTTTGACAAGGGGCGCGTTCGGACCATTGACGCCCCACTGACGTCGGCTTTAACGTCCTGTTCACCGATAGGAAAGTTTCCTAACAGACAGTCGAAGGCGACGTCGAAGGGCGGGTGCACCACCATGGCCGGGACCCCCGGGACCCCGCGCGTACTGCGCGCCATGAATGACCGCGCCGCGCTCGATCTGCTCATCGCCCACGGACCGCTGACCCGCACCCGGCTCGGCGAGCTGACCGGGCTGTCCAAGCCCACGGCGTCGCAGCTGCTCAGCCGGCTCGAAGCCGCTCGGCTGGTCCGCTCCACCGGGAACGTCACGGGGCGGCCGGGGCCGAACGCGCAGCTGTACGAGGTCAATCCGACCGTGGCGTACGTCGCCGCGCTCGCCGTCGACCCCGAGGGGATCACGGCCGTCGTCGCCGACATCACCGGACAGGTCGTCGGCGAGCACCGCGCCGAGGCCCGGGACGCCCCGGAGCCCGAGCGGGCGCAGACCGCCGAGCTGGTGGCCGAGGTCGTGGGGCACGCGCTGGCCGAGGCCGGGCTCGGGCTCGACGCGCTGCACCGGACCGTCATCGGGACGCCCGGCGCGCTCGACCCGCAGACCGGCACCCTGCGGTACGCGCCGCACCTGCCGGGCTGGCACTCGCGGACCCTCCGCGACGATCTGGCCAAGGTGATCGGCACGCCCATCGTCATCGAGAACGACGTCAACCTCGCGGCCATCGCCGAGCAGCACGACGGCGCGGCCCAGGACTTCGACGACTACGTGCTCATCTGGGCCGACGAGGGCGTCGGCGCCGCCATCGTGCTCGGCGGGACGCTGCTGCGCGGCTCGACCGGCGGGGCCGGCGAGATCGGCTATATGCCGCTGCCCGGCGCGCCGCTGGCGCGCGGCGGTCCGGTCACGGCCGCCCGGCCGGACGCCGGCGGCGGGTTCCAGAGCCTCGTCGGCTCGCCCGCCGTGCTCGCCCTCGCCCGGGAGCACGGCATCGAGGCCGGCACCGCCGCCGAAGCCCTGGAGGCGGCGCTCACCACCCCCGGCGCGGGCGACGAGATCCTCGCGGAGCTGGCGCGGCGCATCGCGGTGGGCATCGCCGCCGTGGTGGCCGTCGTGGACCCGGAGCTGGTGGTCCTGGCCGGGACGCTGCCGCAGACCTGCGGCGAACGGCTGCGCGAGCTGGTGGCGGCCGAACTGACCGGAATCGCCCTGCCCGAACCGCGGTTGCGGATGAGCGCCGTGGACGGCTCCCCCATTCTCATCGGCGCGTTGCAGACCGCGCTCGCCGAGGCCCGCAACACGGTTTTCGACACGGCCTGACCCCCGCCGGACCCCCGTGGCCGCGACGGCCCGCCGCCGCACGAGCAGTCCGCCACACCGCTCCCCTCCCCCGCCGCAAAGGAAGTTCCGCCATGCCGCGTACGCGAAGTCGCCGCGCGCCGGCCGTCCTCGGCTCGGTCCTCGCCGCCGCCGGCCTGCTCCTCGCGGGCTGCGCCAACCCGAGCACCGGAAGTGACACGGACGACCCGACCAAGCCCGTCACGCTGAGGTTCTGGCACGGCTGGTCGGACAAGAACGAGGTCAGCGCCATCGACGCGTCGATCAAGCGCTTCGAGAAGCAGCACCCCAACATCCATGTGAAATCGACGGGCAACGTCACCGACGAGACCATCAACCAGGCGCTGCGGGCAGGGGGCGACGACTCCCCGGACGTCGTGTCGTCATTCACCACGAACAACGTGGGGCAGTACTGCTCCTCGGGCATGTGGGTGGATCTGGACCCGTTCCTGAAGAAGTCCGGCATGGAGAAGTCCAAGGTCTTTCCCAGTACCTTGCTGGACTACACGCGGTACGAGGGAAAGCAGTGCGCGCTGCCGCTGCTCGCCGACTCGTACGGGCTCTATTACAACAAGGACGCCTTCGAGAAGGCCGGTATCACCCGGCCGCCGCGCACCATGTCCGAGCTCAAAGAGGACTCGGTGAAGCTGACGGAACGGGCCAAGGGCGGCTCGTACGAACAGCTCGGCTACATGCCCGACTTCCGGCTCTACCAGAACAGCCCGGACCGCCCCTTCGCTCAGTGGGCCCCCGAATACTTCGGCAAGGACGGAAAGGCCGCCCTGTCGAAAAGCCCCGTCTCGAAGCAGTTCTTCACCACCCAGCTGGACATGATCAAGGCTCTTGGCGGATACGACGCGCTGGAGAAGTTCCGTACCACCTTCGGCGATGAGATGTCCTCGCAGAACGCCTTCAACAAGGGCAAGTTGGCCATGGTCATGGACGGCGAATGGCGCGGGCTGAAGCTCAAGGAGGACAAGGCCAAGTTCGCCTGGGGCACCGCCCCCATGCCCGTACCGGACGATCAGGCGGACAAGTACGGGCGCGGATACCTGACCGGCACCGTGGCCGGCATCTCGCACAGCAGCAAGCACCAGAACGCGGCCTGGGAGCTGGTGAAGTTCCTGACGGCCGACACCGACCAGGTCGTCGCCTTCGCGAACGACATTCACAATGTGCCGTCCACCTTCGCGGCCCTGAAGTCACCGAAACTGGACGCGGATCCCAGCTTCCGCACGTTCCTGGACATCGCACAGAACCCGGACAGCCAGACGGTGCCGCCCTCCAACAACGGCGGGCAGTACGTCACCACCCTCCAGGACTTCTCCTACAACGTGGAGGCCGGAAAGGTCCCGGACCTGGACAAGGGCCTGCGCGACCTCGACAAGCAGATCGACGCCGACAACGTCCAGTCTGAGAACTGACGGAGTACCGCCATGGCCATATCCCCAGCTGTCACCGAGTCGCCCGCGCTCACCAAGCCGGCCCGGCTGAACAAGGCGCCCGAGCTGCGCCGCAAGCACACCCGCGAGCGACTGCGCACCATCGGGTTCCTCTCCCCCTGGCTGGTCGGTTTCACCGTCTTCTTCGGCTACCCGCTCCTCGCCACCGTCTATTTCTCCTTCATGCACTACAACCAGATCCAGGCCCCGGACTTCGTGGGTCTGCGGAACTGGAAATACGTGCTGAACCAGATGCCGCTGTTCGGCCCGGCGCTGTGGAACACACTCTGGCTGGTCGTCGTGATGGTCGCCCTGCGCGTCGTCTTCGGCCTCGGCATCGGGCTGCTCATCACGAAGATCAAGTCCGGTGTCGGCTTCTTCCGTACCGCCTTCTACATTCCGTACCTCGCGCCGCCGGTCGCCGCGACCGTCGCCTTCGTCTTCCTGCTGAACCCCGGCACGGGCCCGGTCAACGAGGCGCTCTCGGCGATCGGCATCAACGCCCCGAACTGGTTCAACGACGCGGCCTGGGCCAAGCCCTCGCTGGTGATGCTCTCCCTGTGGGGCATCGGCGACCTCATGGTCATCTTCATGGCCGCGCTGCTGGACGTGCCCAAGGAGCAGTACGAGGCCGCGGAGCTGGACGGCGCGGGCGCGTTCTCCAAGTTCCGCTACGTGACCTGGCCCTCGATCACCCCGATCGTGATGTTCGCGGTGGTCACGGGCGTCGTGCAGACCATGCAGTACTACACGCAGGCGCTGGTGGCCGGGAAGCTCGCCTCCGGCGTCACCATCGGCCCCGGCACCGTCATCCAGCCCGGCTACCCCGACCACTCGACCCTCACCGTGCCGCAGCTCGTCTACCAGCTCGGTTTCCAGAACTTCAACACCGGCGCGGCGTGCGTGCTCTCGCTCGTACTCTTCGTCATCGCCATGGCCGTGACCTCGCTGCTGATGCGCAAGCGCGCCGGCCTGCTGACGGCGGAGGACTGATCATGACCTCGACCACCCTGACCGCCCCGCAGCCCGCGCCGGTCCCGTCCCCGGGCGCCCCGGCACGCAGACCGGCCGCCGTCCGCCGCAAGCGGGCCCTGCACTGGATCGCCGTGCACGCGGTCGCCATCGCCGCCGCGCTCTTCTTCGTCCTGCCTTTCGTCTTCGTCTTCCTGACCTCCGTGATGAGCGACAACCAGGCGATGAGCGGCGAACTGTGGCCGCACGAATGGAACTGGTCCAACTACGCCGACGTGATCAACACCCCCGGCTTTCTGGACTGGTGGAAGAACTCGCTGATGTACGCGGGGCTGGGCACGCTCTTCACCGTGTGCTCGTCGATACCCGTCGCGTACGCGCTCGCCAAGTTCCGCTTCCGGGGCCGCCGGTTCGCGATGATGATGGTGATCTCCACGATGATGCTGCCGCCGCAGGTCATCGTGATCCCGATGTACCTGGTGTGGGCACAGCAGCTGCATCTGTCCGGTTCGCTGTGGCCGCTGATCATCCCGATGGCGTTCGGCGACGCGTACTCCATATTCCTGCTGCGCCAGTTCCTGCTGACGATTCCCAAGGAATACATCGAGTCGGCGAAGGTCGACGGCTGCGGCGACATGCGCACGCTGCTGAAGATCGTGGTCCCGATGGCCAAGCCCGGCATCGCGGCCGTCGCGCTCTTCCAGTTCTTCTACTGCTGGAACGACTACTTCGGCCCGCAGATCTACGCGGCGCAGAACCCCGGGGCATGGACGCTGAGTTACGGACTCGAATCGTTCAAGAGCGCGCACAGCGTGAACTGGAACATGACGATGGCCGCGACAGTGCTCGTCATGGCCCCTGTCATCATTGTTTTCTTCTTCGCACAAAAGGCCTTCGTCGAAGGCGTCACTCTCACCGGAGTAAAGGGCTGATTTTTCGTGAAGCTCGCAGTGGTCGGCGGAGGTTCGACCTACACCCCCGAACTCATCGACGGATTCGCGCGGCTGCGCGATGTGCTGCCGTTGGAAGAGCTCGTCCTCATCGACCCGGCCGCCGACCGGCTGGAGCTGGTGGGCGGACTGGCGCGGCGCATCTTCGCCAAGCAGGGCCACCCCGGCCGTATCTCCTGGACCGATGACGTCGACGCCGGCGTGGACGGCGCGGACGCGGTCCTGCTCCAGCTGCGCGTGGGCGGCCAGGCGGCCCGCGGCAAGGACGAGACCTGGCCGCTGGAGTGCGGCTGCGTCGGACAGGAGACGACCGGCGCGGGCGGGCTCGCCAAGGCGCTGCGCACGGTGCCGGTGGTCCTGGACATCGCGGAGCGGGTGCGCCGCCGCAACCCCGACGCGTGGATCATCGACTTCACCAACCCGGTCGGGATCGTCACCCGGGCGCTGCTGACGGCCGGGCACAAGGCCGTCGGCCTGTGCAACGTGGCCATCGGCTTCCAGCGGAAGTTCGCGGGCCTGCTCGGCGTCACGCCGGAGGAGGTCACCCTCGACCATGTGGGCCTCAACCACCTGACGTGGGAGCGGGGCGTGCGCGTCGGCGGCGAGGACGTGCTGGCGAAGCTGATCGCGGAGCACGGCGACGCCATCGCGGCGGACCTGCACATGCCGCGCTCCCTCGTGGACCGGCTCGGCGTCGTCCCCTCGTACTACCTGCGCTACTTCTACCAGCACGACGAGGTCGTACGGGAGCTGAAGACCCAGCCGTCGCGCGCCGCCCAGGTGGCCGAGATGGAGAAGCAGCTGCTGGAGATGTACGGCGACCCGGCGCTGGACGAGAAGCCGGCGCTGCTCGGCAAGCGCGGCGGCGCGTTCTACTCGGAGGCGGCCGTCGCGCTGACCTCCTCGCTGCTGCGCGACACCGGCGACGTGCAGGTGGTGAACACCCTGAACAACGGCACCCTGCCGTTCCTCCCCGACGACGCGGTCATCGAGGTCCCGGCGACGGTCGACGCCCGCGGCACGCACCCGCTGCCGGTGCGGGCGCTGGAGCCGCTGTACTCGGGGCTGATCGCCAACGTCACGGCGTACGAGCACCTGGCGCTGGAGGCCGCCCTCAAGGGCGGCGAGGGCCGGGTGTTCGACGCGCTGCTCGCGCACCCGCTCGTCGGCCAGATCGAGTACGCGCAGAAGCTGACGGACGACCTCATCGCGCACAACCGGGAGCACCTCACGTGGGCCTGACCGACGCCCAGTCACCCCGGGCGCTCCGGCCCGGGGCAACGCTCGCCATCGACGCGGGCAACAGCAAGACCGACGTCGCGCTCATCGCGGCCGACGGCAGCGTGCTCGGCACGGCCCGCGGCGGCGGCTTCCAGCCACCGACGGTGGGCCCCGAGCGCGCCGTCGCGGGCCTGGCGCCGCTCGTCGCGCACGCCGCGGGGCAGGCGCGGGCCGGAAAGGGCGGACCGCTCCTCGTGGAGCATGTGTCCGCCTGCCTGGCCAACGCGGATCTGCCGGTGGAGGAGGCGCAGTTGGAGGCGGAGATCGTCGCGTACGGCTGGGCCCGTACGGTCACCGTCGCCAACGACACCTTCGCCCTGCTGCGATCCGGCCTGCCGGACGAGGGCGAGCCGACCGGCGTCGCGGTCGTCTGCGGCGCGGGCATCAACTGCGCGGGGCTGGCGCCCGGCGGCCGCAGCGCGCGGTTCCCCGCGATCGGCCGGATATCCGGTGACTGGGGCGGCGGCGGGCACCTCGCGGACGAGGCCCTGTGGTGGGCGGCGCGCGCGGAGGACGGGCGCGGCGAGGACACCGAGCTGGCGCGGGCCCTGCCCGCGCACTACGGCCTGACGACGATGCTGGAGCTGATCGAGGCGATCCACATCGGGCCGGTCACGCCCGCCCGCCGGCACGAGATCAACCCCGTGCTGTTCGCGGTGGCCACCGCGGGCGACCCGATCGCGCGCGCGATCGTCGCCCGCCAGGCGGAGGAGGTGGTCGCGCTGGCCGCGGTCGCGCTGACCCGCCTGGACCTGCTCGAAGTGAACGCGCCCGTCATCCTCGGCGGCGGGGTGCTCGCGGCCCGCCATCCGCTGCTGCACGACCGGGTGGTGGAGCTGCTGGCCGAGAGGGCGCCGAAGGCCGCGCCGACGGTCGTCACCGCTCCGCCGGTGCTGGGCGCGGCCCTGCTCGGCCTGGACCACGCCGGGGCCCCGGCCGACGTCTACGCCCGGCTCCGCGCGCACTACGCGTAACGGGCGCCGCGGCCGCCGCACAGGCCGTCCGGGCCCCGTCTCCGTGGGGGAGGCGGGGCCCGGCGCCACCCGCCGTCCCCCGAACGGCCGCTGCCGCCCCACCGATCGCACGGGAACCGAACAGGCCCGTCAGGCGTGGAGACAGGGGGAGGGAGCGGCCACCGCGCCGTTTCCGGGGATCGCGATCGGAACAAGATCCAGCCAATACCCGTGTGGTTGTCAGTGGCTGCGGCCATACTGACTGGCCGGGTACTTCGTCGCCCGCCCCGCCGGGCGGGGCGGCACCGGCCGTCAGTGACCGAGGGGGAGGTCTTGTGTCAAACCCGCCGACCGGGAGCGCCGCGCCGCAGTCGCCGCCCGCGCAGCCGTCCGGGCACCCGGGGCCTGCCGGGCCGCCCGGCCGGCCCACGGGCGAACTCGCCCCGGCCGCCCCCCTCGCGGCGGGATTGGCGCCCCGCGGCAAGGCATGGCACGAGGGGCTCGACCGGGTGCGGACGGCGGCGACCACCGAGCCGGGCCGGCTGCGCATCATCGGGGCCGTACTGGCCGTGCTCGTCCTGGCGTTCGGGGCGGTGACGGCCTGGCAGGTCACCGAGCGGGCCACCGCCGCGGACTCCGTGAAGGACCGCAGCCAGCCGCTCAGCGCGAACGCCGCGGACATCTACCGCTCGCTGGCGGACGCCGACGCCACGGCGGCCGGCGGCTTCCTCGCGGGCGGCCAGGAGCCGCGCGAGGTCCGCCTCCGGTACGAGCGCGACATCGGCCTCGCCTCCGAACTGCTGGTGAAGGCCGGGGCGAACGCCGGCGGCTCGCGGGCCGCGCGCGATCAGATCACCAAGCTGAACCACCAACTCCCCTTCTACACGGGATATGTCGAGTCGGCCCGGGCCAACAACCGGCAGGGCCTGCCGCTCGGCGGCGCCTATCTGCGGTACGCGAGCGAGACGATGCGCGGCGAACTCCTGCCCGCCGCCTCCAAGCTGTACGAGACGGAGACGGCCCGGCTGGACTCCGACTACGGGGACGCCAAGTCCTGGCCGTGGGCGGCGACCGGCGTCGGCCTGCTGGCCCTGGGCGCGCTCGGCTGGGCCCAGCACCGCAACTACCGCCGTACGAACCGGGTGTTCAACCAGGGGCTGCTGGCCGCGACCGCCGCCTCCACGGTGGTGCTGCTGTGGCTGGTGGTCGGCCACTCCCTGGCCCGGTCGGGGCTCGACGAGTCCTCGGCGCACGGCGCCCAGTCGCTCCACGTGCTGAACGAGGCGCGGATCGGCACGCTCCAGGCCCGTGGCGACGAGAACCTGACCCTGGTGGCCCGGGGCGCCGTGCTCACCCCGGACGGCGACGACGCGTACGAGGTCAGCTACAAGGCGGGCATGCGCAGGCTCGTCGGCTCCGGCGCCGACGGCGCGGCCGCCCCGGACAGCCTCCTCGACCGCGCGGGGGACCTGGCGGACGACCCGAAGGGACGCGCCCCGGTGGCCCGGGCCCTCGACGACGTACGGGAGTGGCAGCGGCGGCACGCGGACGCCCGCGCGAAGGACGACAGCGGGGACTACGAACACGCGCTGCCCAAGGTGATCGGCGCGAAGAACAGCACGGGCGAGTCCTTCGACCGGGTGGACGACGAGCTGGCGGCCGCCGTGCGGCACGAGCAGGGCGAGTTCGACCGCGCGGCCGGCGACGGGCGCGGGGCGCTGGAGTGGATGGCGGCCGCCGCCGTCGTACTGGCCGTGCTCGGCGCGGCCGGCACGGTGCTCGGCATCGGCCGCAGGCTCTCGGAGTACCGGTGACAGGGGGCGTGGGGATGCGAGCGGGCGAGACGGGGACGGGCGGCTCCCGGACAGGCGGAACGGGCTCCGGCGGCTCCCGGCCGCGCCGTGCCCGCCGCGGGGCCGTGCTTACCGCGGGTGCGGCGGCGGTGGCCGCCGCGATCGTGGCGGCCGTCTTGAGCGGCACCTCGGGCGACGCCGTGAGCGGGCGGGGGACCCAGGCGCGTACGGCCGGGGCGCATCCGGCCGGGGCCGCGGCGGAGGCGCCGCCGACGTGCGAGCACCCCGAGGCGAGCCTCAGTCCGTCGAACATGGTCGGCCCGGCCGTACAGCGGATCAAGGACCGTGGCCGGCTGATCGCCGGTGTGGACCAGAACAGCTACCGCTGGGGGTACCGCGACCCGGCGTCCGGCCGTCTCAGCGGCTTCGACATCGAGCTCGTACGGGCCATCGCCAAGGACATCCTCGGCGACCCCGGCAAGGTCATCTGGCTCTCCATCCCCACCAACAAGCGGATCGACGTGCTGCGCGACAAGAAGGTGGACCTCGTCGCCCGCACCATGACGATCAACTGCGAGCGCATCAAGCAGGTCGCCTTCTCCACCGCCTACTTCGAGGCCGGCCAGCAGGTGCTGGTGCCCAACGGATCGACGATCACCGCCTTCGACGACACGCTGAAGGGGAAGAAGGTGTGTACGGCCAAGGGGTCCACCGGCGAATCGGAGCTCAAGAAGGAGGCGCACGGCGCCGAGGTCCGCACCGTCCCCAACCAGCTCGACTGCCTGGTGCGGCTCCAGTTGGGCCAGGTGGACGCGGTGGTCACCGACAACGCGCTGGCGGCGGGCCAGGCGGCTCAGGACCCGTCGGTGAAGCTGGTCGGCAAGCCCTTCACCACGGAGCCGTACGGAGTGGCGATGAACCTCGGAGACGAGGATCTGGTCCGCCGGGTCAACAAGGTGCTGGAGGACTACCGGCGCGGGGGCGAGGACAGCCCGTGGATGCTGGCGTACCGGAAGTGGCTCGCGAAGGGCCTCACCGGGATCAAGAACCCGGCGCCGCCCAAGCCCCTCTACAAGGACTAGCCGCGGCAGCCGGACCGCGGCGGCGGGTACGAGGACGGACCGCACAGGGACTCCACGGTTACGAGGACTGGACACGGCAAGGACCGGGCACAGCAGGAACGGACACGGACGCAGCACCGACGCGGCGGCCCGACGGGAATGAACCGGCGACGCGCGGCATCCGCCGCGGACAGGAGAGGTGATCGATGGCGGTCTCGGGACCTACCGGGCCGGCCCTGAGCCGTGAGGAGGCGGACCGTGCGCTGGCCAGGCTCGGCGCCGAACACGAGGCCGTCGAAACCTCGCTTCTCGCGCTCCAGGACCACGCCGGCCGCAGACTGCTCGAAGGCGCGGAGCTGACCGGCGCGACCAAGAGCCGGTGGGAGGCCACCGAGCCGCTCATCACCCTGCTGTGGACGTATTTCGACGCGTACACCGCGGCCCTGACCGAGGCCCGGGAGCTGCGCGGCCGGCGCCGCTGGCCCACCCAGAGCGAGCTGGCCGACCTCACCGAACTGCTGCGGGGCGCCTGCGTCACGCTGCCGGACACTGGCGCCCCGACCGGTACGGCGCTGCTCAGCGAGCGGCTGAGCCTCCAGGAGCTGGTCGCCCGGATGAACGGGTGGTACGCCCGGTCCCTCGACGTCGTCGTCACCGCCGACGCCGTGTGGTCCGCCCTGCCCGCCCGGATAGACCTGCTCTCCGCCGAGCTGGGGCGCACCCGCTCGCTGGCCCACTCGGTGGGCGTGCGGCCCGGCGAGCACCCCGCCGGCGACGACCTGGAGCAGATCACCCAGGAACTGACCGCGCTCCGCGCCGAGGTGATCTCCGATCCGCTCTCCTTCTGGTCCGGCGCCTCCCCGAGCTCCGCGCCCGGCGGCGGCCGCCCCGACACCGAGCGCTACGACCGGGCGGCCCGCGCCCTGGAGGACGTCCGGCGCGAGATCGAGGCCGTGCTGGCGGTGCGGCAGGACTCCGAGCAGCGGATGATGCAGCTGCGTGACGTACTCTCCCGCGCGGACCGCACTCTGACCGAGGCGCGGCAGGCGCGCGGCGAGGTCCTCGCGAAGATCGCCGCGTCCGTGGTGCCCGCGGTCTCCGGGCCGCCCACGACGCTGCACGAGCAGCTCGCGACAGCGGCCGACTACCGCCGGCGCTCCCAGTGGCACCGGCTCTCCCCGCTGCTGGACTCGCTGGAACAGCGCGCCGAGGACGAGTTGCTGCGGGCCCGCGAGTCGCTGACGGCGGTCACCGCGCCGCTGGCCGTACGGGCCGAGCTGCGCGGCCGGCTCGACGCGTACAAGGCGAAGGCCGCGCGGCACGGGATGGCGGAGGACCCGCTGCTCGTGGAGCGCTATGACGCGGCCCGCCGGATGCTCTGGAGCGCGCCGTGTGATCTGCTGGCGGCGGAACAGGCCGTACTGCGCTATCAGCGGGCCACGGCAGAAGTGCTGGTGCCGCGTCAGCCGGGCCACGCCGACCACAAGGGGGAACCGTCGTGAAGGGACGCGGCGCGCGGGACAGCGCGGCGGCGGGCGAGTGGGTCGGAGGGCGGATATGAACACCTGTCAGCGGCCGGGCTGCGAGGGCTCGTACGAGGATGTCGGCGGCGGCGAGCTGTACTGCGGCGTCTGCGGGCTCGCGCCCGTCGTCTCGCCCGACGGCATGGTGACTTCGCCGCCCACCGGCGTCGCGGCGGGCGGCAGGTCCCGCGGCTCCGGCAGCGGCTCGTCGTCCCGGAGCGGACCGCGCTCCGGCCCCGACTCCGGCTCCGGGTCCGCTTCCTCTTCGCGGTCCTCCGGTTCACCGTCCTCCGGGACGTCCCGGTCCTCGACCTCGCGCCGCTCGGTCTCCGGGCGGCTCTCACGCTCCCTGTCGGGGGCCGCGACCGCCCGTTCGGTGTCGGTGCGCAGCTCGCAGTCGGTCGCCTCCGCGTCCGGCCGCAACAAGCTGGGCGCGGGCCTGGTGACCATTCCGGCGGTGCCGCGCCCCGATCCGCGGTCCGCGGTGCTGGAGCGGCCGGAGGTGCCGGAGCGCAAGCGGTTCTGCAGCAAGAGCGACTGCGGGACGCAGGTGGGGCGTTCGCGGGGCGACCGGCCGGGCCGTACGGAGGGGTTCTGCACCAAGTGCGGCCATCCGTACTCTTTTGTACCGAAGCTGCGGTCGGGCGACATCGTGCACGGTCAGTACGAGGTGGCGGGGTGCCTGGCGCACGGCGGCCTCGGCTGGATCTATCTGGCGATCGACCGCGCGGTCTCCGACCGCTGGGTGGTGCTCAAGGGCCTGCTCGACACCGGGGACGAGGACGCGCTGGCCGTCGCCCTCTCCGAGCGGCGCTTCCTCGCGGAGATCGAGCACTCCAACATCGTCCGCATCTACAACTTCGTGGAACACCTCGACCAGCGCACCGGCTCGCTCGACGGCTACATCGTGATGGAGTACGTGGGCGGCAAGTCGCTCAAGGAGATCGCCAACGAGCGGCGCGCGGTGGACGGCCGGCGCGACCCGCTGCCGGTCGGGCAGGCGTGCGCGTACGGCATCGAGGCGCTGGAGGCGCTGGGGCATCTGCACAGCCGCAACCTCCTGTACTGCGACTTCAAGGTCGACAACGCCATTCAGCAGGAGGACCAGCTCAAGCTCATCGACATGGGCGCGGTCCGGCGGATGGACGACGGCGACAGCGCGATCTACGGCACGGTCGGCTACCAGGCCCCGGAGGTCGCGGAGGCCGGCCCGTCCGTCGCCTCCGACCTGTACACGGTCGCGCGCACGCTGGCCGTCCTCACCTTCGACTTCCAGGGCTACACCAGCGTCTTCCTGGACGTGCTGCCCGACCCCGAGCACATCGAGGTCTTCTCCCGGTACGAGTCCTTCTACCGGTTGCTCGTACGGGCCACCGACCCCGATCCGGGGCGGCGGTTCGGTTCGGCCGAGGAGATGGCGGACCAGCTGACGGGGGTGCTGCGCGAGGTCGTGGCGCTCCAGACGGGGCAGCCGCGGCCCGCGCTGTCCACGCTGTTCGGGCCGGAACTGCGGGTAGTGGACACGCGGTTGTTCGCCGAGCGGGGCGGCGACGCCTCCTCGCTGGGCTCCCGCCCCGGCACCCGCGCGGGGCGCAAGGCGGTGGCGGTGGCCGCGCCGCCGCTGCTGCCGGCCCAGCTGCCGCCCGCCGGCGCGCATCCGGGCGCCCCGGCCGCCTCCCACGCGACGTCGGTGACGATCCCGGAGGCCGCGGCGCCGCCTGAACCCGCGGCCTCGGGGGCGCCGTCCGTCGCGCGGATCGACGCGCGCGCCACGGCGCTCGCCCTGCCGGTGCCGCACGCGGCGCCGGGCGACCCGAACGCGGGGTTCCTCGCCGGGCTGCTCGCCTCCCAGCCCGCCGAGCTGCGCGCGGCGCTCCAGGGCGCCCCCGGCGACTCCCCGGAGCTGCGGCTGCGGCGCGTACGGGCCCAGCTGGAGCTCGGCGAGGTGCGGGAGGCGTCCGAGGCGCTCGCCGAGCTGGAGGCGGGCCACCCGGACGACTGGCGGATCATCTGGTACCGCGGGCTGCACGCGCTGTCCGTCGGCGACAACGAGACGGCGGCGCTCTCCTTCGACGCCGTCTATGACGCGTTCCCGGGCGAGCCCGCGCCGAAGCTCGCGCTCGGGATCTGCGCGGAGGTGCTCGGCCAGCTCGACAACGCGGCCGAGTACTACCACCTGGTGTGGGCGACCGACCCGAGCTATGTCAGCGCCGCCTTCGGCCTGGCCCGGGTCCGGCTCGCCGCCGGGGACCGGACGGGCGCGGTGCGCGCGCTGGAGTCCGTACCGGAGTCGTCGATCCACTACACGGCAGCGCGCGTCGCGGCCGTACGGGCCCGGCTGCGGCAGCGCGCGGCGCGGGACCCGCTGCTGGACGATCTGACGGCCGCGGCGGAGCAGGTCGAGCGGCTGCGGGAGTTCGGGCTGGACGCGGTGCGCCGCGAGCAGCTCTCCACCGAGGTGCTGGGCAGCGCGCTCGACTGGGTGCTGTCCGGCCGGCCGGGCGCGCCGCCCGCCGCGCACGGCGCGCCGACGCTGCTCGGCTGCGGTGTGGACGAGCGCGGGCTACGGTTCGGGCTGGAACGCTCGTACCGAGTGCTCGCGCGCCTCGCCCAGCGCGGCGAGGAAAGGATCGAACTGGTGGAACGGGCCAACCGCTTCCGCCCAAGGACATGGGTGTGATCGATGTCGCAGATGCCGCAACTCCCGCAACTGGCGGTGTGCCCAGAGTGCGCGGAACCGCTGGAGGCGGGTGACAATTTCTGCGGCGGGTGCGGGGCCGACCTGTCGGCCGGCGCCCCGGCGGCCGGGGAGCGCTCGGCCGCCTCGTCGAACGGCGCCGCCCGCGCCCAGCAGGGCTCGGCCCCGTACGGGCGGGGCCCGTACGCGCAGGCCCAGGACTCGCACGCTCCGTATGCACAGGCTCCGGACTCGCAGGCTCCGTACGCGCAGGCCCCGGACTCGCAGGCTCCGTACGCGCAGGCCCAGGACTCGCACGCTCCGTACGCGCAGGCCCCGGGCTCGCAGGCTCCGGAGGACTATCCGCTGGCGGCGCCCGCGGCCGACGCGGGCGCGGCTCCGGAGGGCGGCGCGGGCCGGGGCCCCGCAGCGACGAACGGCGACACCGGCACCGGCCGACCGGACGGGCAGGCGGCCGGGACGCCCGGCGGCGGCGTGAGCGACCCGAGGGAAGGCGTCATGGTCGGCGGCGGTCCGCGCGGGCGCCAGTGCGGCGCGTGCCGCGCCGGAGTGATCGACAAGGACGGCTACTGCGAGCACTGCGGACACTCTCAGCCGCGCGAACGGGACCATATGGAACAGGAACTGGCGGACGTGGCGGCGGTCAGCGACCGGGGGCTGCGGCACCACCGCAACGAGGACTCGTTCGCGCTGTCCGCGGCGGCGCTCGCGGACGGCGCCCCGGCCGTGGTGGCGGTCGTCTGCGACGGCGTGTCCTCGGCGACCCGGCCCGACGAGGCGTCGGCGGCGGCGTCCGTCGCGGCGCGCGCCTCGCTGGTCGAGGCGCTGCCGCTGGGCACGCATCCGCAGCAGGCCATGCACGACGCGCTGCTCGCCGCCGCCGAGTCGGTGGGGGCCCTCGCCGAGCCCGTGAACCAGGCGCGCGAGCACGACGAGCACCGCCACCAGAACGCCCCGGCCTGCACCATCGTGAGCGCGGTGATCGGGGCCGGGGTGCTGACCGTGGGCTGGATCGGCGACAGCCGCGCGTACTGGGTGCCCGACGACCGCGCCACCCGCGCGGCCCGGCTCACCGAGGACGACTCCTGGGCCGAGCAGATGGTGGCGAACGGACTGATGTCGCAGGCCGAGGCGTACGCGGACGACCGGGCGCACGCCATCACGGGGTGGCTGGGCGCGGACGCGTACGAACTGGAGCCGCACACCGCTTCCTTCACGCCGGACCGGCCGGGTGTCGTGGTGGTCTGCACCGACGGGCTGTGGAACTACGCCGAGTCCGCCGAGCAGATGGCCGCCGCGGTGCCGCTGGACGCCCGTACGCGGCCGCTGCACAGCGCGCAGTTCCTGGTGGGCCACGCCTTGGACGGCGGGGGCCACGACAACGTAACAGTGGCGGTCCTGCCGTTCCCCGGACCGTCGTAGGGGGCAGGATCGGCCTGAGCCCTTCTGCAAGGGGCTGACGGGGGGAGCACGCGCGGGCGTCCGGGGGGACGCCGCGCGTCCGTCCGCTCGCCTACTTTCCGTGTCTACGCAGGTGGAGAGCCGAGGAGCGGATCAGATGGCCACCTTCTCCAAATCGAACGTGCCGCAGTTCTCGGTCGAGGTCTACCAGAACGAGTACCTGCCCGAGGGCGGCCGCGAGGTGAGCGCGATCGTCACGGTCACCGCCACGGGCGGCGGCACCACCGGCGGGATGGCGCCTCCGTCGGGGCCAGAGAGGCGGACGGTGACGGGGGCGGCGGACCGGGCCCCGGACGCGGCCGTCGTGATCATGGTCGACTGCTCCGGTTCGATGGACTACCCGCCGACCAAGATGCGCAACGCGCGCGAGGCGACGGCCGCCGCGGTGAGCACGGTGCGCGACGGCGTCGCCTTCGCCGTCGTCGCCGGTACGCACCAGGCGAAGGAGGTCTATCCGGGCGGCGGCCGGCTCGCGGTGGCGAGCACGGCGACCCGGGCGCAGGCCAAGGACGCGCTGCGCAAGCTCAGCGCGGGCGGCGGCACCGCGATCGGCACCTGGCTGCGGCTGGCGGACCGGCTGCTGGGCTCCGCCGACTTCGCCATCCGGCACGGCATCCTGCTCACCGACGGCCGCAACGAGCACGAGTCGCCGGAGGATCTGCGCAACTCGCTGGACGCGTGCGCGGGGCGGTTCACCTGTGACGCGCGCGGCGTCGGCACGGACTGGGAGGTCAAGGAGGTCACGGCGATAGCCTCGGCGCTGCTCGGCTCCGCCGACATCGTCGCCGATCCCGCCGAACTGACCGCGGACTTCACGCGGATGATGGAGTCGGCGATGGGCAAGGAGGTCGGGGACGTCAGTCTGCGGCTGTGGACCCCGCAGGGCTCCGAGGTCGTCTTCGTCAAGCAGGTCGCGCCGACCGTCGAGGAGCTGACGGACCGGCGTACGGAGTCGGGGCCGCGCTCGGGCGACTATCCGACGGGTTCGTGGGGCGACGAGTCCCGCGACTACCACGTCTGCGTACGGGTGCCGGACGCCGGCGTCGGCCAGGAGATGCTGGCGGCGCGCGTCTCGCTGGTGCTGCCCGACGCCGCCGACGGCAGCGGCCCGCGGCCGCTCTCGCAGGGGCTGGTACGTGCCGTGTGGACGGACGACCTGGCGGCGTCGACCTCGATCAATCCGCAGGTCGCGCACTACACGGGCCAGGCCGAGCTGGCCCGCGTCATCCAGCAGGGGCTGCACCTGCGCAAGTCGGGGGACATCGACGGGGCGACGGCGAAACTGGGCCGGGCCGTACAGTTGGCGGGCGCTTCCGGGAACGAGGGAACGGCGAAATTGCTCGCGAAGGTGGTGGACGTCGTCGATGCGGCGACGGGTACTGTGCGATTGAAGGCGAAGGTCACGGAGGAGGCGGAGATGACGCTGGAGACCCGCTCCACCAAGACGGTTCGCGTCAAGAAGTAGCGCCCAGCGGTCGTCGGCGAGCTCCGGCGGCTTGGCGACTTCTTGCGGTCCCAGTAGCGAAGAACGGCAACAAACGGCACAAGAGGGGGAATCAACCGACATGCCGACCTGCCCGAACGGTCACCAGTCGGCGGCCGAGGACTGGTGCGAGGTGTGCGGCCACCGGATGTCGGGGACGCCGATGTCCGAGGGCGCCGCCCCGCCGCCGCCTCCCGGCTCTCCGGCCGCGCCGCCCCCGCCCGGTTCCCCGCCGCCGCCTCCCGGCACGCCGGGCCCTCCCGGCACTCCCGGCGGTGGGTACGGCTACCCCGGGCAGCCGCCCGCGACCGGCCCGGACGCCGCGGGCCAAGGCGAGCTGTGCCCGCGGTGCGGTACGCCCCGCGAGTTCCAGTCGCCGTTCTGCGAGGAGTGCCGCTACAACTTCCTGACACACACGGCGCACTCGCACACACCCGCCTCGTACGCGCCGCCACCCACGCCGGGTTTCCAGTCGGCTCCGCCGCCGGTGCCGCCGACGCCGTATTCGACGCAGCCGCCGCAGAGTTACGAGTACCACGGCTCGCGCCCCTCCCAGATCAACCGCTCGGCCGAACCGCTGTCCCAGGAGCCCGAGCCGGAGCGGCAGAGTCCGCCGCCCGCCCCCGCGTTCGGCGGCGGCGGTGACGACGACTGGGTGCTGCCCCCACCGATCGCATCGGCGCCGGTGGCCCCTCAGCCCTCCTTCGGCGACGACTTCCCGAACGCGAACGCGCAGGCCCCCGCCGCGACGAGCCCGCCCCGGCCGCCGTACGAGGCTCCGCCGTCGCCGTACGAGCCGTCGCCGTACGAGCCGCAGCCGTTCCCCGGTCAGCCGTCCGGTCAGCCGTCCGGCCGGCCGTTCGATCCGGACTTCGCGTCGGAGAGCGACGGCTATCGGAGCGGCGCGGCCCCGCTCGCCCCGCCGCAGCCGCCGCCCGGATCCGCCCCGTACGGGCCCGGCCAGCCCAGTCCGTCTCAGCCCGCGCCCTCTCAGCAGGTGCCCTCTCAGCCCGGCCCCGATCCGTACGGTTCCGATCCCTACGGTTCCGCGCAGCCCGAGCCGTATCCGCCGGGCGCGGACCCGTACGGGCAGAGCGGGCACGAGCAGCAGGGCCCGTCGGCCGGCGCCGAGACCTGGATCGCGGTCATCGCGCCGGACCGCGAGTACTTCATGGCGATGATGAACCGCAGCGGCCCCGAGGCCACCGGGCTCAACCTGCCCGCGTACTCCCCCGAGCAGCAACTCCCGCTCAGCGGCCACCAGGTCACCATCGGCCGCCGCCGCCACAGCACCGGCGAGTCCCCCGACATCGACCTGGCCCGGCCGCCCGAGGACCCGGGCGTCTCCCACCAGCACGCCATGCTCGTGCAGCAGTCCGACGGCAGTTGGGCGGTGGTCGACCAGGACTCGACGAACGGCACCACCATCAACGGCGCCGAGGACCCGATCAAGCCGTATGTCCCGGTGCCGCTGCGGGAGGGCGACCGGGTGCACGTGGGGGCCTGGACGACGATCACGGTGCACCGGGGCTGACCCGGCCGCCCGCCGGGCCTCCGCCTCAACCGGCGGGGCCCAGCGGCCAGTTGTACGGACCGTCCGGGCCGTCCAGCCAGGCCCACTGCCGCGCGCCGCGTACCGTCACGCCGAAGCGCTCACGCCCCGGTTCGCCGGTGGCCCGCCATACGGCGAGGGCCTCGACGGGGTCGAGCCGGCCCGCGGTGAGGGCGAGCAGGAACCGGAAGTCGTCGTCCCGCGGCAGTCGGCGCGGCAGCCCGCCACCGCGGGCCGGGGGCACCACGCCGCCGCGCAGCGGCACGAAGTAGGCCGGGGTGGCCAGGAAGGACCCCGCCGCGTGCTCGGCGTCGAGGACGCGCAACGCGATCAGTCCGGTGGCGAGCGGGGCGAGCACCAGGGCGTCGGGGCGGCACTGGGCGAGCCACGCGGGCGGTACGTACGTCAGGGCGCAGGTCGCCATGATCCGGTCGAAGGGGGCGCGGGCGGGGCAGCCGCGCGCGCCGTCCCCGGTGACGACGGCCGGGTGGCGGCCGGAGGCCGCGAGGTGGTTCCGGGCGGTCTCGGTGATCTCCGGGTCGAGGTCGACGGTCGTGACGTTCTCGTCACCGAGCCGGTGGGCGAGCAGGGCCGCGTTGTAGCCGGTGCCCGCCCCGATCTCCAGAACGGTGTGCCCGTCGCGTACGTCCAGGTACTCCAGCATCCGGGCCATCAGCGAGGGCTGGCTGCTGGAGGAGACCAGTTCGCCGTCGCGGAGCCGGGTGGCGAGCGGCGCGTCCGTATAGACCTCGGTGAGCCAGCGCTCCCGGCGCAGCGGATCGGGGTCCTCGCCCCACAGCCGTTCGTACCCGCCGACGACGCCCAGGTAGAAGTACGGCACGAACAGGTGGCGGGGCACCTCCTCGAACGCGGCCCGCCACCGGGGATCGGCGAGGGCCCCGCCCGCCAGCAGCTCGCGCACGAGGCCGGCGCGCAGGTCCGTACTCCGGTCCGTACCGCCCATGGGTCCACTGTGCGACGCGGCTCGCGCTCGCGCGACCACTGGGCACGGACAAGGTCCGGCCGCGCGCGCTCACGCCTCCTCTTCGCCCGCTTCGGGCCCCTTCTCCCGGGTGCTCGGCACGGAGGTCCTAGACCGCCGGTCCTCGGCCGGGGCGTCTGAGACCATGAAGGGGTGAACAAGATTCCGCGCGGCACGCTTCAGGAGCAGACCTTCTACGAGCAGGTCGGCGGCGAGGAGACCTTCCGGCGCCTGGTGCACTACTTCTACCAGGGGGTCGCCGAGGACCCGCTGCTCCGGCCGATGTACCCGGAGGAGGATCTCGGACCGGCGGAGGAGCGCTTCGCGCTCTTCCTCATGCAGTACTGGGGCGGCCCGCGCACCTACAGCGACAACCGCGGCCATCCGCGGCTGCGCATGCGGCACGCGCCGTTCACCGTGGACCGTGCCGCGCACGACGCGTGGCTGGGGCACATGCGCGCGGCCGTCGACCGGATCGGCCTCGCCGAGGAGCACGAGACGCAACTGTGGGACTACCTCACGTACGCCGCCGCATCCATGATCAACTCTGAGGGCTGACGCGGGCCGCCGCGCCGCCCGGGCCCCGGCCCGCCGTACGGGCCGGGGTCAGGCGGGGGTGACGGTCAGGCCCGCGAGCCCGCCCGCCGAGCCGCCCGGGCGCAGCGCGACCGAGCCGTAAGGGGCCCGCAACCGCAGCCAGCCGCTCGCGGCGAACAGTGTCAGGGGCTCGTCCACGACGGCGGTCGCCCCGGCACGGGCTTGGCCGGCGGGGTCCACGGGTGCGGTGGGGCCGGTGGATGTACGGGCCTCCGGGAGCCCCGCTCGTACGGGCCGTGCGGGCTCTGCGGGCCGCAGGAAGCCCAGCGACTGCGCGGCGTGCACGGCGCGCAGCGGCAGCCCCGTCTCGCCGAGGGTCCGCGACCAGATCTCGCGGCCGATGCGGTCGCGCTCGGCGCGGGTGCGCTGCTCCTGCGGGAGCGCCTCGTCGCGCGCGCGGAACTCGGCGACGGCGGCGGCGACGGCCGCCCGCACCTCGTCCGTCCCCGGCAGCCCCTCGACGCGCCGCCAGCCGCCGCGCGGCGGCAGCACTCCGGCCCACGGCGGGCCGGTCACCGCCTCGGGTACGTCGACGGTCGCCGCCGTGGCGGCGTCCAGCGCGTCCGCGAGCTGCCCCGCCGAGACGGTGAGGTCCAGCGGCCCGTCCGCCGACCTCGGCGGGATGGGGGCGGCGGCGAGCCGGGCCGTGCGGATGGCGAGCACCTCGAAGGACGGCGGGCGGCCGAAGACCGCGAGGGCGCCGCCTTCCGGCCCGCCGCCGGCCTGGAGGCGGACAGCGGCCGCCCGGTCGTAGTGGATCAGCCGGGCCAGGAAGGCGGCCACGTCGGCCGCCTCTCCGGCGTCGGCGAACCGCAGCCGCTGCTGGGGTGCCGTCATGCCGCGACGGCCTCCCCGGGCGCGTCGCCCGGCTGGTCCTGGTACGCCTCCAGGAACGCCTTCTCCTCGGCGGTGATCCGCCGCGGCCGACCCGCTTCCAGGTCGTACGGCACGACGACGGTCGAGGCCCGTACGTACACCTCGTCGTCGTCCTTGACCTCGTACGCGACGGTCATGGAGGCCGCGGTTATCTTCGTCACCCAGGTCTCGACGGTCACCGGCGCATGCCGGTGCACCAGCGGACGCAGGTAGTTGATCTCATGCCGGGCCACGACGGAGCCACCCGTGAACGAGGCGCTCCCCTCCCCCGGCGCCAGCCGCCACATGAAGTCGATCCGCGCTTCTTCCAGGTAGCGGACGAAGACGGCGTTGTTCACATGGCCGAACGCGTCCATGTCGGACCAGCGCAGGGGGCAGGAGTAGAGATGGCGCGCCATGGTCAGCCCCGGGTCAGCTTCTTGTAGGTGGCCCGGTGCGGACGCGCGGCGTCCACGCCGAGCCGGTCGATCTTGTTCTTCTCGTACGACTCGAAGTTGCCCTCGAACCAGTACCACCGGGACTCGCCCTCGTAGGCGAGGATGTGGGTGGCGACCCGGTCGAGGAACCAGCGGTCGTGGGAGATGACCACCGCGGCGCCGGGGAACTCCAGCAGCGCGTTCTCCAGCGAGGAGAGGGTCTCGACGTCGAGGTCGTTGGTCGGTTCGTCGAGGAGCAGCAGGTTGCCGCCCTCCTTGAGGGTGAGCGCCAGGTTGAGGCGGTTGCGCTCGCCGCCGGAGAGGACGCCCGCGGGCTTCTGCTGGTCCGGGCCCTTGAAGCCGAAGGCGCTGACGTACGCGCGGGAGGGCATCTCGACCTGGCCGACGTTGATGTAGTCGAGCTCGTCGGAGACGACGGCCCACAGCGTCTTCTTGGGGTCGATGTTGGCGCGGCTCTGGTCGACGTAGCTGACCTTGACGGTCTCGCCGATCTTGATCGAACCGGAGTCCGGGGCCTCCAGGCCCTGGAGCATCTTGAACAGCGTGGTCTTGCCGGCGCCGTTGGGGCCGATGACGCCCACGATGCCGTTGCGCGGCAGCGTGAAGGACAGGTCGTCGATGAGGACCTTGTCGCCGAACGCCTTCGAGAGGTTGCTGACCTCGACGACGACGGAACCCAGGCGCGGGCCCGGCGGGATCTGGATCTCCTCGAAGTCCAGCTTCCGCATCTTGTCGGCCTCGGCCGCCATCTCCTCGTAACGGGCCAGTCGCGCCTTGGACTTGGCCTGCCGGCCCTTGGCGTTGGAGCGGACCCACTCCAGCTCTTCCTTGAGCCGCTTGGCGCGCTTGGCGTCCTTCTGGCCCTCGACCTTCAGACGGGTCTGCTTGGTCTCCAGGTACGTGGAGTAGTTGCCCTCGTAGCCGATCGCGCGGCCGCGGTCGAGCTCAAGGATCCAGCCGGCGACGTGGTCGAGGAAGTACCGGTCGTGGGTGACGGCGACGACGGTGCCGGGGTACTTGGCGAGGTGCTGCTCCAGCCACTGCACGGACTCCGCGTCCAGGTGGTTGGTGGGCTCGTCGAGGAGCAGCAGGTCGGGCGCCTCAAGGAGCAGCTTGCAGAGCGCGACGCGGCGCTTCTCGCCGCCGGAGAGGTTGGTGACGGCCCAGTCGCCGGGCGGGCAGCCGAGGGCGTCCATGGCCTGTTCGAGCTGGGTGTCGAGGTCCCAGGCGTTGGCGTGGTCGAGCTGCTCCTGGAGCTTGCCCATCTCGTCGAGCAGCGCGTCGGAGTAGTCGGTGGCCATCAGCTCGGCGACCTCGTTGAACCGCCTGAGCTTGGCCATGGTGTCGGCCGCGCCGTCCTGGACGTTCTCCAGCACGGTCTTGGACTCGTCCAGCGGCGGCTCCTGGAGGAGCATGCCGACGGTGTAGCCGGGCGAGATGAACGCGTCGCCGTTGGAGGGCTGCTCCAACCCCGCCATGATCTTGAGGACGGTGGACTTACCGGCGCCGTTGGGGCCGACCACACCGATCTTCGCACCGGGCAGGAAGCTCAGCGTCACGTCATCGAGGATGACCTTGTCGCCGTGCGCCTTGCGCGTCTTGCGCATCGTGTAGATGTACTCAGCCAAGAGAAACCGTCCGGCAATCGATGAGCGGGCAGAGATACACACCATCTTGCCGTACGGCCACCCCCGGGCGGAAACCAGTAACGGCACCGCGGCCCCGAAGCGCCTGGGCGCTTCGGGGCCGCGATGTTCAGCCGTGCTCAGAGGGTGACGGTCCGCTTACTGACCGGCCGCCCCCGCCTTCTTCTTGCGGAGGAGGAAGACCGCTCCGCCGCCGACCACGACCAGGCCGGCCGCGACGCTGGCGATCACCGGGGTGGCGCTGCTGCTACCGGTCTCGGCGAGGTCACCGCCGCCAGTGCTGCTGGAACCGCTGGTGCTGGAGCCGGTGGAGGAACCGGAACCGGTGGAACCACCGGCCGACGCCGGGCTCGGGTGCGAGGACGGGGCGGGGGTGTGGCCGCCACCGGTCGACCCGGTGCCCGCGGTCTGGCAGTCCAGGACACCGGAGAACGTCTTGGAGAAGCCGTTCGGGCCGTTGATCGTGAACTTGTACGCCTGGTCCTCGGCCACCTTCACGAAGGCGGTCTCGGACTTGCCGGGCTGGACGGTGTACTTCTTGTTGTCCAGGGTGAAGGTGAAGGCCTCGTCGCCCTTGTTGGTCGCCGTGACGTTCACGCCGCCCTTGACGCAGTCCTTCTTGGCGGTGACCGCCGGGATGGCGCCCTTCTTCGCCCAGTTAGCGGTGGCCGGGGCGGAGACGCTGCTCGCGCTGGAACCGGCCAGGATCTGGGTCTGGCTCTTGGCGTACTTGCCGATGCCGGTGAAGGCGCGGCCGATCGGCACCTCGGTGGTGGCCGTGGCGGTCAGCGAGGTGGAGCCGTCGGCGGTGCCGGCCGGCACGTCGAAGAACAGCTGGCTGCCGTTGACCGCGCCGGTGATGGACTTGCCGGTCTTGTCGACGAGCTTGACGCCCTTGGTGGCGGCGTCGCCCGCCGGGGCCACGGTCACGTTCTTCGCGTTGGTGTGCACGGTGATCGGGCCGAGCCGCTGGCCCGACTTGCCGGAGACCGCGTTCGGCGTGAGGGTCAGGGAGGGCTTGGGCTCCTCGACCTTCTCGGCGTTCTTGGTGAGGTAGTCCGCCAGCTTCTCGGCGCTCTTGTTCTTGGCGTCGACCTTCACGTGGTCCGAGTAGCGCCAGATGGCCACCTGGGTGCCGGCAGCGGCCTGGCCCTCGGTGAGCGAGGCCACACCGGCGCTCTTGGCGAGCGTGGTGAGGTCGTTCACGTGCGGGTAGGAGTGCTCCAGAATCCAGAGGATCTTGCCCGCGTCCGGGTTGCTGTGGAGCGAGGACTGCTCCCAGTCGGTCTCCTTGTACTGCGCCTGGCTCTGTGTCGGGTTGTGGATGTCGATGCAGTACGACTGGATGTCACCGCCGCCGGTGACCTTCATCCGGAAGAGGCCGGCATCGATGCCCCAGCTCTTGCCCTTGTCGTGCACGACCGCCTTGTCGGAGGTCGTCAGGCCACCGAGTGTGGCGGTGGCACCGCCGCCCTGGTTCTGGGGCACCTCGTCCGCGGCGGCCGGGCCGGCCGCGGCTATCGCACCCGCCGCGACCAGGCCGGACGCCAGGGTCGCGGCAGCAAGACGAGCGGGAACCCGCCTTTTTACAGAAATCATGGATTTCCCCTCCGGGCGAGCGCAGGTCAATTGGTTGCGCATCGCCAGCGAACTCAAAACTCAGTAGCCCCCGTTGGTACGAAACGGAATCCTAGGGATAGAGCTCACCTCGGTCCCCACTCATACCTTCGTATAACCGATCCGAATCGGAATCGTTATCAGCGAAGACCCCCGCGACCTGGGATTATCGACAAATCCACGGGGCAAATCCCCCATTTCAGACGGATGTTGATCTGGCCTCCGCGTCCATCACGAGAGGCCCCGCTGACCAATTGGCCTCATTCGCATGCACGGCCATATCCGGCATCTCACCTGGAATCGCCCCCGGCGATGCCCCCGGCAATACCCCTGACCGGACGTCAGCGACCGCGCACGCGGCGGTGCTGTCAACAGCACCGTCGGCAGCGCCCCGGGCAGCACTCCCGGCAGCACTCCCAGCAGCGCCCCCGGCGGCATCCGGAACTGTCGATTCCATCGGGCTCCGCGGCCCATTCCGTTCAACTCGCAATGGTTTCGCGGGTGCTACTCGGCGGAACGCCGAGGTGCCGCGGGCGAGATCGTGCCCGATGGCCACCGCGTCGATGTCCGCCGAAAGCCACCGCTTGCCATCGCGCTCCCCCTGCTGGATGCGCAACTTCCCCTGTACGACCAGTGGTTCCCCTACCGAGACCGAAGCCACCACATTCGACGCGAGCGCCCGCCACGCCCACACCGTGTAGAAACTCGTGGGACCGTCGACCCACTCGCCGCGCCCCCGGTCGAAGCGCCGCACCGTGGAGGCGAGCCGGAACCGCGACACCGCCGCTCCCGTCGCCGCCTGCTTGAAGTCCGGCGCCGTGGCCACATTTCCCACGACCGTCACCAATGCTTCGTTCATCCCGACCGCCCCCGTTCACTCACCGCAACCCGCGTCCCACATCTCGCATCCGGTATCCGGCGTCCCGCATCCGGCGTTCCGTGCATTCATGCTGCCCGTACTCCCGAAATCCCGCCGACCCCTGTGGACGGAGATGCCGAGTGTGGACAACTCGCTCGCCCACAAGGGCTACACAGGCAACAAGGAGCACACAGGCCGCAAAGGCCACAGGAAGTACGGGCCAGACCGCAAGGACCCCGAGGACCGCGAGGACCCCGAGGACCATGAGGACCGCGAAGGCAGCGGAGACCGCGAAGGCAGTGAGGGCCGCGAAGGCGGCGTGATCGTGCCCCCGCACCGGCCGCGAGAGGGAACGGCCCTCACACCCCGCCCACAGCCGTCCCGGGCCCCGCCGCGATGACGTACTGCTCCCGCACCTCCCGGTAGCGCAGCAGTTCGGCGGCGACCGGCTCCAGCACCCGCGCCCGCCCACACCCGGCGGCCGCGTCGCGCAAGCGCCGTTCGGCGTCCAGCCCGTACCCCCGTGCGGGGCCCCGGGCCGCCACCCGGCAGCCCGCCGCCAGTACGGGCCCGCCGAGCCCACCGCCCGTCAGCACCAGTGCGGGGACCCACCATTCGCCGCCGATCCAGCCCACGACCGCCCCGAGCAGCCAGAGCACACCGGCCACATGAAGGCCGAACAGCGCCCCTTGCCCCGCGGCGGCCGCCGCCCACCACCTCGGTCGGACGGACCGCTCCGCTCCGCCGCCGGCCGCGCCCCGGCCCGTACGCACCGCCGCACCGCCCTTGGCGCCCCCGCCTGCCTCGACACCCCTGCCTCTCTCGGCACCGGCTCCCTCGGCGTTCCCGGCGCCTTTGACATACCCGGCCGCCCCCACCTCGTCCAGCGCCTCCGCCAGCCCTTCAGCGCCGCGCCCGGCCGCCTCGCGCACGGCCAGCGCCCAGGGGGCGGGCAGCCCCGTGGCCGCCCCGTGAACCAAGGTCCGTACGGCCTGCTCGACCATGGGCCGCGACGCCGTACGCGACGGCGGCCCGGCGGGACGCGGCACATGCGCCCTCGAACCCGCTACGGGCCGCGGAGCGCCCCCCGCCGCGATCCGGCCGCCCCGCGTCTCACCGCTCACTCGGTTCCTCTGACGCCCACCGGACCCAGCAGCCCGGTAGGCACCGCTGGAACCACTGGCATCCCCTACGCCGCCGACACCACCGACGCCACCTCCCGTACAGCCCCCGGAGCCCGCCTCCTGGGCTGCCGCGTGCCTGCGCCCGTACCAGCGGCGGGCCCGCGCCCACGGTGTCCCGCAGGCCCGCCCAGCGGCGCGCAGCCACGCCCGTTCCGCGGCCTGCCCGGCCGCCGCCGCGCCCACCGCCTCGGCCAGCCGCTCCTCGAACTCCTCGCGCGCCGCCTCCGTGAGCCCCGCGCGCCCCTGCGCGACATACGCGGACCGGAGGCGTTCCGCCGCGCCGTCCACATCCGCGGCCAGCCGACGCTCGGCGGCGCCGCGCACCGCGACGAACTGCCCCAGCGTCTCGCGCAATTCGCCGACACCCTCCCCCGTGAGCGCGGACAGCGCCAGTACGGCCGCCCCCGGGTCGCCGTACTCGCCGAGCGCGAGCCCGTCCTCGTCCAGCAGGCGCCGCAGATCGTCCAGCACTTGGTCGGCGGCGTCCCCGGGCAGCCGGTCCACCTGGTTGAGGACGACGAACGTCACCTCGGCGTAGCCGGCCAGCGGTCGCAGATAGCGCTCGTGCAGCACCGCGTCCGCGTACTTCTCCGGGTCCACCACCCAGATCACCGCGTCCACCAGCCCCAGCAGCCGGTCCACCTGTTCGCGGTGGTCGGGGGCGGCCGAGTCGTGGTCGGGCAGGTCGATGAGTACGAGCCCGCGCATCTCCGGGTCGTACGGCCGCGGCGGCCGCAGCCGCGCCTCGGCCGGGATCCGGAGCCGGTCCAGGAGGCCGTCCGCGTGGTCGGTCCAGGCGCACGCCAGGGGCGCGCAGGTGGTGGGCCTGCGCACCCCCGCCTCGGAGAGCGGGGCTCCGGCGAGGCAGTTGAAGAGCGTCGACTTCCCACTGCCGGTGGCCCCGGCCAGGGCCACCACCGTGTGGTCCAGGGAGTGCCGCTGCCGCGCGGCGGCCTCCTCCAGCACCCGGCCGGCCTCCGCCAGAGTCCGCCGGTCCAGCCGCGTCCGGGACAGCCCGACGAGTTCGCGCAGTGCGTCCAGGCGCGGCCGCAGGGCGCCGAAGTCAGGCCCGGTGACGGGAAACGCGGGGGCGGGCGGCCGGGGCGCACCGGGACCGCGCGGCGCGATGCCGCGCGCGTCCGCGTACCCCGTCACGTACTCCGCGGGCTCCCAGCCCTCGACGCCCGGCAGTGCGGAATCCACCCCTCCGCCGCGCGCCGCTCGCCGCCGCGCGCCGTCGCCCGGCGCGCCGGGTACCTGCGCGCGGCGCGCGATCAGCCCGTCGTCCCAGACGGCCCGGCGCATCACGAGCGGCGGCACTACGGGGGCCGAGGGGGCTGCCGGTGCCGTGTCAAAACCGGGGGCGAGGCCGAAGGCACCGTCGCCGTTGTCGTCGGCGGCGTTGTCGTCAGCGGCGTTGTCGGCGGCGGCGTTGTCGGCGGCGGGCCGGGGCGGGGTCGGGGGCACCGTGGTCACCTCTCCTTCTGCAGTACGGACAGGGCGGCGATCAGTTCCGACTGGTGCCCTGACGCGACGTGGAGCGAGTCGAGGGGCGCGAGTCGCAGGTCCCGTTCCGTGTCGAGAACGCGCGCGAGGCAGTCGGCGAGCAGTTCGCCGCCGCGGTCGCGCAGCCGCAGAGCGCCCTGTGCGCCCAGCGTCTCGGCCAGCGTCTCGCCGGCCGTACGGGCGCGGCGGCCGCCCAGGAGCGCGGCGGCGAGCAGGGCGGCGATCTGTTCGGGGTCGGCGGCGGTGGGCCGCTCGGCGGCCCGTACCTCTTCCTCCGCGGCCTCCTCCACGCACCGCCGCCAGCGCCGGACGGCGACGCCGACGCGGTCCGCCGCACCGCGGGGGTCGCGGGGCGCGAGCGCGGAGAAGGCGACGGCGGGCCCCTTGGGGGACGCCCCGGCCTCCTCCGCTTGCTCATCGGCGGCGGCGGTGGCGCAGCACAGGAGCGCGGCCAAGGACTCGGTGAGGGCGGCGAGGAGCTCTCCGGGGGCGCTGTCGCGGGGGTGGCCGCGCCAGTGGGTCAGCGCGTCGCCCGCGAGCGTCTCGCCGGCCGCGATCTCCCGCCGTACCCGTTCGCCGGCCGCCTCGTACGCCCTCTCGACGCGTTGCATCAGCCGTACGGCGGCCGCGTGCTGGGCGGCCGAGGCCCCGGCGAGGGCGGGCATCCGGGACCGCAGCGAGGCGACGACCCCGGCCGCGGTACGCGCCGCGGCGGCCGTACGGGCCTCGGGGTCCTGGGCGCGGTGGGCGAGCCAGGCGCGGAGCGCGGCCACGGCGGTGGCGGGCAGGAGTCCGCTGCCGCCGCCCGCGGACTCGGGGAGCTCGGGGATGGTGAAGCGGGGTACGGAGCCGAGCCCGGCGGCGGACAGCAGGGCCGCGTACTGCCGCGACACGTCGGCGGCGACCTGGTGCGGCACCCGGTCCAGGACGGTGACGAGGGTGACGTCGTACTCCTTGGCGGTGCGCAGCAGGTGCCACGGCACGGCATCGGCGTAGCGGGTGGCGGTGGTGACGAGCACCCAGATGTCGGCGGCGCAGATCAGCTCGGCGGCGAGTTCGCGGTTGCGGCTGACGAGGGAGTCGATGTCGGGGGCGTCGAGGAGGGCGAGGCCGCGGGGCAGGGCGCCGTCGGTCTCGACGCGCAGGGCGGGCGGCGCGCCGTCCTCCTCGCACGTGCCGTCGCCGCCCTCTTCCGGTTCCGGCTCCCTTCGCCGCCCTCCCCGTTCGTAGGAGGACGCCGCGTCCTGCGTAGGCATCCAGACCCGGCTCAGCTGCGGCAGGACCCGCAGCCCCGCGAACCAGGGGTGGTCGTCGGGGTGGCACACCAGTACGGGCGTACGCGTGGTCGGCCGCAACACCCCGGCCGCCGTGACCCGCCGCCCGACGAGCGAGTTGACGAGAGTGGACTTCCCGGCCCCCGTGGAGCCTCCGACGACGGCGAGCAGCGGCGCTTCGGGGGCACGCAGCCGGGGCACCAGGTAGTCGTCGAGCTGCGCCAGGAGCTCGACTCGGCTGAGGCGCGCGCGGTCGGCGCCTGGAAGGGGGAGCGGGAAGCGTGCGGCGTCTACACGGTCACGCAGTGCGGACAGTGCGTCGAGCAGTCGGGGCCGTACGTCCAAGGTCGCCACATGTGCAGAATGCCCAATTTCGTTGGGTTTTTGAAGCGTATGGCTATCGGTGCGCGAGGCGTGGCGAGTGGGGCTCAGGCATAACGAGTGCACAACACCCGCCGCCTGAGGCGTGAAAAACGATGCAGAATTCGTACCTGCCTGCGATTATCGGGACCGCTTCACCGAACCTCCACAACGTGTCACGGAGGTGAAGCAACCGGGACGAGGTGCACGAAGCCCTATCCTTGTCCCCGGCAAGGTCACGGCACCACCGAGCCCGGGGCTTCAGCTGTCCGAGACCGTCACACCGGCCCCCGTAGCTCAGTGGATAGAGCAGGCGCCTTCTAAGCGCTTGGCCGCAGGTTCGAGTCCTGCCGGGGGCGCTTCCGCCCAACCCGTCTCAGGCCCTCCCCTCGGGAGGGCCTTTTCGCTGGTCAAGGGCAGATTAGCGAGGGCGGCGTAGTGGGGGCGTAAGGGTTGACGGGGGTGCCGGCGGGGGCGTGGACGGTCCGGTTGGAGACGGCCCTGGGTGGTTTCTGGCGGGTGTTCTTCCCGAAAACTTCCCGAAGTTTCGGGACGGTCTCTCCGAAGGCGGAGCCGAAACCGGAGTGGAGGCCGGGCCCGTGGCGGGGAGCTGTTGGGGGCCTTCGATCCGCTGCTGGAGCTCGGCCAGCTGGCCGGTGACGCATCGGGCGTAGATGGCGAGAAGGACCGGGACGCTGTTGCCGGCCCACTCGGCGACCTGGGCGGATGGGACACCGTTGTTGAGCCAGGTGGTCAAACAGGTATGGCGCAGGTCATACACGCGTTTGCCGACGGGCGAGTCGTACTCGTGCTCGTCGAGGACGGCCTCGCGGGCCTTGTTCCAGACCCGACGGAAGACGGATCCGGCGAGGAGGCCGCCCTGCTCGCCGGGGAAGAGGAGGTCGCCGGGCTTGAGCCCGTCCTCCTCTACCAGGTCGCGGAGGATGGCGACCAGGGCCGGGTGGGCTGGCACCGGTCGCGTGTCCCCGGCTGCGCGGCCCTTGAGGTCGCGGGTCTCGTGGACCTGGCCGTCGTCGGTCCACTGGCTACCGACTTCGGGCTCGGCGGTGTGGATGAGGAACTCACCCCATCCGGTCTCCGGCAGCGTGACGCTCTCCACGCGCAGGGCGACGGCCTCTTCGGGGCGCAGGCCCGCGTAGTAGAGCGTGGCGAAGAAGGCGTGGAGGCGGTAGCCGGTGCGGGGACGGTCGCCGATCCAGTCCAGGAGACGGGCGACCTGGCCGGGGTTGAGCAGGGACCGTTTGTCGATGGCGGCGGCCGCCTTGGGTGCGGCGTTCTCCTCCTTGCCCTTGGGAAGCGGATTCGCCGTGAGGACCTTCTGCCGGATGGCGTAGCGCATGACCACGTTCAAGATCCGGCGTTCGCGGTTGACGGAGCTGGCTGCGGCCGACCTGCCGTCAAGGAGGGTGCCCAGGGCGAGCATGACGGCGTCGACGCGCTTGGTGTCCTCCCAGACGGTCATGGGCAGGGAGTTGCGCCGGATCCAGGACAGGATCGTGCGGACCTCGGGCGGGGCCTCGTCGCGCCGGGTCTTGTTGAAGGCGTACTCGCGCAGGGCTTTGCGGACCTCGACCGGGTCGAACTGGCTCGGTTCGGCCCGCAGCAGGGCCAAGGTGACCCTGGTGAGGGCCTTGGCGGTGTTCTTGCGATTGTTGGCCGAGATGCGGGGCCACTTCATGTCGACGTACTGGAGGGCGAAGTCGTACCAGGTGAGCTCGGCCGCGGGCGCGGCGTGCGAGAGCGGACGCCCGGTGTCCACGTCGAAGGGTTCCCCGTTGTTCGCGGCGACCAGGAGGGTGGCACGGAAGGACTGGGCGAGGGCGCTCGTCTTGTACGACTCGCCGTGCCGCCTGCCGTTGACCGACCAGCGGACGGTGTAGGTGGTGCCGCGCACCGCGTCCACCGCTCGTACGTGGCGCAGTACGGCACCCGGCTCATGCACACCCACCCCGACGAAGCACTTCGCACAGCCGGCCTGGAAGACGCCGCCCGCCACTGGGCCACCACCCGCGAAGGCGACGCCTCCGCACTGGCCCGCACCGCCGACGGCTGCGACACCCACGGCCCAGACGCACGCATCGACCGCATCTACACCTCCGGCGGCCTGCTGCCCGCGGTACGCGGCGTGGATGTCATCGAGGTACCGCACGACCTGTCGGACCACCACCTCGTCCGCCTCACCCTGGACCCCGGCACCCTCGCGGACATCCTCAACCAGCAGCCGGACAACACCCCCGCCCACACCCCCCGCGAAGGAGTGACCGCGTGGCTACACTCCGAATAATGAAGCCCGAGGAAGCTGAAACACCGCCCTCCGCCGACCAGTTGCGTGAAGCCCTCATCGGCCAGTTGCGCGAGCTGGGAGCGATCAGAACCGAGGCAGTCGAGGTGGCTGTGCGCACCGTGCCCCGGCATCTCTTCGTCCCCGAGGTTTCGCTCGCCGAGGCGTACGCGCCCGAGCGGGCCGTGATCACCAAGAAGGACGAGGACGGGGTCGACGTCAGTTCGGTCTCCGCTGCCCGAATCCAAGCACTCATGCTGGAGCAGGCCGCGATCCGCCCCGGCATGCGAGTACTGGAAATCGGCTCCGGTGGCTACAACGCGGCGCTCATCGCGGAGTTGGTCGGCGAAAGCGGCGAGGTCACCTCCATCGACATCGACCCGGACGCCGTCGGCCGAGCGCGCCGCTTCCTGGCCGAGGCCGGATACGGGCGCGTCAACGTCCTCCTCACTGACGGCGAGCAGGGGGAGCCGCTGCATGCCCCCTTCGACCGAATCATCGTCACCGTCGGGGCGTGGGACATCCCGCCGGCGTGGGTGGACCAGCTCGCCGAGGGCGGCCGGATCGTCGTCCCCCTGCGCGTGCGCTGCCTGACCCGGTCAGTGGCCTTCGAACGGGAGGGCGGGCACCTGGTGAGCCGGGACTACGAACTGTGCGGCTTCGTGCCGATGCAGGGCGTCGGAGAGCGCCGGATGCAGCTGGTGGTGCTGCATGATGAGCCGGGCGAGGAAGTCGGCCTCAAGCTGGACGACGGGGACCGAGTGGACGCGGAGGGCCTGCGGAGGGCGCTCGCTCAGCCACCCGTGGAAGTCTGGTCGGGGGTGACCATCGGTGGAATGGAGCCGTTCGACGGCCTCGATCTGTGGCTGGCGGCCGCTGTACCGGATTTCGCCCGGCTCGCCGCGACCGCGGCAGCGCGCGAGAGGGGAATCGTTGCCGCCGCCTCACCGATGGGCCTCTCGACGCTGATCGACAAGGACAGTTTCGCCTACCGCAAGATGCGGCCGACCAGTCCTGAGCGCACCACATTCGAGTTCGGGGCGTTCGGACACGGCCCCGATGCCCAAGCGGTCGCGAACCGGCTGGTGGAACAGATCCAGGTCTGGGACCGCGAACACCGCTCCGGGCGGGCCGTTTTCACGGTGCATCCCGCAGGCACGCCCGACGATCAGCTTCCCGCGGGCCGCGTGGTCAACAAACGGCATTCGCGGGTAACTATCTCCTGGCCCTGACCGTCCTCCCTGCGGTCGTATCGGGCCAGCGGGCGAAGCCAGGCCCGGATCGTGGGAGCTAGAGAAGAAGAGGGCTGTAGCGACCGCTTTCTATGCTCTGGCCAGAACACAGAAAGCGGCGTTTGGGGCTCGACCGGTCGACGGTCCGTGTCGTGCAGTTGAGGAGTTGCCGACGGGTCACGGCCGTTCAGCCGGTGTAGTCGATGTGTGTCCGGATGGCAGGCTGCAGCGCGTGGGCACGTGTAACGGGGAATGAGTACACGGGGCAGCGTCGAACCGGCGTGCTGGCAGGAACTGGTGATCTGTCAGTCACTGCACGGCGGTCCCTGCTTCTGGCTCGACTCGCCCATCCGGTACGCCCCGCACGCGACCGCGACGACTGGTCCGTGCTTTGTCTGCCGCAGCAGCACCAACGTCTTGTCTCGCGGTGGCTGATTGGTGCCCTCGTCGTACGATACGTATCCCGTTGCCCCGGCGAAGGTGATCCCGGTCTTGAGCGCCGTGATCATGGCGTCCGGGTTGACGCCGCCCTGGTCGGACAGGGCCATGTCGGCGGCCCTTGACAGCACGCGGAACGCGTCGTACGCCACCGCGGCGTCCGAATTGTCGCGCCACGGATCATTCTTGGGCCCACCGGGCACGAACTGGTTGTATGCGGTGGCGAACTGCTTGGTGTTGGGGTCGGCGAGGTGATCGTCGGCGGGTATCCGGAACCCGGTGTAGTACAGCCGCAGCCAGTCCTTGTCGTTGAGGGCGCCGGTGAGCGCTACGTTGGCCAGCTCGTCCTGGCCGAGCACGGTCAGGTCCTTGTTCGTACAAGTCCCTATGCCGTCCAAGGCATTGACGAAGGCTGTGAAGTCTCGGGTCCGCGCCGACCAGTACACGATGGACGGTCCGTTCGTGCGGAGTTCCTCGCACACCGTTTCGGCGAGGCTGCGCGCGTCCTTGAACTGCGGAGTGCCGGCGGGCGTGGCGCCGAAGTCGCCGGCCTGCGAGAAGTCGATCAGTTGCTGCGTCCCGCGGAAATTCTGGCGGAACTTCTGCGCGAGGCTCCGGCTGTTCAGGTCCGCCGAATTCTCGATCACCACCGCGTTCCCGGCCGGTTCACAGCCGCCGGAGGCGCGCGCCACCACGGGCGAGCCCTCCGCGAAGTCCGCCCCAATCCGTGCCTGGGTGCTATTGAGGGGGGCGATAGGCCAGTACATTCCGTTCACCAGCATCTCGTCGGCGGTGGTGGTGGTGCCGATCACCGGTAACCCCGCCGCTTCGAGGATGTCCAGGGCGTCCCGGGTCGAGTCCCTGCTCTGGGCGAAGCCGAGAACGCCGATGACTCTCTCGTAGTCCCTGGCCGGATGCCTGTTCTGAACCTCGTCGACCAGCTTGCGGGCCTCCCTCTTCGCATTCACGAAGCCCTCACCGGTGGGCCGCACCTCGACCCGCAGCGGTACGCGCTGGTCGTCGAATTTCGCGTATCCGTTCAGCTTCTCCTGCCACATCGCGATGCCGCGCAGATCCGAGATCGTCCCGTCGAACAGGGTCTCCGTATCGGAGGTTGGCGCGCTGGAGATGAAGGCGACGATGGTGCGGACCGTGCGGCCCTTACTGGCGAATTCTTCAGAGCGCTTGTTCTGTTCCCGGATCTTCGCGAGTGTCTCCTCGTACCACTGCTTGGGGCGGAGGGTGACGGGCTGGGCATACGGGGCGCCGGCGACCGGTGTGTCGCCGCCGACGCAGTCGTCAGAGGCAGGCGAGGGTGAGAGTTCGAAGGCAGCCATGCCGAGCAGTACGGCGAGCACAAAGACGCCGCTTGTCACGCCCGTGGCGACGGCGCGCCAGCTGAACCTGAACTTCCTGGGAGAGCTCTGCCGGATGAGGATCCCCTCCCGGCCGAAGGGTTCTTCGCCCAGCCTCACCAGGACCAGGCCCCGCGCCGACTGGTGGAGCAGCTCTCCCGCCTGCCGGAGGGTGCTCTCCTGCGGCTCGTCCAGGTCCCGCACCAGCTGCTGCGACGGCCGTCCGACCGCGATGACGAGCGGGCCGGGCTCCCCCGCGGTGGTGGCGCGCTCCTGGTGGCAGGCGTGCAGGAACCGCTCCGCGGCCTGTGCTCCCGGGATTCCCTGGCGGGGGAGAGGGACCAGGAGGACCGGCCGGGCGGTCCTGCGGCGGCGCTGTGGCAACCGACCGCCGAGCCGGGGTTTCGCCAGGTCCTCAAGCAGGGCGCGGGTCAGGAGCTGGTCGAGAGCGAGCAGCGACTCCTGGTGCCGGTCGTGCTCAGAGGGCAGAAGAAGGCGGGGCATCTGCCGGTCGGCCACCTCGTCCATCACCGCGAACACGGTTTCGGAGCCGCCGGTGGTGCCCAGAACGCTGCCCAGCCAGCCACGGCGTCCGCGGCGCGAGAAGCGGCCAGAGCGTACCAGCAGGCGGATCTTGCGCCGTTCCCAGCACCAGCGCGGAAAGGTCCGGGTGATGCCGTGCCAGACGGAGCCGAGCAGCCAGCCGCGCAGTCCATCGGCCGGGGGTGCGGCGCTGCCGCCCAGCGCCCACAGGAAAACCTGCAGCCGTCCCTCACGCCGCTGTCCGCGGTGCAGGCGCAGCTGCTCGTGAGCGTGGTCGCGCAGGACGTGCGCGCCGGGCGCGCTGCGGTCCCCGGCGTGCTGCCGCATGTAGGAGACGGAGTCCCACAGAGGCCAGAAGCCCGGAAGGCGATCTGGTGTCATGTTCTTGGGCAGGCCAAGGGCGAGCCCCCGGGCGGCGGTACCGCTGAGCAGGTCGCTGTCGTCCACGGCAGTGACGAGGGTGTAGGGGACCAGCTTCCGGTCCCCGCCGCCCCTGAGGGATTCCTCCAGCGCGCCGAGCACCCGCCGGACCCGGCCGTCGTACTCGGTGTCGTCGCCCTGGACGTCCAGGATGATCAGCGGCGGGGTGTGCGCCAGCGACTCCCGCTCGGCGGGTACCACGGCTTGCCGGAACTCCCGGACGAAATCGTCGGCTCCCTCGTCGTCCGGGAACCCGCCCGGCGCAGTGTGACGTACGGTCACGGAAATCCCCTCAAGGCTCCCTCGGAAGGAAGGTCGGGTCGCCCCGCCTGTGCTGGAGTTGAGGAGACTACTAAGGGTGGTGAGGTGTTCACGGAGCTTCGATGAAAGTTCTTCGACTCCTTCGAAGCTGCCACATTCCGCTCGACTGGCGCTGACATTGTTGAAGGCTCGGGTACAGACCTGAGCGGAACTGGTGAAGTTGGTTGCGTCGGGGCAGGCGTCCTTGGGGAGGGACGTCATGCCGAACATCCTCCGAGTCGCGCTGACCGACGAGCAACGCCGGGGCCTGCACGCGCTGCTGACCCGCCGCGGTCTCACCCAGTACACGCGGCAGCGCGCCGAGTGCGTCCGGCTCCTCGGCCAGGGCCGGTCCGTTGCTGAGGTCGCGGGCGTGCTGGAGTGCCATCCGGTCACGGTCCGAGCTGCTGTCCACCGCTTCGAGGAGGGTGGGATCGCGGGGCTGCCGGATGCCCCACGGCCGGGCAGGCCGGCGCGGCTGCTGGGAACGGAGGGCCGAGCCGCGCTGGGCGAGCAGCCTCTGGACGACTCCGCCCAGGTCCGAGCAGATGTCTCTGCGGGATGAACATCGCCTCCGGGCCCACCTCAGCCTTGCGGCGGATCTCCTTGCACCGGTCTTTCACGTAGAGCCGGACCATGCGGTATGGGATGTCATGGGCCTGGTGCCCCTCGACCAGCCGGTCGAAGATCCGCTGAGCGGTGTGCCGCTGCTTGGGCGGCGCGTCCAGATCTACCTTCAGCATGGAGTCGATCAGCGTCTTGTACGGATCGAGCCGTGATTCCTTGCACCGCGGTTTCTTCCGCGGCTCCGCCCACTTCCCGTCCAGGGCTCGCCGGACCGTCCGCCACATGACGTTATGGACTTGCTGCAACGACCGCATCGACATCCCCAGCAGATGATCGTTGCGGACTGCCGTGTACAGCTCGACCTCCGGCTGCGAGTTACCCATCAGGCCCCCAGCGGCAGAAGCACACCCCACAGTCCCACCGCAAGTCCCCCGCCTGACGTCAAAACAACCCGACATCGCAATGTCGGACAGAAAGCGACACCCGCACTCATCGCGAAACGACTCCCCAACTGACGTTCGCAGCCAGCAGAGCAGCCCGGCCGTCAGAGTCGACAACCGCCGCTACGTCTTTCGCATCTACAGTGATTGCGTGCTGTAGCGGCGTGAACACCGCACCTGGGGGTCTGTTATGGCCGAGCTCGACGTGACGGTGGGGTACCGGATCGCCAAGGGGCGCCGTCGTCGGGGCTGGACACAGCGGGACTTGGGGCTGGCGATCGGCCGGTCCGAGTCGTGGGTCTCCCAGGTGGAGCGAGGCGTGCTGCCGTTGGACAGCATGGCCACCGCGGAGACGATCGCCCGCGCGCTGGGCCAAAAGGTGGCGTATGTCCTGGCGTTTGACGTGCGCTGGCCGGAAGCGGCGGGGGCGCGCGTCCAGCCGGTGGAAGAGTGGATCTCTGTGGAGCGACGCCAGTTCGTGGTGGGAGCGATGACCGGTCCGCTCGCTGCGCTGGCCCCGGCGGTGGAGAGCGGGCGTATCGAGCACGCTGTCCGTACGGCGTCGGTGGACGCGGCGACAGTGGAACAGCTGGACGCGGTGGCTGCCGCCTACCGGTACGCGTACCGGCAGGTGCCCGCCGCGTCGCTGCTGTCGGCCGCACAAGCCCAGTGCCAGCTGCTCCTCTCCCTGCGCCCCGCTCAGCTACGAGATCCGCAACGGTGTCTTGTGCTGCTTCAGTTGGGGCAGATGGCGGCGCTCGCCTCGGTACTGTGCTTTCTCGACCTGGGAAACCGGGACGAGGGCAACGCGTATCTCGACGCGGCGCAACACGTCGCGCGGTCGCTGGGGGAGCCGGAGCTGTCGGCGTTGCTGTGGGCGGGCCGGGCGTTTCATCTGGCGTACGCGGGCGATCCCGCGGGCGGCCTGGACTGCGCGCTCGCGGCAGCGGACCGTGCGGAGGGCGCCTCGGTGCGGATGCGCGCGTGGTCCTTGGCGGTGGCCTCGGAGATGTACGCGCTGGACGGCGACGAACGCTCTTGTCGGGGCACGTTGGATGAGGCGCGCAGGTGTCTCGACGGTCCTGTTGACGATGAACGGTGGGGCGGGATCGGCTGGTTCGACCTCGCGAAGATCGATGCGTACGAGGGCGGAGACCTGGTCCGGCTCGGCCGTCACGAGCAAGCGCTTCCGCTGCTGGACGCGGCGCTGGAGGGGCTGGAGGCGACGATGCGGCGGCACCGCGCCACGGCGTATGTGGACCGCGCCGACGCGTACGCCGGCGCCGGGGACGTGGAAGCCGCGGTCGCGGACGCGCACCGGTCGTTGGACCTGTTGGAGGAAGTCCACCACGATCAGACGCTCCGGCGCATCAGCGCTCTGCACCGGCGCTTGCGCGGGGTTCGCGGCCCGGCCGTACGGGCTCTCGCCGAGCATCTGATCGACGTCCGTTCCACTTTGAGGAGCCGCACATGCCCCACCCCCGCCGCCAGGGCCTGATCCTCGACTTCGGCGGAGTGCTGACCACCTCCGTCCCCGCGTGCGCCCGCGCGTTCTCCGTGCGAGAGGGCTTGCCGCCCGACGCCTTCCTGACGGCGATCTCCACGGACCCGTTGGGCCGGGAGCTGTACGCGGACCTGGAGCGCGGCGCGATCACCCAGGTCGAATGGAACGAGCGCACCGGCGCCCTGCTGGGGATCGACGGGAGCGATCTCCTCGGCCGTGTCCTGAGCGATCTGCACCCTGAACCTTCGATGATCGACGCCGCGCAGGCTGCCCGGCGCGCGGGGGTGAAGGTGGGCATCCTCTCCAACAGCCTCGGGGAGGGGCCCTGTGACCCGTACGCGGGCTACGACCTCCCCACCCGGTATGACGCCGTGCTGCTCTCCGGTGACTATCGGATGCGCAAACCCGATCCACAGATCTACGCGGTCATGCTGGAGCTGATGGGCCTCCCGCCCGAGGCGTGCGTGTTCGTGGACGACTCCGCCCACAACCTGCCGCCCGCCCAGAATCTCGGCATGGACGTCATCCTCGACCGCGACCCGGCCGCCGCGATCGCGCAGGTCGAAGACCTCTTCGGCCTCGCGCTGGCCGGATAGGTCCAGACCGGCCCGCAGCCCCGCTGCGGGCTCGCAGGACCGCTGCGATCCAGAACCGGGGTCCGCGCGCTTTACTCCTGTCAACCGTCCGGGAGCCGGAGTCACGTACGGCTCTCCTGGGGCTCCCGGGCGGCCCGCGGACACGGCGGGCCTCTCTCTTCCCGCTGGTGGCCGACCGCTTCACGCACGTCACCGAAGCGACGAGGAGGACCATGGACACTGGCCGACTACTCACCCCTTCGTCGGCGCGGGCGGGGTGGGAGCAGCTCGGAACGGTCGTGCTGGACGATGCGCTGGAGCAAGACCGGTTCGAGGCGCTGGTCGCCGAGGCGCACGGCAGGCTCGACCTGGTGACGCCGCATGTGCGCGAGGAGACGAGCGCGCACCGCGACGGCTCGTTCGCCGCCCCCTTCCACTGCGGCTTCCTCCCGGCCGGCCCGGTGCTGGAGCAGCTCGCCTTCGACAAAGCGCTGTGGGGGAAGCTGCGGGAGGCCACCGGCATCTCCCGGCTCACGCCGCGCGGCGGGGCGGTGGTCGTCTACCGCGCCGGGGACTTCCAGGGCTTGCACCTCGACAGCGTCCGGGCCAGCGTCACCGTGGGCATCGCGCTCACGGAGGGGCTTGCGCCCATGGGCTGGGCGCCGCACCTGCGCCAGGCGCTCCCGGACGCGCTGGCCGAGGTCGTCGCCGAACGCGGGTTGTTCCCCAAGGGGGAGGGGTTCACGACGCTGTCCCATCCGTACGGCGCCGGCAGCGTGCGGGCGTTCGCCGGGTACGACGTGCCGCACTGGCGGCCGCGGTTCACCGGCGAACTGGGGCTGCTGGCCACGTTCTCGTACATGGACCTGTGAGGCCCGGTGCTGCGCCAGGCGTGGATCGCCGAAGGACGGGTCGAGGTGCCGCAGTACGCGGTCGGGGCGGCGCTGTGGGAGGAGGTCGCCGAGGAGGCCGCGCGGTGCGAGGCGCTCGCGGTCGTGCGGCACAATCAGCGCCCCGGGCTCCTGGTGATGCGGGACGGGTCGATCACCTCGCCCCAACGGTGCAGGGTCCACCCGGGCGGCCCGGCCCTGAACGCGCTGGCCCGCTCGAAGGTGCTGGCCGAGGTGGCGGGCGAGGCCACGGGGCGGGCTCGGATGACTCCCATCCGCTTCGGCCTGAAGTACTACCGGGCCGGTGACTACATGCACGTTCACCGCGACGACGGGAAGTGCGACATCACCTTCTCGTGCGCCCTCACCCCGGCCCTGGGCCCGATGGGGTGGCTGCCGCGGCTGCGCTACCTGCCCAGCCGACAGGTCGCCGACCGGCTCGCGGGCTCGCCCTACCCACTCGACGGCGCGTGCTTCGCGGTCCGCCACCGGGCCTTCACCGGATTCGACGGCCGCCGAATCCCCCACTGGCGTACCCCGGTCGACTCCGCGTCACCCGAGGTACTGATCACCATCTGCTTCGCCGACCTGTCGGTATAGCAGCCCCTTCACACCCCGGAGGAACGATGCAACCAACCGCCCCCGCCGCCACCCCGCCGACCTTCGACCCGGCCGACTTCGTCACCGACCTGCACGCGGCGGGCGACATGCCGCAGAACGCGGGCGGCGACCCGGCCGTCCCCGACTCCGCCTTCCCCGACACCCACCTCTACCCCCAGCCCCCTGCCTGACCAGAACCGTCCGCCGTGCCCGGCCGCTGCCCCCCAGCCGGGGCTCCAGCGGCCGGTCCGGTCCGCCTCCTGGGAGGTGCCGTGCGCAAGACGTTCTTCGACGGTACGCACCGCACCCGCCACCCCGAGCAGACGTGGGAACTGATCCGCCCCCTGCTGACCGCCTTCGGCATCACCCGGGTCGCCGACGTCACCGGCCTCGACGACCTCGGCATCCCGGTGACGATGGCCGTCCGCCCGCTCGCGCGGACCCTGTCGGTCGCCCAGGGCAAAGGCGCGACCCTGGCCGCGGCCCGGGTCTCCGGGCGATGGAAGGGATCGAGGTGTGGCACGCCGAACGCGCCGTACCCGCCTCTCACGTACGCTCCCCAGCCCGGGAACTGGACCTGCCCTATCCGGTGACCGCGCTGGAGACCCACCCCGGCAGCTTGTTCACCGACCGGACGGAACTGGAGTGGATCACCGCTCGCTCCGCCCTCGACAACATGCCCGTACCCGTGCCGGCCGCATCGGTACTCCTCGGCCGCCAGATGCACAACACGTGGCGGCTCCACCTGCCCAGCGCCTCGACCAACGGCCTCGCCTCAGGCAACACCCGCGCCGAAGCCCTCACGCACGGCCTGTGCGAGGTGATCGAACGCGACGTGCTCAGCGACCTCGACGGCTCCGGACAGCCCGCCGCGAACCAGCTCATCGACGCCAACAGCGTGGACGACCCGCACTGTGCCGACCTGATCGAACGCCTCACCGCCGCCGGGGCCTGGTTCGAACTGCGACACCTGCCCAACTGCTACCGCGTGCCCGTGATGACCTGCTACCTGTGGCGCGAGGACCAAGGCCCGCTCCTCGTGTCCGGCTCGGGCGCGCACCTTGCCCCGCAGGTCGCCCTGTCGCGGGCGATCACCGAAGCGGCTCAGACGCGGCTGACCCAGATCACCGGCAGCCGCGAGGAGCTCCCCGCGGCCGCCTACCGCTCCGGCACCCGGCGCCGGCCCGCTGCCCCGGACCAGGCCCCGGTGAGCTGGCCGCACATTGCCGCCGGGTACACCACGGCCTTCGCCACCGCCGAGGAGGACGCCGCCCACCTCGCCACCGCCATCACGTCCCGCTCCGGGACCGCTCCGCTGCTGGTGGACCTGGCCCACGGCCCGTACGCCCGGGCGGAGTTCGCCGTCGTCAAAGTCCTGGCCCCGCACCTGCGCTACCGCGCCCGCCACACCGTTCCCCGGCCCCAGGCGGTGAGCACGTGAGCATCCACGTCTTCACCGGCCCCACCGTGGCCGCCGAGCGCGTGCGTGACCTGCTGCCCGGCGCCGTCTGTCATCCGCCGGTCCAACACGGCGACCTCCTGCGGCTGGCCGCCGTGCCCGGCGACACCGTCGTGATCATCGACGGGTTGTGGCACCAGTCCGCCCCCGTACGGCACAAGGAAATCCTCGCCTTGCTGGACACCGGCGTCCGGGTCCTCGGCACCGCCAGCATGGGCGCACTACGGGCGGCCGAACTCGCCCCCTACGGCATGATCGGCATCGGTCGCATCTACGAGGGCTTCCGCACCGGCATCCTGGACGCGGACGACGAAGTCGCCGTCCTGCACACACCCGGTGGCCGGGCACTGACCGAGGCCCTGGTCAACCTCCGCACTGCCATACGCCGCGCCACAGCCGCAGGCCGGATCACCGGCGCGCAAGCACGGGCCCTTCACACTCTGGCCCGCCAACTCCCCTACACCCAGCGGACATGGGCCGCGCTCGGTCACGCCGCCCGTACCGCCCGGCTGACCCGCGCCTTCGAGGAGATCAACACCTGGCAGCAGTCCCACCCGTACGACCTGAAACGCGAAGACGCCGAACACGCCCTGCGCCACATCGCCGCGAACCCCCTGCTCCTCCCCGACACCACCGCGAGGCGCGACGAAGGATGGTGCACCAGCTACGTCAGCTACTGGACTGCGACCTACCAGCCCGACTCCGCTTCCGGCCTTCCCTTCCTCCCCCTTCTCCAGCACCAACAGCTCTACGACCCCACCTTCCCCGCACGTTGGCGACAGCGCGTCCTGACCGCCATCGCCAACCGTGAGGCGGGCGACCCGGAGACGGCGGCTCTGCGCGCCGCCGCGCGGCACGGCGTAGACGCCGACGCCCTCTCCGCAGAGCAGCTCGCGTTCTGGCTCACCGCCGACGAAGTCCGCTCGCTGCCCGCCGCGGAAGTGCTGCTGCGGGTCATGGTGCGCTCGGCCCGCCTCGACGGAGCCTGGAGCGTCTGGCCGTCCACCCGAGCCGAAGCCGGGACCCTGCTCGACGCCACCTTGCCGACCCCAGAGGACGTTGCCGCCGCCTACCGCCTCAACACGGCAATCGCGGCCGGCGGCCCCCAGCGCACGATCGAGCACCTGCGCGCCGAGCGGATCGGCCGACACCTCCTCGGCCGCTGGCACCTGCCCCTCGACGCCGACCGAGCGGCCCGCGACGCCGCCGCCCGGGACCGCGCGTTTCGCGACTTCTCGGGTTCCGTCGAGGTCGCACGGGCCTTCTACCTCGGCGCCCGCTCCGCCGAAGCCAGAACCTCGGCCTCCTCCGCCGTACCGTCCGTGAGGGAGAGCCCCCGTACCTGAGCCAGCACCAGCGGGGCCGCAGCCATTGCGGTGATCACGACGGCCCCCGCTGCGAGCGTCGCCCGCACGCCGAACGCGTGGGAGACCGGCCCCGCGATGAGGTAGGCCACCGGCACCGGGAGAAGCTGCCCCAGCGACGAGTACGCCATCGTCCGGCTCATCAACTCCACCGGAATACGCTCCTGCACCAGACTGGACCAGGTGGTCATGCTGACCGCCAGCCCCATGCCCGCCACGACGGTGGCCGACGCGAGTACGGGCACCGGAGCCTTCACCGCCATCGCGGCCAGCGGAACGGCCAGCGAGCCCATCCCCGCACACACCACCCAACCGACCAGCCCCGGCTTCCACAACAGGACGATGGCGGACCCGCCCACCAGACCGGCCGTAAACCCGGCGACGACCACCCCCCACGGCCCCGCCCCTCCCAGGAACCGCAGCCCGAACACCGGCCCCAGCAGCTGGTACCCCACCAGCCACACCGGCACGACGAAAGCGCCCTGGAGCACCATCACCCACAGCCAGCGCCGCGACCAGAAGTCCCGCCAGCCCTCCCGCAGATCCGCCGTGAAGCCCGACCGCACACTCACTCGGCCGCCCCCCAGCCCGATCCGCGCGCAGAGCACCGCCGCGGCGGCGAACGTCAGCGCATCCCAGCCGATCGCCCACCCCGGCCCCACCGCGGCCACCAGCCCGCCGCCCAACGCCGGACCGCTCACCTTCACCACGTTCTGGCCGATCTTCAACAACGCGTTCGCGGCATGCCGCACCGGACCCGGCACGACCTCCACCACGACCCCGCCGGCCGCCGGAGTGAAGAACGCCGACGCCGCCCCGCACACCGCCGACATCACCACCAGATGCCACAACTGCGCCGAGCCGAACCACAACAACAGCGCGGCCAGCCCCTCGGCGACCGCGCACACGACGTTGGACCACACCATCACCCGCGCCCGCGACCACCGATCGGCAACCACCCCACCGACCAGCAGGAGCAGAACCTGCGGCACCGTCCCAGCCGCGAGCACCAACCCCAGCCCACCGGCCCCACCGCCGATATCCAGCACCGCGAACGCCAACCCGATCGGCGCCACCGCCGACCCTGTCCACGACAACAGCCGCGCCGCGAAATGGGACCGGAAGGAACGGACCCGCAACGGAGCACCAGCGTCACGCACACGCTCTGACCAGGAAAGACGGGCCGGTCCAGGACTGGGAGTCATAGGCAACCTGTTCAGCGGACCGGTCCTCTCTCAACGCCTGGCGCAGACGCTCCGGCAAGCCGAAGCGCCCCATCCTCCACCAAGCGCAGACCCGCCGCTCCCTACTCCCAACTAACCGCGCCAAACGAACGCCGACACACACTTCCGCGTCGTATCCCGCCCAGATGCGACCGTCTGGGCCTCAGCGGTCCTCCGCGACGAAGCAAGCTCGTTCGTAGAGCTCATCGAAGGTGATGACTTCGACGTCCTGGATAGATCGCCTGTAGTGAAGGGTGGCCTGACCCTCCACGCCAAGGCCCAGAACGACCTTCTGCGCTACATCGAGGAACGCCTGGTTCCACAGCACCAGGTCATCTACAGCACCCACTCCCCGTTCAAGATCCAGCCCTCGAAACTGGATCGCTGCACGGTCGAAGATGTCGACAACGACGGGCGCTGCTCAACTCGCACGGTAGACCGCTCGGTCGCATCAGCAGGTCAGGGCAGTAGCCCGCCGATGGCATGAGCGAGCGCCTCGCCACTCTGTTGGACCACACTTCCTACAACGAGGGCAGGCAGTGCCTGCGCAATTCCTCGTAGGGTGCCCAATCGTTCGGCAGGTTCGGAAAGGGAATTGTCGACGCTGGTCGCCATTGCCCGTAGGGCGTCTGCATGTTCCAGCTGTGGCTCGTTCCGCTCCAGGTCCAGGCGGAATGCGGCCAGCAGCTCGCGTACAGAGTCGACGTCAGCGGCACCCTCCACCGTCGCATGCTGGCGCACGTGAGAGATGTTCTGACCGACGACGTTCTGAAGCGGGCCAATGTTGTTGCCGCCGATGCTGATGCCCGCTCCGTGACCCGGCTCGGGTTCCTGGCGCCGTCGTCCGATGGCCATCATTTGCCTCCCTGGCTGTTCTGGCTGTTCTGGCTGTTCTGGCTGTTCTGGCTGTTCTGGCTGGTGGAGCTCTGCCCGATGTTGCTGTTGCCGTTCCCTACGACGTTCTGGACGGGTGCGTTGTTGTCGCCGTAGATCTGGATGTTGTTGGTGACCGCGGCCACCTGCTGCTCATAGGCGGTCGTGTCGATCCCCCGCTCCTGCAAGTAAGTGGCAACGGTGCGGAAGACGCGGGTCTCCATGAGAACGACATGGCGTTTGGCGTCGTCGCTCTGGTGCATGTCGGTGACCTCCTCCGTCGAATACCGGTCGCGGAGACTCACCGGATCCTCTTCCTCGGTGCGGCCTGGGATACCTTCCCCTCGTGCGATCTGGGTCACCAGGCGCCAGAGGGTCACCGGGCCCACGGCGGCGTCAAGAAGGGACTGCACGGCCAGCCACCCCACCAGGTGCAGCCCGCTCCGGGCGAGAGGATTCGTCGTCCCTCGCAGTTCGTTGTAGAGCGGGGTATTCACATGCGGCCGCACAGTGAGACGCAACTCGCCTGCCTCAAGGGCGGCATGGACGAACACGCTGACCACGACCTGTCCGCCCCAAGTGATGCACTGTGCGCGCAGGTAGAGCCGGGTCGGCTCACTGGACGGCGACTTGCGTCCCCGGCCGCTCAGGTCAGGTGCTTCCGGATCGGCCTCGCGCGTGCGCTGAAGCCAGAGGTGGGACGGTAGGCCCAGGACGCGCTCCATGGAGAATCCGGGAAGCGGGTCGGTGATCTCCCGAACGCCACGGCCCAGTTCATCGAGGGCCTTGCCCACGCGCCGGAGGAGTTCGGCTTCCCCGAAGGACTTGACCGGCTCATCCGGGTCCTTGGGCTTGAGCGGGATATTGATATGGGCGGCACCCCAGTGATCACGCCCAGCACCGACAAAGTGCTGTGCGGTGTCGTAGGGGAGCAGTCTGTCCTCCTGGCTCTTCCCGATCGTGTCCATCTTGCCTCTGCCCTTGACCCCCACCCAGGGCAGCGCGTTCCGGGAGACCTGCGTGCGGTTCAGCACAGAGAGCGCCCCTCTCGCCACAAGGCGGTCTACGACGTAGATCACCGCCATACCCGCGAGGTAGCCGAGGGGCACGACGACCAAGTCCAGCCGCACGGACAGCAGGGCAATCCATGACGATTCGAACGGCACCACAGCCAATGCCCACGGGATAAGCAGCGGAACGTAAGACAGGTACGGACGACGCGACAGGCGGGTCACTTTCGATTTGCGCTGCGCACGGAATGCCGCCCACCTCATGGCAAAAGCCATGATGACGCATGCCATCCACAAGGCCGTCGCCCACGGTGACAGGTAAGCAGCCACACCGAGGAGCAGCACGAACAGCGCTCGCCGCAGTCGGCGGCGGCGACGGGCACGAAGGCTGTGCACCACTACCGGGACAAGGTCGAACCCATAGGAAGGCACAGGCACCGGAGGACCGTTGAAAATGTGATCGATGATCCACTGCGCCGTCGCCTCGCCGAGCGGTGGGCAGTCGTCGCTGCCGTCAAGGTAGATAGGTCTCCGGGTGCTGCGACGCGGCTTGCCCACGGCGGACTTCTTGCCGCGCACCTTGCGCCACCATGCCTTCAGAGCCCGCACACGATCCGGCCGCGCGTAGACCGATTGGCACAGAAACTTCGTCACTTCCGTGGTGGTCGGATCGACCTCCGCCGGCCTCGGCGTGTCCACCAGAGGCTGGGCGCGTTGCACCGGCACCCCAGGGAACCCGATGGTCGCCCAGCTGTCGGTCTTCTTCTGCCGGGCTTTGGTCCCCCAGGCGACACCCACACTGCTCCCCCGTTCATCGGTACGGCGGGCATCTTCACGAATAACAGCAGGAACCGCCAGATCGCAAAATCGACATCCCGCACAGCGCTCCAGCGATCAGCAGTTTGGCGCGATCTCGGCTACGGCGACCACCCAGAGGCTTAACTGCCGGGGCATTCCGCCCAAGCCATCCGCTCCCACGACTGGAACTTGCTGTTAGCGAGTGGCGCAAAACGCCTGCTTTGACAGCAGCCGGCTGCTCCAGGACTCGAGCTTCGGAGCGAGGTCAACGTCCTCTGCGCAGCGGCACAGCTCTCGCGGCATGGAGCCGCTATGGCCCCTCTAAGCGCTGCCCCACCCACGTCTACCAGCTTCATACCGGGCACGGCTCCCTCCCCACCCACGAACGACAGTCACCACGAGGGCCCGGATTTTTTCCGTAAGCCTGTAATAGCGACAAGAGAGTTCGGGACCGCGAAGTCAGTCTCCGACCCCCGCTTCCCGAAAACGCGGGAAATTTTACCGACGGCTCGTCACGTCACTCCGTACCTACAGGTCAAAGCCTCACCCACCCCGCCCTCACCAAGCGCCTTCTAAGCGCTTGGCCGCAGGTTCGAGTCCTGCCGGGGGCGCAACCACCCCCTCACCTGGGAAAATACCGGTGAGGGTGTGTGAGCCCCGTAAGCACATCGCTTATAGGCCAAGCGCCTCGCCTGTCTACGATCGCGGGCGCGCCGCGACCCCGTGACGGACGACACACCCATCCGGTACGACCTCACGACCGTCCGGTACGACCTCACGCCCGTCCTGGCTACGTCGTGGCCGTGCCGCCGCTGCGGGCCCTTAGGCCGCGGAACAACTCCGAGAACACGATCCGCGCCTACGGCCACGGCCACGCCGCCCGGCGAGCCACCCGCTTCCCGCTCGACGAGCGGAACGGCTACCGTCTGCGCGGTTGTCCCCCGAAGTGCGCGAATTCCTCCGCTTCCCATCGGACACCGACAGTGCGCGCCTTCTCGCCCGGCTCCGGCCCAGCGCCGAGGGTGCGCAGCACGATCGCGGGAGCGGCGCCGGGGAGCTCGCCGCTGGTGTACCCGATGGATTCAGATGCGCGGCGACGGCGACCTCATGGGACAGCCCGAGGCCAAGGGGTCGCTCCTGGCCGAGGGTCCTGCCCGTGCCGGTACCGCGCTGTCTACGCCGCCTCAGTCAGTTCGGGCCCCAATTACCCTTCGTTGAAGACTTCTTCGGGCCGCTCTCGGAAGCGGGGCGAGGCTCTTCGCCGCCATCCCGGTCAGCCGAAGCGGAATCGCCCTCCGCCGAGTGCGGACCCCAAGTGCCCTGCGTAGCGGCCATTCCCTCGCTGCCCGCGGAGTCCTCGCTCGACTCCTCATCGCCGTCCCGAGCGGCCGCCGCGGCTTCGTCCTCCGCCGCATGCGGAACCCACCCGCCCTGCGGTGAAGCCGTCTTCGAATCACCCACAGCAGGCTCATCCTGCGCCGAGTGCGGAGTCCACCCACCCTGCGTAGAGGCTGCTCCCTAGCCACCTGCCGTGGATGTCTTCGGCTCTTCCGGATCAGACATGCCTGTTCCTTTCGCCTCCTGCACGGCGTGGCCCGCAGCAGCGCCGGCCTCCCGAGCCTTCCTGTCCAGGACGCCACACCACGATGCGGACGGAGAGCTGAAACCCGCCGTTCGGGTGACCGGGCCACCGAGAGCACGGCCGAGAACCTGCGGATCATCTACCGCAATAGCACCTACGCCTGACCGGCCGGAGATCGTCGCGCAGCCGGGCGGGGGCGGGCCTCGTCTCCTCCCGCCTCACGCCCCCGGCGCCAGGTCGTTGACCCAAGCCTGCGCGGCCGAGAGATCGGGGGCGGTACCGACTGGGACGTAGGCGAAACCGTCCCATTCCTCCAGGCTCCGCGGCGCCCCGGGGTTCAGATGGCTTCCGCCGCCGGTCAGCGGCCGGTGGCGACGCCGCACGTCCATGGGAGCTTGCCGACGCCGTTCATACGGGGCGAGTGGCGAGTGCGCGTCTGTGAGTGGGATGGCACGGGACGGCTGGTTCGGGGGCCCGGGGCGGGAATGCCTGCCCATCACGCCTCGCGGTACGCGGTCACCAGCTGCGTGCCGGCGGTCCGCGGCCCAACCTCGCCGGGCAGTATGTCGACGCTGATCCGCGTGAAGCCGGATTCGCTCAGCGCCTTGGTCCACACATGTTCCTGAAGCACCCAGCGTCGCATCGTGGTCGCTTCCCCGTTCGGTGTCTTGGCCGAGATATCGGCGTGCTGAACGTTGGGCTGGGCAGCTTCGCCGTTGAGGTAGCGGGCGAGGGTGGAGAACACCAGCCGCCCACCGGGCCGCAGCGCGGCGGAGGCCGCCGGCAACAACTCGCGCGGCTCGGTGAAGTCGACCGCGCCGAAGACGCTGTACAGCACGTCGTACACGTCCGCCGCCGCGCGCAGGTGACTGACCACATCGGCCTGCTCGATGCGAAGGCGCGGCGCGAGGTGCTGGTACAGGTCTGTGGCCATCGCGCACTGGGCGGGTGAGGCGTCAACGGCGACAATCCGGGCGGGCCGGTAGTGGACGGCCAGGTGGGCAGCGTGTCGGGCGCTCCCTGCACCGAGGTCGCCAAGGCACAGACCCGTCAGATCACCGAGAACGCTCGGGCCGGGCCCGCTGCTCTGATCCCAGCTCCAGCGGAATGTGTCGGGTACAGCCCGGTCGGTGGTGTGGCGGACGCGTCCGTAGTGATGCCAGAGATCTGCGGTGAGAGCTGTCACCCGCCCCATCCTGGCGGGGCCGGCGAGGCGGCGAGCCGATTCGGAGCAGTCTCACCCAGGCGTGCCCGTGGGCCCGGCCGTCGGTCGGGCCCCGACCTGTGTACCGGAGGTTCTGGGGCGGTGTCAGACCCTCGTGCCAAGCTCGGCGCATGGGATTCTTCGACGATCTTGTGCTTCCCGAGGAACCGGCCGTCGAGCGGCCGGTGGTGATTCAGCTGGGACCGCCAGGCGAGGAGGACGAGCGATACGCACCGCCCGTCGATCGGTTTGCACCCGCACTGTTACCGCAGCTTGAGGTGGTTGGCACCAGTCCGGATACCCGGGTGCTGGTGACGGGGTGGTCTCTGTGGCCGCAGTCGGCCACGTTGCATCTGGCGGTCTTCCGAAAGGCTCTCCGGGAGAGCGTAGCCACCCGGCGGCAGTCCGGGCTCCGGGTGGGTCTGCTGTTCTCCGACGGCCGTCGGGTGACCTCCCTGGACGACACAGCGATACGGCAGGTGCGGTACGTCATGAGGTCGACGACGCAAGCGATCGGGCTGATCCCGTTGGATTCCGGCTTGCACCAGCCCCGCCGGTCTCTGTTCAAGACCGACGTCGACCTGTATCTGGCAGAGCTCCCACCGCCTGGCGAGGCGCAGTTGGTCATCGAGTGGCCGGACGAGGGGATAGCCGAGACGCGTACCCCGATCGATGTGTCGGCGCTCCGTAGCGCGTCAGGGCGGGCGCTGGAGGTCTGGCCGGGACTGGAGCCGCCAGATTCTTCGGGGCAGCCGGATACTTTCGTGTACATGGAGGCCAGCGGTCCGCCGGCGTTCCTGGCACCTCCCCTGACCCAGCGCCAGGTCGATGAGCGGCAACGTGAGGAGGAGGCCAGGCAGCGCTACGTGCCGCGGGCCGACTGGGGGCAGATGGGCTCCCGGGACTGGGGGGACACGGCTCTGGTCCGAGCCCGACTCGACGGAGGCGCACATCCCGGGGGCGCCGTCGGGTGGGCCGGCGCCACCCCGCTGCATCTGGCAGCGGAGCAGGGGGCGGCGGAGGCGGCGGCCGCGCTCCTTTCGCACAGCGGGGAGGTCGACGCACGCGACGACGACGGGTACACGCCGCTGTGGTTCGCGGCCCGATGTGTGGACGAGGCGAGCGTCCGTGTGCTGATCGACGCCGGGGCCGATGTGTGGACGCCACAGGAAGGGCCCTGGTCACCGGGGCGGTTGCTGCTGACCACGCCGCTCGCGCCGCTCGTCGCGGGCCTGCCGGGGGCGGTAGGTCTTCCCGCCCAGGATGTCGCCGCCTTCCGGTCCGCGGACGCGCTCATCGCGGCCTTCAGCGGGGAGGAGCTGCGGACCGAAGGGCTCGGCATCACCTTCGTGCGGGGCCTGTCTGAGGACGAGCTGATCCGGCGGCTCGGCGCCGACCCCGCGCAGTGCCCGAAAACAGACTTCGAGCACGCGCCCGACGGTGAGATGGACTACGAGGACTCCCTCCGCCATGTCGGCGTGACGAGTGTGCCCGGGGATCCCGGCGGCTGCGTGATCACACAGGAGGGGTATCTGCCCCGCCATGACGCCCTACTGCGGGCGGTGTCGACGGCGACCACTGCCTACGGGGTGTACTTCAACCCCAAGGGCGGGACGTTCGGCACGTTGGCCCGCGACGGCGAAGTCGTCATGAGCGAAGAGATCGGCCTCCCGCCGGAGGAGTCGGACCCGAGCGCCTACTGGCATTTTCGATTCTGGCAGGACCGACCCGGGCTTCCCTACGGTGCCAACGTCTTTGCCTACTCCTGTGCGGCTGCCGGCCTGAGCATCAGCGACGGCATGCAGGCAGTGGATCTCCGTACTCCGCGCCGACGGGTGGCACTGCCTCCGCGGCTTCAGGGCTGACTGTGCGACGACGGCGGGAAAGGGCCCCAGCCCGAAGGTCGTCGCAGAAACGGTGGGCAAGCCCTCGCCCTGCCCCCTCTCCGCCACCCGTCTGCCCCCGTCCCGGGGCGCCCCGTCAGCAGATGGGCGGTTTGCCGGTGATGTTCCGCGTGGCGGGTACCAAGGAGGGGACGAAGGAGAGGAGTTCCCACCATGGCGCAAGCCACCCAACGCGAGACCGTCCGCGAGCTGCTCGACGAGCACGGGCGTACGTACGCACACGAAGCGGGCATCCGGCTCCGGAACACTCCGCAGCCGCTCTACCGGCTGCTCGTGCTCTCCGTGCTGCTCAGCGCCCGTATCCGCCACAGCATCGCCATCGACACCGCTCGGGCGCTCCACGAAGCGGGGCTGCGCGACCCCCGGCGGATGGCCGAGGCGAGCTGGCAGGAGCGGGTGGACGCCCTGGGGCGCGGCGGTTATCGGCGTTATGACGAGAGCACCGCGACGCAGCTCGGGGACGGCGCCGAGATGCTGAGGGACGAGTACAAGGGGGACCTGCGCCGGATGCGGGACGCCGCGGACGGCGACCTCCCCGAGTTGCGCCGGCTGCTGCGCAAGGTGCCGGGTCTCGGGCCCGTCGGCGCGGACATCTTTCTGCGCGAGGCCCAGGGCGTCTGGCCCGAAGTCGCGCCCTACCTGGACGCCAAGGCCCTACAGGGCGCACGCCGCCTCAGGCTGCCGGACGGCGCGAAGGCCCTCGCGCGGCTGGTGGGCGACGGCGACCCGGCCGTCTTCGCCGCCGCGCTGGTGCGCGTAGCCCTGGAGAAGTGACCTCGCGGCGGGAGCCCGCCAGGGGCACGGGGAGCCCGCCAGGGGCACGGGGAGCCCGCCGGAGGCACGGAGAATCCGCCGGGGTCGCGGCGGGGCGGATTCGCCGCGGTTGCGGGGCAGCCACCGAAGAGGCGGGGCAACCGCCCTGGATGCCGGGCAGGCGGCCGACGGCAATGCCGGGCACGCGGCCGCCGAGATCACGGAGCCGCCGCCGGAGATCCGGGCAGCCGCCGAGGACGAGGTGCGGCGATGATGCATGGCCGCGCCGAAGGCGGGTACGCGGGTGGCTTCCCGTCCTGGGCGGCGGACGTCCAGGACCGCTGCCCGATCCCCTACGCGATGACAGGATTTCCCATGAACACGCCCATGGACCTTCCCTCCGGCAACGGCCTCTCCCCCGCCCAGCAGGCGCTGAACGCCCTCTCCGAGAACACCCAGGACACGGCGGCGCTGGACACGCTGGCCGGGAGCGACGTACTGATCCCCGTTCCCGATGAGCTGAGCGACGCGCAGGAGCCCGATTCCGGGGACGTGGTGCTGCCGATCATGGAGCAGCCGGGCGGGGCGCAGTTGGTGCCCGTATTCACCTCGGAGCTGCGCATGGCCGAGCTGCTGCCGTCCATCTCCCGCTACCGGATGGTGCCGCTCGGCACCCTCGCCTCGCAGTGGCCCGCCGAAGAGCTGTCGCTGGCCATCGACGCGAGTTCGCCCGGCGGTCTGACCCTCGACGCCCAGGGCGTACGGACGCTGCTGGCCCGCCCGCACGGCTGAACCCGCGCACACGGTCGGGCGCGGCGGGAGCCCGTACGGCCGAGCGACGACGTGGCGGGGCCGGGGCGAGACCCCGGCCCCGTCTCGCGTTCCGTTACCGGTCGGGCCCGGCGGCCGTCTCCGGGGCCGGTCGGGCGCGGCTCGGGGTGAGGAGGGCCAGGAGCCGTGCCATGGCTCCCGGTCGGCGTGCGGCCGGGACGGGCGCTTCCCGTTCAGACCCGTGTACGGGGCCCCCTTCGGGCTCCGCCTCCGCCTCCGCCTCCGAAACGGTCTCAGACTCGGAAGCGGTCTCAGAAGGGGAAGAACTCGGCAGAGGGGGAGGAGGGATAGGAGGGGTGGAAAGAGGGGTGGAAGCAGGGCGGTGGGCCAGGTAGGACTGGGCGCGCAGATAGCCGTCCAGTCCGTGCCCGGGATCGGTGGGCATGGTGCCTCTTCTGCTCTCGTACCTGTCGAACCGAGGGGCAGGCGGCTTCCCCGCCCGGACGGGCGGGACCGCGGCCCCCTCAGCAGCGCAGGACGACGCAGCGGACGTGGGCGGCGGCGATGACGGCCCGGTCGGGGCGGCGGGCCACGCCAGATCGCCGTGGCACGGACGCACGGCCGCACCGGCATCCCGGGCGCGGCTCAGCCCGGCGGCCGGCCCGGCCGGGGCACGCGGCACGCCGCTGCCCGTCCGCGCACGCGGCGCTCTCGTCGGCGGACCGCTCGTCCTCCACCACCGCGGCGGCGGACTGCGCCGGGCCGGTGGCGGCGCGCGCCGCCATGGGCTCCGCGCCGCACAGCGCGAGCAGTGCGGCGATCAGCGCGGCGGCGGCAGCCCGCGTGGCGGATCGCCACACAGGTCCACCGCACCCAGTCATGCACCAAGGGTAGTCACTTGATTACTCTTGGCGCGCCCCTTCGAATGGGGGAGAACACCCACGATGAGGCCCGCCAGGGCGGCGACGACCCCCACGGCGGCCACGGCGGGCCAGCCGCCGCTCCCCCACGCCAGCGAGCCCGCCAGCGAGCCGATGGCGATGCCCAGGAAGCGGAGGGTGAAGTAGATGGTGTTGAGGCGGTTGTGGGCAGCCTTGTCCAGAGTGAACAGCGTGGTCTGGCAGACGACCTGACTGCCCCACACGCCGATGTCGAGGACGACGACCCCGGCGATCAGCCAGCTCAGGTGCGTACCGCCGGGCAGCAGCAGCACCCAGCCCGCGATGACGGTGGCGATGAGGGCCGCAAGTCCCAGGCGCGCTCCCATGCGGTCGGCGAGCCGGCCGGCGGCCGGTGAGGCGAGCGCGCTGGCGGCGGCGACCAGGCCGAAGAGGCCGACCTCCGTGGAGCCGTAGTGGTAGTCCTGTTCGAGCAGGAAGGTCAGGGCGGTCCAGAACGCGCCGAACGCGATCCCCACCAGCCCCCCGGAGATGGTGACCCGCCGGATCAGCTGGTTGGACGCGAACAGCCGGGGCAGCGACGCCAATGTCGTGCGGTAGCGGGCGGTGCCGATGGCCGGGGCGGCCGGCAGGACGCGCCAGAGCACGCAGGTGAGCAGCAGGGTCAGCGCGCACGAGCACCAGTAGACGGCGCGCCACCCGGCCAGTTCGGCGAACGATCCGGAGTACGCACGCGACGCCAGCACGCCGATCAGCAGCCCGCCCTGGATGGTGCCCACGACCCGGCCCCGCCGCTGGTCGCCGGCGAGGGCGACGGCCAGCGGCGCCACCAGTTGCGGAATCGGGGAGAGCAGGCCGACCGCGAAACTCGCGATGATCAGCCACCACGCCGTGGGCGCCACGGCGGACGCGGCCAGGGCGATGGTGGATGCGGCGCCGAGGCCGAGGATCAGGCGGCGCCGGTCGTGGCTGTCGCCGGCCGGGACCATCAGCAGGATTCCGGCGGCGTAGCCGAACTGGGTGGCCGTGGGGACGGCCCCGAGCGCTTCGGGGCTCACGTGCAGGTCCGCCGCGGCCGCCCCCAGCAACGGCTGGTTGAGGTAGACGTTGGCGGCGGTGACCGCGCTGGTGACGGCCAGCAGCACGGTGAGCGGGCGGGTCAGTCGGCCGGGGGACTCGGCCAGGTCGGGCAGGTCGGGCAGGTCAGCCGTGCCCGTCGCGTCCGTCGTGCCCCTCTTGTCAGCCATGACGGGTCACCCGCCCGTATGCGGTGGATCCGTAGGCGCAAGGCACGGGGGACACGGGGCATGGGGAAGGCGCGGCAGGCACGGGAGGTGCGGGGCGTACGTCGGCGGCAGGCGCGTACGCGGCCATACGGCCCGAGACGTTACGAGCCGCGAGGTTACGGGCTGGGCTGGTACGGGCCGAGTCGGCGGCGGTCGCACGCGGCGGTGCGGGGGGCGCCGAGGCCGGCCGGCTCTCGTTCAAGGTCTCCATCACGTGGGTCCACGCTATGGAAGGCCCCGCCTGACATGCTTTCGCTCCTACGCCATCACCTATCGAGAGTGCGCCAATGTACGGGAAGAGCGAGGACCGGGACGACTACCAGCGGGTCCCCCGACCGCTGGCGGCCATGGCCCGCGACCTCCCCGACGGCCACCACATCCCCGCGCACCGGCACACCCGCGCCCAGTTGATCTACGGCACGACCGGCGCGATCACCGTCGTCACCGACCACGGCACGTGGGTGGTGCCCGCCACCCGCGGCGTGTGGGTGCCGCCCGGCGTCACCCACACGATGAGCTGTACGGGCGCGGTGCGGATGCGCACCCTCTACATCGAGCCGTCAGCGGCCGCCGCCCTGCCCACCGAGCCGACCGTCGTCTCCGTCTCGCCGCTGCTGCGCGAGCTCATCGACGAGGCCACCCGCCTCCCCGTCGAGTACGCCCCGGACGGGCGCGACGGCCAGGTCGTGGCCCTCCTGCTCACCGAACTCGCGCCGCGCCCCGTGGCGGCGCTGCACCTGCCCGCCCCCGACGACCCCGAGCTCGACGGGGTCTGCGCGGCGATCCAGCGCGACCCCGGCGGTCACTGGACGACCGCCACCGCCGCCGCCCAGGCGCATCTGAGCCCGCGCAGCCTCCAGCGCCGGTTCGCCGCCGCCACGGGGATGTCGCTGACCCACTGGGTGCAGCAGGCGCGGCTCATCCACGCCGTGATCCTGCTGGCCCGAGGCGTCGCCGTGACGGCCATCGCCACGGAGCTCGGCTATGCCACCCCCAGCGCGTTCACGGCCATGTTCCGCCGCGCGCTCGGCACCTCGCCCACCGCGTACTTCGCCGATCAGACCAATCAGGCCGACCCGGTCGACCCGGTCGACCCGGTCGATCAGCGGGGAGCGTGGACGGCCGAACAGCGCGAGGGGCGGCCGACCGGGCAACCGGAGAGCCAGGCGTCCGGGGCGCGGGAGACGCGGCCGTAGGCACGTACCGCCGGGTCCGATCCGATCCGACCTGACCTGCCCCGGTCTGGCCCCATGCAACCCAACTCGTCCCCGTATAAGGCCCCGTAGGCCCCCGAAAGCGAAACTTGCACGATACACGCTGTGCGTAAGATGCACAGCGTCCGTGCCGTCACCGCCTTGTGCGCTGGACCTGTAGCCGGCACCCGAACCCTTTGGAGGCCGCGCCAGCATGCCCCAGATATCCCCGGCCCACGCCAGGGCCGCTCACGCCCGGGGCGCCGCCGGTGCCGCACCGCCCGGCGGGCAACCCGGTGGGCAGCCCGGCGAGCAGCCCGAGGTGGGCCGCGGCTTCGTGACGGTGCTCGCGTTCTGCGGCATCGTCGTCTCGGTCATGCAGACGCTCGTCGTCCCGCTCATCGCCGACCTGCCGAAGCTGCTGCACACCACGACGTCCAACGCGTCGTGGGTGATCACCGCCACCCTCCTCGCCGGCGCCGTCGCCACCCCCGTGATGGGGCGGCTCGGCGACATGTTCGGCAAGCGCCGCATCCTCATCGTCGCCCTGGGGCTGCTCGTCGTCGGCTCGCTGGTCTGCGCGCTCACCTCCGAACTGGTCATCATGGTCATCGGCCGGGCCATCCAGGGCGGCGCGATGGGCGCGATCCCGCTGGGCATCAGCGTCATGCGCGACGAACTGCCGCCGAAGCGGCTCGGCTCCGCGATGGCGCTGATGAGCTCCTCGCTCGGCATCGGCGGCGCGCTGGGGATGCCGGCCGCCGCGTTCGTCGCCCAGCACAGCGACTGGCACGCGCTGTTCTTCGGCTCCGCCGGGCTCGGCCTGATCGCGATCGTCCTGGTCCTGCTGGCCGTGCCCGAATCGGCGGTGCGCGCCCCCGGCCGCTTCGACGTCATCGGCGCCATCGGCCTGTCGGCCGGGCTGGTCGCCCTGCTGCTGCCCATCACCAAGGGCAGCGACTGGGGCTGGGGCAGCCCCACCACGCTCGGGCTGCTCGGCGCGGCCGTCCTGATCCTGGTCGGCTGGGGCTTCCTCGAACTGCGCACGGCCGAGCCGCTGGTGGACCTGCGCACCACCGCGCGCCGCCAGGTGCTGCTGACCAACCTCTCCTCGATCCTGGTCGGTTTCTCCTACTACGCGATGTCGCTGGTCCTCCCCCAGCTGCTCGAACTGCCCAAGGCCACCGGTTACGGCCTCGGCCAGTCGATGGTCGTCGCCGGTCTGTGCGTCGCCCCGATGGGCGCGGCGATGATGCTCGTGTCCCCGCTGTCCGCCCGCATCAACACGACCCGGGGGCCGAAGGTCTCGCTGATGGCGGGGCTCGTCGTGATCGGCGCGGGGTACGGCGGCGGCATGGCGATGCTGCACTCCGTCTGGCAGATCGCCATCATCTCCGCCGTCATCGGCACCGGCGTGGGGATCGCGTACTCGGCGATGCCGACGCTGATCATCAGCGCCGTGCCGGCCGGGGAGACCGGCGCGGCCAACGGCCTCAACACCCTGATGCGGTCGATCGGAACGTCCACGTCCAGTGCGGTGGTGGGCGTGATCCTGGCGCGCCAGACGACGCGGTTGGGTCCGGTCGACCTGCCGAACATGACGGGGTTCCGGATGGCTTTCGGGGTCGCTTGCGCCGCCGCGGTCGTGGGGCTGCTGATCGCCTTCTTCCTCCCGGCGCGACGGGCGGCCGCGGTGGCGGCCGCGGCCGATCCCATCGAGGCGGCGGTACCGGCGGAGGCCGCCGAGGACGCCCCCGCCCCGGTGGTGGCCGCCGCGGACGCGATGGCCGACACCCCGCCCCCGGCCGGGCGTGTGATCCACGGCCGGGTCCTCGGCCTCGCCGCGGCCCCGGTGCCGGGCGCGGCGGTCACGTTGATCGACACGGCGGGCCACCAGCTCGGCCGTACGCTCAGCGACCGCGACGGCCGGTACTCCGTGCACGCGCCCGAGGCCGGTTCCTTCGTGGTCATCGGCTCGGCCGCGGGCCATCAGCCCCGGGCCACCACCGTGCCGGTGGCCGACGGCCCCGTGGAGTGCGAGCTGCTGCTGGACGGCGGGGCCGGCACGACCGGGACCGTACGGACCGAGGGCGGGCCGGTGCTGGCCGCCGCGGTGGTCACCGCGACCGACGCCCGTGGCGAGGTGGCGGCCTCGGCGGTGACCGGCGCCGACGGCGCCTTCGCCCTGCCGCAGCTGGCGCCCGGCCCGTACGCGCTGACGGTCTCCGCCGCCGGGCACCGCCCGTACGCCGTCCAGGTAGAGATCGCCGGCGGCGCGGCGCAGCGGATCGATGTCGAGCTGCGCTCCGCGGTCACGGTGTGCGGCACCGTACGGGACCGGGGCGGGCGTCCCCTGGAGGACGCCCGGGTGTCCCTGCTCGACGCGGCGGGCGACGTCGTCGCGCAGTGCGTGACGGACGAACGCGGCGCCTTCGCCTTCGGCGACCTCGCCGACGGCCAGTACACGGTGCTGACCGCCGGCTACGCCCCGGCCGCCACCCCGATCGCCCTCCCCACGGGCCCGGCCCCGGCCGCCGTCCGCCAGGTGGACTTCCTGCTGACCCACGGATGACCCGCAGGTAACCCACGGGCGGCGGCCGGACTTCCCGGCTGCCGCCCGTCGGCGCCGGAAGGCCCCCATCGGCACGCGGGAAGAGAGCAGCACCCCCCTGCGGGGCCACTCGGAGGGGCGCACCTGACGCCATGGTGCGACGGCCCGCCACCGGCCGTCCGCCCGTCTCCCCCACCCCGCCCCCCACCAGCCCCATTCACGGCGTCGCGCCGGGGCAGTAGCGTCGGGGCATGGCTGACGCACACCGGTCCGTTGCGGACCCATCCCCCGAGGAGCCCGACGCGGCGCGGGGGGCCGAGCCCCGTGCCTGGGGATGGGTGTTCGGAGCGCGGGAGGTGGACGAGCCGGAGCACGGGCCGGCGCTCTACACCGACTTCGAGAAGGACTGGGACGCGCAGCTCGCGCTGATCCACCGGTGGGCGGAGCGGAACGGGTACGCCCGGCCCGGGTACGACATGTGGTCCGTGCTGCGGCCGTCCGGCCGGATCGCGGCGTTCCTGCGGAGCGAGGGCATCCGCGTGCTGGTCATCCCCGGCGCGGGCATCCGCGACCGGATGCGGGACACATGGGAGGACTGGCCGCGCACCATGGCCGAGTTGGAGTCGGCGGGGGTCGTCGTGGAGATCGCCGAATAGCGGCCGGTCCCGCAGCGGGGCCCGGTCGGCGACCCGCGCCTCGCCGCCCCCTCAGCCCGGCGCCGAACCTCGCCTCCCCCACAACCCGTCCCCGGACCTCACTCCCCCTCAGCCCGGCGCCGGCAGGATCTGCCGCGCCGCCGTCCCCGGGTGGCGCGGGTTGTTGCGCCACTCGCGCGGGTAGCCGATCGAGACCTCCACGAAGCGGACCCCGTTGTAGTAGGTGGTGCGCGGGATGTGCAGATGCCCGTACACGACGGCCGCGGCCCGGTAGCGGGTGTGCCAGTCGGCGGTGCGCTCCGTGCCGCACCACTGCGCGAACTCGGGGTAGCGCAGGATGTCGGTGGGCTGCCGTACCAGCGGGAAGTGGTTGACCAGGACGGTCGGCAGCTCCGGGTCGACGGCGGCGAGCCGCCGCTCGGTCTCGGCGACGCGGGCGCGGCACCAGGCGTCCCGGGTGGGGTACGGGTCGGGGTGCAGCAGCATCTCGTCGGTGCACACCACCCCGGCGTCGTACGCCTGCGCCAGGGACTGCTCCTTGGTGGCGGCCGTGGGGGTGCGGAACGTGTAGTCGTAGAGCACGAAGAGCGGGGCGACGACGACGGGCCCGTCGGGCCCGGACCACACCGGGTAGGGGTCCTCCGGGGTGTGCACCCCGAGGCCGCGGCAGATTTCCACGAGGTGGTGGTAGCGGGCCTCGCCGCGCAGTTGGACGGGGTCCTTGGGCGTGGTCCACAGTTCGTGGTTGCCGGGCGCCCAGACGACCTGGGCGTACCGCTCGCTGAGCGTCTTCAGCGACCATTCGACGTCGGCGACCTGCTCGCCGACGTCGCCTGCGACGATCAGCCAGTCGGCGGGGTCGTCGGGGCGCAGCTCCTCGACGATGCGCCGGTTGTCCTGGTAGGCGATGTGCAGATCGCTGATGCCCATGAGCTTTCCTTGACGCATCAGCCGAGGGTACGTCGGCGGCGCTCCGAGCAGTAGCCCCGATCTCCGGACCGCGCCCGCTCCGCGCGGCGGGCCCGCACCGCCGCAGATCGGGCCATCGAAGCCGAACAAGCGCGACGGGCCCGCACGCCCTGTACAGGGCCCACGCCCCCCGCTACAACGGGTGAGGGGCCCGGCAGCACCGACGACCCAATCCGCCAGCGACCTCCGGGCCCGCGGAGGCAGCGATGCGCAGGATCGCGATCGTCGGCGCCGGGCAGGCCGGGCTGCAACTGGCCCTGGGGCTGCGGGCCGAGGGCTACGAGGTGACGGTGGTGTCGGCCCGTACGGCCGAGGAGATCCGCGCCGGGCGGGTCCTGTCCACCCAGGTGATGTTCGGGCCGGCCCTCGCTCTGGAGCGCGCGGCCGGGCTCCATCTGTGGGAGGAACAGACGCCCTGGATCAGCGGATTGGACCTCTCCTTCGCCGAGGAGCCCGGCCCGCCGTCCCTCTCCTTCTCGGCGTCGTTCGAGGGGGCCGCCCAATCGGTGGACCAGCGGGTGAAGATGGCGGGCTGGCTGGAGCTCTTCGAGGAGCGGGGCGGGCGCGTCGAGCACCGCGAGGTCTCGCCCGAGGACCTCGGGTCCCTGGCCGCCGAGTACGACCTCACGCTCGTCGCCGCCGGCCGGGGCAACCTCTCGGAAGTGTTCACGCGGGACGAGCGGCACAGCCCGTTCGACACGCCGCAGCGCACGCTGGCCTGCGTCTATCTGCACGGCGTCGCGGCCCCCGACGGCCGCCCGAACTCCGTCGGCTCGCGGCTGCGGGTGCTCGCCTCGCCCGCGGCGGGCGAGAGCATCCTGATGCCCGCGCTCACCACGAGCGGCCCGTGCGACATCCTGCTCTGGGAGGCGGTGCCCGGCGGGCCGTACGACTGCTGGCAGGACCGCCCCGGCGCGGAGGCGCTCATCGAGCGGTCGCTGGAGCTGCTGCGCACGTACGTGCCCTGGGAGTACGAGCGGTTCGCGAACGCGAAGCCGACCGACGCGCAGGCCACGCTGTTCGGCTCCGTCATCCCGACCGTCCGCCACCCGGTCGCCGAGGTCGGGCCCGGCGCGTACGTCCTGGGCATGGCCGACACGGTCGTCGCCAACGACCCGATCGCGGGGCAGGGCGCCAACAACGCGGCGCACTGCGCGGCGAGTTATCTGCGCTCGGTCCTCGACCACGGCGAGCGCCCCTTCGACCGGCCCTGGATGCAGCGGGCCTTCGCGGCGTTCTGGGAGCGGGCGCGGCACGCGACGGCGTTCAGCAATCTGCTGCTCGGACCGCCCGAGCACGTGGCGCAGACCCTGGACGCGGCGTCCCGGCATCCGGAGGTCGCCCACCGCTTCGCCAACGTCTACGCCGACCCCTTCGACGCCCCCGAGTGGATCACGGACGCGGACCGCACGGCGGCCTACCTGGCGGCGGTCGGGCAGCCCTGAGGGGCGCGGGGTAATCTGGGCAGCGGCAGCGATCTCCACCGTCCGCATCCGCTCGGTGGCCGCCGCCACGGCGGTGGGGCCCGCCGTACCGAACCGCGGCACGGACGCCGCCAACGGTCCCTACTTGCGATGGAGCGCGTCCGGAGCCGGAGCCACGGCCCGGCCGGACGCCCGGCGAGTAGGAGGCATGCCCATGGGCCAGTCACGGCCCCGAGCGGTGGACGAGCCCGTCGATCCCGATCTCTCTGCGCCCGCGCGGCGTACCCAGGGCGCCCGCGGGCAGCTGCCGGTGGTCTGCGCGGTGTCCGCGGGCGGCGGCGCGGGGGCGGCGGCCCGGTACGGCGCGTCCCTGCTGTGGCCCACGGAGGCGGGCGCGTTCCCCTGGACGACGTTCTCCGTCAACGTCGTGGGCTGCGCGGTGATCGGCGTCTTCCTGGTGGTGGTCACCGAGGCGTGGGACGCCCACCGGCTCGTACGGCCCTTCTTCGGGACCGGCGTCCTCGGCGGCTTCACCACCTTCTCCACCTACGCCGTGGACATCCAGCACCTGGTGGACGGCGGCCGGGCCGCGACCGGTCTGGCCTATCTGGCGGCCACCCTGCTCGCCGCGCTGGCGGCGGTCTGGGCGGCGGCGCGGCTGACCCGCCGCGCGATCGCGATCGGCAGGAGGCCGCGGTGACCGGCGAGGGCATGGCCGCCCGCCGCGGCGGCCGTACGAAGGGGGGCCGGGCGTGAACTGGCTGCTGGTCGTCGTCGGGGCCATGGCCGGAGCCCCGCTGCGCTATCTCACCGACCGGGGCGTGCGGCGCCGCCACGATTCGGTCTTCCCCTGGGGCACCTTCACGGTCAACGTGGCGGGGTGCCTGGTGCTGGGGCTGGTCACGGGGGCGGTGGCGGCCGGGGCAGCCCCGTCCGGGGCGCAGTCGCTGCTCGGCACGGGGCTGTGCGGGGCGCTGACGACGTACTCGACGTTCTCGTACGAGACGCTGCGGCTGGCCGAGAGCGGGGCGCGGTTCTTCGCGGCGGCGAACGCGATCGGCAGTGTCGTCGCCGGGCTCGGGGCGGCCTTCACGGGGGCCGCGTGCGCGCAGGCGCTGTGGGGCTGAACGCACGGACGGCCCCGCGTGCGACGGCCCCCGAAGCCGGTCCGCCCACCGGGGCGCAGCCCCCCAACACCCTTCGCGAAACGTCCCGTTAACAGGAATTTACCGGTGAGAAACGCCACAGATCCGGTGCGCAGCGGTGGGTAGTGGAGTCACCACCGACAGGTAGATGGTAGCTACAGGCAACCTCCACTACCCCCGTGGTGAAAGAAGTTGATCGTTGTGTGTGGCATCACTGGCTGGATCTCCTACCGACGTGATCTGACGGCCCATCAGGAGTCCGTAGACGCCATGACCGAGACGATGTCCTGCCGGGGACCCGACGCCCAGGGCTCCTGGGTCACCCCGCGCGCCGCTCTCGGCCACCGCCGGCTCGCCGTCATCGACCTCCCGGGCGGCGCGCAGCCCATGGAAGCGCGAACCGAGAACGGCACGGTCGCGATGGTGTACTCCGGCGAGGCGTACAACTACGTCGAGCTGCGCGAGGAGTTGCGCCGGCGCGGCCACCGGTTCGAGACCGACTCCGACACCGAGGTCGTGCTCCGCGGCTACCTGGAGTGGGGCGAAGAGCTGGCCGACAAGCTCAACGGCATGTACGCCTTCGCCATCTGGGACCCGCGGACCGAGAAGCTCGTCATGATCCGCGACCGGATGGGCATCAAGCCCTTCTACTTCTACGAGACCGATGACGGCGTCCTGTTCGGCTCCGAGCCCAAGGCCATCCTCGCCAACCCGCTGGCCGCCCCCGTGGTCGGCGCGGACGGGCTGCGGGAGATCTTCTCCTTCACCAAGACCCCCGGCTTCGCCATCTGGGACGGGATGCGCGAACTGCGCCCCGGCCACCTGGCCGTACTCGACCGCAACGGGCTGCGGGAGCGCGCCTACTGGAAGCTGGAGGCCACCGAGCACACCGACAGCCAGGAGGCCACCGTCGCGCACGTGCGCGAGCTGCTGGAGGACATCATCGCCCGGCAGCTGGTGGCCGACGTGCCGCGCTGCTCCCTGCTCTCCGGCGGCCTCGACTCCTCCGCGATGACCGCGCTGGCCGCCCAGCAGCTCGGCGCGCAGGGCGAGACCGTACGCAGCTTCGCCGTCGACTTCCCCGACCAGGCCGAGCACTTCCGCGCCGAGGACATCGCGCCGACGCAGGACACCCCGTTCGTGCACGCCGTCAAGGAGCACATCGACTGCGACCACAGCGACATCGTGCTGGACGGCATGGCGCTGGCCGACCCCGCCGTACGGCGGGCCGCCGTCGGCGCCCGCGACCTGCCGGTCGGGCTCGGCGACCGCGACAACTCCCTCTACCTGCTGTTCGCGGCGATCCGCGAGCAGTCCACGGTGGCGCTGTCGGGCGAGTCGGCGGACGAGGTGTTCGGCGGCTACCCGTGGTTCCACGACGAGCGCGCGAAGGCGGACGCCTTCCCGTGGATGGCCAAGGGCTCGGTACTCGACCTCTCGGGCGCGCTCTCCGGCGAACTCACCGGCAGTCTCGGCCTGCAGACCTACCTGAGCGACAGCTACTCCTCGGCGGTCGCCGAGGCCCCGCTCAAGGACGGCGAGAGCGGCCACGAGAAGCGGATGCGACAGGTCTGCTATCTGCACCTGACGCGCATGGTGCAGACGCTGCTGGACCGCAAGGACCGGATGAGCATGGCGGTCGGGCTGGAGGTCCGGGTGCCGTTCTGCGACCACCGCCTCGTCCAGTACGTCTTCAACACCCCGTGGTCGCTGAAGACGTTCGACGGCCGCGAGAAGAGCATCCTGCGCGAGGCCACCCGCGATCTGCTGCCGGAGTCCGTCGTCCAGCGCAAGAAGAGCGGCTACCCCGGCAGCTTCGACCCCCGCTACGTCGCCGCCATCCAGTCCCAGACCATGGACCTCCTCGCCTCCCGCCACCCGGCCCTGGACCTGTTCGATCAGGGCCAGGTCCGCGCGGCGGCGACCACCGACAAGGCGACGATCACCTCCCAGGAGCGCACCCGCATGGAGCGCGCACTGGACGTGGCCACCTGGTTCGACCTGCACAAGCCGCAGATCAAGCTGAACTGAGCTACGCCTGACGGCGGTTGGCGGTCCGGCTCCCCGGCGTACGCGCCGGGGGCCGGGCCGCCCGCGCTCCGGGCACGGGAAGCGGACGCCGATGCACGTAAGGTAAAAGCGTGCAAACGATCGAATACCGTCCCATCTCCCGCTGGTGGCAGTGGTGCGCCGCCGTCGCCTCCGCCGCGGGCGTGTTCTCCTTCTGCTGGGTCACCTTCGTCCTCGGCTGGGACGCCCTCGGCGAGCACGTCGCCGAGCGGCCGCTCGGCAGCGGACGGAACCAGGTCGCCGTGCTGCTCCTCATCGGACTGATCATCACGGTCCCCGCACTCATGGGCTACAACTTCGCCGCCGGGCGGACCCGCCTGCGGGCCGACGGCATCCGGACCAGCACCCCGCTGCGGCGCCGGTTCGTCGCCTGGCACGACATCGAGAACATCTCCGCCGACGTGCAGAACGACGGAGTCCCCTGGCGCCGCGGCATCCCCCTGTACCGCATCCGGCTGACGCTGAGGGGCGGCGAGACCTTCTGCCTGCCCGCGCCCGTGGGCGCCGAGTTCGACTCCGCCCTGGAGTCGGCCAAGGGCGAGCTCATCCGCCACTGGAAGGCGGCGACGGCGGCCCGCCCGTAGCGGACCGGGCAGCCGTGGCGCGCGGCGGTCGCGCCCCGTCACTCCCCTCGCAGGTGCTCCAGCAGTACGTGCCGCAGCTCACGGGCCGAGCGCGGTGGCGCGACGTCCTTGCGGTGGGCCACCGCGATGGTGCGGCGCATGTCCTGGTCGGCGTCGAAGGGGGTGATGCGCAGGCCCGAGCGGGCGGCCACCATGCCGGGGACCACGGCGAGTCCGAGCCCGGCGCGTACGAAGCCGAGTACCGCGTCCATCTCGCCGCCCTCCACGGTGAACGCCGGCTCGAAGCCCGCGGCGCGGCACGCCGCGATGGTGAATTCGCGCAGGTCGTAGCCGCGGCGGAAGATGACCATGGGGCGACCCTGGAGATCCGCCACGCGCAGCGGGGAAGGGGCCGGGACCGGGGACACGTAGGAGGAGACGACCACCAGGTCCTCGCGGAGCAGCTCGGTGGTGGCCAGGGCGGGGGCGCTGCCCGCGAGCGGCGTGATGATGAGGGCGAGATCGAGTTCGCCGGCGGCCAGGGTGCGTACGAGGTCCTGCGAACCGCCCTCGTCGACGAGGAGTTCGATGCCGGGGTAGCGGGCGTGGTACGCGCGCAGCACGTCCGGCACCAGGCTCGCGCACAGGCTCGGCGGGGCGCCGAGGCGCACCCGGCCGCGCCGCAGCTGGGCGACCTCCTGCACCTCGCGGTGGGCGGTCTCGGCGTCGGCGAGGATCTGGCGGGCCAGCGGCAGCAGCGCCTCGCCCGCGTCGGTGAGGGTGATGTTGCCGCGGGCGCGGTGGAAGAGATCCGCGCCCAGCTCCCGCTCCAGCGCGCGGATCTGCTGCGACAGCGACGGCTGGGCCACGTGCAGCCGTTCCGCCGCGTGGGTGAAGTGGCGCGTCTCGGCCACGGCGGCGAAGTAGCGGAGCTGGTGGAGCTGCATGGGCCCAGCATAAGGCGACGATAGGCAATGGCTATGGAAACGAGCATCAGCATGTCTTGGACGGATCGGAGACAGCTCCGTAGCGTCGGCTTCCATGGCACTGGCGACTCGGCCGGATCGAAGTGATCAACGGCCGCCCCTCAAGAAGCGGGGGCCCCTCAAGAAACGGGGGCCCCGAAAGGCGTCCCTCGTCGGCTCCGTATGGCGCTCGACCATCGGCAAGAAGGCCGTGATGGCGGTCTCCGGCTTGGTCATGCTGCTGTACCTGGTCGCCCACATGCTGGGCAACCTCAAGATCTTCTTCGGCTCCGGGGACTTCAACGGGTACGCGCACTGGCTGCGCACCCTGGGCGAACCCGCCCTGCACTACGAGTGGTTCCTGTGGGTCGCCCGCGTCGCCCTGGTGGCGGCCGTCGTGCTGCACGCCGTGGCCGCGTACCAGCTCAGCCGCCGCGACCTCGCCGCCCGCCCCGCGAAGTACGAGCGCAAGCGGCGGCGCGCCAGTTACGCGACCCGCACGATGCGCTGGGGCGGCGTCATCCTCGGCCTGTTCATCGTCTGGCACCTGCTCGACCTGACGACGCTGACCGTCAACCCGCGCGCCGAAGCCGGCCACCCGTACGAGAACGTCGTGGCGTCCTTCCGCACCTGGTACAGCGGCGTCATCTACATCGTCGCGATGCTCGCCCTCGGCCTGCACATCCGGCACGGCTTCTGGAGCGCCGCCCAGACGCTCGGCGCGGGCAGCGCCCGCCGCGACCGCCTGTTCAAGGTTCTGGCCAACGGCCTGGCCGCACTCCTCACCTGCGGGTTCATCGCCGTTCCCGTGGCCGTCATGACGGGAGTCGTGAGCTGACATGCCCGACAACACCAACAGCCCCGACAGCCCCGACAGCACAGGCATCGCCGATGGCACCGGCTTCACGCCCTACACCGAGTACGCCCTCGGCGCGCCCGTAGCCGACACCAAGGCGCCGGACGGGCCGATCGCCGACCGCTGGGACCGCCGCCGCTTCGAAGCCAAGCTCGTCAACCCCGCCAACCGCCGCAAGCACACCGTCATCGTCGTGGGCACCGGGCTCGCCGGCGGCGCGGCCGGGGCGACCCTGGCCGAACAGGGCTACCACGTCGTCCAGTTCTGCTACCAGGACTCGCCGCGCCGCGCCCACTCCATCGCCGCCCAGGGCGGCATCAACGCCGCCAAGAACTACCGCAACGACGGCGACTCCATCCACCGCCTCTTCTACGACACCGTCAAGGGCGGCGACTTCCGGGCCCGCGAGTCCAACGTCCGCCGCCTCGCCCAGGTCTCGGTCGAGATCATCGACCAGTGCGTGGCGCAGGGCGTGCCGTTCGCCCGCGAGTACGGCGGGCTGCTCGACACCCGCTCCTTCGGCGGCGTCCAGGTCTCGCGGACGTTCTACGCGCGCGGCCAGACCGGGCAGCAGCTGCTGCTCGGCGCGTACCAGGCGCTCAGCCGGCAGATCGGCGCGGGCGCCGTGGAGCTGCACCCGCGCACCGAGATGCTGGACCTGATCGTGGTGGCCGGCCGGGCGCGCGGCATCGTCGCCCGGGACCTGGTCACGGGCCGTATCGACACCTACTTCGCGGACGCCGTGGTGCTCGCGACCGGCGGCTACGGCAACGTCTTCTACCTGTCGACCAACGCCATGAACTCCAACGCCACCGCCGTCTGGCGGGCCCACCGGCGCGGCGCGTACTTCGCCAACCCCTGCTTCACGCAGATCCACCCCACCTGCATCCCGCGCACCGGCGACCACCAGTCCAAGCTGACGTTGATGAGCGAGTCGCTGCGCAACGACGGCCGTATCTGGGTGCCCAAGGCCAAGGGCGACACCCGCCCGGCCGCCCGGATCCCCGAGGACGAGCGCGACTACTACCTGGAGCGGATCTACCCCGCCTTCGGCAACCTCGTGCCGCGCGACATCGCCTCCCGGGCCGCCAAGAACGTCTGCGACGAGGGGCGCGGCGTCGGCCCCGGCGGGCAGGGCGTCTACCTCGACTTCGCGGACGCCATCGCGCGGCTGGGCCGGGCCGCGGTCGAGGAGAAGTACGGCAACCTCTTCGACATGTACGAGCGGATCACCGCCGAGAACCCGTACGAAGTACCCATGCGGATCTACCCCGCCGTGCACTACACGATGGGCGGGCTCTGGGTCGACTACGACCTCCAGACCACCGTGCCCGGCCTCTTCGCGGTCGGCGAGGCCAACTTCTCCGACCACGGCGCCAACCGGCTCGGCGCCTCCGCCCTGATGCAGGGCCTGGCCGACGGCTACTTCGTGCTGCCGTCCACCATCAACGACTACCTCGCCCGCAATCCGCACCGCGCCGACGAGGACGCCGTGAACGCCGAGCACCCCGCCGTCCAGGAGGCGGTCGCCGACACCGAGGACCGGCTCAACCTCCTGCTGGCCGTCGACGGCGACCGCACCCCCGACTCCTTCCACCGCGAACTCGGCGAGATCATGTGGGAGTTCTGCGGCATGGCCCGTACGGAGGAGGGGCTGCGCAAGGCGCTCGACGCGATCCCGCGGCTCCGGGAGGAGTTCTGGCGGCGCATCAAGGTGCCGGGCACCGGCGAGGAGTTCAACCAGTCGCTGGAGAAGGCCAACCGGATCGTCGACTACTTCGAACTCGCCGAGCTGATGTGCCTGGACGCGCTGCACCGCGCCGAGTCCTGCGGCGGCCACTTCCGCGAGGAGTCGCAGACCCCCGACGGCGAGGCCGCCCGGCGGGACGACGCTTTCTCGTACGCGGCGGCCTGGGAGTTCAGCGGCACCGGCACCGCCCCCGTCCTGCACAAGGAAGACCTCGTCTTCGAGTACGTCCACCCCACTCAGCGGAGCTACGCATGAAGCTCACCCTGCGCGTCTGGCGCCAGCGCACCCCCGAGGCCCCCGGCGCCATGGCCACCTACGAGGTCGACGGCATCTCCGCCGACATGTCGTTCCTGGAGATGCTCGACACCCTCAACGAGGAGCTGATCCTGGGCGGCGAGGACCCCGTGGCCTTCGACCACGACTGCCGCGAGGGCATCTGCGGCGCGTGCAGCCTGGTCATCAACGGCGATGCCCACGGTCCGGAGCGGACCACGACCTGCCAGCTGCACATGCGGTCCTTCCGGGACGGCGACACCATCGACATCGAGCCGTGGCGGGCGGCCGCCTTCCCGGTCGTACGGGACCTGGTCGTGGACCGTTCCGCCTTCGACCGGGTGATCCAGGCCGGAGGCTATGTCTCGGTGCCGACGGGCGCCGCGCCGGAGGCGCACGCCACACCGGTGCCGAAGGCCGACGCCGACTTCGCCTTCGAGCACGCCGAGTGCATCGGGTGCGGGGCGTGTGTGGCGGCCTGCCCCAACGGGTCGGCGATGCTCTTCACCGCCGCGAAGGTCAACCATCTCAATGTGCTGCCGCAGGGCGCGCCGGAGCGCGAGTCGCGGGTGCTGGACATGGTGGAGGCGATGGACGCGGAGGGGTTCGGCGGCTGCACCAACACCGGCGAGTGCGCCACCGCCTGCCCGAAGGGGATTCCGTTGCCGTCCATCGCGGCGATGAACCGGGAGTATCTGCGGGCGACGATCCGGGGGCGGTGACGGTCGGTCTGCGACCGGGCTATGCCGATGCCGGGTCCGTGTCGGGGGCGGGTCTGTTACCGGGGCCGGGCCCGTACCGGGTGCGGGGCTGTGCCGGGGCTCCGCCCCGGACCCCGGTCCTCAAACGCCGGACGGGCTGAATTGGCCGGGCCTTACCCGGTTGGTCGGGCGGACCGGCCGGACGTGGCTCATAGCGCTGTTCTCCGCGTCCCCTGCCGAGCCCGGTGGGACACCATCCCCGCCGCCAGGAACTCCCCGACAATCCCCGGCGTCGCCGCGTCCGCGAACCCCGCCGCCTCCCCGGCGGACATGTCGCGGACGCGGTAGCCGTCCTCGCCCGCCGCCACGGCCGCCGTCGCGGTGACGACGCCCGCGCGGCGGGAGAACGGGGTGTCGGTGAACGTCCAGGCCAGGACGGCGTCCCGGTCCAGGACCACGGTGTCGCGGCTGAAGGTGCCGGAGCGGATGACCAGCCATCGGCCGCTGATCGCGTGCCCCAGCGCGCGATAGGCGTCACGCGCCAGCCACCGGACGACCGGGACGGCCACCAGGGCGAAGCCCACCGCGCAGTACAGCAGTACGGGCGTGAGCAGCGCGCCCAGTACGGCCGACGCGAGGGTTACGGGCAGTACCACGCCGACGGCGCCCCGGACCGTACGCCGCCGCAGGGCCGGGCGCGGGTGCGGGGTCAGTTCGCGTCCCTCCGGCGCCATGTCGGGCACGGGCCCGGGCAGCATCCCCGCGCACACCCGCAGCGCCTCCGCGCGGGTCGCCGGCGGGAGGACCGCGCTGCGTCCGCGGTTCTCGTCGCGGTCGCCGAGGCCGCTCGCCACGGCTCGTACGGTCGCGCCGCCGCCCGCGCGCAGGAGCAGCGGCTCGCGGAGCACGACGCCGCGCAGCCGGGCGCGTTCGATGGAGACGGCGCGGGTGGTCAGCAGGCCGCGGCGGACGCCGAGGGTGGCGGAGTCGGTCCATTCCAGGCGGTAGTTCCACCAGTTCTCGACGCAGAGCACGACGGCGCCCACGCTGCCCACCGCCGCGACGGCGAGCAGTGCGAGCGGGACGGTGAGCCACAGGGCGCTGTTGCCGAAGTCCTCGAAGGCACGGCGCACGAAGCCGAACTTCCAGGGTTCCAGACCCACTTGGTGCAGCACCCGGTAGGCGGCGCCGGCCGCGGCGAAGACCCCGCCGAACACCCAGAAGGTCAGCGGTGCGAACCGCAGGCGGCGCGGGTCGAAGGTGGCCAGCACGGGGTCGGCGTGGCGGTCCGTACCGGCGCGGGCCAGCAGTTCGGCGCGCAGCCGCTCGGCGGCGGGGCGGGAGAGCGCCTCCAGGCGCAGTTCACCGCGGCCGCCGCCCGACCCGGCGGTGCCGGCCCGCAGCACGGTCACGCCGAAGAGCCGCTGCACGGGGTTGGCCGTGAGGTCGACGTTGCGGACGCGGTGCAGCGGGATGGCGCGCTGCCGCCGGGTGAACAGGCCGGTGCGCAGTTCGAGGGAGTCGGCGGTGACGCGGTAGCGGGTGCGGCGGTAGGTGACGAGGCCGGCCGCGGTGACGACGGTGAAGACGGCCGCGATGGCGCCGAGCGTGATCCAGGCGCGGACATCGAGGCGGCCGCCGGTGGCCAGCGCGGTGAGGGCGAGGGAGCCGAGCGGCGCGCCGAGCCAGGAGCAGTGCACGGCGAGGGTACGGGGGTCGAGGGTGCGCCAGGGGGCGCGGTCCGCGTTCACGCCGCGTCCCCCGGTACGAGCTGGGCGGCGTCGCTGATGCGGTCCGCCAGCGCTTCGGCGTCGGAGGCCCGTAGCCCGGCTATCCGCACGTCGCCCGCCGTGGAGGCGGTGGTCACGGTGACCGTGGCGAGCCCGAACAGCTGCTGGAGGGGGCCGCGTACGGTGTCGACGGTCTGTACGCGCGAGAGCGGGGCAATGCGCCGCTTACGCCAGTACCAGCCGGCGGACGCGTACACGGCCAGTTCCCCCAGCTCCCAGGCGTGCACCCGGTAGCGCCACCGCGGCATGGCCCACAGATAGCCGAGGGCGGGCGCGACGAGGGCGATCAGCAGGAGGGGGCCGAGCCAGGGCAGCGCGCCGGGGAAGAAGAGCAGCGCCAGGACGAGCAGGGCGGCGGCCACGAGCAGCAGCGGCCCGCTGATGGTGAGCAGCGCCTGTACGGTCCACCAGCGGCGGGCGCGCGGGTCGACGCGGTGGCGGGGCGACCGGAGTACGGCCTGTGGGCGGTGTGGTGGTGTCGTCGCTGCCATCATCGTCCCCGTAATCTTTTCAAGTCGATCGTATTGTGTTGCCGCCAAGCTATAGCAATACGATCGACTTGCGAAAGTGAAGTGCGGCGAGAGGACGGCAGGCGCATGCCCAAGCGGGTGGACCACGACGAACGGCGGCGGCAGATCTCCGAGGCCCTGTGGCGGATCGCCGCCACACGCGGGCTCGACGGCGCGAGCCTGCGCGACATCGCCGCCGAGGCCGGCATCTCACTGGGCCGGCTCCAGCACTACTTCACCAGCAAGGACGAGATGTTCGTCTTCGCACTCGACTACATCAGCGGCCTCGGCGAGCAGCGCATCCGCGAGCGCGTCCAGGCACTGCCCGGCGCCCCCGCGCCGCGCGACATCCTGCGCCACTGCCTGCTGGAGATGCTGCCCCTGGACGACGAGAGCCGCGCCGGCAACCTCGTACAGGTCGCCTACTTCGCGCGGGCCGTGCACGACGAGCGGATGCGCCGCCACGCCCAGGAGGGCGTCCCCGCCCTACGGGCCTTCTTCGCCGCCCAGGTGCGCCAGGCCGTCGAGCGCGGCGAGGTCTCCCCCGAACGCGACCCGGAGGACGAGGCCATGCTGCTGATCGCGCTGACCGACGGCCTCACGAGCTTCGCCCTGCTGGACGTGTACTCCCCCGCCGAGGCGCTGCGGCTGGTCGACCGGCACCTGGCGGGCCTCTTCTCCTACAACTCCTCGCCGCGCAGCAGCGGTTCGAAGCGTTCGTAGGCGTCGATGTCCCGGAAGTGCCGGGCGTACAGATCGGCGTCGTGGCTCAGGTCCTCGTCCAGCACCGCGCTGACATCGACGACCGCCCGCAGCCGCCAGCAGATCATCTCGCCGCGCTCGTTGAGGAAGGCGGCCTCGGCGCCGCGCCCGCGCTCCTCGGCGCGCCGCCGCGCCGTCGCCTCGTCCGGGGCGTGGATGAGCACGACGTCCTCCCGGTACAGCGGCCGGCGACCGGGGCTTTCGGCGGCCGACTCCATCAATATGATCGCCACGTACATGGCGTGAGCGTCTCACGCACGCGGCGCGCGAGCACCCCTCACGTTCTGCGCGCCGCACGATTACGGCCGCCCGGACCGCGGGTCAGGGCCCGCGCCAGTTCGTCCAGCGCGTCCATCAAAAGCTCGGCGCCGCGCACGGCGACGCCCTCGTCGCCCACCCGCGCCCGCCACTTGGCGAGCACGTCGTGCGGCTGCGACCAGTCCAGTTCCCGGCGCTCCCGTACGGCCGCGACGGCGTCCGGCAGCGCGCCGTGCAGCGCCTCGACGAACTCCGCCGCGTCCTCGTTCGGTTCGGCGTCCTTGTCCGGGAGGTGCGCCTCCATCAGCATCGTCACCCGGCCCATGGTGGTCAGCGCGGTCTCCGCCGAGCGCTCGGCGGAGCGCGAGAGCCCCCGGTGCCGTACGGGCTCCTTCTGGGCCCGGCCCGCGGCCTGCTCCCAGGCGGAGCGCGCCGCCCGGGTGTCGAGCAGCGCCTCCCGCACGCGGCGCGGCGGGCGGGCGGCGGGCTCGGCGAAGAGGCTGAGCACGGCGACGCTGTAACGGCCGCTCGACTCCAGCCACTCGGCGAGCCGGTCGCGCAGCTTCGGCGTCTCCCAGGCCGGGAAGAGCGCGTACGCGATCAGCGCGAGCACGCCCCCGAGCAGGGTCAGCGCCACGCGCGAGAGGACGGTCTGCGACCACTCGGTGCCCGCGATGCCGAGCAGGAAGACGACGTAGGCGCTGATGCACGCCGACAGCACGATGTAGCCGGTGCGCAGCAGCAGGTACTGGAGGGTCACGCAGAGCACGGCGAACACCGCGCACACGTACATGCCGGGGTGGACGAGCGCCATCACCGCGCCGCCGAGCAGCACGCCCACCAGCGTGCCCATGAAGCGCGAGACGCCCCGCGAGTAGGTCTGGGCGAAGTCGGGTCGCATCACCATGACGGAGGCCATCGGCGCCCAGTAGCCGTGCCCCAGGGGCAGGCTGTGGCCCACGACATAGCCGACGGAGGCGACGGCCGAGACCCGTACCGCGTGCCGGGCGACGGGCGAGGTCCAGCGGGCCTCGCGGCGCAGCGCCCGCAGCGCGACCGGCACGAACCCGGTCATCGTCGTGCGCCGCAGATGCCGCCGCCCGCCTTCCGCGCCCGCGGGGGCGGCGACCTCGACCGGGCCGTCGGTGGAGTCCACCACGTCGCCGAGGAGGGCGATGAGCCGCAGCGCGCTGCGGCGGGCCGCGCCGTGCAGCACCGGCCCGGACTCGGGCACCTCCAGGACGGCCATCGCCTCGGCCGGCAGCCGCAGCGGCTTGCCCCAGCGGATCGCGTGCGCGACCGCGTCCAGTACGGTCCCGGCGGCGCCCAGCAGATCGCGGGCCCGGTCGCGTTCGGGCCCCTCGGAGGGCGCGCCCACCACCGGGTCGGCGAGCGAGGCCAGCACCGGCCGGACGCGCTCGGCCAGCCCGCGGTAGCCGCTCAACTGATGGGGTCGCCGCTTGGCCTGACGCGGTGTCACGGCCGCGGCGCTGCGCGCGTCCATCAGCGGCTGCGGGTCGAAGGGGGCGATCGGGTCGTGGCGGAGCCGACGCGCGTAGTCGGCCTCGGCGGCCAGCGCGTCGGCGAGCGCGTCGCGCTGGATGCCCCAGGGTCTTATCGGGAACAGCACGATGAGCGCCGCCTGGACCAGGCCGCCGCAGGCGATCACGGCCGCGTGCTGGAGTGCGCCGAGCAGCGAGGTCGGCAGCGTGACGGTGACCAACATGACCGCGACCATCTGGGAGGCGACCAGCCCGGACACCGGGCCGACCGCCCACGCCATGCCGGCCAGCAGCGTCCACACGGCGAGCAGCACGGCGAACGCCACGGGGTGCGCGGCGACCAGATAGCCGAGGAAGGTGCTGATCGCGAGCCCGGCCGCGACCGCGAGGGCCAGCACGGGGCGCGGTCGCCAACTGCGCTGGAAGGTGGCGATGCCGGCCGAGAACGCGCCGAAGGCGGAGGAGACGGCGAGCGTCGGGGAGGCGAACCACAGGGCGCCCCCGATGACGATCGCGACGCCGCAGGCGCCGCGGATGGCGACGAGGGGCTCCAGCCTGGTCCGTTCGATGGTGAGCCCGCTGCGGGCCGTCTCCTTCAGTGCGCTGGACCAGGTCATGATCCGAGAATACGGCCCCGGTCCAGGGCAAACGGAATTATCACGTCCGTCTCACGGGTCGCTCACGTCTCACTTATGCGGGGCACTTCGCGTCTCGGTCGCGTGCGTCACTTCGCATCTCGGTTACGCGCGCCGCTTCGTGCGTCGATTGCGACAGGCCGCCTCACGTCCAAATTGCGCGCGTCGCTTCGCGTATCGACTACGCGTACGCGCGTGGCTTCGCGTCCCGGTTACGCGCATCGCCCCCCGCGTCTCCGGCGCCTGCGTCTCCGGCATCTGGGTCCCGGAGCCTGGGCCCCCGGCATCTGGGTCCCGCCACCTGTGCCACCGCCGCCTGGGTCCCGTCATCTGGGCCCCCGTCACCTGTGCCCTCGTCACCTGCGTCTCCGTCACACAGAGGCCGAGCCGGCCGGGCCGCCTTCCCGGACACCGGCGTCGCTCGCCGTCGCGGCCGACTCCCACACCGCCTGGAAGGCGAGGCGCAGACACCCCGCCAGCGCCGGGTGCTCGATGTAGAGCGTGGTGGAGGAGGCGGCACCAGCCACCGGGTCGGGCATGTCGCAGAGCACCAGCGAGCCGTCGGCGACGATCAGCTTCAGCGGCAGCTCGGCGGCGAACCGCGCCTCCTCCCCGGCCTCGGCGAAGCTCCGGACGTTCGCCAGCACGGCGGCGTCGGCCAGGGCGCCGGTGGTGTAGACGGCGCGCACGGTGCCGCCCGCCCGGCGCAGCCGCCGGACCGCCTTGACGCCCTCGGCGTTCTCGGCGGAGGCGAGGAGCGGCGGGCGGCAGAAGCTGAGGAGTTCGCGGCGGGCCTGGCGCTGGATGTCCGCGAACCGTTCGGCTATGGCCTTCGGGTCGCGGAGCACCTCGATGTAGTCGAGCGGGTCGGTGCGGGTGCGCCCGTCCGACCAGATCGGCTGCAGCGCCGCGGCCAGCCCCTCCGAGACCCGCTCCAGCCGGTCCAGGGACTCGCGCTGAACCGCCATCAGCCGGGTCAGGGCCAGCTCCGGCGTGACGGCCGAGAACGTCGCCACCCGCCCCGGACGCGTACTGGCGAGCCGCCGCCGGACCAGCGCGTCCAGCACGTCGTAGACCCGCTGGCGCGGTACGTCCGCCTCGCGGGCGACCTCCGCCGCGGTGTACGACTCGCGCGCGACCAGGGCGAGGTAGACCCGCGCCTCGTACCGTGCCAGCCCGAGCGCGACCAGGTCGCCGACCGATCCCTCGTCCAACTCCATGAGAGGAAAAGGTATATGCCGAACGTTGCCTCGGGAGGGAAAGGCTTTGCCATAGTCCGGTAGCCCCTTGGGACAAGTTTTCACTATTTTCGACGGGAGCCACCACTGACCGGGGTGGCACCCCCAGTGAACGTGCGCCAACCAAGGATCCGCAGGGCGGCGAAGGATTTCGGGTTGTCATGCTCTTGACATTCCGCGCCATGGCTGCCCATCGGACACCCCCACCCCCACGGAGGGCAGTTCATTGCAAGCGAAGCGAGACAACCGCGTGAGAGCACTGGTGCGCCGCGGTGCGCCGGCCCTGCTGTCGGCAGCGGCCCTGATCACCGGCGGCATGGTCGCCGCCACCCCGTCCACCGCCGCGCCCGCGAGCGCGCCGCAGGACGCGGCCTCCACCGTGCACACGCACCGGCTCTGCGCGGAGCCCGCGCACCCCGGCGACATGGCGTGCAACGCCGTCGCCCGCACCGACGTCAAGGAGCCCCGCGCCCTCGGCAAGCACGCCGCCCCGTCCGGCTTCGGACCGAGCGACCTGCGCGGCGCGTACAACCTGCCCAAGTCGGGCGGTTCCGGCGCGACGGTGGCGATCATCGACGCCCAGGACGACCCCAGGGCCGAGTCCGACCTGGCCACGTACCGCAAGCAGTACGGGCTGCCCGCCTGCACCACCGCCAACGGCTGCTTCAAGAAGGTCGACCAGGACGGCGGCAAGAAGTACCCGGCCCCCGACGCCGGCTGGGCCGGCGAGATATCCCTCGACGTCGACATGGTCAGCGCCACCTGCCCCTCCTGCCACATCCTGCTGGTCGAGGCCAAGAGCGCGAGCATGGACGACCTGGGCACGGCGGTGAACCAGGCGGTCAAGATGGGCGCCAAGTACGTCTCCAACAGCTACGGCGGCGGCGAGGACTCGACCGACCCGGCCTCCGACACCAAGTACTTCAAGCACCCCGGCGTCGCCATCACCGTCAGCTCCGGTGACAGCGGCTACGGCGTCGAGTACCCGGCGTCCTCGCAGTACGTGACCGCCGTCGGCGGCACCTCGCTCAAGCACAGCGGCGGCGGCTCGCGCGGCTGGTCCGAGTCCGCCTGGGGCTCCTCGGCCGGCGGTCAGGGCGCGGGCTCCGGCTGCTCGAAGTACGACACGAAGCCGTCGTGGCAGAAGGACGACGGCTGCGCCAAGCGGGCCGTCGCCGACGTCTCCGCGGTCGCCGACCCGGCCACCGGCGTCGCCGTCTACAACAGCTACCAGGCCAGCGGCTGGAACGTCTTCGGCGGCACCAGCGCCTCCGCCCCGATCATCGCCTCGGTCTACGCCCTCGCGGGCGCCCCGGGCTCGGGCGACACCCCGGCCTCGTACGCCTACGCCCACGCCAAGTCGCTCAACGACGTGACCAGCGGCGCCAACGGCAGCTGCAAGCCCGCCTACCTGTGCAAGGCGGGCGCCGGCTACGACGGCCCGACCGGCCTCGGCACCCCGAACGGCACGGCGGCCTTCAAGAAGTGACCTTCTTCAGGAAATAGCCTCCTGAGCACGCCGACGGGCCCGGACCGATGCCGATCGGTCCGGGCCCGTCTCCGTATGCCGACGCCCTACGGGCGCGTACGGGCGGTCAATCCGCCGTGAACTCGTATTGCAGCTCGTAGAGGTGGCCGGCTTTCACCATGACCGTGGCTTCGATGGGCCGATCCTCGTCGCTGTAGACGACACGCAGGGTACGGAGCACAGGCAGCCCGCCCGGAAGTTTGAGGGCCCGGTACTGCTCTTGGGTGGGAATCCTCGCGGAGACCCGGTCCACGCTCAGACGCGGCGGGAAACCGAGCCCGGCGAGCAGTACCGGCGTGCCACCCTTGATCCGGCGCTTCTCCATGATGGCCGTGCCCCGGGCCAAGCCCAACGGGTAGTAGCAGTTGACCAGTTCGACCGGTTCGTCGTCGATGGAGAGGAGCTGGTGCCGCAGCAGAGCTGTCTCGCCATCGGCGAGATTCAGGACGTCCGCGACATCGGCGGGAGGCTGGATCTCCGTCACATCCAGCAGCGTGCTGCGCGCCGCCCGCGCACCGTGTTTCGCGGCCTCGGTGAGCCAGCGGTATGCCTCCCCCGCACCCGCTGGAGCCATATAGGAGGCGGGACGCATGGTCCGTTGCCGGTGTTCGCGGACGGTGACGGCCGCTCCGGCGCGCCCGATGACGAGCTGCTCGTCCTTCAGAAGCTGCAACGCCTTCTGGATGGTGGCGTTGGACGCGTCGAACCTCGCCTTGAGCTGGGTCGTGGAGGGCAGCTTCGCTCCAGGAGGCAGGTCGCCGCACATGATCTCGTCCCGGAGATCGGAAGCGATCCGCTCGTGCAGCGAGCGCCGGTCGGGAAAGCCGGTGTCGGTGGGCATGGTCATCCGATCCCCATCTCGTAGCGCAGCCGTTGCCGGTGAGCCGGCATCACCATCAAGTCGGCCTGGATCGGCCGGTCGTCGCTGTCCAGCGTGACCCTGCTCAGCCGGAGCACCGGCTCGTCCGGACCCAGACGCAGGGCTTCGCGCTCCGCCGAGGTGGGCATGCGCGCGGTGACATCCTCGCGGACTCGTACACCGGTGTGCCCGAGCTCGGCGAGAAGGGTCACGGCCCCGCCGGGGATCTTCCCTTTCTCGGCGAGCCGCGTACCGCGAGCGACGCCCGCCGGATAGTAGGTGTCCGTCAGCTCACAGGGCGCTCCGTCGATTTGAATGACGCGGCGGCGTTCGACAACCGCCTCTCCGGCAGCCACGCCGAGGAGGTCGGCCACTTCCTCCGACGCCGGCACTTCACCGGCGTGCGTGATGCGCTGGCCGCCCTTGCCTCCTCGGGCGGCGGCCTCCTCGCCCCAGGCGTCGGGCTGCCCCTGCCGCCGTGGCGTCACGTACGGCATCGAGGTGCTGACCCACACGCTGTCGCTCACGGCGTCCTCCTGCGGGGTTGGCTTCGGCCTTGCTGCTTTACACGATAAGCGACTCGCTTACAGTGACCGCCCTGACCAAACCTTGCCGCTTTTCGCGAATAGCGATACGTTGCCGGGGATCGTACAGCCCAGGATCAAGGCGGTGGTTCACCGTGCCCCTGTCACGGCAACGACGTTTCCCTCGATCACGCGTCTCGGTAGGTGCCGCACGCGACTTCGCCCTCGAAACACTCACCGAGTGGGGCATCTCCGACCGGCGGGAGGAAGTGCGGCTCTGCGTCTCCGAACTCGCCACCAACGCCCTGCTGCATGGCGTTCCGCCCGGGCGCGAGTTCAGTCTGCAACTTGTCATCGACGATTCACTGCTGCGCATCGAGGTGCGTGACAGCGGGGGCGGACGTGTGGAGATGAGGCGCGGTGGAGCCGATGAGTGCGGAGGCAGGGGGATTCGTCTGATGCAGGCCCTGAGCGACGGATTCGGCGTCACGCCGCACGCACCTGGCAAGTCCGTTTGGCTGGTCTTCAAGATCGGCCCCACCGAAAGTGAGGCTCATTGAATGGGGCCTTCGAACGCGCGCAGCGCGACGCCCGCTTCGGCAGGTTCGCCGCGCTTCGCGCCCGTCGATCACCTCAAGCTTCGAGCGCGGCCAGGCGCTCCGGGGTGTACGGATCGGCCGTGCGGGTTGTCTCGGCAATTTGTGGGAGTTCGCGGTCGGAGAAGAGGGTGATGTGCCGGCTCTCCTCGTCGCAGACACTGGCGTGGGCGATGCCGAGCGGGATGCGGACGCAGTCGCCCGGGCCGAGTTCGATGATGCCTCGCTGGCTGATCAGGGTTCGGCGGCCGCTGATCTGGTACTGGATCTCGTCGGCGTCGAGCGTGCGCTGGTACGTCCGCGTGCGCCCGGGCCGCGTCCGTACGGTACCCAGGCGGAAACCGGCGGAGCGGTAGAGCCAGGTCGGGCCGGGCTCGGGGGTGCCGGTGAGGACTTGGAGGCGTTCTTCGCTCCTGTGCACCTGTCGCAGCAGCAGTAGTTCGTCCACGGGTGCGACGGCGATGTCATGGCCGGGGGCGCCCATGCACTGGGTGACCGCCTCGTTGACCTTTCCCGCCCGCCAGCCGGGGAAGGGCGGGAAGACGGCTTCGGACAGCCGGTCGGCGGGGCGTGCCTCCTGGACGGGAGCGGGCACGTAGAAGAGCAAGTGGCTCTCCCGGCGCCCGTAGTTGTCGTGGGCGACGCCGCGCGGCAGCCGGGAGAACTCCCCCGCCCGGTGCTCGACGACGCCCAGTTCGGTCATCAGGGTGCGTTCGCCCGCGATCTGGTAGGAGAGCTCGTCGACATCGCAGTTGCGGTGGTAGAAGGGCTGCCGGTTGTCCATCGTCTGCCACTCGACGCGGATCTGTTCGCTCTCGTAGATGCCTCGCGGCGGGGCGAACGGCATCTCCTCGTACTCCACCGGGAAGTGGACCACGCTGAGGGGCGCGTGGTCCCGCCAGAGCTTCATCGGCAAGGGGCTGGGGTGCGGCGGCGAGAGGAGCAGGTGTTCGTCGCGCTCGACCGTGCGGGAGGGGCCGTCGGAGCAGACGACCGCGATGTTTTCGGTAACGGTGCCCATGAGGTGTCCTTGTTCCATCGGGTTCCAGCGAGTTCCATCGGGGTCCACCGAGTTCCGTCAGGTTCCATCGGGGTCCGTCGGGGACGGGTGACTTCGCGGGCGGCCGCCCGACGTGGTCGACGGCGTCGTTCAGGAACCGGCCGTACCGGCGTGATGCACGGACCGGACCTTCGCCACGGTCTGGTCGAACCCCAGCGCGAGACCCGCCGCGTGCTGCACGTGCTCGCGGACGTCCGGGCGCTGGAGAGCCGCCGCGTAGCTCGCTTCGTCGGCCCACTGGGCGTAGTTGACGACGCGGGTGCCGTCCAGGCTGACGTGCAGGTTGGCCGAGACGAAGCCGGGGACCGTCGAGAAGATCGCTCGCGTGGCCTCGCCGAGCGCCTCCGCCACGGCCTCCTGGCTTTCGGGAGCGACGGTGAACACGTTCACCAGGGTGATCTGGGGCGTACCGGTGGTGACAGAGATGGTCGTTGCGGGGCTGGTCATGAGGTTCGCTCTCCTGAGTTCTTGGTGCTGGACGCGGGGGGCCCGCACTTAGTTAGCACACTAACCTGACTTAGTAAGCGAATCAAAGTTAGTACACTAATCACCATGGCCTCCCACGTAGACCCGGAAGAATCCCTGGGCTTCGCCCTCAAGACGTTGCAGCAGACCATCCGATCCCGGATGGACGCGGCCCTCGCCCAGACCGGCCTGACGACGCCGCAGTACCTGGTGCTCGGCCTCCTGGAGAGTCACCCCGGCGTCTCCAACTCCGAACTCGCCCGCCGCTCGGCCGTCGCCGCGCCCACCATGCTCAAGATCCTCGACACGCTCGCCAGGGCCGGTTACATCGAGCGCGCGGACCGCACCCCGCAGTCGCGGACCCGCGGCACGACGCTGACCGACAGCGGCCGCAGCCGGCTCGACCGGGCGGCGGCGACGGTGGAGGAGTTCGAGAGCCTCCTGCGCGACGCGGCGGGAGCGGACGCACCCGCCATCGGCGCATGGCTGCGCACCTGCACCGACCTGCTGACGGGGACCCCCACCGCGTCCCAGCCGGGGGCCGCACCGGCCCCGGAGCCTCGACGGTGAGCACACCGCACCTCCGCATATCCATATGGCCGAGAAAGGCACCACCATGCCGCTGCTGCTGAGCCGTTCAGACCTGAGCCCGCTCACCGCCGACGATGACGCGCTCGACGGCGCTATCGCCGCCGTCGAGGAAACGACCGCCCAATCCGCTTCCGAGGGCCGTGCCCAGACCATCTTCACGGGCCTGGACCTGGCCAACGGCGACGAACTGGCCGCGCAGTTCGTCTCGCTGGCGAGCGGCCCCGCGACCCTGCGGCTCTTCCCCAACAGAGTGAAGGGGGAGCGCCCCAACGCATGGCTCGGAATCCAGGTGGACGGCACCACCGGCGCCGTCGACAGCATGATCGCGCTGGACGACTTCAACGTGTTGCGCACCTCGGTCCCCGCCGCTGTCGGCGTACGCCACCTCGCTCCCGCCGACGCCACCACACTGACGGTGCTCGGCAGCGGGGCACAGGCCCGAAGCCACGTACGCACCATCCGCCGCGTGCTGCCGGGCCTGCGGCACCTCAGGGTATGGAGCCCGACGCCCGAGAGCCGGGCGGCGTTCGGCGCGGACCTGCGCGCCCGGCTCGGCGGCGACGTCCGCGTGTCGGTGTCGGCCGACATCGACGAGGCGGTGGCCGGAGCCGATGTCATCGCGGCGGCGGGCCGCTACTCCTACGGCGAGGCCGCGGTGCCGGACCCCGAGTCCGTGCGGCCGGGCGCGCTGCTGGTCAGCATGACCGGCGCCGGCGGCAACCTGCTCGAACGCGGCGCCCGCCTCGCCGTGCCCACGGCGCACCGCCCCGAACTGGTCGGCTTCGGCTTCGCCAGCGGGTTCATCAGCGACCCGCCCCCGCCGGCCCCCGCCGGCGCGCTGGAACTGGCGGACGTGATCACCGGCGAAGCCCCCGCCCGCGGCTCCGACACGGAGACCATCGTGTTCGAACTCGCCTCGCCCTACCAGTGGGACGTTCCGATCCTGGCGTGGATACGCGCGTGGGCGGACGAGCGGGGGCTGGGCACCGCGTTCGATTTCTCCGGCTGAAGAGACTCAAGAACGGCTCGGTGCGGTTGCGTCGTTCACGGGCTCAGAACCCATCAGTGGTGAACGGCAGATACTCCGTCCGCAACGCGTCGTCCAGCACGCGCGCCGCGCCCGGTGTGTGCTCCGTAACCAGGCCGGCGCGCAGCAGATGGACGAGCTGGGCGCCGCCCAGGTAACAGGCGGAGAGTTCCCGGACGTCCAGGGAGAGGTCGGCCCGCACGGCGGGATCGGTGACCGGCTCGTACGTGCAGGTCTTGGCGTCCGTCGTCAGCCGGAAGCGGCCCTCGTTGGCGGGGAGCGCCGCGTCGCGCACGTCGAGTACGAGGTCGGCGGGGGCGGCCCAGGAGCGGGCGGTCAGGGCGGCCCGTACGTCCACGAGCCGGATCCAGAACCCTGGGGACTCCCCGACGACGCGGACCTGGTCGCGGTCGCCGGAGATCAGCGGCAGCAGGTCGTCGGCGGGGCGGCCCCCGGCCCGTACCTTGCAGGTCAGGTCGATGTCGGCGAGGTACTTCCACAGCGCGGCCGCCACGGCGGCCGTCTCCGCCTCCAGTTCGGCGAGCTGGACGACGTCGGGCGCGCCGCCGCCGCTGTCGCGGACGCGGTAGACGGCGTAGCCGGCGGGGCGGCCCTCGCCGAGTACGACGACCCGCGGCGGGCCGATCGCCTCGTCGTCCTCGTCCTCCTCGACGAGGACGATCTCGCGCCACCAGTACGCGTCGCGGGCGAGGCGGCCCGCGCGCTCGGCGCGGTTGGCCTCGTAGAGGGGGCCGATGAGGGCGGGCGCGTCGGCGGTGGGGACGATCCGCAGCGGGCGCGGGTCGGGGGCGACGCGGAGGTCGAGCGGGCGGGCCGAGTCGATCTCGACCGTCTGGAGCTGCGTGCCGGGGCCGAAGCCGAAGCGGCCGTAGATCGCGGCCTCGGAGGCCCACAGCGAGGCGAGCGGCCAACCGGCCGCGGCGCACCGCCGCCACACCTCCTCGATCAGGCCGGTGAGCACGCCGCGCCGACGGTGGGTCGGCGCGACGGAGACGAACGTCAGCCCCGCGCACGGGAGTTGACCACCGGGTATGGAGAGCTGGAGGGGGTGGGCGGCGAGCAGCCCCACGAGCTGGTCGCCGTCGTACGCGCCGACGCGCTCGCAGCGCGCCAGGAAGGTGCGGTGGCGGGCGCGCTCGTCCTCGTCGTAGGTTTCGTGGAAGACCAGGGCGACGTGGTCGAGTGCCCGGTCGAGGTGGGCTTCGGGGATCTCGCCGTACCGCAGGGCGGTGGGGGCGACGGGCGGACTGGCGTAAACAGGGCGCACATGACCGATCGTGCTCGGCCGCGACCGGGGTGGCAAGGCATTTTGTCGGCGCACGAGCGTACGGAGGGGGCGAGGCCCCCGTCGGCGACGACCGACGGGGGCCTCGTGCCGGGCGCGGGTGGTCGCCCGGGTCAGTGGTTGCTGGGGAAGCCCAGGTTGATGCCGCCGTCGGCGGGGTCCGGCCAGCGGGTGGTGACGACCTTGCCGCGGGTGTAGAAGTGCACGCCGTCGTTGCCGTAGATGTGGTGGTCGCCGAAGAGCGACTCCTTCCAGCCGCCGAAGGAGTGGTAGCCCACCGGCACCGGGATCGGCACGTTGACGCCGACCATGCCCGCCTCGACCTCCAGCTGGAAGCGCCGGGCCGCGCCGCCGTCGCGGGTGAAGATGGCCGTTCCGTTGCCCCAGCGGGAGGAGTTGATCAGCTCGATGGCCTCCTCGTACGTGTCCGTGCGGACCACGCACAGCACCGGGCCGAAGATCTCGTCGCGGTAGGCGTCCATCTCCGCGGTGACCTTGTCGAGCAGGGAGACCCCGATCCAGTGGCCGTCCTCGTAGCCCTCGACGGTGAAGCCGGTGCCGTCGAGGACGACCTCCGCGCCCTGGGCGGCGGCGCCCGTGACGTAGGAGGCGACCTTGTCGCGGTGGGCCTTGGTGATCAGCGGGCCCATCTCGGAGGCGGGGTCGTCGCCGGGGCCGATGGTCAGGCCGGCGGCGCGCGCGGTGATCTTCTCGATCAGCGGGTCTCCGGTGCCGCCGACGGCGACGACCACGGAGACGGCCATGCAGCGCTCGCCGGCCGAGCCGTAGGCGGCGTTGATCGCGGCGTCCGCGGCCAGTTCGAGGTCGGCGTCGGGGAGCACCAGCATGTGGTTCTTGGCGCCGCCGAGCGCCTGGACGCGCTTGCCGTTGGCGGTTCCGGTGGTGTGGATGTGGCGGGCGATGGGGGTGGAGCCCACGAAGCTGACGGCGGCGATGTCGGGGTGCTCCAGCAGCCGGTCGACGGCCACCTTGTCGCCGTTGACGATGTTCAGCACGCCGTCCGGGAGCCCGGCCTCGGCGGCCAGCTCGGCGAGCTTGTACGCCGAGGAGGGCACCTTCTCGCTCGGCTTGAGCACGAAGGTGTTGCCGCAGGCGATGGCGATGGGGAACATCCACATCGGCACCATGGACGGGAAGTTGAACGGCGTGATGCCCGCCACGACGCCCAGCGACTGGCGGATGGCCGCGACGTCCACGCGGGTGGAGACCTGCGTGGACAGCTCGCCCTTGAGCTGGAGCGGCAGGGCGCAGGCCAGCTCGATGACCTCCAGGCCGCGGGCGACCTCGCCGAGCGCGTCCGCGTGCACCTTGCCGTGCTCGGCGGTGATCAGCTCGGCGATCTCGTCGCGGTGGGCGGCGACCAGCTCGCGGAACGTGAAGAGGATCGCGGTGCGCGTGGCGAGCGAGCTGGTGCCCCAGGTCCGGTACGCCTCCTTGGCGGCCGCGACGGCGGCGTCGACCTCGTCGGCGGAGGCGAGCGCGACCCGGGTGCCCTGTGCGCCGGTCGCGGGGTTGTAGACCGGGCCGTAGTTGCCTGACACGCCCTCGGCGGGCTTGCCGCCGATCCAGTGGTTGACGGTCTTCATGGGGCGGAACCTTTCCTACGGAGGTGGATCACAGCTGACGACGGCGGGCGGCGGCCTGCCGGTCGTAGACCTCGCGGGCCTGTACGGCCGCCGGGCGGGTCGCGGTCTCGGCAACGGGCACATCCCACCATGCCTGTGCCCCGGGCGCGCCCGGCACAGTGTCGGCCGTTTCGGTCTCCACATAGACACAAGTGGGGTGTTTCGCCGCGCGCGCGACGGTAAGGGCCTCGCGCAGTTCGCCGACGGTGCTCACGCGGATGACGTCCATGCCCAGCGAGGCCGCGTTGGCGGCGAGGTCGACGGGCAGCGGCGCCCCGGTGTACGTACCGTCGGCGGCCCGGAAGCGGTAGGCGGTGCCGAAGCGTTCGCCGCCGACGCTCTCGGAGAGGCCGCCGATGGAGGCGTAGCCGTGGTTCTGGATCAGCACCACCTTGATGGCGATGCTCTCCTGCACGGCCGTGACGATCTCGGTGGGCATCATCAGGTACGTGCCGTCGCCGACCAGCGCCCACACGGGCCGGTCGGGCGCGGCGAGGCGGACGCCGATGGCGGCCGGGATCTCGTAGCCCATGCAGGAGTAGCCGTATTCGAGGTGGTACTGGCGGCGGGAGCGGGCGCGCCACAGCTTGTGGAGGTCGCCGGGGAGCGAGCCCGCAGCGTTGATCACGATGTCCTCGTCGCCGACGACGGCGTCGAGCGCGCCGATGACCTGGCTCTGGGAGGGTCGGGCCGCCGGGTCGGGGGCGGCGTAGGCGCGGTCGACCAGCCCCTCCCACCGCGCCTTGCCCGCCGCGTACTCGGCCTCGTACGCGCCGGCCACCCGGTGTCCCGCCAGCGCCGCCGTGAGCGCTTCCAGGCCGGTCCGGGCGTCGGCGACCACCGAGTGGGCGGCGAGCTTGTGGGCGTCGAAGGAGGCGATGTTGAGGTTGGCGAAGCGGACGCCGGGGGCGGCGAAGAGCGTCGCGGAGGCGGTGGTGAAGTCGGTGTAGCGGGTGCCGACGCCGATCACCAGGTCGGCGGTGCGGGCCAGTTCGTCGGCGACGGCCGTGCCGGTGTGGCCGATGCCGCCGATGTCGGCGGGATGGTCGTGGCGAAGCGAGCCCTTGCCCGCCTGGGTGGAGGCGACGGGGATGCCGGTGGCGTCGGCGAGCGCGCGCAGCGCGTCCTCGGCCTCGCTGTGGTGGACGCCGCCGCCCGCGACGATCAGGGGGCGTTCGCAGGCCCGTACGAGGCGCGCGGCCTCGGCGAGCGCCCCGGCGTCCGGGGCGGGGCGCGGCACGTACCAGGTCCGGTCGGCGAAGAACTCCTCGGGCCACTCGTACGCCTCGGCCTGTACGTCCTGCGGCAGGGCGAGGGTGACCGCGCCGGTCTCGACGGGGTCGGCGAGCACCCGCATGGCCTGGAGGGCGGCGGGGATCAGCGCCTCGGGGCGGTGCACGCGGTCGAAGTAGCGGGAGACGGGCCGCAGCGCGTCGTTGACCGATACGTCCCCGGCGCCGGGGACTTCGAGCTGCTGGAGCACGGGGTCGGCGGGGCGGGTGGCGAAGGCGTCGCCGGGGAGCAGGAGCACCGGGAGGCGGTTGACGGTGGCGAGCGCCGCGCCGGTGACGAGGTTGGTGGCGCCGGGGCCGATGGAGGTGGTGACGGCGTGCGCGGAGAGCCGGTCGCACTGCCGGGCGTAGCCGACGGCGGCGTGCACCATGGCCTGTTCGTTGCGGCCCTGGAGGTAGGGCAGGGCGCCCTCGGACTCCAGGAGCGCCTGGCCGAGGCCCGCGACGTTGCCGTGGCCGAAGATGCCCCAGCAGGCGTTGACGAGGCGGTGGCGCCGGCCGTCCCGCTCGGTGTACTGGTGGGCGAGGAACTCCACCAGGGCCTGGGCTACGGTGAGCCGCCGTGTCGTGGGCCCGGTCATCGGGCGGCTCCGGAGGGGTCGGTTCCGGAGAGGTCAGTTCCGGAGGGATCGGTTCCGGGCGGCGCGGCCTCGGGCGAATCGGCTCCGGACGGAGCGGCGTACAGCGGCAGCCGGGGGTCCATGGGCTGTTCGGGCCAGGTGGCGCGGAGCCACGCGTGGTCGGGGTGGTCGCGGATCAGCCAGGCGCGCTCGTCGCCGGGGCCCGCCATGACGTTGAGGTAGTACATCGTGTGGCCCGGGGCCGCGATGGACGGGCCGTGCCAGCCGTCGGGGATGACGACGGCGTCGCCGCTCCGGACCTCGGCGAGCACGTCGGTGGTGCGGCCGGGGCCCGAGGGGGTCACGCGCTGGTAGCCGACGCCTTGGGCGCCGTGCGCCTCGGCGATCTCGAAGTAGTAGATCTCCTCCAGTTCGGACTCCTCGCCGGGGCGGTGCTCGTCGTGCTTGTGCGGCGGGTAGGAGGACCAGTTGCCGCCGGGCGTGAACACCTCGACGGCGATGAGCCGGTCGCAGTCGAAGACGTCCGCCGCGCCGAAGTTGTTGACCTGGCGCGAGCAGTTCCCGGCCCCGCGCAGCTCGATGGGGACGCCGGAGGCGGGGCCATAGCGGAACGGCAGCCGCCGCTCGCAGCGCGCGCCGGTCAGGGCGAAGCGGCCGCCGCGGGCGCTGGTGATCCGCGCCTCGGCGTCGCGCGGCACGTAGGCGAAGTCGCTGATACCGCTGAACACGCTGTCGCGGCCGTGCAGTTCGAAGGTCAGGGTCTCGGCGGTGACGGCGCAGGCCCCGGCCAGCGGCAGCACGATCCATTCGCTGTCGCCGGCGGCGAGGGTGTGCGAGCCGCCGGGCGGGAGGTCGAGGACGCGGAGGCCGGCGTGGGTCCAGCCGGCCCGCTTCGGGTCGATGTCGAGGGTGTACGGGCCGTCGGCGGCGGTTCCCGCCGGGAGGTGGAAGGTGCGGGTGGCGGTCATGCGCTCAGTCTCCTGCGAGGGGGCGGCGGGATACAGCGGGCGTCGGGGCACGGCGGGCGCGGGGCGCGGCGGGCGTCGGGGCGCGGCGGGCGTCGGGGCGCGGCGGGCGGTCTCACAGGAGTCCGACGGCGGTGTCCACGGCCGCCGCCACGTCCCCGTCCGCGGGGTAGAGCAGGGAGCGGCCGACGACCAGCCCCTGGACGGTGGGCAGGCGCAGCGCCTTGCGCCACTTCTCGTACGCCCCGGCCTGGCTCTCGGGCGAGGCGCCGACCTCGCCGCCGAGCAGCACGACGGGCAGTGTGGAGGTCTCGCAGACCTGGGCCATGTCGTCGGGGTCGCGGGTGACGGGGAGTTTGAGCCAGGTGTACGCGGAGGTGCCGCCGAGCCCGGCGGCGATGGCCACGGACGTGGTGACGGCCTCGGCGCCGAGGTCGTTCCTGGCCTTGCCGTCGACGCGGCGGGAGATGAACGGCTCGACGAAGACGGGCAGTCGGCGGGCGGCCATGGCGTCGATGACGCGGGCGGCGGCCTCCATGGTGGAGAGCGAGCCGGGGTCGTCGTAGTCGATGCGCAGCAGGAGTTTGCCGGCGTCGAAGCGGAGCCGGGCGAGGTCCTCGGGGCGGTGGCCGGTGAACCGGTCGTCCATCTCGAAGGCGGCGCCGGCGAGTCCGCCGCGGTTCATGGAGCCCATGGCGACCTTGCCGTCGAGCGCTCCGAGGAGGAGCAGGTCCTCCAGGATGTCGGCGGTGGCGAGGACCCCGTCGACGCCGGGCCGGGCCAGCGCCAGGCACATGCGTTCCAGCAGGTCGACGCGGTTGGCCATGGCGAGTCTGCGGTCGCCGACGGCGAGTGCGCCGCGGGCGGGGTGGTCGGCGGCGATGATCATCAGCCGGCCGCTGCCGCCGACGAGGGGGCGGCGGGGGCGCTCGGCGGCGGCCTCGGCGATGGCCTCGGGATGGCGCGCCCGCGTCGCCACGATGTCGGAGATGCGAGTGGTCAAGGGGGTTCTCACTTCCTTGTGCGGGGGCGCGTACGGGCTTGGGGGCGGGTCTCGGCGTACGGGCTGGGGACCCCGGTGTACGGGCTTGGGGGCCGTATCCCGCGGGCGGAGAGGGGGTGGGGCCGCGAGTGTGAGGCGGTCCGTCGGCTGGGGCGGGGCGGGGCGCGGTCACGCGGCGCGGTCACGGGCGGCGGGGCCGGTCAGCGCCGCCCGGCGAGGAAGTCGTCGACCTCGGCAGCGGTCGGCATGGCGGAGGAGCAGGCCAGCCGGGAGGCGACGATGGCGCCGGCGGCGTTGGCGTAACGCATCGCCGGCTTCAGCTCCCAGCCGCTGAGCAGTCCGTGGCAGAGGGCGCCGCCGAAGGAGTCGCCCGCGCCGAGGCCGTTGACGACGTCGACGGGGGTGGGCGGCACCTCGGCGGTGCGGCCGTCGCGGTGGACGGCGAGCACGCCCTTGGGCCCCTGCTTGATGACGGCGAGTTCGACGCCGGTCTCCAGCAGGGCGCGGGCGCAGTCCCACGGATCCCGTACGCCGGTGGCGACTTCGGCCTCGTCGAGGTTGCCGACCGCGACGGTGGCGTGGGCGAGCGCCGCCTCGTAGTAGGGGCGTGCGGCGGCGCGCGCGGCGGGACCGCCCGCGCCGCCGGAGCCGGACGCGCCGCCCTCGCCACCCCAGAACATGGGGCGCCAGTCGAGGTCGAAGACGGTGTGGCGGCCGGGGGCGGCGGCGCGGGCTTCGAGGGCGGTGAGGGTGGCGGAGCGGCTGGGCTCCTCGCACAGCCCGGTGCCGGTCATCCAGAAGACGCGGGCGGCGCGGACGGCGTCCAAGTCCACTTCGTCCGGGCGGATGTCCAGGTCGGGGGCCTTGGGGAGGCGGTAGAAGTACAGCGGGAAGTCGTCGGGCGGGAAGATCTCGCAGAAGGTGACGGGGGTGGGGTACCGGTCGACGGGGGTGACCCACCGGTCGTCCACGCCGAAGTCGCGCAGCGCCTGGTGGACGTAGTCCCCGAAAGGGTCCGCGCCGGTGCGGCTGATAACGGCGGAGCGGCGGCCGAGGCGGGCCGCGGCGACGGCGACGTTGGTGGCGGAGCCGCCGAGGAACTTGCCGAAGGTCTCCACCCGCGCCAGCGGCACGCCGGTCTGGAGCGGGTAGATGTCGACCCCGATGCGTCCCATCGTGATCAGGTCGTACGGCTCGGTCATGGGTGCCCCTTCGCGTTCCGTCACGGTCCATGGCGTTCTTCGGTGTTCTTCGGCCTTCCTCGGTGGTCCCTGGCAGTTCTCGGTGGCGCTTGGCGCACCTCGGCGACTCGACGCGGTCCTCGGCGGCCCGTCGCGGTCCTCGGCGCCCCTTCGTGATCCTCGGCCTTCCGGCTCCGGCTCAGGCTCAGGCCGCTGCTCCGGCTTCCGCGCCGGCTCGAACCCCTGCTCCGGATCAGGCTCTCGCCCCGTCACGGGCTCTTGCCTGGCACAGGTCTAACGGGCGGATTCGCACCCTGTCAACAATTTGTCCTTACATTCTTACCTTCCTCGCGCACCCCCCTGGAACGACCTCCGGGTTACAAAGTCCTTAAGTCCGTATGTCAGGACGAAGTCTTGACAGTCGCCGGACCTCCATAGAGGCTGACCCGCGACCCGACCTTTGCCTTCCCGGTCACCGCCGACCGGTGAAAGGAGAGCCGCAGCATGTCCGCACCTCGCCCCGAAACAGCCGTCCTGGACCGGATTCGGGTCGGTTCGGCACCCGATTCATGGGGGGTCTGGTTCCCCGACGACGAGCGGCAAGTCCCCTGGCAGCGGTTCCTGGACGAGGTCTCCGGGGCCGGCTACGAGTGGATCGAGCTGGGCCCGTACGGCTATCTGCCCAGCGAGGCGGAGCGGCTCCGCGAGGAGACCGGCCGGCGCGGGCTCCGGGTCTCCGCCGGTACGGTCTTCACCTCGCTGCACCGCGGCCCGGCCACCTGGGACGCGACCTGGGCGCACGTGGCGAAGGTCGCCGGGCTGACCCGGGCGATGGGCGCGCGGCACCTCGTCGTCATCCCGTCCTTCTGGCGCGACGACAAGACCGCCGAGATCATCGAGGACTCCGAACTCACCGCCGAGCAGTGGAACGACCTCGCGCGCGGCATGGAGCGGCTGGGCCGCGAGGTGCGCGACCGCTACGGGCTCGACATCGTCGTCCATCCGCACGCCGACACCCACATCGACTCCGAGGAGCACGTCGAGCGGTTCCTCGACGCCACCGACCCGGACCTGGTGAACCTCTGCCTGGACACCGGCCACTACGCGTACTGCGGCGGCGACAGCGTCAAACTCATCGAGACCTACGGCGAGCGGATCGGCTACCTCCACCTCAAGCAGGTGGCCCCGGAGATCCTCGCCGACGTCGTCAGGAACAAGACGCCGTTCGGTCCGGCCGTCGCACAGGGCGTGATGTGCGAACCGCCGCGCGGCGAGCCCGCGCTGGAGCCCGTACTGGCGGCGGCGCAGCGCCTCGGCGTCGACCTGTTCGCCATCGTCGAGCAGGACATGTACCCCTGCGCGCCGGACGCGCCGCTCCCGATCGCCGAGCGCACCAGGCGCTTCCTGCGGTCCTGCGGGGCGTGACCGCCTCAGCCCGAGAACCGCCGGACCGGCCCGGAGCGCGGTCCGGCCACCGACGCCCGCACCACACCACCCAAGGGACGACATGACTTTGCTGGGAACCCTCGGCGTAGCCGTCATCGGCACCGGCCGGATGGGCGCGGACCACGTGCGCCGGCTCGACGGCGTCATCAGCGGCGCGCGCGTCGCGGCCGTCGTCGACATCGACCGGGCCCGGGCCGAGGCCGCGGCGGACGGCATCGAGGGCTGTACGGCCTACACCGACCCGACCGCCGCCATGGCCGCCCCGGACGTCGACGCCGTCCTCATCGCCTCGCCCGGCGCGGCCCACGAGGCGGCGCTGCTGGCTGCGTTCGAGCGCGACCTGCCCGTCCTGTGCGAGAAGCCGCTCACCCCGGACCCGGCCTCCGCGCTGCGCGTCCTGGCGGCGGAACAGCGGCTCGGCCACCGGCGCGTACAGGTCGGCTTCATGCGCCGCTACGACGCCGACTATCTGAAGCTCAAGCGGCTCATCGACGAACGCGCCTTCGGCCGCACGCTGATGCTGCACAACAAACACCGCAACGCCGACACACCGCCCGGCTTCACCGACGCGATGATGATCCACGACTCGGCCGTGCACGAGATCGACGTCACCCGCTGGCTGCTGGACGAGGAGATCACCGCCGTCCGCGTGCTGCGCCCGACGGCCTCCGGCAAGGCCCCCGAGGGGCTCAGCGATCCCCAGCTCATCGTCTTCGAGACCGCCGGGGGCCGGGTCGTGGACACCGAACTGTTCGTCAACTGCGGCTTCGGCTACCAGGTGACGTGCGAGGCGGTCGGCGAGAGCGGCACCGCCCGGATCGGCGACGAGCACGGCGTGTTCACCAACGCCGCCGGCCGCTGGGGCACCGGGATCGCCCCCGGCTTCGTGGAGCGCTTCGAGGAGGCGTACGACCGGCAGGTGCGGCGCTGGGTGGACGCGACCCGGCGCGGCGAGGTCGAGGGCCCCAGCTGCTGGGACGGCTACGCGGCGGCCGCCGTCTGCGAGGCGGGCGTACGCGCCCAGGCGACCGGCGAGCGGGTGGCCGTGGACCTCGTCGAACGTCCGGCGCTCTACCGCTGAGAGCCCTTCATGGAGCGGCGCTTCGGGCCCCTCAAGTGGGGGCCGGTCACCGACGGCGCGCCGCTGACCGGCCCCGCCCGCCACGACAGCCAACGTCAGGAGCTCCCCTCATGCGCATCGGTTTTCTCGGCGCGGGCCGGATCGGCTCCTTCCACGCCGCGGCCCTCGCCGGTACGGACGGTGTCGGCGAACTGCTGATCGGCGACACCGACGCGGCCCGCGCCGCCGCGCTCGCGGACCGGGTCGGCGCGCGGGCGGCCGAGTCGGTCGACGCGGTCTTCGCCGCGGGCGTGGACGCCGTGGTGATCGCCACCGCGACCGCCGCGCACGCCGGCCTGATCGCCCGGGCGGCCCGCGCCGGGCTGCCCGCCTACTGCGAGAAGCCCATCGCCCTCGACCTGCCGGGCACGCTCCGCGCGCTGCACGAGGTCGAGGCGGCGGGCACCATGCTCCAGATGGGCTTTCAGCGCCGCTTCGACGCCGGGTACCGGGCGGCGCGCGAGGCGCTGCGGTCCGGGCGGCTCGGCCGGCTGCACACCATCCGGGCCGTCACCTCGGACGCCGCGCCCCCGCCTGCCGAGTTCCTGCCGCTGTCCGGCGGGCTGATCCGGGACTGCCTGGTGCACGACTTCGACGCCGTGCGCTGGCTGACGGGGCGTGAGGTGGTGGAGGTCTTCGCGCGCGGCTCGGCGAACGGCGCGGAGTTCTTCCGCGCGGCGGGCGACGTGGACACGGCGGCGGCGCTGCTCACCCTGGACGACGGCACGCTGGTCACGGCGACCGCCACCCGCTACAACGGCGCGGGGTACGACGTACGGATGGAACTGGCGGGCGAGCGCGGCCAGCTGGTGGTCGGGCTGGACGCCCGTACGCCCTTCGCCTCCGCCGAACCGGGCGGACCCGCGGCGCCGGAGCGGCCCTGGGCCGGCTTCCTGGAACGGTTCGAGGCCGCGTACCGGGCGGAGCTCGCGGCCTTCGTACGGGCGGCCGCGGGCGAGGCCCCGAATCCGTGCTCCGGCCAGGAGGCGCTGCACGCGCTGCTGGTCGCCGAGGCGTGCGAGCGCTCCCGGCTGACGGGGCGCCCGGTGGCGCTGGCGGAGATCACCGAGGAGGCGGCGGCCGCTCGGGGGAGGCTCTGAGGGGCGGCTCTCCGAGGGCGGATGGTCTCTGTGGGGCGCCGGGGCTCGCGGTCATGGCCACCGCTCCCGGGCCGGCGGCCGAGGGACATGGGGAGGGGGAAGAGGGCGGTGGCCTGCGGTCCTCGGACAGCCGCGCCCGGATTGTCACAGCCGTCCCCACATGGTCACAGCCGTCACGCTTACGCGGGTCTTCCGTCACAGGCCGTCAACAGGACCCCTCAGTTCATTACTCAGCGTCGCTCATTGGGCACAGGCTGACTGATCACGAGCGGCCGCGCCGCAGCTCCCCCGACGGACCCCCATCCGTGGCTGCGGCACCGCGGAGAGGCGCGAAGATGACCGACCGGAGGCTTTGGTCCTACAGGGAGATCGCCGCCCACATCGGCGTACAGACGGACACCGTGCGGTCCTACCGGAAGCACGGGCTGCTGCCGCCGCCCGACCAGGTGGAGGGCGGCAAGCCGTTCTGGTTCGCCGACACCGTCCGCGCCTGGGTGGCCCGCCGCCCGGGCAATCGCGCTCGTCGCGACCCGAAGAACTGACCCACCGACCAGCCTGACCAGCCCGTAGCCCCCTCCGGCCCCGTATCGCGCGACCCCGTGCGGCGCGGGGCCCTTCGCGTCCACCGGTGCGTACACCCCCGCCACCCCTTCGGTTTCCCCGCACGGAATACCCCTAGGGGGTATAGTGTTGACACTGTCAGAAGCGATGGGCGCGCCTGGAGTGACCGCCCGAACGAGCCGAGGAGAGACCATGACCGCCGAGACGAACACCGCCACCACCGTCTACAAGGTGACCGGAATGACCTGCGGCCACTGCGAGGGCGCGGTGCGCGAGGAGCTCTCCGCCCTCGACGGCGTCGCCTCCGTCGAGGCCGTCGCCGCCACCGGCCTGGTGACCGTGGTCTCCGCCGCCCCGCTCGACGAGGCGGCCGTCCGCGCCGCGATCGACGAGGCCGGTTACGAGCTCGTGGGTCTGGCCTGACCGTCCGCCCCCGAGGCACCCTCCCCCGCCGGGCCGTACCGCTCAGCTGATACTGCCGCCGCACGGCCCGGCCCTCCTCCCAGGAGAACCGTCATGACCAGCACGGCCCCCGAAACCACGGTGGAGCACAGCAACCGGGTCGAACTCTCGATCGGCGGCATGACCTGCGCGTCCTGCGCCGCGCGCGTCGAGAAGAAGCTCAACCGGATGGAAGGCGTCGCCGCCACCGTCAACTTCGCCACCGAGAAAGCGCGCGTCGCCTACGCCGACGGAGTCGAGGTCGGCGACCTCGTCGCCACCGTGGAGAAGACGGGCTACTCCGCCGAGCCCAAGAGCGAGCCCGGGAACGAGCCCGAGACCGCCGGCTCCGGGCCGGACCGGGCAGCGGACGGACAGGGCGAGGCCGGACAGGCCGGGGCGGAACGGGGCGACGGCGAAACGGCCGCGCTGCGGCAGCGGCTGCTCGTCTCGCTCACGCTCTCCGTGCCCGTCGTACTGCTGGCGATGGTGCCCGCCCTCCAGTTCGACAACTGGCAGTGGCTCTCCCTGACGCTGGCGGCCCCCGTCGTGGTCTGGGGCGCGCTGCCCTTCCACCGGGCCGCCTGGACCAACGCCCGGCACGGCGCGGCCACCATGGACACCCTCGTCTCCATCGGCACCCTCGCGGCCCTCGGCTGGTCACTGTGGGCGCTGTTCTTCGGCGACGCCGGGATGCCCGGGATGCGGCACGGCTTCGACCTCACCGTCTCCCGGACCGGCGGGTCCTCGTCCATCTACCTGGAGGCCGCGGCCGGGGTGACCACGTTCATCCTCATCGGCCGCTATCTGGAGGCGAAGTCCAAGCGGAAGGCGGGCGCGGCGCTGCGCGCCCTGCTGGAACTGGGCGCGCGGGACGTCGCGGTGCTGCGGGACGGGCGCGAGGAGCGCGTACCGGTCTCCCGGCTCGCGGTCGGCGACCGCTTCGTCGTACGGCCCGGGGAGACGATCGCCACCGACGGCACGGTCGTCGAGGGCGGTTCGGCGGTCGACGCGTCAATGCTGACGGGCGAGTCGGTGCCGGTGGACGTGGGCGTCGGCGACACCGTGACCGGCGCGACCGTGAACACCTCGGGCCGGCTCGTCGTCGAGGCGACGCGCGTCGGCTCGGACACCCAGCTGGCGCGGATGGCGCGGCTGGTGGAGGACGCGCAGAACGGCAAGGCGGAGGTGCAGCGCCTCGCGGACCGCATCTCCGGCGTCTTCGTCCCCGTCGTGCTGGTGATCGCGCTGGGCACACTGGCCGGCTGGCTGCTGGCGACGGGCGACGCGACCGCCGCGTTCACGGCCGCCGTGGCCGTCCTGATCATCGCCTGCCCGTGCGCCCTGGGGCTCGCCACGCCGACCGCCCTCATGGTCGGTACGGGCCGGGGCGCGCAGCTCGGCATCCTCATCAAGGGCCCCGAGGTGCTGGAGTCCACGCGCCGGGTGGACACCGTGGTGCTGGACAAGACGGGCACCGTGACCACGGGCCGGATGGGGCTGCACGACGTCATCGCCGCGCCGGGCGTGAGCGAGCGGGAGCTGCTGCGGCTGGCCGGTGCGCTGGAGCACGCCTCCGAGCACCCGATCGCCCGCGCCATCGCGGACGGCGCGGTCGAGCGGACGGGCGCCCTGCCGGTACCGGAGAACTTCGAGAACGTGGCCGGGCTCGGCGTCCAGGGCGTGGTCGACGGACACGCGGTGCTGGTGGGGCGCGAGAAGCTGCTGAGCGACTGGTCGATCGAGCTGCCCGACGGGCTGGCCTCGGCGAAGGCCGCTGCCGAGGCCGAGGGGCGTACGGCGGTGGCCGTGGCCTGGGACGGCGTGGCACGGGGTGTCCTCGCGGTGGCCGACACCGTGAAGGAGTCCAGCGCCGAGGCGGTGGCGCGGCTGCGGGCGCTGGGGCTCGCCCCGGTGCTGCTGACCGGCGACAACAGGGCGGTGGCCGAATCGGTGGCCCGGGAGATCGGCATGGACTCCCCGGACGACATGGTCTTCGCGGAGGTGCTGCCGCAGGACAAGGTGGACGTGGTCAAGCGGCTCCAGGGCGAGGGCCGTACGGTCGCGATGGTCGGTGACGGCGTCAACGACGCCGCCGCCCTGGCCACGGCCGACCTGGGGCTCGCCATGGGCACGGGGACGGACGCGGCGATCGAGGCGGGCGATCTGACGCTCGTACGCGGCGATCTGCGGGTGGCCGCGGACGCGATCCGGCTCTCCCGCCGGACCCTGGCCACCATCAAGGGCAACCTCTTCTGGGCCTTCGGCTACAACGTGGCGGCGCTGCCGCTCGCGGCGGCCGGACTGCTCAACCCGATGATCGCGGGGGCCGCGATGGCCTTCTCCTCGGTCTTCGTGGTGACAAACAGCCTGAGACTCCGTTCCTTCACCTAATCCACATAAGTGACACAACACCCACACCCGAGAGCCTTGATCTTCAGATCGAGGCTCTTGCCCTTTTACGTCCCTTATGGCAAGAGACGCAGATCACAACGATCGGGGGGTAACCATTGCGGGGGGTCGCTGGTCTAACCGGGTAGTGCTGCATCGTCTTGGGGGACGATGGTGGCCACGCGTGGCCGGGGCGACGTGCCCGGGGAGCTTTGAGCGGCCCTCCCGTATGTACGCGTCCCGGCAGATCGCGTCAAGGCGTACGCCGGTGCGAACCGGCGTCCAGGCTCCCGGCCGGATCCCGTGGGGGGAATCCGAACCGGGAAACGGGAAGCGCCCCGCTCCGACCCGTGGGGGGATCGGTAGCGGGGCGCTTTCCCTATAACGCGCCGCACGCGCCGCGCTCGGCGCTCCGCATGGAGGCGCTCGACGCGGCGCCACGTACGGGCGACATGGCGTACGGCCCGCACGGCGCACGGCGCTACATACGGGCGATACGGCGCACGGCGCCGCGCACAGCAGCGGCGCCGCTTCGCACAGCGGCGCCGCTTCGTACAACAGCATCGCGCGCAGCGGCGCCGTGCGGCTCGCGGACAGCCGTCAGCGCTGCTCCACCGGGATGAAGTCGCGCTCGACGATGCCCGTGTAGATCTGGCGCGGGCGGCCGATGCGGGAACCGGGCTCCTTGATCATCTCGTGCCACTGGGCGATCCAGCCGGGGAGCCGACCGAGCGCGAAGAGCACGGTGAACATCTCGGTCGGGAAGCCCATGGCCCGGTAGATGAGGCCGGTGTAGAAGTCGACGTTCGGGTAGAGCTTGCGCTCCACGAAGTAGTCGTCGGCCAGCGCGTGCTCTTCGAGCTTGAGCGCGATGTCGAGCAGCTCGTCGTCCTTGCCCAGGGCAGAGAGGACATCGTGCGCCGCGGCCTTGATGATCTTCGCCCTGGGGTCGAAGTTCTTGTAGACGCGGTGCCCGAAGCCCATGAGCTTCACGCCGTCTTCCTTGTTCTTCACCTTGCGGATGAAGGTGTCGACGTCGCCGCCGGACTGCTTGATGCCTTCCAGCATCTCCAGCACCGACTGGTTGGCACCGCCGTGCAGCGGGCCCCACAGCGCGTTGATGCCCGCCGAGATGGAGGCGAACAGATTGGCCTGCGAGGAGCCGACGAGCCGCACGGTCGAGGTGGAGCAGTTCTGCTCGTGGTCGGCGTGCAGGATCAGCAGCTTGTCCAGCGCGCCGGCGACGACCGGGTCCAGGTCATAGTCGGCGGCGGGCACCGAGAAGGTCATGCGCAGGAAGTTCTCGACATACCCGAGGTCGTTGCGCGGGTAGACGACGGGCTGGCCGACCGACTTCTTGAACGCGTACGCCGCGATCGTGGGCAGCTTGGCCAGCAGCCGGATCGTGGAGAGGTGGCGCTGCTTCTCGTCGAACGGGTTGTGGCTGTCCTGGTAGAACGTGGACAGCGCGCTGACCACGGACGACAGCATCGCCATCGGGTGCGCGTCACGCGGGAAGCCGTCGAAGAACCGCTTCACATCCTCGTGCAGCAGCGTGTGCTGGGTGATCTCGCCCTTGAACGTCGACAGCTCGTCGACGGTCGGCAGCTCACCGTTTATCAGCAGGAACGCCGTCTCCAGGAACGTGCTGTGCTCCGCCAGCTGCTCGATCGGGTACCCGCGGTAGCGCAGGATGCCCTGCTCGCCGTCGAGGTAGGTGATCGCGGATTTGTACGCGGCAGTGTTGCCGTAACCGCTGTCCAGGGTCACCAGACCGGTCTGGGCGCGAAGCTTGCCGATATCGAAGCCCTGGTCGCCGACGGTGCTGTCGACCACCGGGTAGCTGTATTCGCCGTCCCCGTACCGCAGTACTACAGAGTTGTCGCTCACGTCATCCCTCACCGACGTTGTGCCTCTTCTTCGAGGTGCCCTGACTCCCTCTACCTTCCCCCATTTGGACCATGCACGTGCACTCGGGGTCGGCCAAAGGGCCTATGCGCGGCACTCAGTGCCGCCTAGCCTGCCCATACTGCCCCCTTCGCCCCACTTGGGGAAACCTGGGGACCCTCCGGAGCATGTTGAATATTTATGCATCACGTATGCCGCCGCCGAGGCGATAATCCAGCGCGGTGCACCGCCTACCCGCTGAGACCGTCCGCACCGCCTGCCCCAGCGCCTTTCTGGAGCCCACCAGCACCACGAGCCGCTTCGCCCGGGTCACGGCGGTATACAGCAGATTGCGCTGGAGCATCATCCACGCCCCGGTGGTGACGGGGATCACCACCGCCGGGTACTCGCTGCCCTGCGAGCGGTGGATCGTCACCGCGTACGCGTGTGCCAGTTCGTCCAGCTCGTCGAAGTCGTACGGCACCTCCTCGTCCTCGTCCGTGCGCACGGTCAGCCGCTGCTCCTCCACGTTCAGACCGGTGACGACGCCGACCGTGCCGTTGAAGACGCCGTTCTCGCCCTTCTCGTAGTTGTTGCGGATCTGGGTGACCTTGTCGCCGACCCGGAAGACCCGGCCGCCGAACCGCCGCTCCGGCACCTCCGGCCGGGCGGGCGTGATCGCCTGCTGAAGCAGCCCGTTGAGCGTCCCCGCACCGGCCGGACCGCGGTGCATGGGGGCCAGCACCTGCACGTCCCGGCGCGGGTCGAGGCCGAACTTGGCGGGGATGCGCCGCGCCGCCACGTCCACGGTCAGCCGCCCCGCCTCCTCGGTGTCGTCCTCGGCGAAGAGGAAGAAGTCCGCCAGCCCCTGGGTGATGGGCGGCGCGCCGGAGTTGATGCGGTGCGCGTTGGTCACCACGCCGGACTGCTGCGCCTGCCGGAAGATCCGGGTCAGCCGGACGGCCGGGACCGGCCCCCCCTCCGCGAGCAGGTCCCGCAGCACCTCCCCCGCGCCGACCGACGGGAGCTGGTCCACATCCCCGACGAGCAGCAGATGCGCGCCCGGCGCCACGGCCTTGATCAGCTTGTTGGCGAGGAGCAGATCGAGCATCGACGCCTCGTCGACCACCACCAGATCGGCCTCCAGCGGCCGGTCCTTGTCATACGCGGCGTCGCCGCCGGGCCTCAGCTCCAGCAGCCGGTGCACGGTGCCGGCCTCGGCCCCGGTCAGCTCCGAGAGCCGCTTGGCGGCCCGGCCGGTCGGCGCGGCCAGCACCACCTTGGCCTTCTTGGCGCGGGCCAGCTCCACCACCGACCGCACGGTGAAGGACTTGCCGCAGCCCGGGCCGCCGGTCAGCACCGCGACCTTCTCCGTGAGCGCGAGCCGCACCGCCGCCCGCTGCTCGGGGGCCAGCTCAGCCCCCGTACGGTCCGCGAGCCAGGCCAGCGCCTTGTCCCACTCGACGGTGCGGAAAGCGGGCAGCCGGTCCTCCTCCGCCCGCAGCAGCCGCCGCAGTTGGGCCGCCAGGGACAGCTCGGCCCGGTGGAAGGGGACGAGATAGACCGCGGTGACGGGCTGCCCGTCGGGACCGGGCACGCTCTCGCGGACCACCCCCTCCTCGTCCGCGGCCAGTTCGCCGAGACAGTCGATGACCAGACCGGTGTCGACCTGGAGCAGCTTGACCGCGTCGGCGATCAGCCGCTCCTCGGGGAGATAGCAGTGCCCTTGATCGGTGGACTGCGAAAGGGCGTACTGGAGACCGGCCTTGACCCGCTCGGGGCTGTCGTGCGGGATGCCGACCGACTGGGCGATCCGGTCGGCGGTCAGGAAGCCGATGCCCCACACATCGGCCGCGAGCCGATAGGGCTCATTGCGCACCACGGAGATGGAGGCGTCACCGTACTTCTTGTAGATGCGCACCGCGATGGAGGTGGAGACGCCGACTCCCTGGAGGAAGACCATGACCTCCTTGATGGCCTTCTGCTCCTCCCAGGCCGCCGCGATCATCTTCGTGCGCTTCGGGCCGAGTCCGGGCACCTCGACGAGGCGTCCCGGCTGCTGCTCGATGACATCGAGGGTGTCCGTGCCGAAGTGCTCGGTGATCCGGTCGGCGATCCTCGGCCCGATGCCCTTGATCAGGCCGGAGCCCAGATAGCGGCGGATGCCCTGGATGGTGGCGGGCAGCACGGTGGTGTAGTTCTCCACGGTGAACTGGCGGCCGAACTGCGGGTGCGAGCCCCAACGGCCCTCCATGCGCAGCGACTCCCCCGGCTGCGCGCCGAGCAGCGAGCCGACCACCGTGAGGAGATCGCCGCCGCCGCGTCCGGTGTCGACACGGGCGACCGTGTAGCCGTTCTCCTCGTTGGCGTAGGTGATCCGTTCCAGTACCGCTTCAAGGACCGCTTGCTGGGACATGGCACGACGGTACCGCCGGGCCCGGACACCCGCGTGAGCCTGTGGATAACTTCTGAACAGCCCCCTTCCGCTTACCCGCCCGCCCCCTCCGACCAGCCCTCCGACCAGCCCTTCCATCTGCCCTTCCGCCGATCGTTCCGGGCCGGATCGACCCGCCCCGGGCCCGCCGACCGATCCCGATCGGCCTGCCCCGACACCGCCACCCGGCCCCGCCACCCGAGCCGGATCGCCCCACCCCGGCCCCACCGCCCGAGCCCCCGACCCGGCGACCGGCTACCCACCCCAGTCCAGCCCGACCCGGCCCGACCCGGCCCGACCCGGCCCGGTCCGGTCCAGCCCGACCAGGCCCCGTCCGCCAAGCTCCCCCTCCCCCTCCACCGCCACCGCCACCGCCACCGCCACCGCCACCCGACAGTCACGATCAGATGTCGACCCCTCGCCCACCCCTTGACCCACCCCGATGTAATCGTTTCCAATCACCCGTGCAATCGATTCCACAATGAGGTGGTGCGCCCATGGCGGGCATCGGCATCAAAGACGTGGCCGGCCGCGCCGGAGTCTCCGCAGCCACGGTCTCCCGGGTGCTCAACGACCACCCCTCCGTACGCCCGGACACCCGCGCCCGCGTCCTCGCGGCCGTCGCCGAACTCGGCTACCGCCCCAACGCCGTGGCCCGCTCCCTGCGCACCGACCAGACCCGCACCCTCGGCCTCGTCATCAGCGACGTCCTCAACCCCTTCTTCACCGAACTGGCCCGCTCCGTCGAGGACGCCGCCCGCGCCCTCGGCTACAGCGTGATCATCGGCAACGCCGACGAGCGGCCCGACCTCCAGGACCACCACGTCCGTACGCTCCTGGACCGCCGCATCGACGGCCTGCTGGTCAGCCCCACCGACGGCGGCTCCCCCCTGATGCTCCAGGCGGCCCGCGCCGGCACCCCCATGGTCTTCGTGGACCGCTGGATCGCGGGCGTCGGCGTGCCCGTGGTCCGCACCGACGGCCACGCCGCCGTACGCGACCTCGTCGCCCACCTCCACGCCCTCGGCCACCGCCGCCTCGCCATCATCGCCGGGCCCGCCGCGACCACCACGGGCAGCGAGCGCGTCGGCGCGTTCCGGGACGCCCTGCGCGCGTACGGGCTCGCCCTGCCGCCCGAGTACATCGGCCAGGGCGACTTCCAGGCGGACAGCGGGCGGCGCGCCACGGCGCGCTTCCTCGACCTGCCCCGGCCGCCCGAAGCCGTCTTCGCCGCCGACAACTTGATGGCGCTCGGCGCGATGGACGAGATCCGCGCCCGCGGCCTGCGGGTGCCCCGCGACCTCGCCCTCGCCGCGTTCGACGACATCCCCTGGTTCGTGCACACCGACCCGCCGGTCACCGCCGTCGCCCAGCCCACCGGCGAGCTGGGCCGCGCCGCCGTCCGGGCCCTGATCGACGTCGTCGAGGGCCGCGGCGCCGAGTCCGTCACCCTGTCCGCCCGCCTCGTCAAGCGCCGCTCCTGCGGCGAGCCCGAAGGGAGTGAGTGACCGTTGAAGGACCGTACAAACCCGTCGCAGGACCGTACCGACCCGACGCCCCCGGAACCCGTCGAACTGCTCCGCATGGAAGGCGTCCGCAAGACCTTCCCCGGCGTGGTCGCGCTCGACAGCGTCGACTTCGACCTGCGCGCCGGTGAGGTGCACGTCCTGCTCGGCGAGAACGGCGCGGGCAAGTCCACGCTCATCAAGATGCTCTCCGGAGCCCACCGCCCGGACGCCGGCCGCATCCTCGTCGGCGGCGAGCCCGTACGCATCCACGGCGCGCAGGACGCGGAGCGGCTCGGCATCGCCACCATCTACCAGGAGTTCAACCTCGTACCGGACCTGAGCGTCGCCGAGAACATCTTCCTCGGCCGCCAGCCCCGCCGCCTCGGCTTCGTCGACCGCAAGGCGATGGAGAGCGCCGCCGCCGAGCTCCTCGACCGGGTCGGCGTCGACGTCTCCCCCCGCACCCGCGTGCGCGAACTGGGCATCGCCCGGCTCCAGATGGTCGAGATCGCCAAGGCGCTCTCCCTCGACGCCCGCGTCCTGATCATGGACGAGCCGACCGCCGTGCTCACCACCGAAGAGGTGGACAGACTCTTCCGGATCGTCCGGGCGCTGCGCGGGAACGGCGTCGGCATCGTCTTCATCACCCACCACCTGGAGGAGATCGCCGCCCTCGGCGACCGCGTCACCGTCCTGCGCGACGGCCGCAGCATCACCCAGGCCCCGGCCGACACCCCCGAGGACGAACTGGTGCGGCTGATGGTCGGCCGCTCCATCGAGGCGCAGTACCCGCGCGAGAGCACCGGCGTCGAACGGGCCGCGGCCCCCCTGCTGCGCGTCGAGGGCCTCACCCGCGGCGACAGCTTCCAGGACATCGCCTTCGAGGTGCGGGCCGGTGAGGTCGTGGGCCTGGCCGGGCTGGTCGGCGCGGGCCGCACCGAGGTCGTACGGGCCGTGTTCGGCGCCGACCCGTACGACACGGGCACCGTCGAGATGGCCGGCCGGCCGCTGCCCCGGCACGACGTCAACGCCGCGCTGGAGGCCGGGATCGGCCTCGTACCGGAGGACCGCAAGGGCCAGGGCCTGCTCCTGGACGCCTCCGTGCAGGAGAACCTCGGCCTGGTCACCCTCGGCCACGCCACCCGCGCGGGCCTCGTGGACCGGGCCGGGCAGCGGCGGGCCGCCGCCCGGATCGCCGAGCGGCTCGCGGTCCGGATGGCCTCCCTCGACCAGCACGTACGGACCCTGTCCGGCGGCAATCAGCAGAAGGTCGTCATCGGCAAGTGGCTGCTGGCCGACTCCAGGCTGCTGATCCTCGACGAGCCGACGCGCGGCATCGACGTCGGCGCCAAGGTCGAGATCTACCAGCTCATCAACGAGCTCACGGCCTCGGGCCACGCGGTCCTGATGGTCTCCAGCGACCTCCCCGAGGTACTGGGCATGAGCGACCGGGTCCTGGTCATGGCCCAGGGCCGGATCGCGGGCGAACTCGCCGCACAGGACGCCACGCAGGACGCCGTGATGGCCCTGGCCGTACGGACCCGGCCGGCCGCGACGACAGACACGAACGCCGAGAAGGATGGGGAGGGCTCCCGTGGCCACTGACACTCGCAAGGGCGACCGCCCGTCGGGCGCGGCCCCGGTGCTGCGCCGGGTGCTGCTCGACAACGGCGCACTGAGCGCCCTGGTGGTGCTGGTGGTGGCGATGTCGCTGCTGTCCGGCGACTTCCTGACCACTCAGAACCTGCTCAACGTCGGCGTGCAGGCGGCCGTCACCGCGATCCTCGCGTTCGGCGTCACCTTCGTCATCGTCTCGGCGGGCATCGACCTGTCGGTCGGCTCGGTGGCCGCGCTGTCCGCGACCGTGCTGGCCTGGACGGCGACCTCCGAGGGGCTGCCCGTATGGCTGGCGGCCGTGCTCGCGATCGGCACCGGGATCGCCTGCGGCCTGGTCAACGGCGCGCTGATCGCGTTCGGCAAACTACCGCCGTTCATCGCGACGCTGGCGATGCTCTCCATAGGCCGCGGCCTCGCCCTGGTCGTCTCCCAGGGCAGCCCGCTGCCCGTCCCCGACTCCATTTCCGGCCTCGGTGACACGCTCGGCGGCTGGCTGCCCGTGCCGGTCATCGTGATGGTGGCGGTCGGCGTCGTCACCGCGGTGATCCTGGCCCGTACGTACATCGGCCGCACCATGTACGCGATCGGCGGCAACGAGGAGGCGGCCCGGCTCTCCGGCATCCGCGTCAAGCGCCAGAAGCTCGTCGTCTACGCCCTGTCGGGGGCCTTCGCGGCCATCGCGGGCATCGTCCTCGCCTCCCGGCTCTCCTCCGCGCAGCCGCAGGCGGCGTACGGCTACGAACTCGACGCCATCGCGGCCGTCGTCATCGGCGGGGCCAGCCTCTCGGGCGGCGTCGGCAAGGCGTCCGGTACGTTCGTCGGCGCGCTGATCCTCGCCGTGCTCCGCAACGGTCTCAACCTGCTGTCCGTGTCGGCCTTCTGGCAGCAGGTCGTCATCGGGGTCGTCATCGCGCTGGCCGTGCTCCTCGACACGCTGCGCCGCCGCGCCGGGTCCTCCCCGGCCCCCGCGGGCGCGTCCGGGCCGGGCGGCGGGTCGCCGGGCGGCCGGCCGGTGAAGATCGCGATCGGCGCGGTGGCCGTGGCGGCGGTGGCGCTGGCCGCGGTGTTCCTGCGGCCCGGCGACTCGGGCGGCACCACCAAGATCGGGCTCTCGGTGTCGACCCTCAACAACCCCTTCTTCGTGCAGATGAAGGAGGGCGCGCAGGCCGAGGCCGAGAAGTCCGGGGTCGAACTGACCGTCACCGACGCCCAGAACGACGCCTCCCAGCAGGCCAACCAGATTCAGAACTTCACCAGTCAGGGCGTCAAGGCCATGATCGTGAACCCGGTGGACTCGGACGCCGCGGGCCCGTCCGTCAAGGCCGCGGGCAAGGCGGACATCCCCGTCGTCGCCGCCGACCGGGGCGTCAACAAGGCATCCATCGACACCCTCGTGGCCTCCGACAACGTCGCGGGCGGCAGGCTCGCCGCCAAGACGCTCGCGGAGCAGCTGGACGGCAAGGGCACCATCCTGGTCCTCCAGGGAACGGCCGGCACCTCGGCCTCGCGCGAGCGCGGCCAGGGCTTCCGGGAGGGGCTGAAGGCGTACCCCGGCATCAAGATCGCCGCCCAGCAGCCGGCGGACTTCGACCGCACCAAGGGGCTGGACGTGACGACCAACCTCCTCCAGGCACACTCGGACGTGAACGGCGTCTTCGCCGAGAACGACGAGATGGGGCTGGGCGCGGTCAAGGCTCTGGGGTCCAAGGCCGGCAAGTCCGTGAAGGTCGTCGCCTTCGACGGCACGCCGGACGGGCTCAAGGCGGTCAGGGACGGCTCGCTGGCGGCGACCGTCGCGCAGCAGCCGAAGGAGCTGGGCAGGCTGGCCGTGCGGAACGCCGTCAAACTGACCAAGGGAGAGAAGGTCGGCGAGACGGTGAAGGTGCCGGTGAAGGTCGTCACCGCGAAGAACGTCGCGCACTTCTCCTGAAGCCGCCCCCGACCCCGCCCCCTGCTGTCCTTCAACCCGCTGCCCTCGGCCCCGCGGTCCTTCAACCCGCTGTCCTTCAACCCGCTGTCCTTCGACCCGCTGCCTTTCGAGAGGAACACATCAACATGCACGGCGCGCACCGCTACGACCTGCTGGTCGTCGGCTCGGCCAACGCCGACCTGGTGGTCGGCGTCGAACGCCGCCCCCAGGCCGGTGAGACGGTACTCGGCTCGGATCTGGTCACCCATCCGGGTGGCAAGGGCGCGAACCAGGCTGTGGCCGCCGCCCGGCTCGGCGCCCGTACGGCCCTGCTCGCCCGGGTCGGCGACGACGCGCACGGCAGGCTGCTGCTGGACGCGCAGCGCGCGGCGGGCGTCGACACCTCCGGCGTCCTCGTCGGCGGTGCGCCCACCGGCGTCGCGCTGATCACCGTCGACCCGTCCGGCGACAACAGCATCGTCGTCTCCCCCGGCGCCAACGCCCGGCTCTCCCCCGAGGACGTACGGGCGGCGGGCGGCCTGCTCGCGGCGGCGCGGGCCGTCTCCTTGCAGCTGGAGATCCCGCTGGACACGGTCGCCGAGACCGTACGGGCCGCGGACCCCGACACCCGCGTCGTGCTCAACCCGTCGCCGCCCGCCCCGCTGCCCGACGATGTGCTGGCGGCCTGCGACCCGCTCATCGTCAACGAACACGAGGCCCGCTATCTGCTCGACGGCCATCCGGCGGGCGCCTCCGACGACCCCGAGGCGTGGGCCGCGGCCCTGCTGGAGCGCGGCCCGCGCTCGGTGGTGGTCACCCTGGGCGCGGCCGGCGCGCTCCTCGCGGACGGGGAGGGGCCGGCGGTCCGCGTGCCGGGCATCAAGGTGGCGGCGGTGGACACCACCGGCGCGGGCGACGCCTTCACGGCGGCGCTGGCCTGGCGGCTGGGCGTCGGCGACGATCTGGAAACGGCGGTCCGCTACGCCACGCGGGTCGCGGCGGCGGCCGTGACGCGGCCCGGCGCACAGGAGTCCTACCCGGCGGCGGACGAGACACTGCCCGGTCGGACGGCCGAAGCCGAGACTGAGGCTGAGGGCGAGGGCGAGGGCGCGGACGAGGGCGCGGACGAGGGCGAGGCTGAGGGCGACAAGGCGCTGCCCGGCCGAACGGCCGGAGCCGAGGACGACGGAGCGCCGAACGGCCAGCCGGCCGAGACCGGCGGCCCGAACGCCGCGTCCGGGCGAGAGGGCCGCGAGTGAAGAAGGCCGGCATCCTCAACCGCCATCTCGCGGGCGCGATCGCCCTGTTGGGCCACACCGACACGGTGCTGGTCTGCGACGCGGGCATGCCGATCCCGGACGGCCCCGTCGTCGTCGATCTCGCCTTCCGGGCCGGGGTGCCGTCCTTCGCCGAGGTGCTGACCGGGCTGCTCGACGAGCTGGTGGTGGAGTCGGCGACGGCCGCCCGCGAGGTGCGCGCCGCGAACCCCGGGGCCACGGCACTGCTGGACGGCTTCTTCCCGGGCCCAGCCCTGCGGCTGATCCCCCATGAGGAACTCAAGTCGCACACGCCACGGGCCCGGCTGGTGGTCCGTACGGGCGAGGCGCGCCCGTACGCGAATGTGCTGCTGCACTGCGGCGTGCCGTTCTGACGGGGCCCGGGGACGGGCCCCGGGCCCCCGGCCTCAGGCCCGGCCCCCGGCTCCGACTCTTGACACCCGGCCCTAGGATCCAATGGCGTCCCTGCGCCTGACCAGGCGTCATTCCCGTACGGAAGTGGATCCGCCATGCCGACAGTCGCCGGAGTGGACTCCTCCACTCAGTCCTGCAAGGTCGTCGTCTGCGACGCCGACACCGGAGAGGTGCTGCGCCGGGGCCGGGCCTCGCATCCGGACGGCACGGAGGTCGCGCCCGACGCCTGGTGGCGGGCGCTCCTCGAAGCGGGCGACGGGCTGCTCGGGGACGTGGACGCCATCGCGGTCGCGGGCCAGCAGCACGGGCTGGTCACCGTGGACGACGAGGGGGCGCCGGTGCGCGACGCGCTGCTGTGGAACGACACCCGCTCCGCGCGGGCCGCGGCCGACCTCGTGGCCGAACTCGGCGGCCCGGAGCGGTGGGCCGAGGCGGTCGGCACCGTGCCGCTCGCGGCCATCACCGTGTCCAAGCTGCGCTGGATGGCCGAGCACGAGAGCGCGCTCGCGGACCGCACCGCGCGGGTGATGCTGCCGCACGACTGGTTGACGTGGCGGCTGCGCGGCGGCCCCGGGTCGGCCGCCGAACCGGTCACCGACCGCGGCGACGCCTCCGGTACGGGCTACTGGTCGCCGGCCGCCGGCGACTACCGCCGCGACCTCCTCGCCCTGGCCTTCGGCGGCCGCGCCCCCGCGCTGCCGCGCGTCCTGGGCCCGTACGAGAGCGCGGGCCGCACCCCGCGGGGCGCGCTCGTCGCGCCCGGCACCGGCGACAACATGGCCGCGGCGCTCGGACTCGGCATCGGGCCGGGCGACGTGGTCCTTTCGCTGGGTACCAGCGGCACGGTCTTCGCGGTCACCGAGGAGCCCACGGCCGACCCGTCCGGCGCGGTCGCCGGTTTCGCCGACGCCACCGGTCGCTTCCTGCCGCTGGTGTGCACGCTGAACGCCGCCCGGGTGCTCAGTTCGACCGCTCGCATGATCGGTACCGGCCTCGGCGACATCGACCTCCTGGCCCGTACGGCCGAACCGGGCTCGGGCGGTCTGGTCTTCCTCCCCTATCTGGGTGGTGAGCGCACGCCCAACCTGCCGGACGCCACGGGCAGTCTGCTGGGCCTGCGCACCGACAACATGCGGCCGCCGCAGCTCGCGCGGGCGGCCGTGGAGGGGATGCTGTGCAATATGGCCGAGGCGCTGGACGAGCTGCGCGCCCGGGGCGTCGGCGCGCGCCGGATGCTGATCATCGGAGGGGCCGCGAAGGCCCCCGTGGTGGGTGAGATCGCCGCCGAGATCTTCGGGGCGCCGGTCACGGTGCCCGAGCCCGAGGAGTACGTGGCGCTGGGCGCGGCCCGCCAGGCCGCCTGGGCGCTGGCCGGCACCCCCGAGCCGCCCTCCTGGCCGCTCTCCGGCTCCCGGCTGATCCCGGCCCCCGCCGACGGCGCGTCGGGCCGCCGGGTCCGAGCGGCGTACGCGCGGGCGCGGGCATCGGTGCACGGCTGACACCACTCCCGGTCCGTACGAGCGAGACTGACACCGCTCCCGATCCATACGGGCGAGGCTGGGACCGCTCCCGATCCATACGGGCGAGGTCGGCGCCGCTCCGATCCGTACGAGTCCGTACGAGCGGGCCCGCCTGCCCCCGCGCATGGCCCCCGCGCACGTACTACGAGGGGGCCCGACCGGGCGTCTGCTGAGCAGAGTGCACCGGTCCGACCCCCTCGGCCCCCCTCAAGGCCGGCTTCCTCGATTCCCCCGAATCCCTCCCCAGGAAGCCTGATGCAAACTACGACCCGCCGAGGCCCCCGAGGGTTGCACCGATTTCCCAGAGTTATTCATCCGTTACTCAAGGTGCCGGGATATCGGCACAAAAGTAGCGTTGCGACCATGACAGAGGATGCGCTGCACAACGACGTCATCGACGCGCTGGGCGATCAGCGGCTCAAGGCCGTCGCGGGTCTCCTCGGTACGGACACCAAGGAGGCCGCGTCCGTCGTACGTGCCGCGGCGACCGCCCTCAAGATGCCGGCGGCCGAAGTGGCGGCGGCCGACGAGCAGCCGCTGGTCGGGCAGGTCACCTTCGGCGGGTTCGGCGAAGGCACCGGCGGCGGGACGGCCGCCGACGGGCTCGCGAGGGCCATCGGGCCGGTCGCGAGGGCCCTCGCGAACAGGATCGGCCGGCCCGAGACCGAGGTCTCGGCCGCGCTGCGGGTGATCGCCCCGGTGCTGGTGACCGTGCTCGCCCGGCGGTCCGCGCGGCGCTGACCGCGGCAGGGCGAGGGCGTCTCAAGAACGGTCCCCGGGCGGTCTCAGAGCACATGGGCGCGGTAGCGCTCCGCGGTCTCGGCGAGGACCGCGGCGCCGTCGCGCGCCCATAGCGCCGGGTTGAAGATCTCCACCTCGATGGGGCCGCCGTAGCCCGCCGCGTCCACCATCGCGCGGAAGCGGCGCAGGTCGACGCAGCCGTCGCCGAGCTGCCCCCGGCCCAGCAGGACCCCTTCGGGCAGCGGCGTCACCCAGTCGGCGAGCTGGAAGGCCGCGATCCGGCCGCCGCGCCCGGCGCGGGCGATGCCCTCGGCCACCGTGTCGTCCCACCACAGGTGGTACGTGTCGATGACGACGCCCACCTGCTCGGCGGGGAACCGTTCCGCGAGGTCCAGGGCCTGGGCGAGAGTGGAGACGACGCAGCGGTCGGCGGCGTACATGGGGTGCAGCGGCTCGATCGCGAGCCGCACCCCGCGCTCGGCGGCGTACGGGCCGAGCTCCGCGAGCGCGTCCGCGACCCGCTCCCGGGCGGCGGCCAGGTCGCGGCTGCCGGGCGGCAGACCGCCTGCGACGAGGACCAGGACGCCGGCGGACAGGGCGGCGGCCTCCTCGACGGCGGCCCGGTTGTCGGCCAGGGCGGCGGCGCGCGCGGCGGGGTCGGCCGCGGTGAGGAACCCGCCCCGGCAGAGGCTGCTGACGGTGAGCCCCGCGTCCCGCACGAGGCGGGCGGCGGCGGCCGGACCGTACTCCTGGACCGGTCCGCGCCACAGCCCGACGTGCCGGACACCGGCCGCCGCGCAGCCCGCCGCCAGCTCGGGCAGCGACCACTGCTTGACGGTCTCCTGGTTGACGCTGAAGCGGTCCGGGCCGCTCACCCCGGCCCCCCGTGGTCGGCGAGGAGCGCTTTCATGCGGGCCTCGGCGCGTACGGGGTCCGGGAACAGGCCGAGTGTGTCGGCGAGTTCGTAGGCGCGGGCGAGGTGCGGCAGCGAGCGGGCGGTCTGCGCGCCGCCGGCCATCGTGAAGTGCTCCTGGTGCCCGGCCAGCCAGGCGAGGAGGACGATGCCCGTCTTGTAGTGGCGGGTCGGGGGCTGGAACAGGTGGCGGGCCAGTTCGGCAGTCGGGTCGAGGAGGGCGTGGAAGCGCTGGGTGTCCCCCGTGTCGAGGACGCGTACGGCCTCGGCGGCGAGCGGGCCCAGCGGGTCGAAGACGCCGAGCAGGGCGTGGCTGAAGCCGCGGTCGTCGCCCGCGATCAGCTCCGGGTAGTGGAAGTCGTCGCCGGTGTAGCAGCGCACGCCGCGCGGCAGGCGGCGGCGCAGCGCGACCTCGCGGCCGGCGTCGAGGAGGGAGATCTTGACGCCGTCGACCTTGTCGGGGTGGGCGGCGATGATGTCGAGGAAGGTGCCGGTGGCGGCGTCGAGATCGGAGCTGCCCCAGTAGCCGTCGAGGGCGGGGTCGAACATGGGGCCGAGCCAGTGCAGGATGACGGGTTCCGCGGCTTGGCGCAGCAGGCGTCCGTAGACCTCGTGGTAGTCGTCCGCCGAGGCGGCGCGGGCGGCCAGGGCGCGGGAGGCCATGATGACGGCCTGCGCGCCGCTCTCCTCCACGAGGGCGAGCTGCTCCTCGTACGCGGCCGTGATCCCGCCCAAGGCGGGGGCGGCTCGTCGGCCCGTTCCCGCGGTGGGGGCATCGAGTCGGCCCGCCCCCGCGTCAGGCGGGCCGAGCTGGTCCGTTCCGACGCCGCAGGCGATCCGGCCGCCGACGGCCTTCGCCTCGGCGGCCGAGCGGCGGATCAGCTCGGCGGCCGTCGGCCAGTCCAGGCCCGCCCCGCGCTGCGCGGTGTCCATCGCCTCGGCGACGCCGAGGCCGTGCGCCCACAGGTGGCGGCGGAAGGCGAGGGTGGCGGCCCAGTCGAGGGCGGCGGCCCCGGTGCGGGGGTCGGCGGAAGAGGCCGCGACCACATGGGCGGCGGCGAAGACCGTACGGGAGGTGGGCGGCGGCCCGCCGGCCGGGGCGGGCGCGGCTGGTTCGACGCGCGGCTCGTACGTGCGCGTCCCGCCGTCCTCGCCGGGGAGTTCGATGGTCACAGGGACAGCTCCGGTACGTCCAGGCGGCGCCCTTCCGCGGAGGAGCGCAAGCCCAGTTCGGCGAGTTGCACGCCGCGCGCGCCCGCGAGGAGGTCCCAGCGCCAGGGCTCGTCCAGGACGACATGGCGCAGGAACAGTTCCCACTGCGCCTTGAAGCCGTTGTCGAACTCGCCGTTGTCCGGGATCTCCTGCCACTGCGCGCGGAAGTCCTCGGTGGCGGGGAGGTCGGGGTTCCAGACGGGCCGCGGGGTGCCCGAGCGGTGCTGGGCGCGGCAGCGGCGCAGCCCGGCGACGGCCGAGCCCTCGACGCCGTCGACCTGGAACTCGACCAGTTCGTCGCGGGCCACGCGCACCGCCCAGGAGGAGTTGATCTGCGCGACGACCCCGCCGGCCAGCTCGAAGATGCCGTACGCGGCGTCGTCGGCGCTCGCCTCGTACCGCTCGCCGTGCTCGTCCCAGCGGCGCGGGATATGCGTGGTGATCTGTGTTTGTACGGTCCGTACGGGGCCGAAGAGCTCGTGCAGGACGTACTCCCAGTGCGGGAACATGTCGGCGGCGATGCCGCCGCCGTCCTCGGCGCGGTAGTTCCACGAGGGGCGTTGGGCGGGCTGCCAGTCGCCTTCGAAGACCCAGTAGCCGAACTCGCCGCGTACGGACAGGACGCGGCCGAAGAAGCCGCCGTCGAGGAGCCGCTTCAGTTTGCGCAGGCCGGGGAGGAAGAGCTTGTCCTGGACCACGCCGGTCTTGACGCCCGCGCCGCGCGCGAGGCGGGCGAGGTCCAGGGCGCCGTCCAAGGTGGCGGCGGTGGGTTTCTCGCAGTAGACGTGCTTCCCGGCGGCGACGGCCTTCCGCACGGCGTCCTCGCGGGCGGCGGTGACCTGGGCGTCGAAGTAGATGTCCACGGCGGGGTCGGCGAGCACGGCGTCGAGGTCGGTGGTCCACGCGTCGAGGCCGTAGCGGCGGGCGAGGGCCTCCAGCCGGGGTGCGGAGCGGCCGACGAGGACCGGTTCGGGCCAGAGCGTGGAGCCGTCGCCGAGGTCGAGGCCGCCCTCTTCGCGGAGGGCGAGGAGGGATCGTACGAGGTGCTGGTGGTGCCCCATGCGGCCGGTGACGCCGTTCATGGCGATCCGCACCGTCCTGCGCGTCATCGCGGTGCCCTCCTTCCGGAGCCGGCCGCCACGTGTGTGGCAGGCGCCCTCCGCCGATCGAGAAGCTAGCGCGCGGGCGGCGGCGTCCACAAGAACGGCCTCTGGGTAGTGATCGCGCGCCGCGCGGCAGACGGCGGGGGCGGCGGGCGCGGTCCGACCGGCGCAGCCCGTCCACCGCGCAGCCAACCCGCACCGTCCGCTTGCCCGCGGCGCGGCCTGCCGGCGCCCCCGCCCGCCGCGCCGCACACGACGTGGTTGACCGGCGCGGCGCGGCTGCCTAGCGTCCGGCGGGGGGACCGTCGACCACCATCCTGGAGCCCGCATGAAGTTCGCCTTCTCCACTCTCGGCGTGCCCGGCACGTCCGTACGCGACGCGGTGCGGCTCGCCGTCGACCACGGTTACGACGGCGTCGAGCTGCGCGCCCACCCAGAAGAGGCCGTGCACCCCGGCATCGGGGCGCGGGAACGCGCGGCGGTCGCCGAGGAGTTCGCGGCGGCGGGCGTGGCGGTCCTGGCCGTCGCCGGCTACGTACGCGTCGCCGCGCCCGGCGACGACGGGCCGGTCCTGGCGGAGCTGGCCGAGCTGACGCGGCTGGCCGAGGAGTTGGGCGCGCCCTTCGTGCGGGTCTTCCCCGGCGGCGGGGACGAGCAGTCCCCGCAGGAGGCGGACGCGACGGCCGCCCGGCGGCTGGGGGCCGCCGCCCCGGACGCCGCCGACCGCGACGTGCGCATCCTCCTGGAGACCCACGACTCGCACGCCCGGGGCGCGGACGCGGCCCGGGTGCTCGGTCCGGTGGGACACAAGAACGTCGGCGCGCTCTGGGATGTACTGCACCCCTGGCTGGCCGGGGAGAGCCCGTCCACGACCTTCCCCGCGCTCTCCCCGCACCTCGGATACGTGCAGGTCAAGGACGTGGCCTCGGCGGAGGACACCACGCCGCTGCCGCTCGGCGCGGGCGCGGTGCCGCTGGAGCGGTGCGTCGGCCTGCTCGGGGCCGAGGGCTGGGACGGGTGGCTGTGCTGGGAGTACGAGAAGCGGTGGTATCCGCGGGCGGAGCCGCTGGAGGGGCTGCTCGGCCCGGGCCGGGAACACCTCCAACGGCTGGTGGACGCGCCGGCCGACGGCCTCCCGTAACGCACCCCGCCCCTGCTGACCAGGGGGTTTAATCACCTGGTTGAACCGTATGATTAAGGTTCGGCGAGAGGCGGGGGCGCATGACGACGGATACGAAGGACCGGCTGATCGAGGCGGCGTCCTCCGTGCTCAAGACGCACGGCTACGCCGGCGCCAGCGCCCGTACGATCGCGAAGGCGGCCGGCGCCAATTCGGCGCTGGTCTTCTACCACTTCGGCGGCGTCGACCAGCTGCTGCTGGCCGCGCTGGACCGCTCGTCCGCCGAACGGATGGCGCTGCACTCCGCCACCGTCGCGCCGATCCGCACCATCGAGGAGCTGGCCGACGCCGCCACCCGCATCTACCGCGACGACCTCGAAGGCGGCCACATCACCGTCTTCTGCGAGCTCGTCGCCGCCGCCGTGGCCAAACCGGAGCTGCGCGGTCCGGTCGGCGAGCGGGCGCAGCCGTGGCTCGTGTTCGTCGAGGAGACCCTGGAGCGCGTCATCGGCGGGACGCCGCTGGCCCGGCTGATGCCGCCGCGGGAGCTGGCGAACGCCGCCATCGCCTTCTATCTCGGGGTGAACCTCTTCACGGTGCTGGACACCGACCGGTCGCGTACCGATTCGGTGTTCGCGATGGTGCGGCGGCTGGCTCCGCGCGCCAAATTGCTGACGGTGCGTCTGCCCAAACGGCGTAACGGAGTACGGCGAGCCGCTGATTGACGCCGCCCCGGCGCGCACGATGGGCCCATGCGTCACCGTAGTTACCGATCCAGCCGCCGTCTCACGGCTCGCACACCTGAGGCGGAACCGGGCCGCGGCTCCGTTCGTCAAAGTGGCGTGCTGTTGGTGAGTCTCCGCAGAGCGGTGTCGGCCTCGCTGCTGGCTGCGTCGCTGACCTCCCTCTCCGCCGCCTGCGGCCAGCAGCACACCGCCGCCGGCGCGCCCCCCTCCACTAGCGCCGGTGGCGGTTCGCCCTCCGCGGCCACGGCCCCCGGCCCGTCCACGGGCCCACCCACAGCCCCAAGCCATCCCACCGCCCCCGGCCCGTCCACGGGCACGGCCACGGGCTCGGGCTCGGCCACGGGCCATTCCACGGCCCCCGGCGCGTCGTCTTCCCGAGACGACGGCCGCTCCCCCGCGGGCCGTGTCGACACCGGGCTCGCCTACTTCGCGAGCGCCCCCGGCGCGGGGCCCGACCTGCACTCCGTCATCCGCGACCGCGCGGGGCTCGACGCCTTCGCCGCGCGGTTCGGACGGCGCGGCCAGGACATCCGCGCGGGGGCCACGGGCACGGACTTCTCCCGGACCGCGCTGGTGGGCTGGTCGCGGACGACGGGCTGCGACCACTGGCCGTCGGCGTCGCTGATCCGGTACGGACACACGCTGACGATGCGGGTGCCCCCGCACGCCGAGCCGCCGCCCGAGTGCCTGGCGGCGTTCCAGGTGGTGGCGGTCTTCGAAGTGCCCAAGGATCGGATCACGTGGCAACCACGCTTTGCCGCCAAGTGACCGAGACCGACCGCTTCCGCTCATCCGGAACCGCACCCGCCGCCACCCGAACTATTGACCGACAGCGACTCTCCCGCTATCCGTGTCCTCCTGAGTTCTTCCCGCCCGAGCGCCCCCAGCCAGCCCTTCTCCGACCACCCGAGGAAACCCGGGCGCCGCCCGCGGACCACCCCCGCGGCGGCGCGCGCCACTTGGCCTCCGGAAGGAGCACACGTGTCCCACCCCACCTCCCGCCGCTCGCTGCTCACCGCCTCCGCGACCACCGCCCTCGCCGCCCTGACCCTCGGCACGGGGAGCACCGCGGCCGCCGAGGCCCCTGAGATGACCACCGCCGCGCAACGCGGCAGACGCGCCCGCGCGGACGCGCTCATCTCCCGGATGTCCCTGCCGGAGAAGGTCGGCCAGCTCTTCGTCATGCGGATCTACGGGGCCTCGGCGACCGACCCCGCCCCCGCCGACGCCGCCGCCAACCGCAAGGAGATCGGCGTCTCCAGCGCCGCCGAACTCATCGCCAAGTACCACGTCGGCGGCATCATCTACTTCGCCTGGGCGCACAACACCCACGACCCGCACCAGATCGCCGCCCTCTCCAACGGCATCCAGCGGGCGGGCCTGGCCCAGCGCACGCCCGTCCCACTCCTCATCTCCACGGACCAGGAGCACGGCGCCGTCGCCCGCATCGGCGCCCCCGCCACGCTGCTGCCCGGCGCCATGGCACTCGGCGCGAACGGCTCGCGCGCCGACGCCCGCGACGCCGCGAGGATCTCCGGGGCCGAGCTCGCCGCCATGGGCATCCGGCAGGACTACGCGCCGGACGCCGACGTCAATGTCGACCCGGCCAACCCCGTCATCGGCGTACGGTCCTTCGGCAGCTCCCCGCAGGCCGTCGCGGGCCTGGTCGCGGCGCAGGTCCGGGGCTTCCGGTCGGCCGGGGTCGCCGCCACCGTCAAGCACTTCCCGGGCCACGGGGACACCGGCACCGACAGCCATGTGGACCTGCCCGTGATCACCCATACGGAGGCCGAGTGGGAGCGGCTGGACGCGCCGCCGTTCAAGGCCGCGATCGCCGCCGGAGTCGACTCGGTCATGACGGCGCACATCGTCTTCCCGGCCTTCGACCCCAGCGGCGACCCCGCCACGCTCTCCCACCCCATCCTCACCGGTCTGCTGCGCGAGCGGCTGGGCTACGACGGCGTCGTGATCACCGACTCGCTCGCCATGGAGGGCGTGCGCAAGAAGTACGGCGACGCGCGGGTGGCGGTCCTCGCGCTCAAGGCGGGCGTGGACCAGTTGCTCAACCCGCCGAACCTCCCGGTCGCCTGGAACGCGGTGCTCGACGCCGTGCGCGGCGGCGAGATCAGCGGGGAGCGGCTGAACGCCTCACTGCGCCGCATCCTCGAACTCAAGATGCGCAGGGGGCTGTTCAAGGACCCGTACGCCGGCCGCCACGACGTGGACCGCGCCGTCGGGGTCCGCTCCCATCTGGCCGAGGCCGACCGGATCGCGGACCGCACCACCACCCTTGTCGTCAACAAGGACAAGCTGCTGCCACTCTCCCGGAGACGACGGCGTTCACTTCTCGTCGTCGGAGTCGACCCGGCCGCCCCCTCCGGCACCGGCGGCCCGCCCACCTCCGTCCTCGCCACGGCCCTGAACGAGCTGGGCTTCACGGCCACCGCGCTGTCCACGGGCACCGGCACCAAGCCCGACCCGAGCCGGGCGCAGATCGACGCGGCGGTCGCGGCGGCCCGTACCAAGGACGCGGTGATCGTGGCCACGTACAACGTCACCGCCGGGTCCTCGCAGCGTGCGCTGGTGTCGGAGCTGGCGGCCACGGGCCGGCCGGTCGTCCAGGTGGCCATCCGCAACCCCTATGACATCGCGCGGCTGAGCGGCGTCGGCGCGTCGGTGGCCGCCTACGGCTGGACCGATGTGGAGCTGCGGGCCGCCGCCCGGGTCATCGCCGGGAAGACCCGTCCGTACGGCAGGCTCCCGGTGTCCGTACCGCGCGCGGACGATCCGGGCCGCGTCCTCTACCCGATCGGGCACGGCCTGCGGTACTGAACCGGCCGTACGGACCGTACGCCCCGCCCCGTCCCGCACCCCGCTCCGGGGTGCGAAGCTCCCCGCACGCCTGGCGTGCGCCCCGCCCGGCGGGCCACGCTGGCGGCGTACAGGTCGGGGGATGGGGGACATCATGGGCCGCCGCATGCCGCCGTTCGCGGTGCTGGCGCTGCTGCTGCCGCTGGCGGCCGGGATACTGACGGCTTGTCAGCAGCAGCCCGGACGGTCCGGGGCGGGGACCGGCAGTGCCTCCGCCCGGCAGCCCTCGGGCTACGGCGCGCTCTTCCTGGGCCGGGGCGAGTGCAGCACCCGCGGACGTACGTCCTTCACGGAGGTGCCGTGCACCAGCGAACGGGCCGCGGCGCGGGTGCTCGCCCGGCACAACGGCCCCCGGGAGAGCGGGCCGCGCTGTCCGGACGCCACCGACTTCGTTCTGCACATCACCGCGCTGAACAGGGGCGCTTCGGAGGAGCGGAGCGTTCCGGAGGGCTACGCCTGCATGCGCGGCCTTCAGCCGCCGCACCCGGGCGACCCCGGCATGGGCGGCGGACCGCTGACCGTCGCCGGTGACTGCGTCTACGCGGAGCGGCCCGGCGTGGTGAAGGAGACGGCCTGCGACGGGTCGGGGGCGCGGGCCCCCGAGTACCGGGTGACGCACACGGTCCGCGCCCGCGCCGCGTGCCCGCCGTCCACCGCGCTGTACGTGCGGGTGGGCGGCGAGGACCCGGTCGGCTGCGCCCGCCGCCGGTAGGGGCGGCGGGCGGCCGTACGACGCCACACCTCACGGTGTCACGGGCGCAGGGTCTGCTCCCGGTCGAGCGTCTGCCGGTCCAGCTTCGCGTCGTACGGCGCGAGCGGCTTCGCCAGCTTCTCGTTCTTCTTGACCGCGGCCGGGGCGACGCCCGCCCAGTCGAGGACCTCGGCCGTGGCCTTGGCCCGCTGGTCGGCGACGAGCTGGGCGATGTTCGAGCCGTGGTTGCCGCCTGGGGCGTAGAAGCGGTAGTCGTGGCGCTCCGCCGCGTCCCTGCCGAGCCGGAACGGCTCCGCGCCCCACGGGTCGTTCTGCCCGTACACGAACAGCATCCGCTCGCTGTCGTTGCGCACCCAGCGGTCGACGTCGCGCATCGCGCCGGGCTTGAACTTCATGGGGATGTCCCGCGGCACGTACGAGCGCGGCTGGTAGCTCCCGGGATACCGCAGCAACCCCTTGAGGTGCGGGGACTTGAAGCTGGGCGAGCCGAGCTGGGTGCCCGCCTGGTAGTAGTACGGCGTGTACTTCTCCAGGCCCTGGTCGGTGTAGGCGTCGAAGCCCGAGATCGTGTCGATGAACTTGTAGAGCTCATCGGTGGAGGCGCCGGTCGCGGGGACGCTCGCGCAGTCGCTCTGCAGGTGGTACTGCCAGAACGCCCAGATCAGGTCGAGCACGACGTTCTCGTACGCCTTGTCGGCGCTGCCCACGACCTGGAAGGTCTTGCCGTTCGCGCCGGCCCACTTCTGGTAGCGGGCCACGATCTCGCCGCGGCGCACCAGCGCCTCGCGCTGGACGGAGTTCAACTGCGCGCGGCACGCCTTGTCGCCGACGGTGGCGAGGAACCGGTCGTACGCCGAGTCCTCCTTGTTCACCACGTCGTTGGGCGCGACGTAGGCGACGGTGCCGTCCATGTCGTCGGGGTGGAAGCGGCGGAAGTAGGTGGCCGTCATGCCGCCCTTGCTGCCGCCCGTGGCCAGCCAGTTCTTGGTGTAGATCGGCTTGAGCGCCTTGTAGAGGCGGTGCTGGTCGTCGGCGGCCTGCTTGATGTCGAGCTTCGACCAGTCGGCGGGCTGCGGCCGGGACGGCGTGAAGTAGCGGTACTCCAGCGAGACTTGGTTGCCGTCGACGATGCGGGTCGGCTCGCTGCGGCTGGGCGTCGTGGAGACGTTGTAGCCGGAGGTGAAGAAGACCGTCGGCCGGTCCGTGGACTTGTTCAGCAGGGTGAAGCGCTGCTTGAACGTCCCCTTGGACGGGTGGCGGTGGTCGATCGGCTGGTCATAGGTGAACACGAGATAGCGGTAGCCCGCGTAGGGCTTCTCCTCGACGAAACTCATCCCGGGTACCTTCAGGACGCGTTCCTTGATGTCCGGCTCCGCGGCGGTGGCCGCTCCCGCCGGTGCGGTGCCGGCGCCCACGGTGCCTATGAGCACCGCGAACACCGGCAGCCATCTGAGTGCCTTGCGCATTCGCCCTCCCCTGGGGTCCCCTGGGTTCACAGAGATCGCCGTGAACCTATCGGGACACCACCCGCCCCGACTACCCCTGGCGGGGGCGGGATCATGGGACGAGGGGCGCTCGGTCACACCGGGGAGGGCGCTCGGTCACGCCGGGGAGGGCTCGCCGGTACGCGCACTGGTGAGGGCTTGCCGGTACGCGCACCGGTGAGGGCTCGCCCGCGTTCACAGCGGTAGGACCGCGCCGTTCACAGCGGTAGGACCGCGCCGGAGTCCCCACCGGCAGGACTCGCCGGAGTTCACACCGGGATCGCCTCACCCGTGAAGGTCCGCCACAGGTGCGCGTACCGGCCGTCCGCCGCGAGGAGTTCGTCGTGCGTGCCGTCCTCCACGACGCGCCCGTGGTCCATGACCACCACCCGGTCCGCGCGCGCCGCCGTGGTCAGCCGGTGGGCGACGACCAGGGTGGTGCGCTTGCCCGCGAGCCGGTCCGTGGCCTGGTTGACCAGCGCCTCGCTGTGCAGGTCGAGGGCGGCCGTGGCCTCGTCGAGCAGCAGGATGTCCGGGTCGACGAGTTCGGCGCGGGCCAGGGCGATCAACTGCCGCTGGCCGGCGGAGAGGTTGCGGCCGCGCTCGGTGACCGCGTGCAGATAGCCGCCGTCCAGCGTGGCGATCATGCCGTGCGCGCCGACCGCCCGCGCGGCGGCCTCGACCTCGGCGTCGCTCGCGTCGGGACGCCCGTACGCGATGGCGTCGCGGACCGTACCGGGGAAGAGGTACGGCTCCTGCGGCACCACGCCGAGCCGGTGCCGGTAGGCGGTCGGGTCCAGGTCGCGCAGGTCGTCGCCGTCGGCCAGGACGGCGCCCGCGGTGGGGTCGTAGAACCGGGCGACGAGCTTGACGAGCGTCGACTTGCCCGCGCCCGTCTCGCCGACGAACGCCACCGTCTGCCCGGCGGGGATCGTCAGATCGATCCCGGACAGCGCCTCCTCCGCCTCCTCGCCCGATCCGTAGTGGAAGCGCACGCCGTCGAAGACGATCTCACCGCGCAGCCCCCGGACATCGCGCGGCTCCCGTGCCAGCGGCGTCGTCGTCGGCTCGCGCAGCAGCTCCTGGATGCGGCCGAGCGAGACGCTCGCCTGCTGGTAGCCGTCGAAGACCTGCGAGAGCTGCTGCACGGGGGCGAAGAACAGATCGATGTAGAGGAGGTAGGCGACGAGCGCGCCCGCCGTCAGGGTGCCCGCGCCGACCCGTCCCGCGCCGACGATCAGCACGAGCGCGGCGGCCACGGAGGAGAGCAGCTGCACGAAGGGGAAGTACACCGATATCAGGAACTGACCGCGCACTCGGGCCCGCCGATACCCGTCACTGCGCTCCGCGAAACGCCGGGCGCCCATCCCCTCCCGCCGGAACGCCTGCATGACGCGCAGCCCCGCCACGCTCTCCTGGAGGTCGCCGTTGACGGCGCTGACGCGCTCGCGCGCCAGCTCGTACGCCTTGACGCTCTGGCGGCGGAAGAAGACCGTGCCGACGATGAGCGGCGGGAGTGTCGCGAAGACGACGAGCGCGAGCTCGGCATCGATGACGAGGAGGGCGACGAGGATGCCGAAGAAGGTCAGCACGGAGACGACGGCGGTGATCAGACCGGTCTGGAGGAACGACGACAGGGCGTCGACGTCGGTCGTCATCCGCGTCATGATCTTGCCGGTCAGCTCGCGCTCGTAGTAGTCGAGTCCGAGCCGCTGGAGCTGCGCGAAGATCTTCACGCGCAGCGCGTAGAGCACCCGCTCACCGGTGCGTCCCGTCATCCGCGTCTCGCCGACCTGGGCCGCCCACTGCACCAGCACCACCAGCAGGGCGAGCCCGGCCGCCACCCACACCGCGCCGAGCGCCAGGCGCTGTACGCCCTGGTCGATGCCGTGCCGGATCAGTACGGGCAGCAGCAGCCCGGCCACCGCGTCGACAGCCACGAGCGCCAGGCTGACGGCGAGCGGCTTGCCGAAACCGCGCAGCAGCCGGCGCAGCCCGTACGACTCCTCGGGACGTGCGGCCCTCGCTTCGTCCACGTCGGGCACATCGTCGGCGGGCGGCAGCGCGGCCACCTTCGCGAGGAGGTCGGGCGTGGCGGGCATTCCGGCGAGGGCGCTGTCGGCGGAGGCAGGACCAGATGAGGAGGATGCGGCGGCGTCGGGGCGCACCCACAGTTCGGGGGTGACGGGGCCGGGGGCCTCCCGGTCGGCGTCGGCCGTGGTTTCCGCTTCCATCGGAGGGGCGGCCGCAGCGGTCACGTCAGGCGCGTCGATGAGGCCCGTGGCCGACGCCTCGCCGCCGAAACCGCCGGCGGCCGCGAGGGTCCCCGGGCCGTCATCGGACGCGGCGGCGGCGCTCGTACGGGCCCGGTCCCCCGCGCCCAGCTCCTCCGGGTCCGTGAGCAGCCTGCGGTACAGCTCGCAGCGCTCCTCCAGCTCCTCCCGCGTGCCGATGTCCACGAGGACGCCCGCGTCCAGGACCGCGACGCGGTCGGCGAGGGCGAGGGTGGAGGCGCGGTGGGCGATGAGGAGCGTGGTGCGGCCCGCCATGATGGAGCGCAGCGCCTCGTGGATCTCGTGCTCGACCCGCGCGTCGACCGCCGAGGTGGCGTCGTCGAGGAGCAGCAGCCGGGGGTCGGTGAGGATCGCGCGGGCCAGGGCGACGCGCTGGCGCTGGCCGCCGGAGAGGGTCAGGCCCTGTTCGCCGACCTCGGTGTCGTAGCCCTGCGGCAGGGCGCTGATGAAGCCGTCGGCCTGCGCGGCGCGCGCGGCGGCGCGCACCTGCTCGTCGGTGGCGTCCGGGTGCCCGTACGCGATGTTGTCGCGGATGCTGTCGGAGAACAGGAAGCTGTCCTCGGGCACCATCCCGATCACCCCGCGCAGCGAGGCCGCCGTCAGGTCGCGTACGTCGTGGCCGCCGACGCGCACGGCGCCGCCGGTGACGTCGTAGAAGCGGGGCAGGAGCAGCGAGACGGTGGACTTGCCGCTGCCGGAGGCGCCGACGAGGGCGACGGTCTCGCCTTCCTCGATGCGCAGCGAGAACCCGTCGAGCACGGGGTGCTCGACGGCGACGGGCCCGTCTTCCGCTCCTCCTTCGGCCGTTTCCTGGGACGCCTTCGCGTAACCGAAGGACACGTCGTCGAACTCGACCGTGGCGGGCGCGTCGTGCGGCAGCTCGATGGCGTCGGGGCGCTCCTTGATGACCGGTTCCGTGTCGATGAGCTCGTAGACGCGCTCCACGCCGGCCCGCGCCTGCTGCCCGACGGTCAGCATCATGGTGAGCATCCGCACGGGCCCGACGAGCTGCGCGAGGTACGTGGAGAAGGCGACGAACGTGCCGAGCGTGACCTGTCCCCGGGTGGCCATCCAGCCGCCGAGCGCGAGCATGGCGACCTGGCCGAGCGCGGGCACGGCCTGGAGGGCCGGGGTGTAGCGGGAGTTCAGCCGTACGGTGCGCAGCCGGCCCGCGAAGAGGCGGCGGCTGACCTCGCGGAGCTTGCCGGCCTCCTGCTCCTCCTGGCCGAAGCCCTTGACGACGCGGACGCCGGTGACGGCGCCGTCCACGACGCCCGCGACCGCGGCGGCCTGCCCCTGCGCGTACCAGGTGGCGGGGAAGAGCCGGGTGCGGCTGCGGTTGGCGAGGAACCAGAGGGCGGGGGCTACGGCGAGGGCGACGACGGTCAGCAGCGGGGAGAGTGTGGCCATCACGATGAGCGAGATGATGAAGAGCAGGATGTTGCCGATCATCATCGGCACCATGAAGAGCAGGCCCTGGATCAGCTGGAGGTCGCTGGTGGCGCGGCCGACGACCTGGCCGGTGGACAGCTCGTCCTGGCGTCTGCCGTCGAGCCGGGCTATGGACTCGTACATCTCGGTGCGCAGGTCGTGCTGGACGTCGAGCGCGAGCCGCCCGCCGTAGAAGCGGCGGATGTAGGTGAGGGCGTAGACGGCGACCGCGGCGACGACCAGCAGCGTCGCCCAGGGGGCGAGCGGCCGGCTGTGCGAACCGATCACGTCGTCGATGATCAGTTTGGGAACGAGCGGTACGAGCGCGGTGACGGCCATCCCGCCGAGCGAGGAGCCGAGGGCCAGCAGTACGTTGCGCCGGTACCGCCAGCAGTGACGCGTGAGCCGCCGCGCCCAGCCTTGCTCTGTGTCCTGTGCCGTCACCCGAGTCCTCCCACCGGCGTCCACTTCCGGAAGGCTGCAACACTCTGGCGTGCGGATTTCATCCTGCGGCAACAATCCGTGGCAACAAGTCGACACGGCGGCAGGGGGCGGGGGCGTGTGCGCCGTGTGCCGCAAGGGGTGCGAGGGATCGCGCGGTCAGCCGGGGACCGCGCGCGGCCCGACTGACCGCACACCCGGCGGAACACCCGTTTCGGGCGTGAGCGCACGTCCTGTGGGACGCCCGGTCCAGGCGTGGGCGCACGCCCGGCGGAGCACCCGGTTCAGGCGCGACCGCACACCCGGCGGAGCACCCGGTTCAGGCGCGACCGCACACTCGGCGGGACGCCCGTCTCAAGCAGCGACCGGCCGGCCGGCGACTCCCGGCGGGCCGGGCAGTTCCGACAGCCCCGGCGGGTCCGGCAGCGTGACGGCCGCGCACTGCGCCGCGAGCTCGTCCAGGCGCAGCCCGAGCGCGGTGGCCAGCGCCGTGACGGTGAAGAAGGCGGGGGTCGGGGCCCGGCCGGTCTCGATCTTGCGGAGGGTCTCGGCGGAGATTCCGGCGAGGGCGGCGATCTCGGCCATGCTGCGTCCGCCACGGGCCTGCCGGAGCAGGGCACCGAGGTGACGGCCGCGTTCGTGTTCGAGTTCGGTGAGAGGGGTGCGCACCATGCCCGCGATACTAATACCGGTATAAGAATTGTGTACAGCTTGGTGGAGGAGAACACCATGGTGTAGCTCAAGGACCGTGCCCCACGAGGGCCGCCCCCGCTACTTCTCCGCCTCCAACTCGGCGATCCCCGCCGGCTTCTTGACGTCCGCGGAGTGGACCGTCACCTTGATGTAGCGGACAGCGCCGGGCGCCGCACCCCGCCCGGCAGCGCTCCAGTGCCGCCCGTCCGGCGACGTACGGACCTCGTACGAGGCAGGCCGTACGGCCGTCCAGCGCGGCGTGACCGCCGAGAGGCGCACGGCGCGGCCGAGGTCGGCGGTGAGAGTGCCGGTCGCGGCGTTCGGGACCCAGGCCGTGGCCGGGTTGCCGTCGAGGGCGGCGGCCGCGTACTGCCCCGGCTGCTCCGAACTCGCCGAAGCCGCCCGGCACCTGGCCGCGTTGCCGGTCGGCGCGAGGTCGGGCCGCCGGGTCTCCAGCACCGCCGGGGCGCCCGCCCGTACGGTCCGCGTGCCGTGCGGGCTCTCGATCTCGAAGGGCGCGCCGTGGGTCAGCGTCACGGTGGTGCGGTGCGCGCCGAGCGCGAGATCGTACGTACGGCCCTGCCAGCGCTGCCCGCGCAGGGTGACGCCCCGGGCGAGCTGCGGCGGCAGCATCGGGTCGAGGTGCAGCCGGTCCTCGCGCGGCCGCTGCCCGGTCAGGCCGTGCGTGAACACCTGGAGGAAGCCGCCCTTGCCCGTGACGAAGTCCTGGGCCGGGGAGCCGGACAGCGGGTCCGTGGCGCCGGCCTTTTCGCCGCGCGCCTCGGAGAACAGCTTGAAGGGGCCGCGTACGAACGGCTCGATGGAACGCCGCAGATAGGTGAACGTCGAGCAGCCGGGCTCGCCGATCGCGGCGGCGTCGACGGCGTGCACCGAATCGGTCATGGCGGGGCCGTCGGGGTCGGTGCGGGCGGCGTAGTAGTCGAGGGTGGCGGCCGCGGCCCGCTTGGTCATCGGCCACTCCAGCGGATACATCAGCAGCACGGTGTCCGCCTGCTTGATGACCGAGCCGCGGTAGCCGTCGTACTGCTGGAAGACCTGCTTCTTCGCGTCGTAGGGGATGCGCAGCTTGCCGGCGATGGAATTCCAGCTCGCGGGGGCTTTCCGGCCGAGGAGCGCGGCCACGCGGGTGGCGGTGCGCAGGGTGGTGGCCGCGCCCGCGTTGGTGAAGACGCCGTCGTCGACGCCGTTGCTGTACTCGTCCGGCCCGGCGACGTTTTTGACGGAGTAGGTGCCGTCCGCGTTGCGCGTGGCGCGCCCGGCCCAGAACCGGGCGACGCCCTCGATCACGGGCCAGCCGCGTTCGCGCAGCCAGTGGGTGTCCTTGGTGGCGAGGTAGTACTGCCAGGCGGCGAGGGCCACATCGCTCTGAAGGTGGTTCTGGGTCCGGCAGTGCGGCGGCTCCCAGCTGTGACACTCGGTCCACAGGCCGCCCCGGCTGCCGCTGGTCCAGGGGTAGAAGAGGCCGGGGTAGCCGAGCTTCTTGGCGTTGGCGCGGGCCCCGGCGCGGGTGCGGTAGCGGTAGTCGACGACGGACTTGGCGAGTTCGGGGTGGGCGGCGAGGAGGGCGGGGTACATCCAGGTCTCGGCGTCCCAGAAGACCAGCCCGCCGTAGTTGTCGCTGGACAGCCCGGCGGGGGCGATGCTGTCGGCCGAACCGGGCCGCGTACTGGCGAGCAGCCCGTACTCGGCGGACCGCACCCACGACTGGAGCGCGGGCCTGCCCGCCACCTCGATGTCGCTGCGCCACAGTTCGCGCCAGGCGGCCTCGTGCCGGGCGAACAGCGCGTGCCAGCCGCGGTCGGCGGCGCGCCGTGAGGCGTCGAGGGCGGCGCGCTCGGGGGCGCGCGAGGTGAGGGCGGTGTCGACGCCGACGTACTTGACGAACTCGTAGCCGTGTCCGTCGTGGACGGGGAAAGTACGGGCCTGACGCACGCTCAGATCCCGCGCCTCATCGGCCGTCTGTTCATGTGTTGTACGAACCTCCGCCCCCGCCCGCAAGGTGGAGGCGACGGCTCCGTCGGTGCGCGTCCCGTCCGTACGGAACGTCACGGCCATGGACCGCCGGTCCCCCGTACGCACACCGCCCCCGGAACGGGCCCCGCCACCGGTCTGCGAGACGCGCCGCGCCCCGCGCCCGTCGACGAGGTCGGTGACGGTGGCCTCACCGCTCCACCGCGGCGTCATCCGCAGCCGGACGGCACCGACGTGCGGGTCGGTCCGGTCGGCGATGACGTCGTACACCAGGTCGGTGGCCCTGCCGTCGGCCGCGGTCCATGTCAGCGAGGTGGTGACCAGCCCGCGCCGCAGGTCGAGATCCTGACGGTAGTGGGAGATCCGGCCGATGGGCGTAGCGGCGGTGAACGTCTCGCCACGGCCCCCGCCAGTGCTGACGGTGAGCGGCGTCCAGGTCGGGATGGCGGCGATGACCTGCCGGTCCTCTGTGGTGGCCCGGTTGTGCGCGTACAGCCCGGAGACGAACGAGCCGTCATAGCGCGGAGTGAACAACGGCCACCCCGTCTTGTCGCCACTCGCCGCATAACCGACTCCGGCGGGCGGCACGCGCTGGCCGAGATAGCCGTTGCCGACGTAGGCGTGGTGGCTGTCTTTCGGGTCGATATGCGTGGCTGTCAGTTTCCAGGGATCGGCGTGGGGGGTAGCGGCAGTGCGAGCGGACACGGCGGGGCCGGCCGGAGCGGCGGAGGCCGCCGGGGGGAGCGCGGCCACGAGAACGCCCGCGAGGAGGGGGGCGATCCATTGGGTGGCGCGTGAGGGGGTCGTCACCGCAGCGAACATAAAGTTGTGGATGCTTCACGTCAATGAAGCTCGCATTGGTGTGAAGAAATGAATCAGTATGGCGGAGGGCCATTCTCACCCGGAACGCCGCCGGACAGATGGCACGAGGAACCGCTGCCAGGGACTGGGCACTTCGGTCAGTACGAGGTGATTCCCAGACCCTTCTCGACGAATTCGTAGACGTCGGTGTAGGGGTCCCGCTTGTGGCGCGGCGCGTGGCCGGGGTGCTCGGCGTTCATCTTCAGAGCGCGCGCCTTGGCGTCCTCGTAATGCCCCTTGACCTGCTCCGGCAGCACGGCCTTGATCCCGCCGGGCGCCTTGTGCCAGTCGGCGGGCAGCCGCTGTTCCGCCAAGCCGCACACGCCGCCGAAGCTTCCGCTGGCCGCCTTCAGATGTAGGACACGCCAGAGCTCGAAACACGGGTGCGAGAAGGCGACCGGAAGATTTTGGCTCTCCGCGCGGGCCAGAGCCGCGTCCACGCCAGGGTGGTTGTCGTGGTCGAAGAGGCACCAGACCTGTGTCCGCAGTTTGGACGGCAGTTCGGCCTTCTTGTCCTCCCTTGCCTTTTCCCGCTGGAGGGCGATGGCCCGGTCCACCAGGTCGAGCGGCATTCTGCGCGAGCCGTCGTCCTTGGCGTTGGCGATATGCACCTCGACCGTGAGCGCCGGGTCCTTGGGGGTGCCTTGCTTCCAGACGTACCTGATGTACTCCGGCTCCGTCACCTTGCCCTCGGTGAAGACGTACACGGCTCGGCTGCGCTTGCGGCGGGACGTCGGGGACGACGAGAAATCCGGCTTCCCCCTTGTACGCGCCATCAGGCCCGCGCCCCCTTTGCCGATCCCGTGCCGCTCCCGCGCTCGTCGGTCATCAGCCGACGGGCGATCTGCCCCTCCAGGAGCGAGGGAACGCCGCCGAACACCCCCGCCAGATAGGACGTCATCAGGTCTTCCTGTTCGCCGGGGGAGGCGGCGCTGAGCGGGTACAGCTCAGTCGCTCCGGCCTCGTCCTTCTCGGTCAGCCAGGCTTGGGCCGGCTCCAGCAGCCGTTCACCGCTGGGGCTGCTCAGGACCGTCGCGTCGTGGGAGGTGAACACGAGCTGGGCGTCGTGAGGGTTGGAGTCCGGGTCCTGGAAGATCCGGATGACCTCGGCGGCGAAACGCGAATGGAGACTGGCGTCCAGCTCGTCGACGAGGAGGACCGCGCCCCCGTCCAAGGCCAGCAGCATCGGCCCCAGCATCGCGAACCACGAGCGGGTGCCGAAGGACTCCAGCGCCCAGTCGAACGGCACCTCGCCGTCGGCCGCCCGGTGCGTCAACCGGACCGACGCGACCCCGTCTCCCTGCCGGACCTCGGCGCCGGTGATCCCGAGGTCGGCGACGCGCAGGAGCTCCCTGATCCGTTCGCCCTGCTCACCCGTGAGCCGCTGAGCGGTGAACGCCTCGCGCTCCGGCCGCTCGGTCTCCGGGCCGATCTCCCAGAGGTTGCGTCGGAACCAGTGGAAGAGCGGGGACAGCTGGGGGTGGTTGTCCGTGCCGGCCGTGGAGAGCAGCAGGGCGTTGGGACGGGTGCGCCGGGCCAGCTGAGCCCGGTCTTTGACCCGGCTGCCCGGCCATCGATAGGGCTCGGCTCGGGAGGCGTCCCGGTCCAGCCACTCCTGGCGCCTGCCGTGCGGATAGCTGTGCACCCACTCGGATTCCACCCGCTCCGGCCCCAGCTCGAACCCGTACGTCCAGCGCACCCCGTCGATGACGACGTCCACCTCGAAGAACGACGGCTCGTCCCTGCTCTCCGGGTCGAGCGCGAACACCTCCCGCGGCGTGCCCTCGTAAGACGCCCACTGGGCATACGAGTTGAGCACCGCTTCGCGCATCCGGGCCATCGATGTCAGGACGTTGGACTTGCCGGACGCGTTGGCGCCGAAGATTCCGATGAGCGGAAACACCCGGAGGGGGCCGTCGGCCAGCATCACCTCGCGCGTGCCCGAAGCGTCCTCTCCCGGCGGCACGACGAATGACAGCTCCTGCTCCTCGCGCAGGGAGCGCACATTCGCGACTCGGAACCTCAGCAGCATGCTGTCCACCTCACGCGGCACAGGCTAGTCGCAGGCTCTGACATCCGCTCCCCCTACGGGGCGATCAAGGCAGGTCAGACCCCTACGAACGGGCCGCCGCGATCTGCCGGGACATCAGCGTCGTCAGCTCGTACGCCGTGTGCGACGCCGCCACGGAGGTGATCTCCGCGTGGTCGTACGCCGGGGCGACCTCGACCAGGTCGGCCGAGACGAGGTGGCAGTCGGAGAGGCCGCGCAGGATCTCCAGGAGCTCGCGCGAGGTGAGGCCGCCCGCCTCCGGGGTGCCGGTGCCGGGGGCGTGGGCGGGGTCGAGGACGTCGATGTCGATGGAGATGTACAGCGGGCGGTCGCCGATGCGCTGGCGGAGCTGGTCGGCGACCTCGTCCACGCCGCGCCGCATGACGTCCGCCGACGTGACGATGCCGAAGCCCATCTTCTCGTCGTCGTCGAGGTCCTTCTTGCCGTACAGCGGGCCGCGCGTGCCGACGTGGGCGAGGGCCGAGGTGTCGAGGATGCCCTCCTCCACGGCGCGCCGGAAGGGCGTGCCGTGGGTGTACTCCGCGCCGAAGTAGGTGTCCCAGGTGTCCAGGTGCGCGTCGAAGTGCAAAAGGGCGACCGGACCGTGTTTACGGGCCATGGAGCGCAGAAGGGGAAGGGCGATGGTGTGGTCGCCTCCCAGGGTCATCAGCCGGGCGCCGGTGTCCAGGAGGTCGTCGGCGGCCGCCTGGATCGACTCGACCGCCTCTTCGATGTTGAAGGGGTTGGCGGCGATGTCGCCGGCGTCGGCGACCTGCGCGAGGGCGAAGGGGGAGGCGTCCTGGGCCGGGTTGTACGGGCGCAGCAGCCGCGACGCCTCGCGGATCGCGTTGCCGCCGAACCGCGCGCCGGGCCGGTAGGAGACGCCGGTGTCGAAGGGCACGCCGACCACGGCGACGTCGGCGGTGCCGACCTCGTCCAGGCGGGGCAGCCGGGCGAAGGTCGCGGGCCCGGCGTAGCGCGGGACGCGGGAGGAGTCGACGGGGCCGCGAGGGACACGGGGGGCGGGGCTGGTCATGCGATGGCCTCTCGTACAGGGTCGGGGCGGACCGGGGTCGCGACGGTACGGGCGCGGGCGCGCACGATGGTGCCGCTGCCTGGAACGTACCGAGCGTAGGCAGCGGCACGGATTCCGCACATGTACGTATCCGTGGATCCGGCCACCGCATATGGACATCACGTCCAGCTGAAACCGGTACGGGGGACAATGGGTCCCATGCCGATACCCAGCCGCAGCGAACTGATCGACCACCTCGTCCGTACGCGCATCGCGGGCGACGTCGCGACCCCTCGGGAGAACAATCTCGACCACTACCGCAAGCTCTCCAACGGCGACCGCCATTACTGGCTGGGGCTGGAGCTCGGCGACCGCTGGAGCGACGAGCAGGACGTACTGGCCGTCATGGCGGAGCGGTGCGGCGTCAGCGACGATCTGGACCACCGCGCCGGACAGGACACCATCGACCCGGAGCTGACGGTCGCCGCGCTGGACCGGGCCGCGGTCGTGCTGGCGAAGGCCGCGGAGGACCGGAAGCGGGTGCTGTTCGCGACCGGTCACCCGGGCGGGCTGCTGGACGTGCACCGGGCGACGGCCGCCGCGCTGCGCGCCGTGGGCTGCGAGATCGTCGTGATCCCGGAGGGGCTCCGGGCGGACGAGGGCTTCGTCTTCCAGTTCGCGGACGTCGCCATGCTGGAGCGCGGCGCGACGCTGTGGCACACGCACTCCCCCGAGCCGATGGCCGCGATCCTGGACGGCCTCGCGCGCGAGGGCCGGCCACTGCCGGACCTGGTGATCGCCGACCACGGCTGGGCGGGCTGCGCGGGCCAGCGCGGCATCGACGCGGTGGGCTACGCGGACTGCAACGATCCGGCGCTCTTCCTCGGCGAGGCGGAGGGCACGCTCCAGGTGACGGTGCCGCTCGACGACCATGTGACCAGCCCGCGGTTCTACGACCCGATGACGGCGTATCTGCTGCACGCGGCGGGCCTGTCCTGACCACCCGGCCGTGACCTCGGCCGACCTGCCGTGACCGCGGCGGACCTGCGGTCACCGCGGTGTGCCCGCCGTGACCGCGGCGGCGCGGCTCGCCGTCCGCCGCCGCGCGCCGCCTTCGCAGCACGTCCCCGCCTGCCGTCGCCTCGGTCTCTCCGGGCGCGGCCGGTACGCACCCGGAGCCGGGTCCGGGCCCAGGGCAAGCCCGGGGGCGACCCGTGCCGCACCACCAGGGGAATCGTTTCAGCGCACCTACCGCCGGCCACGAGGAACGCGGATCACGCCCTCCTGGATGACAGAGACGGCCAACTGCCCGTCCGCCGTGTAGATGCTGCCCTTGCCGAGCCCGCGGCCGCCCTGCGCGGTGGGGCTCTCCTGGTCGTACAGCAGCCACTCGTCGGCCCGGAAGGGGCGGTGGAACCACATCGCGTGGTCGAGGCTCGCGCCCACGACGTCGCCGACGGCCCAGCCGCCCCGCCCATGGGCGAGCAGCACGGAGTCGAGGAGCGTCATGTCGGAGACGTAGGTGACCAGGCAGACGTGGAGCAGGGGCTGGTCGATGACGCCGTCCAGTTTGCCGTGCGTACGGAACCAAACCTGCGACTTCGGCTCACGCGGCTCGCCCACGCTGGCGAACGGCGGGGCGTCCACGTACCGCAGGTCCACGGCCGCCCGCGCCTCCAGCAGGCGCTCGACGACGTCCTCACTGAGGACCCTGCCCGCGTACCGGGGCAGCATCTCGGCGGCCGTCGGCAGAGTGAGCGGGTCGGGCGCCTTCGGCATCGGCACCTGGTGCTCCAGCCCCTCCTCGTACGCCTGGAACGACGCGGAGAGGTGGAAGATCGGCTGCCCGTGCTGCACCGCCACCACTCTTCGGGTGGTGAAGGAGCGGCCGTCGCGTATGCGGTCGACGGTGTAGACGATGGGCGCGCCGGGGTCCCCGGGGCGCAGGAAGTATGCGTGCAGGGAGTGGGCCGCGCGGTCGTCCGGGACCGTGCGGCCCGCGGCGACCAGCGCCTGGGCCGCGACCTGGCCGCCGAAGACGCGCGGCACCACGGAGGAGCGGCTGCGGCCGCGGAAGATGTCCTGCTCGATCCGCTCCAGGTCGAGCAGTTCGAGCAGGGACTCCAGTGCTTCGTTCATCATTGGAGTATCCGTTGACGTGCCGTGGGGCCGCCGAGCGGTCCGCGTCCCGGCCTACAGCCCCATCGACTTGGCGATGATGGAGCGCATGACCTCGCTGGTACCGCCGTAGATGCGGCTGACGCGGGTGTCCGCGTACAGCCGGGCGATGGGGTACTCCATCATGTAGCCGTAGCCGCCGTGCAGTTGGAGGCACTTGTCGATGACGACGGCGGCGCGCTCGGTGGTGAAGAGCTTCGCCGAGGCGGCGTCCGCCGGGGTCAGCTCGCCCGCGTCGTGCGCCTCCAGGGCGCGGTCGACGACGGCCTCCATCGCGTCGACCTCGGACTTGCAGTCGGCGAGGACGAACTTGGTGTTCTGGAAGGACGCGACCGACTTGCCGAAGACGGTGCGGTCCTCGACGTACGCCTTGGCGAAGGCGACGGCCGCAGCGGACTGCGCGTACGCGCCCACCGCGATGCTCAGCCGCTCCTGCGGCAGGTTCTGGCCGAGGTAGCCGAACGCCTTGCCTTCCTCGCCGAGCAGGTCCTCGACCGGGACCTTGACGTCGGTGAAGGACAGTTCGGCGGTGTCGGAGGTCTTCAGGCCCAGCTTCTCCAGCTTCCGGCCGACCGCGTACCCCTCGGAGGCGGTGTCGACGACGAGGATGGAGATGCCGCCGCGCCGGTCCTCGGGGGTGGGCGGGGCGGTACGAGCGCAGACCAGCACCCGGTCGGCCAGTACGCCGCCGGTGATGAACGTCTTCGCGCCGTTGAGGACGTAGTGCGTGCCGTCCTCGGAGAGCTTGGCGGTGGTCTTCATACCGGCCAGGTCGGAGCCGGTGCCGGGCTCGGTCATGGCGATCGCGGTCATCAGGTCGCCGGAGACGAAGGAGGGCAGCCAGCGCCGCTTCTGCTCCTCGGTGCCGTACTTGAGGATGTACGGGAGGCAGAGCGCGGAGTGCACGCTGGAGCCGCCGAAGCTGACGCCCGCGCGGGCGCACTCCTCGGAGATGATCGCGGTGAACTTGAAGCTGGTCTCGCCCGCGCCGCCGTACTCCTCGGGGACCTCGATACCGAAGATGCCCAGCTCGCCGAGTTTCTTGTACAGGTCACGCGGGACGCAGCCGGCCTCCCGCCACTCGTCGTAGTAGGGCACGACCTCGGCGGCGATGAAGTCGCGAATGGTCTCGCGGAACGCCTCGTGATCCTCGTTGAACACCGTGCGACGCACTGCACGCCTCCCTGGATCGGCTTGCTGAGCCTGTAGCGCCGGCCAGGACTGGCTAAGCGCTTGCTCAGAAAAAGCTACCCGCCGGTCACGAAGCTGTCCAGAGGTGAGAGGACCGTCCGGAGTCGAACGGCACGGCGGCCATCGGCGCGGAGACGGAGACAGGGGTGGGGGCGGAGAGAGGGCGGAAGTGGGGGTGGGGGCAGCGGCCGGGGCAGGGGCGGAATCAGTACGGCGTCACGGCCGCGAGCGCGCCATGCGCCAGGCGGCGCAGCAGCGCGGCCATGGAGGCGCGGCCGGGCAGCGAGGCCCGGCGGCTCAGGTGCGGAGTGGAGTTGAGCAGGCCGAAGACGGCGTGGACGGCGGTGCGCACCTGCGGCTCGGGGGCCTCCGGGTGCAGCTCGCGCACGGCGTCGACCCACAGTTCGACGTACTGCCGCTGGAGCTGGCGCACCAGCTTGCGGTCGCTGTCCCGCAGCCGGTCCAGCTCGCGGTCGTGGAGGATGATCAGGTCCCGGTCGTCCAGGGCGAAGTCGATGTGTCCGTCGATGAGCAGGTCCAGCAGCGCCGCCGGGTCCCCCGCCGCCGCGTCCACGCGCTTCCGGCCCCCGGCGTAGAGCCGTCCGCTGATGCCGACGAGCAGTTCGGCGAGCATGGCGTCCTTGCCGGCGAAGTGGCGGTAGAGGCCGGGGCCGCTGATGCCGACCGCCGCTCCTATCTCGTCGACCCCGACACCATGGAAACCGCGCTCGGCGAAGAGGCGCGCGGCCTCCTTCAGGATCTGGTCGCGGCGGGTGGGGGCGGCGGCGTGCGTCGTCATGAAATCAATTGTAGACAGCGGCGTTAGTGGTCGTTAACCTGGACGCAATGCGTTAACGACCACTAACTAAGATCATCACCGAGCAAGGGAGCTCGTACGGATGACCGCATCCCCGCCGGGGGCCGACCCCGGGGCCCTGGCCGAGGCGCCGGTGCTGACCAGCTCCGCCGATCCGGCGTCCGACGCCTGGCGGGCCAATGAGGCCGGACACCGCGAGCTCTCGGACCACCTCGCGGAGAAACTGGCCGCCGCGCGGCTGGGCGGCGGCGAGCGCGCCCGCGCGCGGCACACCGCGCGCGGCAAGCTGCTGCCCCGCGAGCGGGTGGACGCGCTCCTCGACCCCGGGTCGCCGTTCCTGGAGCTGGCACCACTGGCCGCCGACGGGATGTACGGAGGCGCCGCCCCGGCCGCCGGGGTGATCGCCGGGATCGGGCGGGTGGCCGGCCGCGAGGTGGTGATCGTCGCCAACGACGCCACCGTCAAGGGCGGCACGTATTACCCGGTGACCGTCAAGAAGCACCTGCGGGCCCAGGAGATCGCGCTGGAGAACCGGCTGCCGTGCGTGTATCTCGTGGACTCCGGCGGCGCGTTCCTGCCCATGCAGGACGAGGTCTTCCCCGACCGCGAGCACTTCGGCCGGATCTTCTACAACCAGGCGCGGATGTCCGGCGCCGGCATCCCGCAGATCGCGGCGGTGCTCGGCTCCTGCACGGCCGGCGGCGCGTACGTACCGGCCATGAGCGACGAGGCCGTCATCGTGCGCGGCCAGGGCACGATCTTCCTGGGCGGGCCGCCGCTGGTGAAGGCCGCCACGGGCGAGGTCGTCACCGCCGAGGAGCTGGGCGGCGGCGAGGTGCACTCCAAGGTCTCGGGCGTCACCGACCACCTCGCCGAGGACGACGCGCACGCTCTGCGGATCGTACGGACCATCGTCTCCACCCTGCCCGCGCGCGGCGCGCTGCCGTGGACCGTGCGGCCCGTGGAGGAGCCGAAGGCCGATCCGGCGGGGCTGCGCGGGGCGGTCCCGGTCGACTCCCGCACGCCGTACGACGTGCGGGAGGTGATCGCGCGGGTAGTGGACGGCTCCCGGTTCGCGGAGTTCAAGGCCGAGTTCGGGCAGACGCTGGTCACCGGCTTCGCGCACATCCACGGCCACCCGGTCGGCATCGTCGCCAACAACGGCATCCTCTTCTCCGAGTCCGCCCAGAAGGGCGCGCACTTCATCGAGTTGTGCGACCAGCGCGGCATCCCCCTGGTCTTCCTCCAGAACATCTCCGGCTTCATGGTCGGCCGCAGCTATGAGGCGGGCGGCATCGCCAAGCACGGCGCGAAGATGGTGACGGCCGTCGCCTGCACGCGCGTGCCGAAGCTGACGGTCGTGGTCGGCGGCTCGTACGGGGCGGGCAACTACTCCATGTGCGGGCGCGCGTATTCGCCGCGCTTCCTGTGGATGTGGCCGAACGCGAAGATCTCGGTGATGGGCGGCGAGCAGGCCGCCTCCGTGCTCGCGACCGTCAAGCGCGACCAGCTCGAAGCGCGCGGCGAGGAGTGGAGCGCCGAGGACGAGGAGTCCTTCAAGGCCCCGGTGCGCGAGCAGTACGAGACCCAGGGCAACGCCTACTACGCGACGGCGCGGCTGTGGGACGACGGGGTCATCGACCCGTTGGAGACCCGGCAGGTGCTGGGGCTCGCCCTCACCGCCTGCGCCAACGCACCACTCCCCCAGCGGGACAGCGCGGCGCCGGGCTACGGCGTCTTCCGGATGTGATGGGGGGATGAGCATGTTCGACACCGTCCTGGTGGCCAACCGCGGCGAGATCGCGGTCCGCGTCATCCGCACGCTGCGCGCCCAGGGCGTCCGCTCGGTCGCCGTCTTCAGCGACGCGGACGCGGACGCCCGGCATGTGCGGGAGGCCGACACCGCCGTGCGGATCGGCCCGACGGCCGCCGCCGAGAGCTATCTGTCCATCGAGCGCCTGCTGGCGGCCGCCGCCCGCTCCGGCGCCCAGGCCGTCCACCCCGGCTACGGCTTCCTCGCCGAGAACGCCGCCTTCGCCCGCGCCTGCTCGGACGCCGGGCTCGTCTTCATCGGCCCGCCGGCCGACGCCATCGAGCTGATGGGCGACAAGATCCGCGCCAAGGAGACCGTGCGGGCGGCAGGCGTGCCCGTCGTCCCCGGCTCCTCGGGCAGCGGCCTCGGCGACGCCGAACTGGCCGCCGCCGCCCGCGAGATCGGCATGCCCGTGCTGCTCAAGCCCTCGGCGGGAGGTGGTGGCAAGGGGATGCGCCTGGTCCACGAGGAGTCGGCGCTCGCCGAGGAGATCGCCGCCGCGCGGCGGGTGGCGCGCGGCGCCTTCGGCGACGACACGCTCCTGGTGGAGCGGTGGGTCGAGCGGCCCCGCCATATCGAGATCCAGATCCTGGCGGACGCGCACGGCAACGTGGTCCACCTCGGCGAGCGCGAGTGCTCCCTCCAGCGCCGCCACCAGAAGATCATCGAGGAGGCGCCGTCCCCCCTGCTCGACGCGGCCACCCGCGCCGCGATGGGCGAGGCCGCGGCCTCGGCGGCCCGCTCCTGCGGCTATACGGGCGCGGGCACCGTCGAGTTCATCGTGCCCGGCGACGACCCCGCCTCGTACTTCTTCATGGAGATGAACACCCGGCTCCAGGTCGAGCACCCCGTCACGGAGCTGATCACCGGCCTCGATCTGGTGGAGTGGCAGCTGAGGGTCGCCGCCGGCGAGCGGCTGCCCTTCGGGCAGCCGGACATCTCCCTCACCGGCCACGCGGTGGAGGCCCGGATCTGCGCGGAGACCGCCCGTGCCGACGACGGCCAGGTGACTTTCCTGCCCTCGGCCGGGACCGTCCGCGCGCTGTCCGAGCCCCACCGGGACGACGTGCGCGTGGACTCCGGCCTCTCCCGGGGCACCGAGGTCGGCACCGCGTACGACCCGATGCTCGCCAAGGTCATCGCGTACGGCCCCGACCGCCCCACCGCGCTGCGCCGGCTGCGCGCCGCCCTGGCCGAGACGACGATCCTCGGCGTCGACACGAACACCGGCTTCCTGCGCAGGCTCCTCGCCCACCCCGAGGTGGCCGCGGGCACGATGGACACGGGCCTGGTCGACCGCGACGCGCACACGCTGGTGCCGCGCGGCGTGCCGGACGAGGTGTACGCGACGGCGGCGCTGCTGCGCCAGGCCGCGCTGCACCCGGCGCGGGACCCGGCAGGGGCCGGGGACGACGGCCCGCCCGCCGGCTGGACCGATCCGTTCTCGGTGCCGAGCGGCTGGCGGCTCGGCGGCGAGGCCGCGTGGACCGTGCACCACATGCGCGTCCCGGGCCACGCCCCGGTCGCGGTCCGCGTCCGGGGCCTCGCCGACGGGGCGGAAGTCCTGATCGACGCCCCGGAGACGGCGAGTCCGGAGCCGGCAGGCGCGGAGTCGACCGGCCCGGAGCAGACAGGCCCGGAGCAGACAGGCCCGGAGGCGGCCCGCACGGCACCCGGCGACACGGGCGGCGCCCAGGCCCCGGCGGACCGGCCCACCGGGACCGCGGTCGCCGCGAGGCTGACTGCTCGGGGACCGCTGCCTTCGGTTCCGGGGAAGGAAGGGGCGGGGATACACACCACCGGCGCCCGCCGCGTCACCGTCGAGTACGCCGCCGTCACCCACGCCTTCACCCATGCCCCCGGCCCGGAGGGCACCTGGCTGGGGCGCGACGGCGACGCCTGGCACGTACAGGACCACGACCCTGTCGAGGCCGGCGGCGCGGCGGCGGGCGCGCACGCCGGGGCGCTCACCGCGCCGATGCCCGGCACGGTGACCGTCGTCAAGGCCGCCGTGGGCGACGAAGTGACCGCCGGGCAGAGCCTGTTGGTGGTGGAGGCGATGAAGATGGAGCACGTGATCGCCGCCCCGCACGACGGGACCGTCACGGAGCTGGATGTGACGGCGGGCAGCACGGTCGCCATGGACCAAGTGCTCGCCGTAGTGACACCGCGGGAGGAATCATGACCGGTCAACCGCCCCCCGGGCTGCCGATGGCCGTGCCATCCGCCGGCCTGCCCGCCCGCGTCCGTATCCACGAGGTGGGCGCCAGGGACGGGCTCCAGAACGAGCAGGCGGTCGTACCCGTCGAGGTGAAGGCGGATTTCATCCGCCGACTCGCCGCGGCGGGGCTGACGACCATCGAGGCGACCAGTTTCGTGCACCCCAAGTGGGTGCCCCAACTCGCCGACGCCGAGCAGCTCATGGAGATGCTGGGCTCCCCCGCGGCCCTGAGCGGCCCCGCCGGTTCCGACATCCGGCTCCCGGTCCTCGTGCCGAACGAACGCGGCCTGGACCGCGCCCTGGCGCTCGGCGTGCGGGAGATCGCCGTGTTCGGCAGCGCGACCGAATCCTTCGCCAAGGCGAACCTCAACCGCACCGTGGACGAGGCGCTGGCCATGTTCGCGCCCGTCGTCGCCAAGGCCGGGGACGCCGGCGTCCGGGTGCGCGGCTACCTCTCCATGTGCTTCGGCGACCCCTGGGAGGGGCCGGTCCCCATCGCCCAGGTCGTGCGCGTCAGCCGCGCGCTCCTCGACCTCGGCTGCGACGAACTGAGCCTCGGCGACACGATCGGCGTGGCCACCCCCGGTCACATCGGCGCGCTGCTGACCGCCCTGGGCGAGGCCGGGGTCACGACGGACCGGCTGGCCGTGCACTTCCACGACACCTACGGCCAGGCCCTCGCCAACACCCTCGCCGCGCTGCGGCACGGCGTCGCCGTCGTCGACGCCTCGGCGGGCGGCCTCGGCGGCTGCCCGTACGCGAAGAGCGCCACCGGCAACCTCGCCACCGAGGACCTGGTGTGGATGCTCAACGGCCTCGGCATCGAAACCGGAGTCGACCTCGGCCTGCTCACCGCCACCAGCGTGTGGATGGCCGCCCATCTGGGACGCCCCAGCCCGTCCCGCACCGTCCGCGCCCTCTCCCACAAGGAGCAGTGAAAACGATGCCGATCGACCACCGCCTCAGCTCCGAGCACGAAGAACTCCGCCGCACGGTGGAGGCGTTCGCTCACGACGTCGTCGCGCCGAAGATCGGCGACTTCTACGAGCGGCACGAGTTCCCGTACGAGATCGTCCGCGAGATGGGGCGCATGGGGCTGTTCGGGCTGCCCTTCCCCGAGGAGTACGGCGGCATGGGCGGCGACTACCTCGCCCTCGGCATCGCCCTCGAAGAGCTGGCGCGCGTCGACTCCTCCGTGGCGATCACCCTCGAAGCGGGCGTCTCACTCGGCGCGATGCCCATCTTCCGCTTCGGTACCGAGGAGCAGAAGCGGGAGTGGCTGCCCCGGATGTGCGCGGGCGAGGTACTGGGCGCGTTCGGCCTGACCGAGCCGGAGTGCGGCTCGGACGCGGGCGGCACCCGCACCACCGCGCGGCTCGACGAGGCCACGGGCGAGTGGGTGATCAACGGCTCCAAGTGCTTCATCACCAACTCCGGCACGGACATCACCGGCCTCGTCACGGTCACCGCCGTCACGGGGCGCAAGGAGGACGGCCGCCCGCGGATCTCCACGGTCATCGTGCCGTCCGGCACCCCCGGCTTCACAGTCGCGCCCGCGTACTCCAAGGTCGGCTGGAACGCCTCGGACACCCGCGAGCTGTCCTTCTCCGACGTCCGGGTCCCGGCGGCCAATCTGCTGGGCGAGGAGGGGCGGGGGTACGCGCAGTTCCTGCGCATCCTCGACGAGGGCCGGATCGCAATCTCGGCGCTCGCCACCGGGCTGGCCCAGGGCTGCGTGGACGAGTCGGTGAAGTACGCCGGTACGCGGCAGGCGTTCGGGAAGCCGATCGGGGCGAACCAGGCCATCCAGTTCAAGATCGCGGACATGGACATGCGGGCCCACACGGCCCGTCTCGCCTGGCGCGACGCCGCCTCCCGGCTGCTGCACGGCGAGCCGTTCAAGAAGGAGGCGGCGCTCGCGAAGCTCTACTCCTCGGAGATCGCCGTGACGAACGCGCGCGAGGCCACGCAGATTCACGGCGGGTACGGCTTCATGAATGAGTACCCGGTGGCCCGGATGTGGCGCGACTCGAAGATCCTGGAGATCGGCGAGGGCACGAGCGAGGTCCAGCGCATGCTCATCGCGCGCGAGCTGGGCCTGGCCGGCTGACCCTCACGCTGAAGCTGACCCACAAGCGCCGGGCGGATGCCGACGCCGACCTCCCAAGCGCCGGGCCGACGCTGACGCTGGCCCCTCAAGCACCGGGCAGACACCGACGCCGACCCCTCAACCGCCCGGCAGACACTGGCACTGGCTCCTCAAGCACCGGGCAGGCGCGCACCGGTCGACAGACCGCCCGGCGGCGCGGCAGGGGTGGCGGGGGCATCGGAGAGGGCAGCACCTGGCAGGAACAGGAGCCCCCGCCCTCCAGCCCGCCCGGCGCTTGAGGACGCCCCGCGGACATGGGCGCGGGTCCCTGCTACCGCGCCGACGGCCAAGGGACCTGGGGCGAGCGGTAGTAGTCGATGCCCAGCGCGTCCCAGCGCTCTGCCTGCGCGGCCAGCCGTACGCGGTACGAGCCCCAGTCGTGCGTGCTCGCCGGGGACCAGCCGAGCTCCGCGATGCCCGGCAGCCGCGGGAACGCCATGAAGTCGAGCTGCTCGGTCGTGGCGAGGGTCTCCGTCCACAGCGCCGCCTCGACGCCCAGGACCGACGACGCCGGCACGCCCGCCAGGTAGTCGCCGGGGTCCCAGTCGTAGGCCCGCTTCACCTCGACGAGTCCGGCCCAGTGCAGCCCCAGCGGGGTGTCCTTGGTGTACTTCATGTCGAGGAAGGACCGGTCGGCGGGTGACAGGATCAGGCCGGTGCCGTTCTTCGCGGCCTCGGCGACCTGGGCCCGCTCCGCGGGAGGCGTCTTGTCGTAGCCCCAGTACTCCGCGATCGCGCCCTTGACCGGGTGCGCTCCGGTCAGCTGGTGCCAGCCGATCACCGTCTTCCCGTACTTGGCGACGATCGGCTGCGCCCTGTCCATGATGGTGACGTAGTCCTCGTGGTTCGTGGAGTACGCCTCGTCGCCGCCGATGTGCAGATACGGGCCGGGCGTCAGGGCCGCCAGCTCGCGGAGCACGTCGTCCACGAAGTCGTAGGTGATCTGCTTCCGCGCGCACAGCGAGCTGAAGCCGACCTCCGTGCCGGTGTACAGCGGCGGCGCGATGCCGTCGCAGTTGAGCGGCGCGTACGAGGCGAGCGCCGAATTGGTGTGGCTCGGCAGGTCGATCTCGGGGATCACGGTCAGATAGCGGCTCTGCGCGTAGCGGACGATCTCCCGGTAGTCGGCCTTGGTGTAGTAGCCGCCCGGCCCGCCGCCGACCTGGGTGCTGCCGCCGTGCGTGGCCAGCCGGGGCCAGGAGTCGACGGCGATGCGCCACCCCTGGTCGTCGGAGAGGTGCAGATGCAGTCTGTTGAGCTTGTAGAGCGCCAGCTGATCGATGTAGCGCTTGACCTGGTCGACGGTGAAGAAGTGGCGGCCGACGTCGAGCATCGCGCCGCGGTAGCCGTAGCGCGGCACGTCGACGATGGTGCCGCCGGACACCTGCCACGGTCCGGCCTGCCGTCGGTGCCTCTCGATGTCGGCGGGCAGCAGTTGCCGCAGGGTCTGCGCCCCGTGGAAGAGCCCGGCCGCCGTGCGGGCGCTGATGGTGACGGAGCGGTGGGTGACCGAGAGCCGGTACCCCTCCGCGCCGAGCCCGCGCGTCTCGTCGTCCCCGTCGCTCTCGTCTCCCTCGCCGCCCTGACCGCCCTGGCCGCCCTCGCCGACGAGCCGCAGCCGGATGCCGTCGTCGCCGTCGCGCGTGGTGACGGCGAGGGCGTACCCGGTGGCGGGGCGCAGCATGCGGGCCAGGTACTCGCCGACCTGCCGGGCCTCGCGCGAACCGGCGGGTATCCGGACGCGGGTTCCGGCGCTGAGCGCGTACGGGCGGCCGTGGGGCCGTACGGACGCGGGCACGGGTATGACGCTGCCGAGCGGGGTCGCGGCGGGCGTCCGGCCCGGGGGCTCGGCGGCGGCGCCCGTTCCGGTCGTCGCGGCTCCGGCGGTGACGACCAGCAGCAGTGACCAGAGCAGTCGGGACAGGGGCCTGGCGGGGCGGGCGTGGGGGAGGTGCCGGGCGCTGCGTCTCACAGGAGATCCCTTCGCGGGCTGTGTACGGAAAGTGGCGCGCACGAACGTCCACCTGGGTACCAACTGCCCCGCGCACGGTCAAGAGGGTCAGGACGGGGCCCGCGTGGGCCGCTTTCGCCTGAAAGAATTCCTTGTATGGCGGAAATCATGCAGAAGGATGGCGTGTGGACGTTCGACGGCGAGACGATACGCATCGTTCCGGGCCGCGAGCGCGGGGTGCACCTCATGCGCCAGACGCTGGGCGAGCTGGCCGTGCCGCTCGCCGCGGTGGCGGGGGTCGCCTTCGAAGCGGGACGCAAGAGCGGTCGGCTGCGGCTGCGGCTGCGCGAGGGCGCCGATCCGCTGCTCCAGGCCGTTCGGGGGCGGCTGCCGGACTCGGCTGATCCGTACCAGCTCTCGGTGGAGACGGACCGTACGGGCGTGGCGGAGTACTTCGTCACCGAGGTGCGTACCGCGCTGCTGCTGGAGCAGATCGACAGCGGTCCCAGCGATCGCTATCTGCTGCCGGGCCCCGCGGTGCCCTTGTCGGTGGGGGCCGGGGACGGCATCGCCGCTTTCGACGGGGAGCAGGTGCGCCTGGAGTGGAACTGGAAGACGGAGGACGCCAAGAAGTCCGCGGGGACCCGCCTGTTCTCGGTGTCGGATGTGGTGTCGGTGGTGTGGCAGCCGTCGGCGGGGCTGGAGAACGGTTACCTCCGCTTCGTCCTGGCGAACGCGTCCACCCAGGCCCCGCCGAAGTATGACCCGTACGCCGTCGAGCTGTACGGCTTCAAGAAGGACCCCTTGATGGCGTTGATCGCGGCGGCGGTGACGGCCCGTATGCCGCACCCCTCCGCTGCGGATCAGACCCCCGTGACGCCGGCCGAACCAGCCGGCACCGCGCCCGGAAAGGGCACCGGCAAGGATCCGGGCGGCGACGGGAATGATCACGACACGCTGTTGCGCAGGCTCCGCGAGCTGGGCGAGCTGCACCGGGAGGGGATACTGACGGCCGAGGAGTTCGCGGCGGCCAAGCAGGCCGTGATGAAGCGCTTCTGAACCACTCCCCCACCACCCCTCACGCTCTCCAACAAGAATCCTGCCCGATATCGGGCAGGATTCTTGCGTATGTCCCCAAGAGTCATCAGTATCAACGGGTGCTCGAACGCCGTACGTCCCATGACGACCTCGTCGACCACCTGGTGCGCAGCACTCCGCTGCAACGCGGCGAGGCCGCCCGGGTGGTACTGGACGTGCTCGCGTACTTCGATGAGACGGCCGAGGAGTTCGTACGCCGCCGCCACCGGGAACTGCAGTCCGGCGGGCTGACCAACCCGGACATCTTCGAACGGATCGCGGCCGAGCTGCCGCACCGCGCGGTGGCGCCGCCCGAACTCTCACTGCGGCAGCTGCGCCGCATCGTCTACGGCTGAGCCGCCCGCCGGGCCCCGGGCGCGCCGTCGCGCGGCCCCGGCCGGGCAGCGGCTCGGCGACCCACGACCACCGACCCGGGAGGGCCAGAACACTATGTGCGGGATCGTCGGATACATCGGCAAGCGTGACGTCGCACCACTGCTGCTGGAGGGCTTGCAGCGGCTGGAGTACCGGGGCTACGACTCCGCGGGCATCGCCCTGCACGCGAGCGGCAAGACCGGTGGCCTGAAGTCCGCGAAGGCCAAGGGGCGCGTCCGCGAGCTGGAGGCGCGGCTGCCCAAGCGCTTCGCGGGCACCACCGGCATCGCGCACACCCGCTGGGCCACCCACGGCGCGCCCAACGACATCAACGCGCACCCGCACCTGGACGTCGACGAGAAGGTCGCCGTCGTCCACAACGGCATCATCGACAACGCCTCCGACCTGCGCGCCAAGCTGACCGCCGAGGGCGTCACGTTCCTCTCCGACACCGACACCGAGGTGCTCGCCCACCTCATCGGCCGCTCGCAGGCCCCCACCCTGGAGGAGAAGGTCCGCGAGGCACTCCGACTGGTCGAGGGCACGTACGGCATCGCCGTGCTGCACGCGGACTTCCCGGACCGCATCGTCGTCGCCCGCAACGGCTCCCCCGTCGTGCTGGGCATCGGCGAGAAGGAAATGTTCGTCTCCTCGGACGTCGCCGCGCTCGTCAGCCACACGCGCCAGGTCGTCACCCTCGACGACGGCGAGATGGCCACCCTGAAGGCCGACGACTACCGCACGTACACCACCGAGGGCTCGACCACCTCCGCCCAGCCGACCACCGTGGAGTGGGAGGCCGAGTCGTACGACATGGGCGGCCACGACACGTACATGCACAAGGAGATCACCGAGCAGGTCGACTCGGTGGACCGCGTGCTGCGCGGCCGGATCGACGACCGCTTCTCCACCGTGCACCTCGGCGGGCTCAACCTCGACGCCCGCGAGGCGCGCGCGGTGCGCCGGGTGAAGATCCTCGGCTGCGGCACCTCGTACCACGCGGGGCTGATCGGCGCCCAGATGATCGAGGAGCTGGCGCGCATCCCCGCGGACGCCGAGCCGGCCTCCGAGTTCCGCTACCGCAACCCGGTCGTGGACCCCGACACCCTCTACATCGCGGTGTCGCAGTCCGGTGAGACGTACGACGCCCTCGCCGCCGTGCAGGAGCTCAAGCGCAAGGGCGCCCGCGTCCTCGGCGTGGTGAACGTGGTCGGCTCGGCGATCGCCCGCGAGACCGACGGCGGCGTGTACGTCCACGCGGGCCCCGAGGTCTGCGTCGTCTCCACCAAGTGCTTCACCAACACGGTGGTCGCCTTCGCCCTGCTCGCGCTGCACCTCGGGCGCATCCGCGACCTGTCCGTCGCCGACGGCAAGCGGATCATCGCGGGCCTGCGCAAGCTGCCCGAGCAGATCGCCGAGATCCTGCGCGACGAGGAGCACATCGCGAAGCTCGCGGCCGAGTACGCGAACGCAAAGTCGATGATGTTCATCGGCCGGGTACGGGGCTACCCCGCAGCCCTGGAGGCATCGCTGAAGCTCAAGGAGATCAGCTACATCCACGCCGAGGCGTACCCGGCCTCCGAACTGAAGCACGGCCCGCTGGCGCTCATCGAGCCCGCGATGCCGACGGTCGCGATCGTTCCGGACGACGACCTGCTGGAGAAGAACCGCGCCGCGCTGGAGGAGATCAAGGCCCGCAGCGGCAGGATCCTCGCGGTCGCACACCGGGAGCAGGAGAAGGCCGACCACACGATCGTGGTACCGAAGAACGAGAACGAGCTGGACCCGATCCTGATGGGCATCCCGCTGCAACTCCTCGCCTACCACACGGCGTTGGCGCTGGGCCGGGACATCGACAAGCCGCGCAACCTCGCGAAGTCCGTGACGGTCGAGTAACCGCCGGAGCGCCACCCGCGCGTGGGCGGGGACGGTGGAGGAGCAGCCCCTCGGCAGGGGCGGGGCGGTGGAGCAGCCCCTTCGGCGGGGGGCGGGGACGAGAGCGGGCCGGTCACGGGGGTGCCGGGCCGGGGGCTACCCCTCCGCGCGTGCCACCACGCGCGCGGAGGGGCCGCCTCCCCTGCGCCGATGCTGCCCTCGCACCGGCGACTGCCGCCCCGGGAACCGTCACCTCCCGGTCGGCGGCAAGCCGTGTTCGGGGTCTACCCCCTACCCGCACCCAATCCACCCCCTACGCGTGGGTAGATTTGTCGACTGTTGGCGGCGGACCGAAGTCAACTCGACCGATAACCGTCGGCGATCCTTGTGGCTGGGACGCGTACGAGGTAGTAGGGCCGGCGCGGCGCCCGGGCGCACGCCGAGGGTGCCGGCACGCCTGGGGGCGCACCCCTATGGGATGCGTGCACACCGGCGGGGACCAGGCCCGGGCCCGTACGGACGCAGGGCGGGCCACCACTGCGTACGGGTGCGGACGCCCGGGGCGGAGCGCGCCGGGAGGACCGCCGAGCGAACGGCCGCCCGTATGGGGAAGACGGCGCGCATGGGAAAGACAGCCCGTACGGGGAAGACAGCGCGCACCCCCGTTTGCACTCCCGCACCTCCCGCCCCGTCGACCGCCCCCGGACGGGGGTCCTACGCCCCAGGGGGAAGGGCGGCGCCGCTAAGGGATGACGACGACGGGGCGCTGGGCCCGGCGCGCGAGACGGCCGGCGACCGAGCCGAAGATGCGGCCGACCAGGCCGTGCGTGGAGCCGACGACAATGGCGTCGGCCGAGTACTCCCGGCCGACTTCCTCCAGCTCATGGCAGATGTCGCCGCCGCGCTCGACGAGAATCCAGGGCACCTCGGACAGATAGTCCGCACAGGCGAGTTCCAGGCCGAGCACCTCGGTCCGGTGGTCGGGCACATCGACGAAGACGGGTGGTTCGCACCCTGCCCAGACGGTCGTCGGCAGCCGGTTCGCCACATGGACGATGATCAGGCCGGAGCCCGAGCGGATGGCCATGCCGATTGCGTACGCAAGCGCTCGCTCACTCGACGTGGATCCGTCGAAGCCGACGACGACGCCGTGCCGAAAAGCCGGGTCGCAGGAGTGACGTGTTTCTTCCGCCGCTTCGGGGGCCGCCGCGTGATCGGCAACCCTCTTGCGGTCCGCGGGTTCGGGGAATTCGTGACCGGCCATCGATGTCTCGGCGAAGGAAATCCTCTTGCGGAGGGATCAGCGGTGGGGTTCGGCGGTGGGCTGGTTGGAGTTGTCGTCGGACAGCGAACCATGGGCGGATCATGGTGCACAAAATCCGTCCGGGATTCATCTTTCCAAGTCCTTACCCACCAGGGTACGGCGACACTCGCCTCCTGCCCAGAGGCCGCCCCATGGGACGAACCGCCCGGAGGCGGGTTCCGAGGAGCATGCACGAGGGCGGCTCGTAGCGCAATGCCTTGGGGGTGGCCCTGACGCGCGCGACGCAGTGACCCGGCGGGCGGCCCCGCGTTGTAGTACCGCCGACCGCCGCCAGTAGGGAGCTCTCCAGTGCCGGGAATCCTGCAGTACGCGCGCCGCGACGACACCCCGGGACGCCCCGGCGCGGGCCCCCGCGAAGACCCTTTCGGGGGCGCCTCCGACTCGGTGGGCGACGTGGTGCGCTGGGCCGTCTTCAGTTGCGCGCTGGTCCCCGTCGTACTGCTGGCGTGCGGCCGGTCCTTCGGCGGCGCGGCCGGTACGGCGGTGGGGCTCGCGGCCATCACCTGCGCCTGCCGGGCGCTGCTGCGCCGGGCCGAACGGAACGCCGCCCGGTCGGCCGCCGACCGGGCGGCCCCGCACCGCGGCCGCCATGGGCGTACGGGCGTGGGGGCGCACCGGGGTGGACGCCTCAGCGAGGGTAGTGCGCCGGTCGACTGACGCATCGCCAGCTATGCGCCCGGCCCTTTTCAGCCAACTTCAGGCTGAAGCCCATACCTTGGCGAACGGGGCCCCCAACAGCCTCTCGACCAGCAACGAAAGGACCGAGGGGAGCGGTTGCACCCCACGGGTATTGGGCATGGGCGAGAGGCGTACTTTTCAGCGGGGCCTGCAAGTGCAACGCTTCGTGATCGAACGCTTTACGCCAAGTTGCCATGTCGACATAGAGCCGGGTGGTGAACTGGTCACCGCGACCACATGCGACACAGTAGATTCGATCTTGGCCATGACCGGCGGGGGAACCGTTCAGGACCGAGGGGAAACGTGCAGGACCGAGAGGACTCGACCGCCGAGGGGGGCTTAGCGCCATGAGCCAGGACTCCACGACCGTACCGGAGACCACGCGCAAGCTCTCCGGACGCCGCCGCCGGGAGATCGTCGCTGTACTGCTCTTCAGCGGCGGCCCCATTTTCGAGAGCTCCATCCCGCTCTCCGTGTTCGGAATCGACCGCCAGGACGCCGGCGTTCCGCGCTACCGACTGCTGGTCTGCGCGGGCGAAGATGTGCCATTGCGAACAACCGGCGGACTGGAACTGACAGCACCGTACGGCCTGGAGGCGCTCTCCAGGGCGGGCACCGTCGTCGTGCCCGCCTGGCGCTCCATCACCGGGCCACCACCGACCGCGGCGCTCGACGCGCTGCGGCGAGCGCATGAGGAGGGCGCCCGGATCGTAGGGCTGTGCACGGGTGCCTTCGTGCTGGCCGCGGCCGGCCTGCTCGACGGCCGGCCGGCGACCACCCACTGGATGTACGCGCCCACGCTCGCCAAGCGCTATCCATCCGTACACGTCGATCCGCGAGAGCTGTTCGTGGACGACGGCGACGTGCTCACCTCGGCGGGCACAGCCGCGGGCATCGATCTGTGCCTGCACATCGTCCGCAACGACCACGGCGCCGACGCCGCGGGGGCCCTGGCCCGCCGGCTCGTCGTACCGCCGCGGCGCACCGGCGGTCAGGAGCGCTATCTCGATCGGTCTTTACCGGAGGAGATCGGCGCGGACCCGCTGGCCGAGGTCGTCGCGTGGGCGCTGGAGCACCTTCACGAGCAGTTCGACGTGGAGACGCTGGCCGCCCGCGCGTACATGAGCCGTCGCACCTTCGACCGACGTTTCCGTAGCCTCACTGGGAGCGCTCCACTGCAGTGGCTGATCACCCAGCGGGTGCTTCAGGCGCAGCGGCTCCTGGAGACTTCGGACTACTCGGTGGACGAGGTGGCGGGACGCTGCGGGTTCCGCTCACCCGTGGCACTGCGCGGCCATTTCCGCAGGCAGCTGGGGTCTTCTCCGGCCGCCTACCGGGCCGCGTACCGGGCTCGCAGGCCGCAGAGCGGTCTCGTCGACCGTACGGACCGGGGAGACCGTACGGATCGGGGGGACCGGTCGGACCGCCCGGAACTGGTGGAACAGCGGACCGGGGAGTCGGCGTCCCTGCCGATGCGCCGGACCGCCGTCGCCACCGCGCACGCCATCTCGGGGACGGCCACCGCGGCGCCCCCGGCCCCGGACCGCCCGGAACCGGGGAAGCCGGAGTCCGACCTGTACACCCCACGCCTGCCCGGCCAGCGGGAACGCCCCGTAGGGTGAGACGCATGAACGATCGCATGGTGTGGATCGACTGCGAGATGACCGGGCTCTCGCTGTCGGATGACGCGCTCATCGAGGTGGCCGCCCTGGTCACCGACTCTGAGCTGAACATCCTCGGAGACGGCGTGGACATCGTGATCCGCCCGCCCGCCGAGGCCCTGGTCACCATGCCCGAGGTGGTCCGGAGGATGCACACGTCCTCCGGACTGCTGGCGGAGCTGGACGCCGGGACCACGCTGGAGGACGCGCAGCAGCAGGTCCTGGCGTACATCCGCAAGCACGTCCCGGACGCGGGCAAGGCTCCGCTGTGCGGAAACTCCGTCGGCACGGACCGCGGCTTCCTGCTGCGCGACATGCCGGAGCTGGAGAGCTACCTGCACTACCGGATCGTCGACGTGTCGTCCGTGAAGGAACTGGCCCGCCGCTGGTTCCCGCGCGCGTACTTCAACAGCCCGGACAAGAACGGCAACCACCGGGCACTCGCCGACATCCGCGAGTCCATCGCCGAGCTCCGCTACTACCGCGAGGCGGTCTTCGTCCCGCAGCCCGGCCCGGACTCGGACACCGCGAAGGCCATCGCGGCCAAGCACGTCCTGCCTGCTCAGGAACAGTGACCCGGCTCGCTCCCGGCCCCACAAAAAGCCGGGAGCGAGCACCCCTGAAGACCCTGTACACTTTTCCTCGGCCGGTGCGAAAAGCGCCGGACATGGTGGGTATAGCTCAGCTGGCAGAGCACCTGGTTGTGGTCCAGGATGTCGCGGGTTCAAGTCCCGTTACTCACCCTTGATGGATCAGCCCCTGACCTGGGAAAACGGGTCGGGGGCTGATCCTTTTCCGCATTGCGGCCAAACCACAGCCGGACCAGGGGGCTTGCTCCGCACCGATGCGCGTCCAGCCTCTCCTCATGGCCACCGCAGGAGAGCACACCTGGCGCAACGGATCTACGGACCTACGAACCGGCAAGCCCGCCGGCTCCGCGACGGGCCTCCACGGCGGGCGCGGCGACTCGTGGGAGAGCGAGCAGTTCGACGGCAGCGATGCGGCCGAGCAGTTCAAGAGGCCGATCGGCACCTGCACGTACCGGAGAACGAGCACGACGGCCCCGGCCCACCGCCACTGCCCACTGCCTATGCCGGAAACCTCCGGTAGGGTTTTGCGCCCTATGCCGGGATCTGCACAAGTAGCGAAAACCCAGGGCCTCTCGACCTGAAACAGCAGGTCGCGGAAGGCGGTCCACTGGTGGAGTGTCGGTATTCGAGAGTTGCAGTATTCGCCCGTAAGACGAGCAGTCCCGCACCCGACCCGCTCACGTCAGCGGTGGCGAAGCGTATAAATGTCGCCGTAACGGGCGCTGTCTGCGCGAAGACGCCGGATCAAGCACACGATCCCGGAGCCGAGGGCTCATAGGGCGAACATGTGCCCACCTGTGCTCAGCGAGGAGCGGTACCGCCCGGAGGCTCTGCTCCCAGGAGCGTGAGCAGCCCGGGGAATCTCTTCTCGATGTCCGCGCGTCGTAGTCGGATGCCCTTGCGGTTGCCGTAGTCGATCTCGTCAATGAGACCTGCCTCGCGTAGGGCCCGGAAGTGGTGGGTCTGGGTCTGCTTCGAGATCGGAAGATCGAACGAGTTGCAGCCCCGCTCATTGTCGCTGCGATCGGCGGCCAGCTGCGTCATCACCGAACGACGGTGCTCATCGGCGAGGGCGCGAAACACCACACCCAGATCGAGCGCATCGGCCTCCGGGCCGACCAGGTTCTTCCCGGTCACGCGGCACCCCCTTCAGGTACGACTTGAATCGTACCTGAAGGTCGTGCTCCACTGAGGTACGAATTCTTTCGTACCTGGTCCGGTTGTGCTGCCCCGTGCCGCCGCCGTCTGAGACCCGGCCCGGCACTCGCCGGGACCCGGTCATCGACACTCCGAGAGGTCATCGTCATGAAGAAGCCCGAGGTGCTGATAGTCGGTGCTGGAATTGCAGGGCCCGCACTCGCGTACTGGCTCTCCCGGAATGGATACCGGCCGACGGTCGTCGAGCATGCCCGGCAGTTGCGCTCCGGTGGTAGCGCGATCGTCGTGAAGGGGCCCGCGATCCCGGTCGCCGACCGCATGGGCATCCTCCCGCAGCTCCACGGACTCGCCACCCGCAATCGGTCACTGACCCTGCTCGACCCCGATGGCAGGCGAATCCTGCAACTCCCGCTCACCTCAGACGGGGCTCCGACGGTCGAGGTGACCCGAGCCGACCTGTCCGAGGTGCTCCACCGGTCGGCGCAGACCGAGGCCGAGTTCTTGTTCGACGACACGGTCATTGCTCTCGACCAGGACGGAGGTGGGGTCGACGTCACCTTCCGGCGGTCCGCGCCACGGCGCTTCGACCTGGTAGTCGGTGCCGATGGGATGCACTCCACCGTACGGCGCCTGGTATTCGGACCCGAGCGGCAGTTCGCCAGCGACCTGGGCCTGTACGGCGCGACCGTGCCGCTGGAACCCGACGCCATCGAGGACCCCAGTGAGATGACGATGCTGACGGTGCCGAACCGGATGCTGGTCGTCCACCCCTCGCGGACCACTCCGCTCGCGATCTTCACCTTCCGGGCCGAACAGCCGGCGTCCCACGACCGCAAGAACACCGCCCTTCACAAGCAGACCGTTGCCGACGCCTACGCCGACGTGCGGTGGCGGGCACCGGAACTCGTGGCGGCGTTCCTCGACCACCCGGCCCCGTTCTTCGACCCCCTGACCACCGTCCGGGTGCCCTCGTGGTCCCGCGGACGGGTCGTACTGCTCGGGGACGCGGCGGCGGCGACAGCCCTGCTGGGCGACGGGTCCAGCATCGCGATGGCGGGCGCGTACGCCCTCGCACAAGAGCTCGCCGCCCATCCCGGTGATCACGCCCGCGCCTTCGCCGCCTACGAGTCGCGGCTCCGCCGCGAGGTAGGTCCGCGGCAGCGACGCGTCGGGCTGCTCTCCAGGCTCATGGTGCCCCGCACCCGGCCGGGCCTCGCGGTGCGCAACGCGGTGGGCCGCGCGGTCGGTCGCACGAATCGGATCGCTTCCCGCGAAGCCGCGAACCGGTAGACCGGGTCCGCACCGACCGGCCACCGGTCGGTGCGCAGCTCCGCGGCAGCTCTCAGCCGGGTCGGCGCGACCATGTCCGACGAGCCCGGCTCGGCGTGGTAGGTCATCGCCGATGCGGCGGTCGGCTGCTGTCGACCTCACCCACCGTTCCCGGTACACGACAAGGGTGCTGCTGGTGACTACGCCCCCGCGACGCGGAGGTGAAGTGCTGGGCGGACAAGGCGTCGGCGGCATCATCGGGGGCCCTTCCGCGGCCTGCCACTGGTGCGGGGGCCCTCCCGCACCAGTGGCAGGCCCAGTTGCCGACCACGGCGGTCCCCACGGGTACGGGGATGGTCCCCGCAGTCGGCGCGATAGTCGCGATAGTCCCGGCGGGTGCGGGGATGATCCCTGGATCACGGTGAGCCTCGCCGACGCCGTGGTGTGGTCCCCGCTCGTGCGGCACCCGCCACACACACCTGCCTCACGCCCATGGCCCGTGGCCCCCAGATCGCCACCGTCCACAACTACCCCACTTGGGCGAGAGCCTTCTCGTACTCCTTCGCCTGCACCGGCGTGAGCACGGCCGACACCCGCAGCAACACCGGCCCGCGCACGTAGTCGTACTTCTTCACGAGCAGCGTCGGTTTCAGCAAGTCCACGACTTGGTCGTACCGCCCTTTGGTTCCGGCCTCGTCGGAGAAGACCTCCACGCTCCCGCCGCGAACGATGGCGTCGGCGCGGCCCTGCGCTTGGGAGGACGAGATGCGGGAGACAGCGAACGCGGTCTTCGAGGGGCAGCCACCCGAGTCTGCCCAGCAGGTGGTTCGGGTCGGGTGCCTCGGCGAGTCTTGCGCCGGCATCCTTCGCTGTCGGCAGCGTGGCCTTCCTCTGCCGTTTCGAGGCCGACGCATGCGGCAAGGCCGCAGTTTGGCCGCTGCCTTCGCTCCGATGACGAGCATGTGGTGAGCAGGCAGGACGTGACGGTGCCATGTGCTGAGCTTGGGCACGGAACCGACTTCCGTCCTGTGTTGGGGCGTTGGTGACCATGACGTCACACCACTTGATGCCCCTCGCCGGGACCACCCTGCTCTGACAACCGCAGGCAGGCCGCAGGCGTACCGTGGCATCAAGACCTTCTGGCGGAGGTATCAATGAGCACGGCATTCGAATCGGGCATGGGCGACCGCATCGGCGAACTTCGCCGACGACGGCACCTGTCACAGGAGAAGCTCGCCGAGCGCGCGAACGTCTCTGTCGACGTGGTGCGTAAGTTGGAGCAGGGACGGCGCAAGGCCGCTCGGCTCGCCACCATCAACGCGCTGGCCAAGGCGCTCGATACCGAACCCTCCTTCCTGGTCGGACAGCCAGGCACATTCGAGACTCGCGCTTCCGGGGACGAACTCCCGTCCCTCCTCGCGCTGCGTCAAGCGGTATCGCCAGTCGATGACCTTTTTGGCGGGGATTCAGACGTCGAAGAGCCCCCGACCATGGAGCAGTTGCGCGGTTCTCTGGAATCCACGAGCACCATTCGGCGCGAGGGGCGAGTGAACGAGATCGGCACGCTACTGCCTCAGCTCATCCGAGACGCCCGGATGGCCGCGCACGCGTTCACCGGAGGCGACGCCGCCGCTGCCAACTCTGTACTCGCTGTCGCCTACCAGGTAGCGGCTACCACGCTCACCGCTCTCGGCAAAGAAGATGCCGCGTTTACGGCCATAGAGCGGTCGTTGGTGGCTATCCGTCAATGCGACGACCCGCATCTGGAAACAGCAGCCATGTCCTCGCTCAGTTGGATCTTCACGAAACAAGGTCGCCTCGCCGACGCGGAACGTATCGCTCTGAACCAAGCCGAGAAAATCGAGCCGACTTTCCGGTCGGCACCAGATGAAGTCTCTCTGTGGGGGATCCTCCTGCTCCGCGCCGCCACAGCAGCGGTAAGGCAGGAGAAGCACGAAATGGTTGCGGAGCTGTTGAACAAAGCGACGGCCGCCGCTGCCTTGGTCGGAAATGACCGCCTCGTGTACTCCACGCCATTCGGACCGGCTAACGCTGGTATCGCGAAGGTCAACTTCTTGGTGGAGATGGACAAGAGCGATGCCGCGATCCACGCCGCACGAGCAGTCCCCCACCTGGGCTCGCTGCCCGCAACATGGCGCGCACGATTTCATGTAGACCGGGCTCTGGCCTACGCCGATCTTGAGAATGACAGCATGTCAGCGCGCGCCCTGCTCTCCGCCGAACGGGACGCCCCGGAGTGGATGCGCTACCACTCGACATCGCGTCGGCTCGTCGAGGAATTGCGCGGTCGAGCACCCCGGAGGGACGCCCCGGTACTCGGGCTCGCCGATCGACTCGGACTGACCGGGTAGGACACAGCGTCCTACCCGGTGGTGAAACTAGGGCACATCGCCACTGGGCCTGACCCGGCCGACTACTTACCGTGAGCGCATCACTGCGATACCGGCCTCGCTTCCGCCCGGCATGGGCCAGTACCGCCCCATCCCTAGGAGCACCGCGCCATGCCTGCCGAAAACAGTGGATCAGCCCCCATTACCGGCTCAGATCACAGAACAACGGCCCCCGCCACTATCCAGCGCACCATCGCGCTCCTCCAGGGAAGCCCCTGAGTTGGGAGAACGCTGGTCGAAAGTCCCCCTGTTCGCGCGTTGTGACGTCGTGGGCTGCTGAACTCCTGTCATCAATCGAGGTGTTCGACAGCGAACCCAGCCGTTTCGGCGTTCTGTGCATCCGCGCGGTGCTTGTATTGAACTGCGCACCAGAACCCGTACGCGACGATGGGGTGAATGCGATGCCGCTTGAGGGTGAGTACGGGCCCAGTCCGGCGCAGTGGATACGCGAACAGGTCGAGCTGTACGAGAGTTCGGGCGGTACGCAGGGGGCGACGCTCTGGGATACGGGCCTGCCCGTGGTCATTGTCACGATGCGTGGCGCGACGAGCGGCAAGATTCGCAAGATCCCGCTGATGCGCGTGGAGCACGAGGGTCGGTATGCGGCCGTGGCCTCGAAGGGCGGCTTCCCGCGTCACCCGGTCTGGTACTTCAATATCAAGTTCGACCCGCACGTAGAGCTCCAGGACGGGGCCATGCGGCAGGATATGACGGCCCGTGAGTTAACCGGGGACGAGAAGGCCGAGTGGTGGGAGCGCGCGATCGCCGCGTATCCGCCGTACGCTGAATATCAGGAGAAGACCGACCGTGTGATCCCCGTATTCGTGCTTGAGCCCGCGCTCGTGGCAGGTCCGGCTGACGCCCCACCGTCGTCAACGAGGACCTGATCTCCGCACAGCCCGCGACATGCTGCGCGACCCGGCCCGCAACGTGACCACCAGCGCCGAGATCCGCAGCATCTCCGTGGGCGCGTCTTCCCGATCAGAGCGTGATCGAGTTCGTTCGGCGGCTCAGTCGGTGGTGCCATGGCGGCGGGCAGTAGACCAGGCTCCCATTGGCATCCAACCTCGTCGGCCCAGATCAGTGCGCTGCGGACGAACAGCGGGCCGGCCGCTGGGGCTGTCGATGCATCAGTTTCCGGCCCCTCACCGGCAACGCATCGATCACATCGCCAAGGCCCGCCGCCCGCGGCAAGCGCCCTCGTGAGCAAGTTGGGCCGCTCCGTACCCTGGAGCCCATGGAGAAAACGTTCCGGAAACTTGCAGCGGGAGCCACCCTTTTGCTTTCGTGCGCCGCGTGCACGGCACACAGCGGGGAAAGCCCCACCAACGACGCCTCGTCAACAAGAACTTTTACCCCTTTGACCGAGATCCCGCCCGTAGGCTTAAGCAGGGACTCGCTCTCCTCCATCAAGTCGTCTTCAGTGAAAGAAGAACCCAAACCCCTGGGAGAGGTCCAGCAGGGGAAGTATCGCATCATCGCCTATACCCAAGGCGCTTCATGCGGTGTTGCAGTTGCCGACAGCAAGTCTTCTCAGCGGAGTTTGATCCGACTGACTTCGGAGTGGCCCAAGGCGGATTCGGCCGGCAGCAGACCGTATGCCGTCGGCCCCTACAGCTACGCTTCGGCCCCCTTCGCAGACGGATCCGCGTTCGTCTCGCTGAATTGCGGCCATAGGGCAATGGTGATCGAATACGCCTCCCCGAGCAAGAAGCAGGCCATCAAGCGGGGAAATGTTTCCATCGAGAGTAACCGAAAAACACCCAAGGACTTGACCCTTATTTTCGGATCGACGAGCGCACGCAAGAAGATTTCCGCTCGACTCTCGAATCCGCCCTCATCTGCATCTGCGGATGGCCGTGCGCAGGAAGGCCATGGGCATGGTTGATGACTGGCGAATGGATCGGATCGGGAGCGCACTTCGAGGTGAAAATGCCGCTGTGCTGCGGCGCTTGAGCGCGGGGTTCGCCGTCATCGGCGATGTGCAGTTCCTGCCGGGCTATTCGCTTCTTCTGGTAGATGATCCCGAGGTGGAGAGGCTGTCCGACCTACCCAGGGGCAAGCGGCTGGCGTTCTTATCCGATATGGACCAACTCGGCGAAGCCGTCGAGCGAGCGAGCCGTCGCTTGGACACGGCATTCCGGCGAGTCAACCTGGAGATTCTTGGCAACACGGACGGGTACCTGCACGCGCACGTATGGCCGCGGTTCGAGTGGGAGCCGGACGACTTGGTGGGCATGCCGGTGTGGCTCTACCCCCGCGCCAGGTGGACTGACGGGCAATTCGCGCTCGGGCCGCAGCACGACCCCCTGCGCAAGGCCATCGGGAACGAGTTGGACCGGCTGCGCTCGACGATCTACTAGCAGGCAGGTCACGCGGTGCACGTCTTCAGGCAGCGGGGGAGCCCCGGGGGACTCGTCCGGTCGAGCCGCAGGAGCGACACGAGTCGCAGGAATGGCACGAGTCACAGGAGTGACATAAATGGCAGGAGTGACAGGATCAACGCATGACAGAACGAGAGTTCGATGTGGACGCGTTTCTCTCCCAGCCGCTCACCGCTCGGGTAGCGACCAACGGGCCGACCGTTCGGCCGACATGGTTTCTCTGGGAGGACGGTTCCTTCTGGATCCTGACGGGCCCGTGGGCGAAGCTGATGAGCCGGGTTCGAACCGACCCCGCGATCGCTCTCGTCGTCGATGTGTGTGATGTCGGCACGGGCTCGGTGAGGCAAGTAATCGCTCGTGGGCAGGCGGAAATCCTGCCGTTCGACGTGGAGCGCGGCCGTCGGAAACTCAGCCGGTACCTCGGTGCGGACGAAGCCGAGTGGGACGCCCGTTTCCGGCGCTACCTGCGCGAGGATCCGGCCGTGTCAGGAGCCGTCTGGCTGCGCATCCGACCCAGCTCGCTGACCGCGAAGGATCTCAGCTACTCCGTTTGAGGACGTGGGGATGCTCCCGTCAGCGGATCGAAGGGCAACCACCGGCCCGTCGCGCCCCCGCGTGTGCGGAGTGGTCCGTGCCGCGGGCGTGAGGGCAATCGGCCGTGTCGGCGGGTGAGGTCTCAGGAAGCGCCGCTGCTGGGCGCTGCCGTGCGGCAGTACCCAGCAGCGAAGTTCTCTCCGGCACCGGCCCGGACCGGGCGGCGGACGGCGAGCCGGCCCCCGAGCCCCAGCCCCCGACCCCGGCCCCGGCCCCGTGTCAGCCCTTCAGTCGCTCCCCCAGTTCCTCCGCGTCAGCGACGAACCACGTCTGCCGCCCGCGGTCGCATTCGCGGATGAAGTCCCGTAGCGCCGAACTGGCCTCCACGTGGCGGGAGATATCACCCATGACCACAAGGCCCACGCGGTAATTGACGAACTTCTGGACAATTTCACCGGCCACACGGGTACTCAGCCGGAAGAACGCCTCGTCGAACCGTTCCGCGGGGACAACGACCCATTGGGCGCCCTGGTATGAGGCGTTGCCGATGAGATCCAGGACATCGCGTTCAGCACCGATAGTCTCGCCCTCGGGATCGCATATCAGGACGGATACGTCATGGATCGTCTGCATGGTGCTCATGGCAGGCAAGGCTAATTCCCGGCTCGAACGCGGTCGACGCGATTCCTCCGGCGGCTTCCGGCCGGCCGGTTCAGGCGAGTGCCTCGGCCACCAGTGCGGCCGTCCTCGACACCAGCGGGTTGTCCGTCGGTCCCTTCGGGTCGTACTTGGTCGAGAGCACCGACAGCACCAGCGGCGAGCGCTCCGGCGGCCAGACGACACCTACGTCGTTGGCCACGCCGTACTGCGTGCCGCCGCCCGTCTTGTCCGCCAGGATCCAGTCGGCGGGCAGTCCGGCGCGGAACCGTTCGCCGTCGGTGGTGTTCGCCACCAGCCAGCCAGTCAGCCTCTTACGGTCCTCGGGCGGCAGCGCGCGGCCCACGATGAGGCGTGCGAATGTCTTTCCGATGGCGCTGGGGCTGGTGATGTCCGTCTTGCGCCAGGGCTCCGCCGAGTTCAGCTCCGGCTCCCAGCGGTCGAGCCTGGTCGTACCGTCCCCGAGCGAGCGGCAGAAACGGGTGATCGCCGTCGGTCCGCCCAATTCGTGGAGCAGGAGATTCGCCGCGGCATTGTCGCTGCCGCTGACGGCGGCGGCGCACAGCTGGGCGACGGTCATGCCCTGAGCGATGTTCTCCGGCTTCCCGGTGATCGGGGTATAGCCCGATTTCTGAAGGAGTTTCTCGGTGTAGCGGATGCGCTTGGCCAGGAATTCGCCATCGCGATCGAGGTCCCGCAGGACCGCCGCGGCCGTGAGCACCTTGAACACCGAGCACATGGGGAAGCGTTCGGTGGCGCGGTACGACACCGTCGCTCCCGTGGCCGTGTCGAGGGCGAACACCCCCAGCCGTGCCTTGTACTCCTCTTCCAGCGCCCGTAGCTGCCGGGAGATGTCCTTGTCGGACGGCGGCGTCGAGGCGTACGACCTGCCGGAGACCGGCAGCAGGGTCGCCAGGACCGTACCGGCGCCCACGCCCAGTACGGTTCGGCGGGACGGGACAGCTTCGGTGATGTGCACGGTTGTCCTCCTCGTTCCTTCCTTGTCGGCTATATGTGGAGCGGTCGTACGCGCGCTGAAGTCGTACGCAGTCGTACGTAAAGGGGGCACGTAGCGGCCGTACGCGCGGAAGTCGTGCGCGGCGCGGTCACCCGAGATTCCGCAGGAAGCGGGCCGCCACCGGCCCGGCGTCCGAGCCGCCGGAGCCGCCGTCCTCCAGGAGCACCGACCAGGCGAGCTCGGAAGAGCCCTGGTAGCCGATCATCCACGCGTGGGTGCGCGGCGGGTTCTCGGTTCCGAACTCGGCGGTGCCCGTCTTGGCGTGCGGCAGGCCCGGCAGGTCCTTCAGCGCGTGGCCCGAACCCGAAGTCACCGTCGTGCGCATCAGGTCACGCAGGTCGGCGACCACCTTCGGGGCGAGGTCGCGGGAGGCCCGGAACTTCTCGCGTACCGCGTCCGGTACCAGCACCGGCTGTTCGAACTTCCCGTTCTTGACGGTTGCCGCGATGGACGCCATCACCAGCGGCGACGCCTCCACCCGCCCCTGCCCGATGACGGCCGCCGCCTTGTCGTTGTCGCTGGTGTTGGCCGGAACGCTGCCGTTGTACGTCTTCGCCCCCACATCCCAGCCGCCCCCGATGCCGAACGCCTGGGCGGTGTCCCGCAGCGCGGCGTCGGAAAGCTTGCCGCGTGCGCCGACGAAGAAGGTGTTGCAGGACTGGGCGAAGGCGTCCTTGAACGTCGACCCCTCGGGCAGTACGAACTGGTTCTGGTTCTCGAAGCGCTGGCCGTTCACGTGCGCGAACTTCGGGCACGGCGCGGCGTCCGAGGGGCGCACGCCCTTGTCGAGCAGCGCCGCCGTGGTGACGACCTTGAAGGTGGAACCGGGCGGGTAGCGCCCCTCCAGCGCGCGGTTCATGCCGCCGGGCTTGTTGACGGCGGCGAGGATGTGGCCGTTGTGCGGGTCCACGGCGACGATCGCCGCCGTCTTCTTCACCCCTGACAGGGCGTCGACGGCCGCCTGCTGTACGCGCGGGTCAATGGTCGTCCGTACCGAACGGCCCTCAGTGGGCTTCGCGGCGGACAGCGTCTTCACGGCCTGTCCGCTGCGGCGGTCCGCCGCCACCACTGCCTTTCGCGGCCCCTTGCCCCCGGACAAGCGGTCGTCGTAGTGGGCCTCAAGCCCCGAGACGCCCTTCCCGCTCGCGCTGTCCACCATCCCGACGAGCGAGGCGGCCTCCAGCTTGTCGCCGTGGCTGTCGAGGATGTTCGCCCTGGAGGCGTTCGTCAGGGCGAGCGTCTGTCCGGGCCGCATCTTCGGGTGCACCATCGACGTGGTGAACTCCACGGTCCACTTGCCGGACCGCTGGCGCATGTGTGCCTGGGAGTCCCAGCCGTACGCGCCCACTCCGGGAACCCGCATGTTCACCGTGAAGGGGACGCGTACGTCCCCGTCGCCCTTCCGCTCGCCGCGCCCGGCGGTGATCTCCGTGCTGGAGGGTTTGAGGTTCGTCATGACCGACGCGATGAGCGACTGGGCGCCCGCCGGGGTGTCCGTATACGTACCGGCCTGCTCGGCCCGCCCCTTCTGCCAGGCCCCCAGGAACTCCTGGAGACGGGCCCGCGCGGCGGTGACCTGCGGATCGGCGGCATCGTCGGCGCCCAGGAGCCGATAGCCGGCGTAACCGCCTCCCGCCAGCAGCACGGCGAAGGCGAGAGCGCCCAACGTCCACCGTCTGCCGCTCCGCCGGCCGCCCGGCCCGTGTCTCTTCCGGTCCCCTCGGTGCGGCGCGTCTCCCGTGTGCGGGGCGTCTCCCTGGTACGGCGCGCCCGCCTCGTACGGCGCGTCTTCCTGGTTCGGCAAGGCGTCCTCCTTGGCGGGGTGCCGGTTCGGTGCTTTGGTTCGGCGCGCCAGTTCGGCGCTTCGGTTCGATCGCGGGTTCGGTCGCGGGTTCGATATCGCGTCTTCGGGTTGCTCTCTGTGGCGTATGTACGGGTGTGGTGTAGTACGTACGAGATTGGCGTACGTACGAGTGCGGCGTACGGTCACCGCGGCCGGAGGCTCGGCCGAGGCCCGCCGGTACCCGGCCGAGACCCGGCGGCACGGAGCCCAGTGAAGTCCGCGGTTCGCCGCCATGTCGAATACACTCTCGGCTCTGACGCGATTCGATCTGCATATCCGCGCACGTCAAAGGACCCGCGTTGCTTACCGAACGGCACTTGGAAATCTTTGTCGCACTGGCGGAGGAGGAGCACTTCGGCAGCGCCGCGCAGCGCGTAGGCATCACGCAACCGCCTCTGTCACAGGGGTTGCGCCGGCTGGAGGCGCTGCTGGGCGTCCGCCTCTTCGACCGCAACCGCGGGGTCACCCTCACCGACGAGGGGGCGTTGCTGCTGCCCCATGCCCGCCGGGCGCTCGCCGCGCTCACGGAGCTCCGCGAGGTCGGGACTCGCGAGCAGGCCGATGGCCGCCGGCTCAGGCTGGGGCTGGCCCCCGAGGTACCCGCGTGGGTCGCGGCGGCCGTGGCGGCCGCGCCGGGCCGAGCGGGGGAGCGGAGCCGGCTCACCGTGGTGACGGCGCCGACCGCCACGCTGCTGTCCGAGACCGCCGCGGGCCGGCTCGATCTCGCGGTGGTCCGGCACCCGGCGGTTCTGCACGGCCTGGCCGCCGGCCAGGTGGTGCTCTTCCCGACCTGGCTGCTCTCCCCCGCCGAACCCATCGAGCCCTCCGGCCCCTCTGACCCTGACGACCCCGCCGCTCCCGGCGACCCCGGCGACCCCGGCGACCCCGGCGAGGATCACGCCAAGCCCGCCGGGCCCACCGAGGAACATGCCGGACGACGGCGGAACACCCGGCGCCTGCCCGTCGCCGTACGCCCCCGGGAGGAGGCCCCGGCGGCGTACGACCTGTTCATCGACAATCTGGCCAGCCGCGGGCGCCGGGTGGAGACCGTCGCGGTATCCGACGAACGTGCCGGGCTCGCCCTGGTCGCGGCGGGTCAGGCCGTCATGGTGACGGCCGACAACACCCTGACCGCTGAGGGCGTCGAGCGCACCAGGGCTACGGACCCGCCCCTGCCGCTGCGGCTGCGCGTGGTGTGGAGCTCCCGGCGGCCGGACGGAGAGGCCATCGCGCGGACGGCACAGCTGCTGGTGGAGGCCCTGTCGCTGCAAGCCCTGTCCTTGCAAGCCCAGTCACTGCGGACCCAGTCGCTGCGAGCCCAATCGCCGCAAGCCCAGTCACTGGAGGAAGCGGAATGAGCGGGGACAGGCGGGAAAGCGGGTCCGGGCCAGAGGACGGAACCAAGCGGGAAGGCGGGTCCAGGCGGGAGAGGGGTGCGCAGCGCACGATCCGCGGCATGTTCGCCGACGCCGGTGTCCGGGGCTGGCTGCACGTAGCGGACCTGCACCGTCCGGCCGCGCGCGTCGTGATCGACCCCGACGAGGCGGTGCCCATCGGCTCCGTCTACAAGGCGCCGCTGATGGTCGCCTACTGCCGGCTGGCGGACGCCGGGGAGGTCGACCCGCGCCAGCGCGTGACGCTCGGCCCGGCCGACCGTATGCCCGGCCCGACCGGCATCTCCATCATGCGGGACCCGATCTCCATCTCACTCCGTGACCTGGTCGTACTCATGATGGCCGTCTCCGACAACACCGCCGCCAACGCGGTACTGCACCGGGTCGGCACCGCGGCGGTCGACGAGGTGTGCCGGGACCTCGGGCTGGTGAACACGCGTATCCACGGCGGGGTGGCCACCACGTTCGCGCAGCTGGTCGCGGAGACCGGGACCGATTCGCTGAGCGACGCGATGGAACGTCTCTCGGACAACGACACGACCGTGCCCGCGGACGTCTACAACCCGCTGTCCAAAGCCTCCGCCACGCCTACGGACATGGCCCGGCTGCTGCGCGCGATATGGACGGACCGGGCCGCCTCCCCCGAGAGCTGCGCGTTCATGCGCGATGCCATGGGCAAGCAGCCGTGGACGCACCGGCTCGCCTCCGGTTTCCCCTACGACGACGTACGGGTCTCGGGAAAGACCGGCACGTTCGGGTCGATGCGCCATGAGGCGGGGGTGATCGAACTGTCCGACGGCGGCGCGTACACCGCTGTGGTCTTCACCCAGGCCGCCCGCGCCGACAGCAAGCTGCCGCGCGCCGACGCCGTCATCGGCGCCGCCGCCCGCGCGGCCGTGGAGGAACTGCGGGGCATGGAGGGCACGTAAGGGCGCCTGGACCTCGCCGCCTCCCGCTCCCTCGCTCGGGATGCCAGAACCCAGATCTAAGGACTCTGGGCCCAGCACTCAGCACTCAGCACTCAGCACCCACGACCCACCACTCACCACTCACCACTCACCACTCAGGACGATTCACGCACCGTCAGTGTCGTCGGCAGCACCACCTGGGGGCGGTCCGACGTGCGCTCCTCGATCTCTTGCAGGAGTACGCGCGCCATGGTGCGGCCCATCTCCTCGATCGGCTGTTGCACGCTGGTCAGCGGCGGATCCATGTGGCGGGCGACGGCCGAGTCGTCGAATCCGACGAGCGCGACGTCGTCGGGGACCCGGCGGCCGGACTCGCGGAGCACCTGCCGGGCGCCGGCGGCCATCACATCGGAGGCGGCGAAGACCGCGTCGAGGCCGGGCCTGCGGTCGAGGAGTTCGCGCATGGCACGGCGGCCGCCCTCCTCGGTGAAGTCGGCGGGTGCGATGAGGAGGTCGTCGGGGGCGTGGCCCGCTACCGCGAGCCCTTCGCGGTAGCCGTCGAGGCGGCACTGGGCGACGTACATGTCGAGCGGCCCGGTGATGGTCGCGACGGCTCGGCGGCCCCGCTCGTGAAGGTGGGCGACGGCCCGGCGGGCGCCGTCCACGTTGTCGGAGTCGACGTAGGCGACGGTTTCCCGGGCGGAGCGCCGGCCGCTGAGCACCGCGGGCATCTCGATCTCTTCGAGCAGGTCGGGCAGCGGGTCGTCGGCGTGTACGGACACCAGGAGCACCCCGTCGACGCGGTGCGCGGCGAGGTAGTCGGCGAAGCGTTTCCGCTCCTTGGGCGTGCGGATGAGGGTGAGCAGCAGTTGCATGTCGGTATCGGCGAGTTCGGCGCCGACGCCCCGGATCACATCGGAGAAGTACGGCTCCGCGAAGAGCCGCGTCTCGGGTTCGGGGACGACGAGCGCGATGGCGTCGGAGCTGCCCGCGGCGAGGGCGCGGGCGGCGCGGTTGGGGACGTAACCGAGCTCGGCGACGGCCTGCTCGACGATGGCGCGGGTGCGTTCGCTGACCCGCGGGGAACCGTTGATGACCCGGGAGACCGTGCCGCGGCCGACGCCCGCCCGGGCCGCGACCGCCTCCAGAGTCGGCGTGGGACGCCGCGCGCCACGCCGTGTGGTCCCACCGGTCGCCGCCATGTCTGCCTCCACTGGAAGTCGCACCGCACCCCATCGAAACCGCTGCTGCCGCTGCCGCCGCAGCCATCGATGCCGGTTCGGACACCGCTGCCGCTTCGGCCGCCGCAGTCACCGCTGCTGTCTGCCGTCACCCCGCCAAGCTGCGGCGGTTCCTCACTGCGTCACGACTGGGAGCGCTCCCACAGTACCTGACCCATCCATACCCCAGCGCGCCTCGAACCACGCAACGCGTCGGTACGGAACAGTAGTTGATCAGAGTCGCACGCCCGTAGCCCCAGCGGGGCACCGCGCCGACGCTCCCCGAGGCCGCCGCGCCCCGGGCGGCCCGCTCCCTGCCCTCCCCGTCCTCCCTGCCCACGCTCCCCGATCCGCCGCGCCCCTTCCTCCTGCCGACACCCGCCGCGACGAGCCGTCCACCGCCGATCCGCGCCGGTCCAGGAGAATCCGGCGACGCGGGCCGCACTCACCGGGCCCGGCCGGGGTACGTACCCGATCGAGCCGTCATCATGGCCGGAGCGCTGTGGGGTATCGCATCCGTGTCGCGTCGGTATCGCGCAGCGCACCGCCCTGCCCCCGTCCCACAGCCCGGCTCCGACCAGCCCGTCTCCCCCGCCACCCGACCCCTCCCAGACCGCCCGCGTTTTCGCTGCCCTCACCACTTCCGCTACCCCGTCTGCCCCTCCCGACTCGCGCCACTCACAACTCCCCTCACGCCCGAACTCTCCTCATCGCAGCCTCTTCACGACGACTCACCTCGCCTCCCCTCCCCTCCCCACGACTCACCACGGCTCATCTCGACGACCCACCTCGACCCCTTCACCTCAGCCTCTTCACCTCAACCTCTTCATCTCGACTATGGGAGCGCTTCCATGACGTCCGAGCCCGAGACAGCGAGTTTTCCCGACGGCTTCCTCTGGGGCGCCGCGACCGCCGCATACCAAGTGGAGGGCGCGGCGCAGGAGGACGGCCGCTCGCCCTCCATCTGGGACACCTTCAGCCGCGTCCCCGGCAAGGTCCTCGGCGGTGACACCGGGGACATCGCCGTGGACCACTACCACCGCTGGCGCGACGACGTACGCCTGATGGCGGAACTGGACCTGACCGCCTACCGCTTCTCCGTCTCCTGGCCCCGCGTGCAGCCCACCGGGCGGGGCCCCGCGGCCCGCCGCGGCCTCGACTTCTACAGCGCGCTCGTCGACGAGCTGCTCGCGCACGGCATCCGGCCGATGCTGACCCTCTACCACTGGGACCTGCCCCAGGAGCTGGAGACGGCCGGCGGCTGGCCGGAGCGCGAGACCGCCCAGCGCTTCGCGGACTACGCGCACCTCGTCGCGCAGGCGCTCGGCGACCGCGTCGAACTGTGGTCGACTCTCAACGAACCCTGGTGCAGCGCCTTCCTGGGGTACGGCGCGGGGGTGCACGCTCCCGGCCGTACGGACTCAGTCGCCGCGCTGCGCGCCGCGCACCACCTCAATCTGGCGCACGGCCTCGGCGCCGAGGCGCTGCGCGCCGCCCTGCCCGCACACGCCCAGCTCTCCGTCGCCCTCAACCCCAGCGCCGTCAGGGCCCGTTCGCAGTCGGCCGAGGATCTCGACGCTCAGCGGCGGGTGGACGCGCTCGCGACCCGTATCTTCACCGGGCCCATGCTCCACGGCGCGTACCCCGAGGACCTCATCGCGGACACGGCGGGTCTCACGGACTGGTCGTTCGTACGCGATGGCGATCCGGCCGTCATCAAGCACCCCCTCGACGCGCTGGGCATCAACTACTACACGCCCTCAGTGGTATCAGCCGCCACTGACAATCGCGCTCCACGAGCCGACGGCCACGGCGCCGTCGACCACAACCCCTGGCCCGGCGCCGACGATGTCGCCTTCCACCAGCCGCCGGGCGCGCGCACCGCCATGGACTGGTCCGTCGACCCGAGCGGCCTGTACGACCTGCTGATGCGCTTCTCCCGCGAGGCCCCCGGCCTGCCGCTGATGGTCACCGAGAACGGCGCCGCCTACGACGACCAGCCGGACCCCGAGGGCGCGGTGCACGACCCGGACCGGATCGCGTATCTGCACGGCCACCTGAACGCCGTACACCGCGCGATCGGCGACGGCGCGGACGTGCGCGGCTATTTCCTCTGGTCGCTACTGGACAACTTCGAGTGGGCGTACGGCTACAGCAAACGGTTCGGCGCGGTCCACGTGGACTACGCGACCCAGGCCCGTACGCCCAAGTCCAGCGCACACTGGTACGCCCGGCTGGCCCGTACGAGCCAATTGCTCCCGGAGGTGCCGGGCGCGCTCGACGCCCCCGGGACGAACGGAGCGCCTGAGACGGCCGGCGAACGGTCCGGAGAGGCGGCGGGCGAGGTCGCGGACAGACCTGTCTGAGCGACGCTCCACGACCGCCCACCGCCCGCCGCCCCTCACCCGCACCACAGGCCGGTTCAGCGGAAGACCGCCGGTGGCGGCGCCGGGGAAGGCTGCGCGTCCGCGTCGCCGACCGGCGCCGCGCCGCCGGTGAAGTCCAGCAGCGCACGCCCGTGTTCGACCCGCCCCGCCTGCGGGTCGGTGGCGGCGCGCCGGGTCAGTTCGGCGATCGGCAGCTCGCGGTCGGAGGCCAGCAGCACGGCGTTGCCGAACCGCCGCCCGCGCAGCACCGCCGGGTCGGCGGTCAGGCACAGCTCGGGGAAGACCGTGCGCACCGTCGCGACCTGGGACCGCAGGTGGGCGAGCGGCGGCCCGTCCGTGAGGTTCGCGGCGTAGAAGCCGCCGGGCCGCAGCGCCCGCCGCACCTCGCCGGCGAATTCGGTACTGGTCAGGTGGGCGGGCGTACGGGCGCCGCTGAAGACGTCCGCGATGATCAGGTCCGCCCATCCCTCCGGCACCTTCGCGAGGCCCGCGCGCGCGTCGCCGCCGCGCACCCGGATGCGCCAGCCGCTCTCCAGAGGGAGTTCACGGCGTACGAACTGGACCAGTGGCGCGTCGAGTTCGACGACCTGCTGGGTGGAGCGGGGGCGGGTCGCCGCGACGTAGCGGGCGAGGGTGAACGCACCACCGCCCAGGTGCACCGCTTGGATCGGCCGCCCCTTGGGGGCCGCCAAGTCGGCGATGTGGCCGAGCCTGCGCTGGTACGCGAAGTCGAGGTAGGCGGGGTCGTCGAGGTCCACGTGGGACTGCGGCGCGCCGTCGATCAGGAGCGTACGGGCGCGTGGGCGCTCCCGGTCGGGCACCAGCTCCGCGAGCCCGCCGTCGACGGCCTCGGAGACCGGCTCCGCCGACCGCCCGCGCCCTTGCTTCCCTCTGCCCTTCGCCACCCCACCAGTATCGCCCGCACCGCCGCGCCCCCGCTGACAGGGGCGGGCGGACCGCGGCCGGATGCCGGGGGCCGCCCACTGGGGTCGGCTACTGGGGTCGGCTGCTGCGCTCGACGGCCTCGATCGTGCGCGCCGCCTCGCCCAGCGCGGCCCGGAGCACGGCCGGGTCGGTGGCCTCCGTACAGGCCGCGTCCGGGGGCACCAGCCAGCCGGTGCCGGTGACGGGCGGCTCGGAGCGGTCCGTACGGGCTCCGCGCCCGTACGTCTGCGTGCAGGCGCTGCCGGGCAGGTCCCACCCGTCGGCGGTGCCGGGCGGCACGAGGAAGCCGAGGGTGTCGTAGTCGCCGTCGTGCAGCACCGGGCCCACGCCGACGCGCAGCCGCAGGATGTCCACGGCCTCCAGCCCCTGGCGGGCCGGGACGGTGACAAGGTCGCACCGCCGGTCCGCCTCGGCCTCGGTCTCGGCGACCGGGCGCGGGTCGCGGCCCCGCCGGCCGTTCTCCCCCTCGGCGGCCGGGGCCTGCGGCAGCGCCGACGGCCGGGGCGTCGCCTGCGGTCGCGGCATCGCCTGCGGAGATGTTACGTACGAGGGCGTCACGCGCGCCGCCGGCGCGTACCGTGGCGTCGCCCGGGCGCCTGCCGGCGTCCGTACGACCGGGCCCGCCTGCGAGTCTCCGATGCCCACTCCGGCTTCCGTCAAGGGAAACCCCTCCTCCGCCGCGCTGCTGTGCGTCTGCTCCGGTACACGGGGTTCAACGCCGAAACGCGTCAATGGCTACGGTGCCGCGTCGCCGCAAAGGATGGCATTTCATGGCGGATAGCCAATGGGATATCCGGTTTGTAGCCAAACTCTGGGTAGTTGCACCATCACAACCGGTACGGTCGTTTGCGCCAGCACGCCAGCACGACGGTGCCGTCCGGCCCTGCGCGCGGGACGGCGCCCGCCCGGAGAGGGGCCGGTCATGGTGCCGCGCAACGCGCCCGCTTCAGCGGCTTCATCAGCAGAAACCCGTCTGAACACCGCATTCCGGAGACTTCGTGGACGGCGTTCGCAGGCCGAGTTCGCGGCGGCGGTGCGGCGCGCCGCCCAGGAGATCGGCGAACAGGTCTGCTGTGACGCCCGCTATGTCGGACGGGTCGAGTCCGGTGCGATCCGCTGCCCGAACTACGCCTACGAGCGAGTGTTCCGCCATATGTTCCCGGGGCTCTCCTTGGCGGAGATGGGCTTCTCGCCGCGCGCGGCGGTGCGCGGGCGGGCGCCGGGCCCGAGCGGCGGGCCACCGCCGCCAGCGGCCCCGCCAGCAGCCCCGGCGGCGGCCCCCGCCACTGCCGAGCGCGGGGCGCACGACGCGCCGCGGCACGCGCTTCTGACGAGCGGAACGCCCACTCCGGCCCGTGCCCCCCACCGAGTCGGCGAGTCGGAAGCCGTCGCCGTCGAGGCCGCCGTGCGCCGCATCCGCCTGCTCGACGACCGCCACGGCGCCGACAGCCTCTACCGGCGCGCGGCACGGCCGCTGCGCGCCGCGTACGGGCTCCTGGACCGCTCCACGGGGTGCGGTTCCGTCGCCGACCGGCTGCACTCGGGCGCGGGCGAGCTCGCCCTCTCGGTAGGCTGGCTGGCCCATGACTCCGGCCGGTTCGCCGACGCCCGCTCGCTCTACTCCGAGGCGTTGGCGATCGCGCGCGTGGCGGACGACCCGGCGCTGGAGGCGCACGCGTTCGCCAACACCTCTTTCCTCGCCCGCGACGCGGGCCGCCCGCGCGAGGCCGTACGGGCGGCGCAGGCGGCGCAGCGCGCGGCGCGGCAGTCGGCGTCGCCCCGGCTGCTGTCGCTGCTGACGCTGCGGGAGGCGGGAGGCTGGGCCGTGCTCGGGGACCGGCGGGGCTGCGAGGAGGCGCTGTGGCGGGCGCAGCGGCTCTACGGCCGGGGCGCCCGCGACGCCGATCCCCAGTGGATGTCGTTCTTCGGGGAGGCCGAACTGGCGGGGCTGGAGGCGCAGTGCTGGTCGGCGCTGGGCGACTGGCCGCGCGCGGCCGAGCAGGCGCGTCGCGCCGTCGCGGCGCAGGATCCGCACTTCGTCCGCAATATCGCGCTCTTCACGGCGGAGCTGGCGGGTGATCTCGCGTGCGGCGGCGCGCTGGAGGAGGCGGCCTCGGCGGGCGGGCGCGTGCTGGACCTGCTGGCCGACGTCCAGTCGGCCCGTATCCGCGCCATGCTCTCCGGCACCGCCCGTACGCTCCGCTCGCACCACCGCAGCGCTCCGGTGGCGGCCTTCCTCTGCCGTCACGACGCTGTCGTGCCTTCGGTGTGAGGGCGGCCGCGGCGGGCCGCACGGCGCCCCGCCGCAGTCGCCGCCCTCGCGTGGTCGGCCCGGGTGACTGTGGTCGGCCCAGGTGGCCGTGGTCAGCCCAGGTGGCCGGTGTCGTTCCAGCGCTCGATCGCCGGCTCGCCGTAGGCCCAGCCGAGGATGGACAGGGAGGTCGGGTCGAGCCGTATGCGGGCCGCGAAGGACGGCTCCAGACCCAGCCAGCGCGCGCCGAGCACGCGCAGCAGGTGGCCGTGGGCGAAGACCAGGACGTCGCGGTCGGCGGAGCGGGCCCAGGCGGTCACCTCGTCCGCGCGGGCGGCGATCTCCGCCAGCGACTCCCCCTCCGGAACGCCGTCGCGCCAGATGAGCCAGCCGGGGCGGTCGGCCTTGATCTCGTCCGGGGTCATGCCCTCGTACGCGCCGTAGTCGAACTCCATCAGCGCGTCCCAGTCCCGCGCACGGTCGCCGAAGCCCGCGATCCGGCAGGTCTCCTCGGCGCGCGCCAGGGGGCTCGTACGGACCTCGACGTCCGGTAGTCCGTTCCAGGGCTCCTCGCGCAGTCGTCGGCCGAGCAGTTCGGCGCCGCGCCGTCCCTCGTCGAGGAGGGGGATGTCCGTGCGGCCGGTGTGCTTCCCGGACAGCGACCACTGCGTCTGTCCGTGCCTGGCCAGCAGGATGCGCGGTGCCATGTGAGGGGGCCTCTCAATCGATCTCGGCGGTTGCTCGAACAGTCGCCTCCGCGGTCACTTCAGCGAATATTTCGCTGGATTTCCTGACAGGGGGCGATCTCTCCACCGTCCATCATCGCGTACCGGCCGCCGAGGCAACCGTGAGGCCAGTGGCGACGTCTCCTACCTCATACGCCACAGCCGCGAACGTAGCCGCAGATGAACGCGGTGTTGACAGGAAGTCGAAGGGCGGTGTGCGGGGGATTTCGCGTACACCGTACGGTTGCATGCGCGCTTGTCATGCCGCCAGAACACAGGAGAGCGTCGCGATGTCCCACACCCCCGCACTCGGGAAGCGGCCTCGCTGGTGGACCGAGCTCCCCCTCATTGCCGTGGTGTACGTCCTGTACTCTGCGGGCCGGCTGCTCGCCCGGGGCGAGGTGAGCTCCGCCGTCGACCACGGGCTGTCCATCCTCCATATGGAGAAGGTTCTGCGGATAAACCTGGAGCATCCGCTCAACCGGTTCTTCTCCCACCACGCCGCCTTCGGCATACCCGCCGACTTCGCGTACGCGTCGCTGCACTACCTGATCACGCCGGCGATCCTGATCTGGGTCTTCAAGCGCCGCCCGGCCGACTACAACTTCCTGCGCGCCTGGCTGATGATCGCCACCCTCATCGGCCTCGTCGGCTTCACGCTGCTGCCCACGAGCCCGCCGCGGCTCTTGGAGGCGGGCCAGGGGTTCGTCGACACCATGGCGCAGTACGGGTCGTACGGCTGGTGGGGCGGGGACGCCAGCGCGCCGCGCGGCCTCGGCGGGCTCACCAACCAGTACGCGGCCATGCCGAGCCTCCACGTGGGGTGGGCCCTGTGGTGCGGGGTCGTGCTGTGGCGGTACGGGCGCGGGCGCTGGGCCCGGATCGCCGGCGTCGCGTACCCGCTGGGCATCACGATCGTCGTGATGGGCACCGCCAACCACTACCTCCTGGACGCCGTCGCCGGCGTCGCCGTGATGGGCGTCGGGCTGCTGCTGACCCGGCCCGCGCTGCGGCTCGCCGAACGGATCGGGAACCCCTTCTCGCGTGCGCCCCGCACCGCCGCGCACACCGGCTCAGCCGCCGCACACACCGGATCACCTGGCGAAACGCCTGCGCCTGGAGCCGTTGTCAGTGGCGGGTGCGAGACTTCGGCAGGTGAACGGTTCCCTCGACAGGCGGCCCGGACCGACGCCGCCGACAACCACGGCGGCGCCCGCGCCGACAGCGCTGCGCCAGCGGCTCGCTGAGCTGCGCGGGCCGGGCAGCGCCCCGCGCCCGCTCGACGCCCGCGCCCTGGCGGCGCTGGCGGCCAACCCCGGCTGCGGCCGCCGTGCGCTGCTGGACGGCGCCGGGGTCGACAAGGGCGCGCTCGCCCGCGCGCTGGGGACGCCCGCCTCGTTCGGCCAGTCGCAGTTCGCGCTCGCGCGCGGCAATTCCTTCGAGGCCAAGGTCAAGGCCGACGGCGGCGCGGAGCTGATCCGGCTGCTCCACGAGCGGCTGGCAGACGGCTCCGCCGCGCCCGGCCCCGGCCCGGTCGCCGCCCCCGACCTGACGGCCGCGGGCCCCGTGGGCCGCACGGCCCGTACGGAGCTGGCTCTTCAAGAGGCGACGGCCGCCGGCGCATGGGCGTTCCTCGACCACCCGATGCTGGCCCTGCCCGTCGCCGGCTCCCCCACCTACCTCGAACCGGACGCGGTCGTGGTCCACCCCGACGGCGGCTGGACCGTCGTCGAGATCAAGTCCTTCCCCATGGTGGACGGCGCCGCCGACGCCGCCAAGGTGGGCGCGGCGGCGCGGCAGGCGGCGGTGTACGCACTGGCGCTCGGCGAGGCGGCGGAGCGGCATGAGGCCGGTGCGCAGCGGTCCGGCGGCGAGGCGGAAGAGCCCGGGGGCGGAGTGGAGCCGCCCGGGGACGGGGCAGAGCCGCCCGGGGGCGGACGGGCAGCGGACCGGCCGACCGGTGGCGCGTCGCGCGTGGCCCACCAGGTGCTGCTGGTGTGCCCCAAGGACTTCTCCAACGTGCCGACGGCCGAGCTCGTCGACATCCGCAAGCAGCTCGCCACCACGCGCCGGCAGCTGTCCCGGCTGACCCGCGTCGAGGCGCTCGCCGCAGCCCTCCCGGAGGGCACCACCTTCGATCTGCGGCTCACCGACGACGGCCGGACCGCGACCCGGCCCGTCGAGGAGCTGCTGGCGGCCGTCGAGACGGTCGACGCGGCGTACGCGCCGGACTGCCTGGCCGTCTGCGAGCTGGCTTTCCACTGCCGGGAGCGGACCCGCGAGGCGGGGGCGGTGGAGTCCCTGGGCCGCGGGGCGCGCGGCGAACTGGGCGATCTCACCACCGTGGAGGCGGTTCTGGCCGCCGCCCGCGGGGAGGCGGGCGACGCCGACGACCCCGCCGTCGGAGCGCTGCGGCGCGCGGCGGCCCTGCGGGCGGAGGCGCTGGCGGCGGGAGGTGCGGGATGCGGCTGACGCCGCCCGCCCGTAAGAGCCCGGGGCATGCCCCGGGCCGGGTCGGCGCGCGGCGGCCGGAGCGTACGACCGCAAGGCGCCGGAAGGTCCTCGCGGCGGAGCCACCAGGGCGTTCCGGCGACGCCGCGCGCGTGCGGCCCAGGCGTCGCGCGCCCGGCCGGGGAGCTGACCCGGGTTCTGAGGAGGGCACATGTCTCTGATCACCACGCTGGCGCGGATGGAGGCCGCCGAGGACGGGCACGCGCGCCCCGGGGCGACCGTGCTCCACCGGCATCTGGCCGAGCGGCCCCTGGTGCTGGTGCCGCTCACGACCGCGGGCGAGGCGGGTGCGCCGCTGGGCGCGCTGGTGGGGACGGACCGGGAGTCGCCGCGGCTGCTGGTCGTGGCGCAGCCGCGCGACCGGGACCTGCGGTTCGCGTTCCTCGCCGACCTGGCCGACGCGGTGCTGCCGCACTTCGAGGCGTACGCCGACGACGTCGAGGCGGCCGAGCGCGCCGAGCCGGACCCGGAGACCGGGAAGAAGGTGAAGGTCGAGGTAGAGCTGTGCGCGGACGCGCCCCAGCTGCTGGTGCCGAGCGCGGCCGGCGTGGAGTACGTACGGCTGCTCGGCCGGTCCATGCGGTTCCGGCGGACCGCCGAGCAGGACCCTGACACGCCGTACCCCGCTCCCCCGCGCGTACCGCTGCTCGGCCGCTGGCTGACGCATATCGGGGAGCGCGCGCGGGTGCCCGGTTCTTCGTTGCTGCTGGCCATGACTCAAGTGCTGGGCCGGCACTGGGCGACGGGCCAGAGCAATCTGGAGGATCAGCATCTGGGCGCGCTGCTCGCCTGGATAGACCCGCCGCGGGGGACGACGGGCGCGGAGGCGGCGCTGCGGGCGGAGCTGGAGCGCGGGCCGGACGGCCTGCTGACCACGCCGCCCGCCGGCCCGGCCACCGACCCGGCCTTCGACAACAAGCGGCTCGCCCCGGCCATCGCGCGGTACGACGCGGCCCGCGCGGAGGCGTTGGAAGCGGCCCGCGGCCGGTTCGAGGGGGACCCGACGGCGGGCACGGCGCCCGATGGGGGCCGTGCCGGGTCGGCGCGCGCCCGGCAGCGGGCCGCGCACGAGGCTCTGGGCGCCGCCGAGCACGAGGTGCGCGAGCTGGTGGCGTCCCAGCTGCGGCCGACGTGGGACGCCATGTGGCATGGGATCGACCTGCTCCGGGCGCTGCCCGAGGGCGGCCGGGTCCCCGACCGCTGGAAGCGCGACCGCTGGTCGTACACGGCCCACCGGGACCGCGTACGGGCCGGGGAGCCGCCGCAGCCCAAGCGGGACGACGCGGTGACGGCGGCGCAGAAGCTGTCGGCGCGGGAGACGGCGCAGGCGCAGTTGGACGCGCAGGAGGCGTTGGACGATCCGCTGGTGATGGCGGGGCGGCGGCTGGCCGGTGAGGCGTTCGCGGGCGAGGTGACCGACGTGCTGATGGCCTATACGGAGGCGAAGGTTCCGCGCCCGCGGCCCCTCTTGACGGTCCATACCGAGGACCGCCCGTTTCTGGAGGAGCGCGCCAAGCTCTACCGGGCGCTGGCCGACGGCAAGACGCAGACCGCCGAGTTCGCGGGGTACGAACCGGGCGCGCTGGTCGTGCGGGTGACCGGCGGCATGGGGCGCGGCAAGGTCCCCGAGCCGGGTTCGGTCCCGGACAAGGGCGACCGCGTGTGCTGGACGCTCTTCGAGCACGCACCGCGCGGCGGGCCGGAGTTGCCGGACCCGGAGCGTACGCCGTGGACGCACGGCGGCCCGCCGACCGCCCCGGGAGCGGAGGCGGACGCCGAGGGTCCGGGCGCCGCGCCCGTACGCGCGCCCGCCACCGGCACCGCGCCCGAGCCCGACCCCGTGACATCGGAGGACTTTCTGTGACCGGCTCCCACCCCGCGTCCGGCCCCGGGGCCGCGGCCGCCGCCGCGACGGACGCGATCTTGCGGGACACCCTGCACGGCACGCACCGTGGCGTGGTCGTCGACTCCCCGCCCGGTGCGGGCAAGTCCACGCTCGTCGTACGGGCCGCCCGCGAACTGGCCGCCGCCGGTCGCCCGTTGATGATCGTCGCGCAGACCAACGCCCAGGTGGACGACCTGGTCGACCGGCTCGCGAGCCAGGACCCGGAGCTGCCGGTGGGCCGGCTGCACAGCAACGACCCGCACCCCTACGATCCGGCCCTCGACGCCTACCCCTCCGTCGTGAAGTCCTCGAAGGCGGCGGCGCTCGCGGGGCTCGACATCGTGATCTCCACGGCCGCCAAGTGGGCGCACACCAAGGGCGTCGAGCCGTGGCGGCACGCGATCGTGGACGAGGCGTACCAGATGCGTTCGGACGCGTTGCTGGCCGTGGCCGGGCTCTTCGAGCGGGCGCTGTTCGTGGGCGATCCCGGGCAGCTGGACCCGTTCAGCGTGGTGGGCCCCGACGGCACGGGCCAGTGGGCGGGGCTGTCGTACGACCCGTCCGCGAGCGCGGTGTCCACCCTGCTGGCCCACAACCCCGGCCTCCCCCAGCACCGGCTCCCCGTCTCCTGGCGGCTGCCCGCCTCGGCCGCGCCGCTGGTCTCGGACGCCTTCTACCCGTACACGCCCTTCCGCAGCGGCACGGGCCCGGGCGAGCGGCGGCTCTCCTTCGGCGTGCGCTCCGACGGCTCGGGGCCGGACAGGGTGCTGGACGAGGCGGCGGAGTCGGGGTGGGGGCTGCTGGAACTGCCCGCGCGCAGCACGCCGCGCACAGACCCGGAGGCGGTACGGGCCGTGGCGCTGGTGATCCGGCGGCTGCTGGACCGCGGCGGGGCGGCGGTCAGCGAGCGCTCGCCGGACCCGGTGCCGCTGACCCCCGACCGCCTCGCGGTGGGCACCGCCCACCGCGACCAGGCCGCGGCCGTCCGGGCGGCGCTGGCCGAACTGGGCGTGTCCGGGGTCTCGGTGGACACGGCCAACCGGCTCCAGGGCCGCGAGTTCGATGTGACGGTGATGCTGCATCCGCTGTCGGGCCGCCCGGACGCCACGGCGTTCCACCTGGAGACCGGCCGGCTGTGCGTGCTGGCCTCGCGCCACCGGCACGCGTGCATCGTGGTGTGCCGGGCGGGGGTGGCCGAGCTGCTGGACGAGCATCCGTCGGCAGAACCGGTGCAGTTGGGGGTGGCGGTCAAGTTTCCCGACGGGTGGGAGGCGATGTGCGCCACGTGGGAGCACTGGTCCGGGCACCGCGTGTCCTGGCGCCCTTGAGCGGGGCGCCGGGCCGACGCGGGCAGCCGGGCCGACGCGGGCAGCCGCTCCGCTTCCTGACGCTCCGCGCGTGGGCCGCGCGTCGTCCGCGCGTGGGCCGCGACAGGGCGATGCGGTGCGCGAGACGAGCGGAGGGCACGGGCCGCTGCGGAACCTGGCATTCCCGCCGCATACGGGGATTGACCTGCTCACCCGGGAGCGGCGCCGATGGCTCTCCGAGCCCGCGGCCGACACGTGACGAGGGCGGCCTCCGCCGCGCGGCCGCGCTCCCCCGGCATCGCGGTGATACGAGCGGAACAACCCTGTGGCCTGGGCTGAACGGTCCGGTGAGGCGTACAAAACGCACCGTTGCCCCAGGGCGCACTTGCGCGGGGCGGGACAATGGAACGCGGCACACGATTCTGGAGGTAGGCACATGTCCGAGCCGCAGTCGGCAGCCGAAGCGCGCGAGGCCGCGCCGCGGCGCATGAAACCCGCGCCCCTGCTCTTCGAGCCGCCGGAGTCGGTCGCGGAGGCCGAGCACTTCTTCGACCTCGAATCGATCGATGATCCGCGCGAGCTGCTCTCCCGCGCCACGGAGCTGACGCTGGCCTTTCGCGCGGCCGCGGACCGGGCCACGGAGTTCCAGGCGCTGGCCGCCGCCCACCTCGCCGACCCCAAGCGCTTCGACCGCCTCTCCGCGTCCTCGATCGGCGAGCGCGCCGACTGGACCGAGGACTACGCGCAGAAGATGATCGAGTTCGGCCGCGGCCTGCTGCGCGGCGGCACACCGCCCACGGCCTGACGGCGCGGCCCGCGCGGTACGGGCCCGCCGACGGCCGTACGCGCCCGGCCGCGGGAACGGGCCGGGCGCGGGGCCCACGCCCGCGGGCCGTCCGCCCCGGCCGCCCACCCCGGCCGCCCCGGCCGTCCCGGCCGACCGCCCGAGGCCGCACCCCCGCCCACTCCGGCTCATGATCCCCGCGATCATGAGCCGCTGGCATATGCGAGGGCGGACGGTACTGCACCACCCCCCGCCCCGTCCCGATTTCCACCAATCCACAAAAACGGAACTCCATGTACCGGTAAACCTGTCGGACATGAACACCTGGCCCCGCGATCCGTCCCCCATCCGTCCCACCCGCTCTCACCTCCCCCGACGACCCCACCAGATCCGCCAGATCCACCAGTCCCACCAGCAGAGCCGGCCCCACCACCCGCGCCACACCGCCGCCTACGTCACCCTCGCGGGCGCCGACTGGCTCGCCTCGTCCAGCCCGTTCCCGCGCAGCGTGCACGCGCTCTGGGCCGCCGATCCGGCCGCGCCCGTCGTGCTGCCCTGCGGCACCGCCTTCGACGTGATCAGCGTCCCCGCGCTCTTCGGCCGCCGGCTCGCCAACCAGCTGTGGTCGCACGGGCCCGGCTCGGGGCCCATCGCCGCGCAGCGCGGGCGCGTCCTGCTGTTCGCCGCGACCGGCACGGCGCAGCGGCTGCCCGCGCTGCTGGACTGGGAGGAGTGGCGCGCGATGGTGCCGCCGCCGCTGTGCCACGGCAAGGGGGACGCGGTGACCGTGCCGCCGCTGTTCCCCGTCGATCTCCTCGATGCCCCGGAGGCCGACACGAAGCCCGGGCCGCCGTCCCGCTGGCTGGTCGCCCCCGACGTACGGCACCCCTGGCTGCCGGGGCCCGAAGTGCTGCTGTGGGGGTGCGTACGGGCGGCGCGCATGGACCTCTCCGCCCTCGCCGACACCCCTGCGACCAGCCAACACGCACTTGCACCGAGCTGAAACCCATCGATTTTCGCTTCCCCGCGCGGGGGTGCTAAGGTCTTCTACGTCAGCACGCGCCGCTAGCTCAGTTGGTTAGAGCAGCTGACTCTTAATCAGCGGGTCCGGGGTTCGAGTCCCTGGCGGCGCACAGACAGACGGAGGGCCCCTCGCGGAAGCGAGGGGCCCTCCGTCGTCCCGTATCAGAGCCTGCGTCATGCCCCTGGGCGCCGGCGCGGGCTCACCCCGTGGTCACCTTCACCGTCCACGCCCCCGAGGTCGTGCGGCCCTCCACCGTCACCCGCACCCCGTCCGCCTTCGACCCGAAGCTCTCCCCGATGTCCAGCGGGGCGTCGGCGAGCGGCGGGTAGACCGAGGCACCCACGCACGCGTCGGTCCGGGGGTGCCCGTCCAGCACCTGGACCGGTCCGCCGCCGGACGCGGTGTCGCTGCGTACGCGGTAGACGAGCACCCCTTCCGCGCAGGCCCCGGCGTCGTTGCCCCCCACGCCGCGCGCCTCCACGGCCACGGCCTCGGTGGAGCTCGTACGGACCACCACGAGCCGGGTGCGGTAGTCGGCGCCCGGCCGCATCGGGGCCTCCAGCGGCTCCAGGACGTGCAGGCCGGTGCCGGGGCCGCGGACGCAGTCGACCTGGCGCCCGGATAGCCAGCCGAGCTTCCACTTGTGCCAGCCGAAGGGTTCGGAGGCCAGTCCGAACTGGCTGCCCATGAGGTCCCAGTCGCCGACGTGGGTGTCCCAGTCCCCCTTGCCGTCGTCCGGCCGGTGGTAGAGGTCGGGGAGGTCGAAGACGTGCAGGGTCTCGTGTGCGAGCACGTTGCGGTCGGGCGGGTGGTGCTCGAAGACCGTGACGATGCGGCTCAGCCCGGCGCCGTCGACGGAGATCGGCTCGTCGAGGTTTATGACCTTGGTCGCGTCCGAGACGACGCCGGGCGCGTCGGGGTCGGCGACCAGGTAGACGACGTCATAGCGGCTGAAGTCCACGGCGGGGTCGGCGGCGGCGACGGCGTCGCGCAGGTAGGTGGAGCGGTGCTGGGCGTCCCAGTCCCGCTGTATCCGGTACGAGGTCGATTTCCGCGGCATCCGCAGCCAGCGCTTCACCGGGTGCACGTTCAGCCGGAACTTCCCGTACGAGGCGCGCTCGAAGAACCGGGAGGTGCCGGGGAAGTGGTCGGCGGCCAGGTCGCCGGGGCTGGTGGCGGGGGCCGCGTCGGGGAAGGACAGGAAGACCATGACGGCGTTGAGGCGGCCGCGGGGGCGGGGGTAGGCGGGGTCCCAGGAGTCCAGGCCCTCGGAGTGGTGGGCCTCGCTGCGCGGCAGCGCGCACGGTCCGGCGGCCGTGGCCGCCTGGACGGGGGCCGCGACGACATTGGACGCGATCACCGCGCAGAGGGAGGAGAGCAGGGCGGCGGCGCGGCGCAGCCGTGACCGGTGCACTCCCTCGGGTGGCTGCGAACGCACCACGTCGACCTCCCGGGCTGGAATCGGGACACCCACCCACCCTGTGGCGGTTCGCGGTGGTACGCCCTGTTCCACTGCCCCAGTCGAGTGACTCGGCCCTTTACGGGGTAAGTAACACTCAGTCACGTGCGATCAGCCAGTCGACACAGTCCTCAATCAACCGATCGGAACCGGTCAAACGCTCACCCTGAGTGCCGTTGATCACGGATGCGTCACTGGAACGGCCCTCGCGTGAAGCTCTATGATCGCCACATTTCCAGCACAGCCACGCGGGAGCGAGCGGTGAGCGGAACCCCCGACGGCCAGGGCAGCGTGCCCTCAACGGCGCTGCCAACGATCACTGAACGTAGCGCATCCTCCGGCGACTACCGCGCCGGTTACCGCGCCGAGTACCGGCCCGACTGTCTCGCCGACTACCGCGCCGCCTTCAACGGCGCGCACCTGGCGATGGCCGTCGTCGACCGGGGCGGCTTCATCCTCACCGCGAACGCGGCGCTCGGCGCGCTGCTCGGCGCCGAGCCCGCCCGGCTCACCGCCACCCCCGCCGCGGACCTGGCCGACCTGCGCGCGGACCCGCGCACCTGGGCCGCGTACCGCGAGGTGCTGCACGGCCGCCGCGACCGGCTGCGCTGCACCCGGCGGCTCGCCCAGCCCGACGGCGGCTCCCTGTGGGCCGAGATCGTCGTCGCACCGCTCCCCGACAGCTGCAACACGCTGCTGTCGGTGTCCGACATCAGCGAGCGGCACGACCTCCGGGCCCGGCTGCGCCACCTCCAGATGCACGACCCGGTGACCCTGCTGCCCAACCGCGGCCTCTTCTTCGAGCGGCTGTCCATGGCGCTGGAGGCGGCGACGTACGAGCTCGGCGGCAGCGGCCGGATCGGGCTCTGCTACCTCGATCTCGACGGCTTCAAGGCCGTCAACGACACGCTCGGCCACCGGGTGGGCGACCGGCTGCTGACCGAGGTCGCGCACCGGCTGACCGAGTGCGCGGCGCCCGGCGGCCATCTGGTGGCGCGGCTCGGCGGCGACGAGTTCGCGCTCCTGGTGGAGGGCTCCTCCGGGACCGATCAGGTCTCGGACCTCGCGGCGGCCGTGCTGGCCGCGCTCCAGCGGCCGTTCGACGTGGCGGGGCAGCGGCTCGCCGTCTCGGCGTCCATCGGCGTCGTGGAGCGGCCGTCCGTGGGCACCCACGCCACCGAGCTGATGCAGGCCGCGGACACCACGCTGTACTGGGCGAAGGAGGACGGCAAGGCGCGCTGGACCCTCTTCGACCCGGAGCGCAACGCGCACCGGATGACGCGCCAGGCGCTGTCCAGCACGCTGCGGCCGGCGGTGGACCGGGACGAGTTCGTGCTGGAGTACCAGCCCCTGGTGGGGCTGGACGACGGTGCCGTACACGGCGTGGAGGCGCTGGTGCGCTGGCGCCATCCGCAGTTCGGCACGCTGGCGCCGAATCGGTTCATCGGACTTGCTGAAGAGAATGGCGCGATCGTCCCGCTGGGCCGCTGGGTGCTGGCGACCGCCTGCCGCCAGGCCCGCCGCTGGCAGCTCGCGCACCCCGAGGCGCCGATCACCGTCAGCGTCAATGTGGCGGTGCGCCAGGTCTGGGACTCGGACCTGGTCGCCGATGTCGCGACCGTGCTGCGGGAGACCGGGCTGCCCTCCCGCCTCCTCCAGCTGGAGCTGACCGAGTCCGCCGTGATGGGCTCGGCCGGCCGGCCGCTGCAACAGCTCCAGCAGCTCAGCGACATGGGGGTGGCCATCGCCATCGACGACTTCGGCACCGGCTACTCCAACCTCGCCTATCTCAGCCGGCTGCCGGTCTCCGCCCTCAAGCTGGACGGCTCGTTCGTACGGGGCTTCCGGACCGACGAGCACCCGAACCCGGCCGACGAGACGATCGTCGAGGCGCTGGTCGAACTCGCGCACCGGCTGGGGCTCAAGGTCACGGCGGAGTGCGTGGAGAGCGCCGAACAGGCGCGCAGGCTGCGGCGGATCGGCTGCGACACCGGGCAGGGGTGGTTCTACTCCAGGCCGGTGACGCCGGAGCTGATCTCCGCGCTGGTGATCTCCGAGGGCCACCCGGCCGACGCGGACCCGGCCGCGCAGGACAGCCGGCCGGCCGACGAAAGCCATCCGGCCGACGACGGTTAGCGCCGGTGCCGGCTCCCTGGCCGGGTCGGCGCGTCCCTGGCCGGATCGGCGCGCGGCGTCCGGTGCGTGCGATCCGGCCAGGTGCCGAAGGTCCTGGCAGCTCCACTACCAGGACCTTCGGCAACGCCGCGAGCGTGCCTGCCAGTCGCCCGGCATCGGCTCTTGGCCCGCTCCTGGCCCGCTCCTGACGGCTCTGGAAGCCCTCTCCGGGCCGGATGAGGACGCGCTCACCGAGCCGTTCGGCGCCTCACGGGGCGCTTGCGCCAGGCCGATCGGTCACCGGACGGGCGGCCAGGAGCCATCAGAAACGGACTAGCCCGCGTCGGGCGCGCGGTCCGGGGCCGGGATGTGCGGCAGCTCGTACGCGTCGGCGATCAGCTCGTACGAGTGCAGCCGCGCCTCCCGCCCGTGCGCGTTGGCCGTGATCATCAGCTCGTCCACGCCGGTCCGCTTGACGAGCCCGTCGAGCCCCGCGCGTACCTCGTCGGGCGTGCCGTGCACGACGTCGGCGAGCCAGCTGTCGACGAACTCCCGCTCCGCCGGGCTGTATTCATACGCGGCCGCCTCCTCGGGGGAGGGCACCAGGCCCGGCCGGCCGGTGCGCAGCCGGAGCATCGACAGCGCGCCCGTCCGCACCTGGCGGAGCGCCTCCTTCTCGTCCTCGGCGGCGAACGCCTGCACGCCGATCTTCGCGTACGGCCGGTCGAGGACCTCCGAGGGGCGGAAGGACTCGCGATAGAGGTCGAGCGCGGGGATGGTATTGGCGGCCGAGAAGTGGTGGGCGAAGGAGAACGGCAGCCCGAGCGCCCCGGCGAGGCGCGCGCTGAACCCGGAGGAGCCCAGCAGCCAGACGACGGGCCGGTCCGGCGACTGCACGCCGCCCGGGACGCTGCCCTGCACGGGGCCGGGGACCGCGTGGATACGGGCGTAGCGGTGGCCGCCGGGGAAGTCGTCGTCCAGGAACCGGGTCAGCTCGGCCAGCTGCTGCGGGAAGTCGTCGGCGCCCTCGTGGAGCCGGTCGGTGCGGCGCAGCGCGGCGGCGGTCGCGCCGTCCGTGCCGGGGGCGCGGCCGAGGCCGAGGTCGATACGGCCCGGTGCGAGGGCTTCGAGGGTGCCGAACTGCTCGGCGATGACGAGCGGCGCGTGGTTGGGGAGCATCACGCCGCCGGAGCCGAGGCGGATGCGGTCCGTGTGCGCGGCGAGGTGGGCGAGGATGACGGCCGGGGAGGACGACGCGACGCCGGGCATGGAGTGGTGCTCGGCCACCCAGAACCGCTGGAACCCGCGCCGCTCGGTCAGCTGTGCCAGCCGGACCGTGGTGCGCAGCGCCTGGCTCGCGGTCAGCCCGCTGCCGACCGTCGCGAGGTCCAGTACGGACAGCGGTACGGGCGCGCTGCCGTGGGCCCTCCCTCGGACGGTGTCGTCGGTGTTGCCCTGGTCCACTGCGTCGGCCACGGTGGCCCGCCTCTCCGGTCGCTCTGTCTGTCGCAGCGAGATAACCGGAGAATCTCTCCGTTTATTCCCGGTGGCTCATGGAGCCGCACCCGGACCGGCCTCCGATCACGCCCGCGCCGGGCCCCCGAAGAGCGTGCCCAGGTCCCGGCAGGCCGCCGAATGGTGGATGAGGCGCAGCCCCTCCCAGGCCGTGACCTGGTTGGCGGTGAGCACGGGCTTGCCCAGGGCCGCTTCCAGCGCGGGCAGGTGGGCCGCGGTGTGCAGGGCCGTGTCCGGGAGGAGGACCGCCTGGGCCGCGGGGTGGTCGCCCGCGCGCGCCAGGTCCAGCACCTCCTCGCGGCCCCATGTGCCGACCTCGGCGGCCGTGATGATGCCGCTGCCGCGGGCCGCGACGACCTCGACGCCCGCGGACTTCAGGAAGGCCGTGAAGTACTCGGCCACGTCCGCCGGGTACGTCGCCGCCACCGCGACGCGCTCCGCGCCCACGGCCCGTACCGCGTGGGCGAAGGCGAACGAGGTGCTGGACGCCGGCAGGCCCGCCGCGGCCGACAGCTCGCGGACCTGGTCGTGCGCGCCCTCCCAGCCGAAGACGAAGCTCGCGCTCGTACAGGCCCAGACCACGGCGCCCGCGCCCTGCCGCCGCAGCTCGGCCGCCCCCGCCACGAGCCGCGCCGCGGAGCCCATCTCCAGCAGCGCGTCCACCCGGTGGGCGTCCTCGCCGATGTCGGTGTGGACCAGCGGCAGCCGGACGCCGCCGATGAGTGAGGCGAGGCGCGGATAGTCGTCCTCCGCCGAATGCCCGGGGTAGAGGAACCCGGCCGTGGGCAGGTGCTTCGGCTGCTCCGGCTGCTCCGGCTGCGGCACGTGAGGCATCTGCGGCTCCTGACTGAAGCGGGATAGAGCGGGATGGAGGGTGGCGCGGTGCGGCTATCCGGGGTCCTCCGCCCATGCCTGCCCCGGCGGGACGAACCCGTCGCCGGGCTCCCCGTCCGGCACGGCCGCCGGGCCCGTCAACGCGGCCTCGGACACGGCCGGCACCGGCGGCGCCGAAGAGGCGGCCGGCGTGGGAGGCGGGGACGGCACCGACGGTGCCAACGGGACGGCCGCCGTCGGCGGCGCCGAGCACATCCCCGCCGGGCCCGCTCTCGCGACAGGGTCCAGCAGCGCCTGGTACGGGCCCACGGCCCGCGCCCCCATCAGGCGCAGCGCCCCCCAGACCGTCACCTGGTTGGCGGAGAGCACCGGCATCCGCAACTCGGCCTCCAACTGCGGGATCACGTCGTACGTCGGCAGGTTCGTGCAGCTGATGAAGAGCGCGTCGGCCGCGCCCACCACCGCCTGCCGCGCCATGTCGACGACGTCCCGGTAGGCCACCTTCCAGATGTGCCGGGTGAGCCCGAGATACGCGCGGCCGGTGACCGTGATGCCCGCGCCCGCCAGATACTCCTCCAGCGAGTCGGTCACCGACTTGGTGTAGGGGGTGACCACGGCGATGCGCCGGGCGCCGATCTCGTGCAGCGCGTCGAGCAGCGCCCCGGAGGTCGTCACCGCGGGCACCTCGCCGGCCTGCGTCATGGCCGCGCACATCGCGCGCTCGCCGGCGACGCCGCCCACGAAGCTGCCGGAGGTGCAGGCGTAGGCGACCACGTCCGGTTCGACGGCGGACAGCGCCCGCACGGCGTGGCGCAGGGTCTCGTGCTCGCTGACGAGCCGGGCGAGGTCGAGACTGACCTCCACGGGCACGAAGGGGGTCCGGGTCAGATGCAGGGAGACCTCGTCGGGGACCCACCGCCACAGTTCGCGGTCGAGTGCGAAATCGAAGGGGGCCACCACCCCCACGCCGCACTGCGGCCGAGGGCCGCCCAGAAAGGAGGAGACGTCCATATCGCGCTCCAATACATCGGAGAGCAGGGCCATTGGCCTGGGGAGACAGGGGGCCGGCCTGCGCCGGGACGTCGGGACAGAGGGTGTTCCGTCGGCATAATCAGCGCCTTATTGACGACGGTAGTTTCAGGTCCCTAGCGTGGTCAATCCTCATATCTACGACTACTTGTCGACTGTCCCCAGACACTCAAGCGGACCCCCATTTCGAAACGGTTTCCCGCCTATGTCCGATAGCACCGTTCTCGTCCTCGGCACCGAACCGCCCGTCCGGCTCTCCCGCCTCGAAGGCCGCGCCTCCGTGGTGGTCTGCGACGAAGCCTCCCTGCCCGACCTGCTGCCGGCCGCCGACGTGCTGCTGGTCTGGGACTTCGGCACCCGGGCCGTACGGGAGGCGTGGCCCGGCGCGGGCGCGCGGCCCGGCTGGGTGCACACCGCGAGCGCCGGGGTGGACCATCTGCTCTGCCCCGAACTGGCCGCCTGTGCGACGCTGGTGACCAACGCTCGCGGCCTCTTCGAGCAGCCGATCGCCGAGTACGTCGCCGGACTGGTGATAGCCATGGCCAAGGATTTTCCGGGCAGTTGGGAATTGCAGCGGCAGCGCCGCTGGCGCCACCGGGAGACGATGCGGCTGGCCGGCACGCGCGCCGTGGTGGTCGGCGGCGGGCCGATCGGGCAGGCCGTGGCCCGTACGCTCTCGGCGCTGGGCATCGCCACCGAGCTGGTCGGGCGTACGGCCCGGGCGGGCGTGCGCGGCGCGGAGGAGCTGGCCGGGCTGCTGCCGGCCGCCGACTGGGTGGTGTGCGCGGCGCCCCTGACCGCGGCCACCCGGGGGATGTTCGACCGGGACGCGTTCGCCCGGATGAAGCCCGGCGCCCGCTTCGTCAACGTCGGGCGCGGCCCGCTCGTCGTCGAGGAGGACCTCGTGGAGGCGCTGATCGAACGGCGGATCGCGGGCGCGGCCCTCGATGTGTTCGAGAGCGAGCCGCTGAGCGTGGAGAGCCGGATGTGGGACGTGCCGGGGCTGTTCGTCTCGCCGCACATGAGCGCGGACACGGTGGGCTGGCGGGACGATCTCGCCGAGCAGTTCCAGGACAACTTCGACCGCTGGGCGGCGGGCGAACCGCTGCTCAACGTCGTGGACAAGCAGCTCGGCTACGTCCCTGCCACACCCGGGACGCCAGGCACGACCGATCCCTCGCGGAGGACCGTATGACTTCACTGGCCGACCTCACGGCCCTCCAGCTGCTCGCCGGATACGGCTCGGGCGCGTTCTCCCCGGTGGAAGTGGTGCGCGCCAACCTGGCCCGTATCGAGGCGGCTCCGCCCGCCGTCAACGCCTTCACCCGGGTGGCCGCCGAGGACGCGCTGCGGGAGGCCGAGGCGTCGGCGGCGCGGTGGCTGCGCGGCGAGCCGTCGGGGCTGCTGGACGGCGTGCCGGTGACCGTCAAGGACCTGCTGCTGATGCGCGGCGGGCCGACGCTGCGCGGCTCGCGGACCGTACGGGCCGAGGGGCCGGCCTGGGACGAGGACGCCCCCTCGGTGGCGCGGCTGCGCGAGCACGGGGCGGTCTTCCTGGCGAAGACGACCACGCCGGAGTTCGGATGGAAGGGCGTCACGGACAGCCCGCTGAGCGGGGTCACCGGCAACCCGTACAACCCCTCGCGCACCGCGGGCGGCTCCAGCGGCGGCAGCGCCGCGGCGGTGGCGCTGGGGGCCGGGCCGCTGAGCCTGGGGACGGACGGCGGGGGCTCGGTCCGCATTCCCGCGTCCTTCTGCGGGATCTTCGGTCTCAAACCCACCTATGGGAGGGTTCCGCTGTATCCGGCGAGCCCCTTCGGGACGCTCTCGCACGTCGGGCCAATGACGCGGGACGCGGCGGACGCGGCGCTGCTGATGGATGTGATCAGCGGCCCGGACTGGCGGGACTGGTCGGGGCTGGGGCCGCACGGCACGACGTTCCAGGAGTCGCTGCGCGGCGGTGTGCGGGAGCTGCGGATCGCGTACAGCCCGAGCCTGGGGGCGGGCGGGCCGGACGGGCACGGCGTGGTCGACCCGGAGGTGACGGCGGCGGTACGGCGGGTGGCGGAGCTGTTCGAGCGGCTGGGCGCGCGGGTGGAGGAGGCCGATCCGGGGTTCGCGGATCCGGTGGAGGCGTTCCACACGCTGTGGTTCAGCGGCGCGGCGCGCGTCGTGGAGCCGCTGGGCGCGGCGGAGCGGAAGCTGCTGGACCCCGGGCTGCGGGAGGTCGTCGAACTGGGCGAGTCGTACAGCGCGTTGGACTACCTCGCGGCGGTGGACGCGCGGATGGTGCTCGGCCAGGCCATGGGGCGCTTCCACAGCACGTACGACCTGCTGCTCACGCCGACGCTGCCGATCACGGCGTTCGACGCGGGGCACGAGGTGCCGCCGGACTCGAAGCACACCCGGTGGACGGGGTGGACGCCGTTCACGTACCCCTTCAACCTCACGCAGCAGCCCGCCGCGACGGTTCCGTGCGGGCTGTCGGAGGAAGGGATGCCGATCGGCGCGCAGTTGGTGGCGGCCCGCCACGGGGACGCCCTGCTGCTGCGCGCGGCGCACGCGCTGTACGAGGCGGGGGTGGCGGAGCGGGTGGCGCCGGGGCGGTAGGAGCCCGCGAAGGGGCCGTACGGGCCGCCAGCGGATTGCGCGCGGCGGCCCGTACGCGGCGTTCGTTACAGGCCCTGCGGAACTCGCGTCAGGCCCTGCCGCGCTCGCGTCAGGCCCTGCGGAAGTTGAGGGTCTCCCCCAACGCCCCGGCCCGCCACAGGTCCTGGCAGGCGTCGGCCATACGGTCGAGGCCGTCGACGACCGTGCCCCAGACGATGCCCGGGACCCATCCCGCGTCGCCGTTGATCAGGAGGTTGTTGCGCTCGTAGAAGAGCGCGAGGTCGACGACCTGGGAGCGGCCCTGGTGCTTGGCCCGGCTCTCGTAGCCGTACGCCTTCGTACCCAACTCGGTCTCGGAGAAGGTGAAATAGCAGAGGTCGCCCGGGATGGGGGTGACCGTCGGGTTCTCCAGCGGCGGTTCTTCGAGGGCGAACGTCGGCAGCAGCGCGTAGATCTCGTTGCGCGCGTACTTCGCGTGGTAGACGTCGCCGCCCAGTGGCAGCGCGTCCCACACGGCCGCGCAGGTCAGCGGGGCCCGGTCGGTCAGCAGCCGGGCCGTGCAGCTCACGCCTCGCTTGTCGAGCGAGACTTCAATGAATTGATCACTCATCGCCGTTCCTCTCCTGCTTCCGCTCGCCGGTGGTTCTTGCCGGTGGTTCTTGCCGGTGTTTCTGCTTGCCGGTGGTTCCGTTTGACGGTGAATCAGTTATCCGGTGGTTCAGCCTCCCTGTGGTTCAGCTTGCCTGACTCAGCCGCCGATTGCGGCGCAATGACCCGCCGCACAACAGCTGCATCAAGGTCCGAAAACGATCTGCATATATTCGACGGAGCGGGGTAGCCGCGCGCCTATGGCTCCATCAATGGAGAACAACAGGAGAATGGTGATCGGCCGCCGCTCGCTCCTCGCGGGCGGTACGGCAATGGGTCTGCTGGGCGCCGTCGGCTGCGGCCGGGTGCCGACCGCGGACGCCGAAGACGGGGGGAACCTGCTGGAGCGGCTGAAGTCGCAGGGCACGGTCCGGTTGGGAATCGCGGGGGAGATTCCCTTCGGCTATATCGACAAGAACGGCGATTTCACCGGCGAGGCACCGGAACTGGCGAAGGTGATATTCCCGCGCCTGGGGGTGCCCCGCGTCCAGCCGGTGCCGACCGAGTTCAACTCGCTGATACCCGGCCTGAACTCACAGCAGTTCGACGGGATATCCGCGGGCATGTTCATCAACCCCGACCGCTGCGCGCAGGTCGTCTTCGCCGACCCCGACTACGAGGTCCTGGACGCGTTCATCGTCCGCAAGGGAAATCCGAAGAAGCTGCGCACCTACGCCGACGTCAAGCGGACCGGGGCCAGGCTGGGCAGCGGCAGCGCCTATGCCGAGCTGACCTACGCGAAGAACGCGGGCGTCATCGATATCCAGGTGTATCCGGACCAGTTGGCCGGACTGCTCGCCGTCGAACAGGGCCGGGTCGACGCCTTCGCCGGTACGACCCTGACCGTGCGCAACGTCATTCGGCAGAACCCCGGCGCCAGGGTCGAATCCTCGGAACCATTCCTTCCGCAAATGGACGGCAAGGATGTGCACGGCGCGGGCGCCTTCGCCTTCCGGCCGGGCGAGACGGAGCTCCGCGACGCTTTCAACGCCGAGCTGCACAAGATGAAGAAGTCCGGGGAACTGCTCCGCGTGATCCGGCCGTTCGGCTTCACCAGAACCGAGATGACCCAGCTGACCGCAGAGGAGTTGTGCGGGAAATGACAACGGGACTCTGGCAGCACTGGCTGCTGCCCGGTATCTGGGTGACCATCCAGCTGACCGTGTACAGCGCGGTATTCGCGGCGGTCGTCGCCTTCGGCGTCGGCATCGCCCGTACGTCCCGGCTGTGGATCGTCCGGTTCGCCACCGGCGTCTACGTCGAGATCTTCCGCGGCACCTCGGCGCTGGTGCTGATGTTCTGGCTGTTCTTCGTGATGCCGCTGGCCTTCGGGTTGCAGCTCGTCCCGATGTGGGCGGCGGTCCTCGCGCTGGGCCTGTCGTACGGCGCGTACGGCGCGGAGATCGTGCGCGGCGCGCTGGGCGCGGTCGCCCCGGCACAGCGCGAGGCGGCCGTGGCGCTGAACTTCACGCCCGCGCAGCGGATGCGGCGGGTGATCCTGCCGCAGGCGATCCCGGAGATGATCCCGCCGTTCAACAATCTGCTGATCGAGCTGCTCAAGGGCACGGCGCTGGTGTCGGTGATGAGCGTCGCCGACATCGCCTTCGCCGCCCAGCTCTCCCGGCTGGCGACCGGGGCCAGCCTGGAGATCTACGCGATCATCCTGGCCATCTACTTCGTGCTGGCCTTCGTGCTGACCCGGCTGATGCGGATGCTGGAGCGCAAGGCCAAGGCGGGCATCGGCCGGGCCCCCGAGAAGGGCGCGTTCCCGCGGCGCGGGGCGCGGCCGGCAGCGCCCCTGCCCGCCGGAGGTGAGCGGTGAGCTGGGACTGGGAAGCCGCCCGGAAGTTCTGGCCGGAGCTGCTGCACGGGCTGGGCGTCACGCTGGAGGCGACGGCGCTCGGCGCGCTGCTGGCCTTCGCCATGGGCCTGGTGTGGGCGCTGGCCTTCCGCTCGCCGACGCGCTGGGTGCGCTGGCCGGTGACAGGGGTCGTCGAGTTCGTGCGCAACACCCCGCTGCTGGTGCAGCTGTTCTTCTTCTTCTACGTCCTGCCGACCTGGGACATCACGTTCTCGGCGCTGACCACCGGGGTGATCGCGCTCGGCCTGCACTATTCGACGTACACCGCCGAGGTCTACCGGGCCGGCATCGACGGGGTGCCCGCGGGCCAGTGGGAGGCCGCGACCGCGCTCAGCCTCTCCCGGACCCGCACCTGGACCGCGGTGATCCTGCCGCAGGCGATCCGCCGCGTGGTCCCGGCGCTCGGCAACTACGTCATCGCGATGCTCAAGGACACCCCGATCCTGGCGATCATCGGCGTCCTGGACATGCTGCAGAACGCCCGCCTGGAGGGCGCCCGGACCTTCCAGTACGTGGAGCCGTTCACGATGGTCGGCATCGCCTTCATCGTCATCGCCTATCCGGCATCTCTACTGATGCGAGCCCTGGAGCGACGTCTTGGCCACTGAATCCGACACCCCGGACGCGGCGCCCGCCGAGGGCCGCGAACTCATCCGCTTCGACGGCGTCACCAAGCGCTTCGGCGCCAACACGGTCCTCGACGGCCTCGACTTCACGGTCGCGCCCGGCAAGCACGTGACCCTCATCGGGCCGTCCGGGTCGGGCAAGACCACGATCCTGCGGCTGCTGATGACCCTGCTGCGGCCGGACGAGGGCACGATCAAGGTGGCCGGCGACTACCTCACGCACGAGGAGAAGGGCGGCAGGCTGGTCCCGGCCGGCGAGAAGCACACCCGCGAGATCCGCAAGAACATCGGCATGGTCTTCCAGCAGTTCAACCTCTTCCCCAATATGCGGGTGCTGCGCAATGTGATGGAGGCCCCGGTGCACGTACTGGGGCTCGGCAAGGACGCGGCCGAGGAGCGGGCGCGCGGACTGCTGGACCTGGTGGGGCTCGGCGACCGGTGCGACGCGTACCCGACGCAGCTGTCCGGCGGCCAGCAGCAGCGGGTGGCCATCGCGCGGGCGCTGGCGATGCGGCCGCAGGTGCTGCTGCTGGACGAGGTGACGTCGGCGCTCGACCCCGAGCTGGTGGCGGGCGTGCTGGACGTGCTGCGCGACATCGCGCACACGACGGACATCACGATGCTGTGCGTGACGCACGAGATGAACTTCGCCCGCGACATCTCCGACGACGTGCTGATGTTCGACTCGGGCCGGGTCATCGAGACCGGATCGCCTGAGAAGATCTTCACCGAGCCGGAGCACGAACGGACGCGGGAATTCCTGAGTGCGGTGCTCTGACCGCGGCGAGAACAGCACCATTCTTCGGGGCGCCGCCGGCCGCCCTGGGCCGCCATCGCGGGAGCCCGGACCCCCACTTTTATCCCCCTGACATATGCCAGAGTGGCGCGCTCCTGAACAGGGCCCCGGAGCGCGCCACAATTCTCGCCAACAACCGCCCCATTTCCCCCTCTTGGCGGCTATCGTGGTGGCGCAAGCGGCAACCTGCTGGAAACTGCTAGGGGGAATCCGTGGCGCTCAAGCCCGAGCCGACCGCGCCGTTCCACTCGGTTCAGTACGCCCTGCGCGTGCTCGAAACGGTCGCCAAACACGTCGGCGGCGTCACCGACGCACAGATAGCCCGCGAGACCGGGCTCCCCATCGGCCACCTCGCCCACCTGCTGCGCATGCTCCGCCGCGAGGGCTATGTGGAGCAGGTCTCCGACAGCACGTATGCCGTCGGCGAGGCGCTGCTCCTGCTCGGCTCCGGCAACGGCGACCGGCGCGCGGCCCTGGAGGGCAAACTCCAGCAGTCCCTGGACGCGCTGCGCGACTCCCTGGGCGCGGCCGTCTATATCAGCCGCTACATCGACGGCGAAGTCAAGATCACGCAGTACGCGGACGGCCCGTGCACCCCCAAGGTCAACGAGTGGGTCGACTTCCGCTCCGCGGCGCACGCCAGCGCGGTGGGCAAGTGCCTGCTCACCCAGCTCGACTACGACGACCGCCGCGACCACCTCTCGCGCCACAAGACCGCGCGGCTCACGTCCCGCACGATCACCAACGAGAAGGTCCTCTTCTCCAAGCTCGACAGCCAGCCCGCGACCGTCCCCGTCCTCGACCTCCAGGAGTACGCGGTGGGCACCGTCTGCGCCGCGGTCCCCATCACGGCCGGGCACGCGGTCGGCTGCCTGGCCCTCTCCCTCCCCCTGGAACACGCCCACCGGCTGCGCCAGGCGGCCGACACCCTGAACCGCTCGGCGGCTCCGCTGCTGCTGTCGCTCACGCTGTGACGCCGGGTGTCAGGAGCACCCCCGGGAAGCAGGTAGTATTTCTTTCGTCAGCAGGCGCCGCTAGCTCAGTTGGTTAGAGCAGCTGACTCTTAATCAGCGGGTCCGGGGTTCGAGTCCCTGGCGGCGCACAGACAGAGAAGGGCCCCTCACTTACGGTGAGGGGCCCTTTCTCGTGCGCCCGGCGTTTCCCGGCGGGCCGTCCTCGTCACGCTTTGAGCTGGGCGACCGAACGGGCCGGGCTGGGACCTGCCCGTACGTCCGCGATGACTTATGTCATCGGCAGGCGGTGATCGGCGGCTCTGCTCCGCGGCGGCCCCGGTCAGCAGACTCATCCGTATGACCATGACGACGTCCGACATCCCGCAGGCCCCGCAGCAGGCCGCCCCGGCGAAGGCCGCCGGCAGCCGGCCCGTCAAGCCGCTCCCGGTCTGGTTCTTCGCCTTCGAGGTGCGCCCCGACCCGCAGCAGCACCAGCGCGACGGCCACCTTCCGGGTCCCCTTGCCGCGCCACAGCCGCTTGGCGAGCCGCACCCGGGGGCGCAGCACGGTCAGCGAGATCCCGATGTTGACCACGGCCACGGCGATCAGCGGGTACATCGCCCGCGGGTAGGCGTGCAGCAGGTCGTAGGCGGAGGACATGAGCACGCGGTGCTGGGGGTGCTCGGGCTGGCCGTCGCCGGGACGTACGGCCATCTGCTCTTCGCCGTGCTGATGTCGGCCACCACCGTCGCCCTGCTCTGGTACGCCCAGCGGACCGCGCTGCGCGCCATCGAGCGCGACGACGCCCGCACTGCCGCCTGATCGCGGGAGCGGCCCGTAGCATGGGTGGCTGCCGGGCGGGCCCGAGCCCGGACCGGACAGCACACCAGACGAGGGCCCGGCAGCAGAGCCCCGGGCAGTAGAGGACAGCAGAGAGGAGAAGCCGCATGCCGCGCTCCCGCCGGCCGCTCGCCGTCACAGCGCTGCTGTTTCTCCTCGCCGTGCTCTTCGTGCCGAAGCCCTGCGCGCTCGCGGCCGCCCACTCCGAGCCCGCCGCGCGGACGGCCTTCGCCGTCGTCGCCGAGGAGCCGGCCCCGGCGGCCTCGGTCCCCGGCAAGTGCGCGCCGGACCACGCGCCCGCGCACCCCGGCACCGACGCCGCCATCGCCCACCCGCACTCCGACCCGCTCCCCGGGCCGGGTGTCGAGCCCCTCCCGTACACGGCGCCGCCGCTGCCCCAGGCCGGTGGCCCGCGGGCCCCGCCGCTGCCCGTCGCGGGCTGCGCCGAGCTCCTGCCGGTTCTGCGGATCTAGCCGTATCGACACGCCACCCGGCCTGTGACCAGGCCGGACTTCGGCATGTGCCGATTCTTGCGGCGTTGGCGGTCCTCACCGTCCGACGATCCTGACGAACCCATCGAGCCCTTCGAGCCCTGGAGCCCGATCACCCATGTCCTCCCGTATCACCACCCCCTCCCGCCGCGTCGCGGCCATCGGCGCGGTCTTCGCGCTGATCGTGGCGCTCGTCGCCACCGGTATCGCCGTCGGCGAGAACATCAACGACGGCGGCGGGTCCGACTCGGCCGCCTCCTCCGACGCGTCGGCCGGAACCGGCGCCGGCAAGCAGGGCGATGCCCCCGCGGCCGACCCCGAGCAGCAGAAGATGTACGACCAGTTCGACAAGGCGACCGTGCGCCGCGAGGACGGCGACGCGCTCGCCCTCGGCAAGAAGGACGCGCCCGTCGTGCTCGTCGAGTACGCCGACTACCAGTGCTCGTACTGCGGCCGGTTCACCCGTGAGACGCAGCCCGAGCTGGTCAAGAAGTACGTGGACGACGGCACGCTGCGCATCGAGTTCCGCAACTTCCCGATCTTCGGCAAGGACTCCGAGCGGGCCGCCCGCGCCTCCTGGGCGGCGGGCCGGCAGGGCAAGTTCTGGGCGTTCCACGACGAGCTGTACGCCAAGCTCCGCAAGGGCGACGCCCTCGCCGAGGACAAGCTCGTCGACCTCGCGCGCAAGAGCGGCGTCGGCGACGCCGACCGGTTCCGCGAGGATCTGAAGGGCTCGGCCGCCGCTGCCGCCGTCAAGAAGGACCAGAACGAGGCGTACAGCCTCGGCGTCCAGTCCACTCCTTCCTTCGTCATCGGCGGTCGCCCCATCGCCGGGGCCCAGCCGATGAGCGCCTTCGAGGAGGCCATCAAGGCGGCGCGCGACCACGCGAAGGCGGCCGCCAAGTGAACGACATCGGCTATCTCGCCGCCTTCCTGGGCGGCGCCCTCGCCCTGCTCAGCCCGTGCAGCGCGCTGCTGCTGCCGGCGTTCTTCGCGTACTCGCTCGCCAGCCCGGGCAAGCTGCTGGCCCGTACCGGGGTCTTCTACCTCGGGCTCGCCACCACCCTGGTGCCGCTCGGCGCGGCCTCCACCGCAGCCAGCAGGCTCTTCAACGGCCACCGCGATCTGCTGATCACCGTCGGCGGCTGGGTGGTCATCGCGCTGGGCGCGGCGCAGATCGTCGGCCTCGGCTTCGCGTCGAAGCGGGCGCAGGCCGCGGCGGGGCGCATCACGCCGCGTTCGGCGGCGTCCACGTTCCTGCTGGGCTGCGTGTACGGGCTGGCCGGGTTCTGCGCGGGCCCGATCCTCGGGGCGGTGCTGACGGTGACCGCCGTGCAGGGCAACCCGGTGTACGGGGCGTCGATGCTGGCCGTCTACGCCCTCGGGATGGCGCTGCCGCTCTTCGTGCTCGCCCTCTTCTGGGACCGCTTCCAGCTCGGCCGGCGGGGCTGGCTGCGCGGGCGCGCGTTCCGGCTGGGCCGCCTTGAGCTGCACACCACGTCGCTGGTCTCCGGGCTGTTCTTCATCGGCATCGGGGCGCTCTTCCTGGCCTTCGACGGTACGACCGGGCTGCCCGGAATCCTCGACGCCGACCAGGAGTTCCACCTGGAGGAGGTCGCCTCGCGCATCGGGAACGCCGTTCCCGACTACGTGCTGCTGGCGATCGTCGCCCTGGCCGTGGCCGCCGTCCTGGGCCGGATCGCGCTGAAGCCGCCGCCCGGGAAGAAGACGGCCGAGGCCGGGGACGATGACGAGGCCGGGGGCGACGGCAAGGCCGGGGACGGTGGCGGGGCCGAGAACGGTGCCGGGGCCGAGGTCGACGGCAAGGCCGGGGACGATGGCCGGGCCGGGGACGGTGAGGAGAAGGCGGGGGCGCAGACGGGCTCATGAGCCGTGTCGGCCGCGCCTCACGTCACCTCGGCGTCCAGCCTGAACCACACCGTCTTTCCGGTGGAGTTGAGGTCCACGCCCCAGGTGTGGGCGGTCTCGGAGAGCAGGAACATGCCACGGCCGCTCTCGGCGAAGTAGTCGGGCTCCTTGACCGTCGGTATTCCGGCGTCGGCGTCGCTGACCGCGGCCCGTATGCCGCTGGGAAGGTTGTCGATGGTCAGCACGCACTCGGCGGTCGCGGTGTGTTTGTGGACGTTGCTGAGGAGTTCGGTGACGCACATGGCGGCGCCGGGCACGAGGTCCGTACGGCCCCACAGCCGGAGCTGGGACGCGACGGTGCGCCGTACGCGCGCGAACGCCCGTGGCTGAGCGACGAGTTGCTGCTCGAAACGCTGCGTGGGGTTTTCGGCCATGGTGGACATGGCTCCTCCTACTCGCCCCCGGCCGCGAAGAGTTGGCTGCTGTGTTTGTGGATCTTACGAGACGACCGCGGGTGCGCGAAGCCGGGGAGCGTTGGAATCTCGACAACGTCGAGTGGGCGAAGGGCCTCCCCGGGGGTGGGAGGGAGGCCCTTCGTGGTGCCGTGCGCCCTGTGGAGCGGTCAGAGCGAGCGGCTGCTGAGGCTCAGAACTGTACGTCCGAGCAGGCGTAGAAGGCGTTACCGGTGTCGGCGATGTTCCAGACACCGAGGATGAGGTGCTTGCCGGTCTTCTGGGTGGGGATGGTGCCCTGGTGGGTGACGGTGGCTTCCGGGATCCGGCCGCCGAAGGGGACGGTCACGAAGGGCTGCGGCTCCAGATCGGCCCGGGTGAGGGGCTTGTTCGGGTTGTAGCTGTCCTTGGTGATGTAGTACCTGAAGTCGGTGGTGGCGTGCCGGGCGGTGAGCTTCCAGCGGAACTGGAACCCCTGACCGGCGGTGACCTTGGTGGCGGGCCACTTGCCACCGCGCGGGTCGTCGAGTTCCGTGAACGTATCGTTGCCGCCGGCACAGATCTTGCCGTCGGCGGGACCGCTCTTCGGGAAGCCCTTGGGGCCCTCGACGCTCTGCGGCTCGTACTGGATCGCTCCGCAATTCTTCACGGTGCCCTTGGCGCAGTAGGACTGCCGACTGGTGGGTGAGTCGACATAGCCGTGACTGGACGCACTGCCGGTGGCGAACAGTGAGACGCCGGTGATGGACAGGCCGATGACGGCGGCACTGATCTTCTTACGCATGCTTCGCTCCCTGAGAACGTGGGGGGTTCCGTGAGTCGAGTGAAGTGCGGTCTAGACCAAGTGGGAGGCTAGTACCGGCCGTTCATCATGTCCAGACCAATGAAGGCCCGGATCCGGTCGCAGTGCGTACGCACCCCCTTCACCCGCCCGCCGCCGAACGCGCCCCCGGCGTCCACCGGGACCCGGCCACCTGGGCCGTCCCGGCCGCCCGTCAACCGCCTGATGAGCGGCCCCATCCCTCGGAGCTTCGCCCCGACGCGCCTCGGCCCCGGACCGGCGCACGGCGCGCCGGCGGACACTCCGCACGTCCGACGGGCCCCTCCCGTACCGGCCAAGTTGGCCGAAGGCGGCCCGGTGCCCACGCACCTGGTTCACCCTGGCTTCGCGACGCCCCGAAACGCCCCGCCCCGGCGCGGGTTACGCGGCGGTCCCCAGGCGGGCGGCCGGTGGCTGGGGTTCTGTCGCTGTGCGGAGGAGGCCCGCGTAGGCGTGGCGGAGGGCGATGAGGGATTCCTGGGCCTCGCGGTACGCCATGGAGGCCGAGCCGCCGCGGTGGGCCAGGGTGCGTACGGGCGCGCAGTGGCGGTCCATCGCGGTGAGCCAGGCGCGCTGCGGTGCGGGCAGGTGGCGGCGGACCAGTTGGCGGCCGCCTTCGCCGAGCCGGCGGGCGCCCATGCCGAGTACGGCCTCGGCGGCCTGGAGTACGGGCGGCTCCAGCGCGCCCGGCAGCCCGGTGCCGGACCGGCCGCCGATGGCGCCGTGGCCCTGGCCGTCGGCGGCGAGCGCGGTCAGTACGGCGCGCTGCTGCGGGGTACTGGGGGCGAGTTCCAAGGTGCTCTGCTCGGCGTGCAGTTGGGCACGGAGCGTGTGCTGGATGCGGGTGAGGCGGCGCAGCGCCGTCGCCGTGGCGGCCTGCGGCCCGTCCTCGGCGAGGGTGTCGGCGAGGCGGAACAGCCAGATGCCGTGCGCCTCCAGCCGGGTGGCGGCGAGCATCAGGTGGTCGAGGCGGCTGAGCCGCTGCCCGTCGGCCGACCAGCGGACGACCGGCACCAGTTCCTCGCTGCGGGCGAGCTGGTCGATGGAGATCTGGCGGCGCGGCTTGCGGGCCGGGCCCCAGTTGAGGAGGGCGAGCGTGGGCAGGGCCACGAAGTGCGGCCGGTCCAGGCGGTGCGCGACGGCCGCCCACAGGTCGAGGAAGGCCGCGTCGGCGTCCTGCGCCGACGCGGGCGCTTCGGGGTCGAGGTGGGCCCAGCCGCAGGCCGCCGCGATGACCGCGACGCGCATCCCGGCGGCCTCGGCGTTGCGCGGCGACAGCCGGGAGACGCGGATCCGCAGGGCGGCCAGGTCCCCGCCGCGGGCGGCCCGTTCGACCAGTTCGCGGGCGGTGCCGCTGTCGGCGGCGGTGGCGGCCTCGGCGGCGAGCGCGTCCAGCCGCACCCAGGTGCCGATCATGGTGCGTACGGGTGTGCGTGGCGGCAGAAACCCGTGAAGGCGCGGGTCCTGCGGCGCGGTCTCGGTCGCGGTCGTCATTGCGGCCATCCCTCTCGTACCAGCCATCCCTATCGTCCCACTCACCCCAAACGTCCGAGAGGCACCAGACGTTCCATCAGCTCCTGATAAAGCCGTCCGTGCCACCGCCGCACAACCGCCGCCCGCCTCGTCACGGCCGGGCCCCCATCAGGAGTCGCGCCACGTCGCCGTCGAGATCGAGGTGGCGGTGCTCCGTGCCCGGCCGCACCAGCCGCGTCGTCGCGTCCGTCCAGGCGGTGAGGTCCGCCGCGCGCACCGCCAGCACGCAGCGCCCCTCATCCGTACTGAGCTGAAGGTGCACCCGCGCGGGGTGCCCCCGGCGGTGGACCGGCCACACCGACACATCGCCCTCGCCGACCCGCTCCCGCGCCCCGCGCAGCAGCAGCTCGCGGGCGAAGAGCCAGCTCGCGACCGTCTCGCCCCGGCAGGAGAAGACGACGGCGACCTCGTACGGGCGGTCACTGCGATAGCTGAAGCGGCCGAGCACCGGGAGGGGCGGGCAGCTTCCCTCCCCGGGCCCGGGGAGGAGCTCCAGCATCAGAGTGCGGTTCGCTGTCGTGGCCACTGCGAGCAACCTTCTCTCAATGAGAACCGGTCCACACCACGCGTCAGCCGACGCGGCCGTACATGTTGGGGTTGTAGTAGGCGAAGGAAGAGATACGGACCGTCTTCCCGGGCCGGGGCGCCTCCAAGTACTGGCCGCCGCCCAGATAGATCGCCACGTGGTGGATGCCCGAGACCGTGCCGTCGCTGGACCAGAAGACGAGGTCACCGCGGCGCAGGTCGCCGCGCGAGATCTTCTTGGACGCGCGGTACTGGTCGTCGGCGACGCGCGGCACGCTGATGCCCGCCCGGCGGTACGCCTGCTGGACGAGGCCGGAGCAGTCCCAGGCGTCCGGGCCGTTACCGCCCCAGACGTAGGGGTCGCCGAGCTGCGCCATGGCGTACGAGATCGCGGCCTCCGTACCGCGGCCGGAGGAGGACGAGCCGGAACCGGAGCTGGAACCGGAGCTGGAGCTGGAGCTGGAGCCGTGCGAGGAGGAACCGCCGGACTTCCCGCTGCGGGCTTCGTAGCGGTCCTGGTGGCTCGTCCACCACCAGCTGCCGTTGCTCTGGTACCAGTACACGCGGTCGGTGGAGTCCCAGCCCGCCTTGCCCCGGAACGTGGGGTTGGTGGAGTGACCCGCCGTCGAGCGCCCGGCCGAGGAAGAGGACGACGACCCACCGGACGACGCCGACGCTGAACCACCCGCGTACCGCTCGTATCTGTCCTGGTGGCTCGTCCACCACCAGCTGCCGTTCTTCTTGTACCAGTACACGCGGTCCGTGGAGTCCCAGCCCGCCTTGCCCCGGAACGTGGGGTTGGCCGAGTGACCCGCCGTCGAGCGCCCGGCCGAAGAAGAGGACGACGACCCGCCGGACGACGCCGACGCTGAACCGCCCGCGTGCGCCTTGTACTTGTCGTAGTGGCTGGTCCAGCGCCACCAGCCGGTGCCGTCCTTGTACCAGTACTTGGAGCCGTCCCAGCCCGCGTGGCTCGGGGCCGGTTCCGCCGCGGCCGTGCCCGCACCCGCGCCGACCAGGGCCGCGGCGCCCACCGCCGCCGCGATGGCGCCGCGCACCGTGCACCGCTGCGGGGTGCCGCCGTTGCGCCGTGCCGACTCGACCGCCGCGCCCGTGCAGAACGCGCACGCGCAGTCGGTGGGTATCTCCTCGCTGAATGCCGGTGTACGCACTCTTTCCCGCCTTTCTCTAGGTGCTGCGGTCTCTGGATGCGATGCGATGCGATGGGCTGTGGCTTTTTGTGTGCGCTGTGGCTTCTGTGTGCGCTGTGGGTGCGGTGCTCGCCGTTGCTGCTGCTGCGCCTGCCATGGCTGCCGTAGTTGCTGTAGCTGCTGTAGCTGCGGTAGCTGCTGTAGCTGCTGTGAGCCGACGGTGCCGCGGCCCCTACAGGCCGCCCGCCCCGTCAGTGCTTGGCGGCCGAGCTGCCGCGCGCCGTGTAGAAGGCGACGGTCAGGTCCTTGACCAGCGCCTTGCGTTCGTAGTCGTCCAGCTCCACGAGCCCGCGCGCGGTCAGCCGGCTGACCGTGTCGTCCACCGCGTCCACGACCGAGGTCAGCACCGAGTCGCGGTGCTTGGCGTCGATGGCCGCGATCTGGCTGCGCTGCATCGCCACCGCGACCTCGGGCGCGTACTCGATGCGCGTCGGCTGCGCCGAGAAGACCTGCACGCCGATGGAGCGGACCTGTTCGGAGAGGACCTGGGTCAGCGCGTCGCCGACGGCCTCCGCGTCGCGCAGCGTCGGCGCGTCGTCGTGGAAGGCGTCCGCCGGGAGCTGGGACAGGACGCGGGCCATGGCCGCCTCGACCTGTTCGCTCAGATAGCCGGCGTAGTCGTCGACCGCGAGCGTGGCCCGCGCCGTGTCGCGCACCCGCCACACCACCAGGACCACGACGCGCAGCGCGACGCCCTTGGCGTCCACGGCGGCCATGGGTTCGCTGCGCCAGTGCCGCAGCCGCACGTCCACCCGGCGGCGCAGTACCAGCGGGCTGATCCACACCAGTCCGGTGCGCCGCACGCTCCCCCGGTACCGGCCGAAGAGCGACAGCACCCAGGCGCAGCCCACCCGGCCGCGGGTCAGTCCGCCGAACGCCAGCAGCGCGACCACGCCGCCCGCCGCGACGGCCGCCCACTGCCAGGGCAGCACCTCCGTGCGCTCGCGGACCGGCAGCCGGACGGCCCGCAGGGCCTGTTCGGGCAGTACGCCCGCACGCCACAGCAGCCAGCCGCAGCCGCCGAGGGCCAGCAGCCCGACGAGGATCGCCCACCAGCCGGAGAGCGCGGGGCCGGACCGTTCGACGAGGTCGGCGTCGCCCTCGGGGGCCTCGCGCGTCTCGGCGCGGGGCTCGGCCCGCCGCCGGTCGCGGCCACCGAACGCGCCCGCCCCGCCGTCGGTACGCACGCCCCGGCCGGCATGGTCGCCACGGCCCGTACGAGCGCCCCGGTCCGTACGGTCGCCCCGGTCCGTACGAGCGGTGTCGCGCGAGCCCGGACGGCCCGCGGCGTCGGCGAGCGCGGTGGCCGCCGCGATGCCCGCGATGGCCGTGGCGGTGTCCTCCGTACGGGCGGGGGCGCCGCCGCTCGCGGCGGCCGGAGCAGGCACCGGAGCGGCCGCGGGCCCGGGCGAGCCGTCGGACGGGGCGTCAGGCAAGGCCCCGGACGCGGTGGCGGACGGTGCCGTCGTCGCGGGGCCGGAGCGCCTAGGCGGCGCCGGGTCGGCGAGGTCGGCCGGGTAGACGAACTCCTTCCCGGTGTCGGGGTCGATCAGCGGCACGAGGATGAGCGGCTGCTCGGTCGTGTCGTCGTCGGGCGGCTGCGCGCCCTCCCCCGCCGTCGCCTCGCCACCGGTCTCCCCGGGTTCGACCGCCGGGCCCCGGCCGCCCTCGATGACGGCCACCCGGGGCCCCGGCCGGTCGGCCTGGCGCGGACCGGCCGCGTCCCGGTCCTCGACGGGCGCGGGGCCGTGCCCGTGTCCGTCGCGGTCATCGCGGAAGAGCATGTCCATGGGGATGCCCTCGCCGTGCCAGATGGCGCGCATCCGGGTGCCGGTGGACGGGCCGGCGTGCGGCCCGGCATGCGGCCCGGCGTGCGGCCCAGTGTTCGGCCCGGGGCGCGCGCCCCCGTGAGATCCGCCGGGCGCGCCCGTGTGCGGCCCGGCGGCACCACCGTCCTCTCCCCCCTGGCCGCCCTGGCCGCGCCGGTCGTGGTGGTCCCCCTGCTTGCGGGGGTTCGCCGCGCCCGCTGAGGGCCCCGGCTCCTTGCTGTCCTTCTTCATTTTCCGCTCCGTCATGCGAAGAGCCGCCGCCAGGTCTCGGGGCCGGGATAACCGTCGGCGTCGCGGCCGCTCCAGCCCTGCGCCCGCTGGAAAGCCTCGACGTTTCGGCGGTCGCTCTCGCTCCACCGGGGGCCGGGGCCCTGTGAGTAGTGCTTGCCGTAGCCCTTTTTGACCAGCTGCTTGCCGAGCTGTGCGACGTACGGGTTGGACTGGCCGGGGCGGAACGAAGCCGCGCCCGGGTAGGCGGGCGCCTTTGTCCCGCCCTGGTTGCCGCCGGACCCGCCGGAGCCGCCGATGTTCTTGCCCTTGCCGTTCACCAGGTAGTCCCAGGTGGCCCGGCCGGGTATGCCGTCGGCGTCGCTCCCCGACCAGCCCTGCGCCTTCTGGAACGCCTGGGTCGCCCTGCGGTCGGCCTCCGACCAGCGCGGCCCCGGGCCCTCGGAGTAGAACTTGGCGCCGCCGCGCTTCACCAGCAGCCGTCCGAGCCGGGTCACCTCGGAGTTGTACGCGCCGGGGCCGAAGGAACCGGCGCCGGGAAAGGAGGTGGAGCCGCTCCCGTTACCGCTGCCGTTCCCGTTACCGCTGCCGCCGCCCACTACCCCGTTGTAGCGATAGGCCACATAACGGCTGGAGTTGTTCCAGTAGGCATAGGGGGTGCTGCGCTTGAGCGTATGCGGGCGCGTCTGCTCGTACGCGATGTACCGCGTATGCGCGGAATTCGCCCAGCCGCCGAAGACGGTGACGTGCGAACCCGCCCCGGGGTTGGCCGCATTGTGGAAGAGCAGCATGTCGCCCGGCTGCAACTGGCTCTTCGATATCCGGGTGCCGAACTGCGACAGGCTGCCGGTCCACTGGTTGCTGCCGAGATTCCAGGCCATCGAGACGAATCCCGAGCAGTCCTGCCGATATCCGTCGGACCAGTAGTGGCTCATGCTGTACGGAACCTGCTGGTTCACCCAGCGCTGCGCGCGGTCGAGTATCGCGTCGCGGGTGGTGGTGCGGGTCGATACGGCGAGCGCCATCGCCCGCCCCCGGCCGCCGGCCCCTTCGCCGTCGGAGCCGTACAGCGCGCCGGCGCGGCCCTGCGGGGTGGCCTCGGCAGGCGCGTCCGACACCCCGTCATTTCGTACATCTGCGCTATTGGCCTCGGACGGAGCGGGGCCGGCGGCTATCGCCGCGCCCGCGCCGCCGCCGAGCACCGTGCCCGCGGCGGCGACGAGCACGACGGCCCGGCGGGCGCCGTACGCGGCCGGGTGGCCGCCGTCGCGGGCCGGCACCGCGTGCAGCAGCGCCCGGCGGCGCTGTACGCATCCCCCGCAAGCGCAATCGCCCGGGGGATCGAATTCCTCAAACACCGGCATCGACATACGAGTCCCCTCCAGGCCGTGAAGTTCCCGTCGCGCATCCGCACTCGGCACAGCTTCTCAACTACCCGGACAAACCGCATGTTGACGGAGCAACTGATGATCTTGCGCAACAGACATGATCTTCACAGAGCAAAACGGTAGGTTGTGCAGTCCAAAGTCCATAAACCAAAGGACTTTCGGCCCTTTACCCGGACGCCGAGTTCACTCCGCCACCGTGGCGCTCTCCGGTGGTCCGGAGCACCCCCGGAGATCCGGTAGAGTTTTCCCGTCAGCGCGCGCCGCTAGCTCAGTTGGTTAGAGCAGCTGACTCTTAATCAGCGGGTCCGGGGTTCGAGTCCCTGGCGGCGCACGTAAGACTGAGGGCCCCTCGCCATTGGCGAGGGGCCCTCAGTCTTTATCTCTGTTCACATCGGAGGTCGCGGTGCACAGTCGCGGGATGGCGAATGACATCCAGGAACGGATCAAGAAGCTGATCATCGACCAGCGGCTCCCCTCCGGCGCCCCGCTGCCCACCGAGACCGAGCTGATGGAGCTCCTCGGCGTGAGCCGCAACTCGGTGCGCGAGGCGCAGAAGGCGCTGCAGGCGATGGGGATCATCGAGATCCGGCACGGATTCGGCACCTATGTGGGCCCCATGACCATGGCGCCCATGATCGAGGGCCTGATCTTCCGCACCGTCGCCGGGCACTACCGGGGCGAGGACGACCTGCTCCAGCTGCTCGAACTGCGCGAGGCCGTGGAGACCGGCCTGATAGCGCGGCTGGCGGGCCGGGTGCCCGAGGCCGATCTGGCCGAACTCGACGCGCTGGTGGCCCGGATGGAGGAGGAGGCCGCCGCCGGGACGGTACGGGCGGAGACCGACCGGGCCTTTCACGCGACCCTCCACCGCGGACTGGACAACCCGTTGCTGAGCGAGGTCCTGGAGGCGTTCTGGGTCGCCTTCCACCGGGTGCGCACGGATCTGGTCGAGCCGCGCACGGACCCCGCGGTCACCTGTGCGCAGCACCGGGAGATCCTCGCGGCGGTGCGCTCCGGTGACGCCGTACGAGCGGAAGCGGCCATCCGTGACCACTTCGGCAACATCCGTACACGACTTGGTTCAGCGCACCGCTTTGCCCGGTAAACAGCTCGTATCACCCTTGCGATCATGTGGCGGGGTCGGGGACCCTTGCCTGGCGTCATTGGCTCCCACGGCTCCAACGACGCCGCACAACACCCGGGTTGGGGAATCCCGGGGACATTCGTACAGGGGGTCCGGCGGCGGAATGAGCCGCCGGAAGACGGTCGTCGCGCGCCGTGTCCAGGTGGCGGCCGACACGGACGAGCCCGCGCGGTCGAGGGGGATCCACGGGCTCGGAAACTGACACGCAGCCAGCATGCGTGCGGGGGGATGACTCATGACGTCGACGCCTACCGGCGCCCGGCACGGTGACCAACAGGCATACGACCCGTCCGCGACGACCCGACTGCGCATACCGCGCCAGCACCAGGACCCGCACCACACGGGTTCCGGCCGGCTCCCGGCGTCGCGCCGCCGCCCGCCGTCGCGCTACGACTACGAGCACTACAGCCGGCTCGCGGGGCCGCTGACCAAGCCCGACCCGGGGCGCCCGTACCGGGTCCGCTACCGCAGTCTGCTCGCCGACGAACCGCACCGGATACGCGCGGCGCTGCTGCTCGGCGCCGCCCCGGTCGTCTCGCTCGCCCTGCTGCTGTGGCTGATGCAGCCCGCGCACTGGACCGAGCGGGACCACGCGACCACGTCCATGAAGGTCCTCGACACCGTGATGCTGGTGTCGATCGGGCTGATCGAGCTGTTCCGCACCTTGAACGTCACCTCCAACGCGCATGCGACGCTGGTGGCCCGCGACCCGATCCCGGTGGTGCCCGAGACCGGCACCAAGGTCGCCTTCCTCACCTCGTTCGTGCCCGGCAAGGAGCCGATCGAGATGGTGACGAGGACCCTGGAGGCGGCCGTACGGCTGCGCCACCGGGGGCTGCTGCACGTATGGCTGCTCGACGAGGGCGACGACCCCGAGGTCAAGGAGGTCTGCAGGCGGCTGGACGTGCACCACTTCTCCCGCAAGGGCGTCGAGAAGTGGAACCGGCCCAAGGGACCGCACCGCGCGAAGACCAAGCACGGCAACTACAACGCCTGGCTCGACGCGCACGGCGACGACTACGACTTCTTCGCCTCGGTCGACACCGACCATGTGCCGCTGCCGAACTTCCTTGAGCGGATGCTGGGGTACTTCCGCGACCCCGACATCGCCTTCGTCGTCGGTCCGCAGGTCTACGGCAACTACGACGCGGCCGTCACCAAGGCCGCCGAGAGCCAGCAGTTCCTCTTCCACGCCCTGATCCAGCGGGCGGGCAACCGCTACGGCTCGCCCATGTTCGTCGGCACCAACAACGCCGTGCGCATCAGCGCCCTCAAGGGCATCGGCGGCCTCTACGACTCGATCACCGAGGACATGGCCACCGGCTTCGAGCTGCACCGGCACCGCAACCCGGGCACCGGCCGCAAGTGGCGCTCGGTCTACACGCCGGACGTGCTCGCCGTCGGCGAGGGGCCGAACGCGTGGACGGACTTCTTCACCCAGCAGCTGCGCTGGTCGCGAGGGACGTACGAGACGATACTCAAGCAGTTCTGGAAGGGCCCCTTCACGCTGTCGCCGGGCAAGCTGCTCAACTACACGCTGATGGTCATCTATTACCCCATGACGGCGGTGAACTGGATGCTGGGCGGGCTCAGTTGCGCGCTCTTCCTGGGCCTCGGCGCCTCGGGCATCCAGATCAACTCCGAGGTCTGGATGATGCTCTACAGCGACGCCGCGGCCCTCCAGATCGGGCTCTACATCTGGAACCGTCGCCACAACGTCTCGCCCCACGAGCCCGAGGGCTCGGGCGGCCTGGCCGGCATGGTGATGTCGGCGCTCTCCGCGCCGATCTACGCGCGCTCGCTGCTGGACGCGGTGCTGCGCCGCAAGAGCACGTTCGTGGTGACGCCGAAGGGCGACTCGGCCAGCCCCGACACGCTCTTCGGCACCTTCCGGGTGCACCTCTTCTTCCTGCTGGTCTTCGGCGGCTCCCTGGTGGCCTCGTTCCTGCTCGGCCATACGCACGTGGCGATGCGGACCTGGGCGACGCTGGCGCTGCTGATCACGGTGGCGCCGATCCTGGCCTGGGCGTGGACGCTGCGCCGGGACAGAAGAGACCGGCGTGACCGCGGCGACCCGCAGAACCAGACCGCCCAGCTCGCTCTTGGGGGATCCGACCGATGAAGTACCGTCCGAGCCGCCGCACCCGCCGGATAGCCATCGGCGGGGCGGCGGTCCTCGTGCTGGCCGGGCTCAACGGGCCGGCGATCTGGGGTTTCGCCTCCGAGAAGTACCACGACTACAAGATCAACCAACCCGAGTACAAGGCGCGCAACGGCCACTGGAACGTGATCGACGTACCCGAGCAGTACAAGATCAACACCATTCACGCGGCCCTGCTGCACACCGGCAAGGTGCTGCTCGTCGCGGGCTCCGGCAACAACGCCGCCAACTTCAAGGCCAAGTCCTTCCGTACGGTCCTGTGGGACCCGGAGAAGAACACCTTCAAGAACATCCCCACCCCGAAGGACCTCTTCTGCGCCGGGCACACCCAGCTCCCGGACGGCAAGCTGCTGGTCGCGGGCGGCACCCAGCGCTACGAGAAGCTGGGCGGCGACGTCACCCGGGCCGGCGGCCTGATGGTCGTCCACAACGAGGACCCGGACCGGCCGCGGACCTTCCCGGCGGGCACGGTCTTCACGGGCAAGGCGACCGGCAAGTCCTTCGCGTCCAAGGACAACCTGCTGGTGCCGCGCGCGAAGAAGGCCAAGGACCCGAAGACCGGCAAGGTCACCGTCACGGCCAGCACGGCGCGCGTCTATGTGGAGGCCCTGGAGAAGGGGGCCGAGCACGAGACCGGGCTCACCGACAACTACACCATCAAGGGGCTGACCGGCGCGGACGCCCGTAACTTCTACGGCATCGCCAACAAGCTGTCGTTCGACAAGAAGGACTTCCAGGGGATCAAGGACAGTTACGAGTTCGACCCGGTCTCCGAGCGCTACATCACGGTCGACCCGATGAACGAGGCCCGCTGGTATCCGACGCTGACCACGCTCCAGGACGGCAAGGTGCTCTCGGTCTCCGGCCTGGACGAGATCGGCCAGGTGGTCCCGGGCAAGAACGAGGTCTACGACCCGAAGACCAAGAAGTGGACGTACCTGCCCAAGCAGCGGTTCTTCCCGACCTACCCGGCCCTCTTCCTCACCGACCAGGGCAAGATCTTCTACACCGGTTCCAACGCCGGTTACGGACCGGCCGACCAGGGCCGCGTCCCCGGCGTCTGGGACCTCAAGAGCAACGCCTTCAAGACGGTGCCCGGCATGAGCGACCCGGACGCGCTGGAGACCTCGATGTCGGTGCTGCTGCCGCCCGCCCAGGACCAGCGGTACATGGTGCTCGGCGGCGGCGGCGTCGGCGAGGACAAGAAGTCGACGGCCAAGACCCGCATCGTGGACCTGCACGCGAAGGACCCGCGCTTCAAGGACGGCCCCGACCTGTACGCGAAGGCCCGCTACCCGAGCAGCGTCATCCTGCCCGACGACACCGTGCTGACCACCAACGGCTCCGGCGACTACCGGGGCCGCAGTGACTCCAACGTCCTCAAGGCCGAGATCTACGACCCGAAGACCAACGGCAAGCACGCCGTCGCCGACCCGCTGGTCGGCCGCAACTACCACTCGGGCGCGCTGCTGCTGCCCGACGGCCGGGTCATGACCTTCGGCTCCGACTCGCTCTACGGCGACAAGGGCAACACCAAGCCCGGCACGTTCCAGCAGCAGATCGACCTCTACACCCCGCCGTACCTCTACAACGACTCGCGGCCGGATCTGAAGGACACCGGCGCCCGGCCGCGGACGGTGAAGCTGGGCGGCAGGACCACCTTCAAAACCGGTCACGCCGCGACGATCCGCAAGGCCCGCCTGATCCGGCCGGGCTCCTTCACGCATGTGACCAACATCGAGCAGCGCTCCATCGCGCTCGACTACACGAAGACCGCGGACAGTGTCACGGTCACGCTGCCGAAGGACCCGTCGCTGGTGCCGCCGGGCTGGTACATGGTGAATGTGGTGGACGACCAGGGCACGCCCTCGAAGGCGGTGTGGCTCAAGGTCCCGGAAGCCGCTGGTCCGTGAGGCGCGGTTCGTCGAGCCGGACCTCCGCCAGCTGACGGCCCGGCAGCTTGCGGTCCAGGGGCAGGCGGTCCGGCAGCAGGCGGGCCGCCGGACGGCGGTCCTCCGGGCGCCGGTCCGCCGCGGTCCGGTCCACCGAGGCCCGGTCCGCGAGGGGTACGGGCGGCCCGGCCTGCTCCAGCGCGAACAGCCGCAGCAGGGGGTGGAAGCCGTAGCGGCCGGGGGCCGGCGACTCCAGCAGCTGGGCGTCGACCAGCCGTTCCAGCACCGGCTCGGCCTCGTGCGGCGCCCGGTGCGTCCGGCGCGCCGCGTCCCCGGCGGTCAGCTCGCCCGGGGCCTCGGCGAGCAGCGGCAGCAGCTCTGCGGCCAGCCGGTCCGCCTCGCCGCCGCCGAGCAGGCCCTGGTAGCCCGCCTCGAAGGTGGCGCGGACCCGCAGATCGGCGTACTCCAGCTCGTCGAGCCGGTGCCGGGGGTCGGCGAGCCGGTCGGCGAGGACCCGTACGGGCCAGTGCGGGCGGGCCGCCAGCCGGGCGCCCGCGATGCGCAGCGCCAGCGGCAGGTGCCCGCAGTAGCCGGCCATCGCCTCCGCCGCCGGCCGGTCGGCGGCCAGCCGCCGCGGGCCCGCGTACGCGCCGAGCAGGGTCAGCGACTCCTCCATCGGCAGCAGGCCCACATGCAGATGGACGGCGCCGTCGACGGTGGCGAGGACGCGGCGGCTGGTGACCAGGACCGCGCAGCTCGGCGCGGCGGGCAGCAGCGGCCGCACCTGGGCGGCGCCGTACGCGTTGTCCAGCACGACCAGCAGCCGCCGGTTCGCGGCCAGTGCGCGGTACAGCGCCCCGGCCCCCGCCTCGCTGACGGGCAGCGGTCCCTTGGCGCCGAGGGCGCGCAGGAACCGGACCAGGACCGTGGCCGGCGCGAGCGGGTCCTGCCCGGGGCCCGCGCCGCGCAGATCGGCGTAGAGCTGCCCGTCGGGGAAGCGGTCCGCCAGCAGGTGGGCGGCGTGCACGGCGAGCGCGGACTTGCCGACGCCGCCCGGCCCGTCGAGCGCGGCGATCGGGCACGGCCCGGGCGGCGTGAGGGGCCGCAGCAGGTCCAGGGAGGCCAGCTCGTGGACCCGCCCGCACAGCACGGGCGGGTTGGGCGGTAACTCGCGGGGCACGGTGTCCGGCCGGGCGCGGGCGGGGCCGCCGCCGTCCCCGTCGGCGGCCGGCCGCGTACGGGCCCGGCGCCGCTCCTCCACCCGGTCGCGCGCCGTGGCGAGCGCGCCGAGTTCGGGTCCGGTGGCGCCGAGCAGCCGGACCAGGACGTCGAAGCGGTCGGTGGGCGGCAGCGTCTTGCCCGCGAAGTAGTCCCCGATGGCCCCGTGCGCCCATCCGGTGCCGGCCGCGAGCTCCCGGTAGGTCAGCTGCGAGTCGCCCCGCTGCCGGGCCGCCCTGCGGCGCAGCCGGCGCAGCAGGGCGGCCAGCTCCTCCACGCTGTCGATGCCGCCGAGATCCTCGCGGTCACCGCCCGGCGATATTCCCTCGAATCCTCCGGTCCCCCCACCCATGTTTCCCCCGTTCGATCCGCCCGGTCGTGTACACCGCAGCCCCCGTGTGCCGCCCTGCTGTCCGGGCCCATCCGAACCTGTCCGGTGGCGGCCATTTTCCCCGAGGAGACTTAAGTGATTGTGCAAGCATTTCCCTGATCAGACAACCTCTGCCACCCGATGATTTCCCGCACCGCACTCCGTGCGGCATTCATGTGATTGCCGTCCAGGGACCGGAATGGAAATCTCCGAAGGAGACAACGCATAATGAGTCAGGTCTGCAACAAAAAGCCTCCGCTGGCTCCGTCGCCATCCGAAGGGGCCCTCCGCGACCTCTACGACAGCGTCGACGCGCCCGTCGCCACCGGCTCGGCCCACTTCATGCGGGCGGGCAGCGAACTGCACCTCGTCCACCGCGACCTGGAACTGGGCGACCAGCGCCAGGCGGAGGTGCGCGTCGCCTGCGCCGCCGCCGCGGTCGGGTCGGCGCTGGCGGACTACGAGTCGTCCCGCGAAATCGCCCGTGAGCTGGGCTTCCACGCCGTGCACGACGCACGTCTGCGGGCGGCGGGACGAGAGGGCGTCCAGGTGCTCGACGTGCTGCGCGAGGCGGGTGCGCAGGGGCTGGTGGCGCTCGACGAGGAATCGCTGCGCGCCATCGCCGCGCAGTACGCCGAGGGCGGGGACGAGTCGGCATTCGGTGGTTTCGTCGACACGCTGCGGGAATTCTCCGCAGAACTCGACACGTTCGCCCGTACCGCCGGCGCCCAAGGTCCCGTCGAGTGGCAGCAATTCGCCTGGAAATCGATCACGGAATTCGACCGGATTCGAATCCGCGGACAGGCGATAGCCATCATCAACATCTTCGGAATGACCAACGTGTCGACCGCGGTCGGCTGACGGTCCGGCACGCCCCGCCAACTTCTTTAAGGAGGAAGAACGGATGACTCAAGTCTGCAACAAGGCGCTCCAGCTGTCCCAGCGGGCCCTGAGCGACAAGAAGCGTCTCGCCCAGCACGCCGGCGTCGAACTGCTCGCCGCGACCAGCGACCTCTTCAAGGCGCTCGAACTCGCCGAGCACGAGGACGCCCCGGCCGTCGCGGGGGTGTACGTCGCCTCGGCCGAGAAGCGGCTGCGCCACGCCGACGAGCTGCTGGCCGAGGTCGCCGCGGTCCTCGCCACCGGCGAGCTCAGCGAGGAGACCCGCGACTGGTACCAGCGCCTCGACTACGACCGGCTGTACCGCACGGGCGTCGAGCTCGGCATGGCACCGCGCGGCGCGGAGCTGTGGTCCGAGATCACCGAGGTGACCGTGGCACACGGGCCCACGGGGGTGTGCCAGGCGCTCCGCGACCGGGTCCTGGCGACGGCCTCCCTGATGGCCGAGTGGCTGAGCGGCGTCGGCGACCCCGAGTCCGTGGGCCGGATCGTGCGGCTCCAGTCCGCCATGGCCGAGCTGACGGTCCACGCGCAGCTCATGGGGTACCTCAACAAGGTGGAACCGCGGGACCCGCACTGGCTGAAGTGACCTGCCCGCGGTGCGCCGTCCGGCGCACCGCGGCTGACCGGGGCAGCGACAGGGAACCCCCGGGAGGAGAGCGCCGGCCTGACCGCCGGCGCTCTCCTCATGCCGCCGCCGACCCGGGCGGCGGGGTGCGGCGACCCGGCGGGCGCGGACAAGGGTCCCGAAGCCCCCCGCCGCCCCGCACCGCGACGGTGCGGGCCCATGCACAAGCCCCGCGCCGCGACGGTGCGGGCCCGTACACAAGCCCCGCACAGCGGGCCCACAGGGGGTGCACGGTCAGCCGGCTCCGCGCGCATGACTAATCTCTCCTCGGCGGTTGCATCATCACGCAACCTTGCGTGACCTCCCAAGTCTCTAGATGAGCGGGCGGACTCGTGCCGTGTCACCAGGAGCCGGGTCCGCCGTTGGCGGCCGCGATGAGACCGACATTCGACTGAGGAGCATGGGGATGGGCGCAGGCAGAAGGGGTTCGGCCCGTGAGGCGCGGCCCGAGGAGTCCCGCGGCCGGCGGGCGGAGCTGCTGATGCTGGTCCTGGCGGTGCTGCTGACGCTGTTCGGCTACGCGTCGGTGGGGCTGGCCACGGAGGGGAAGCTGCCGGCGGAGCTGCCCATGTACGCCCTCGGGATGACGGCGATGGCCATGGGGGCGCACTGGGCGGTGCGAAGATTCACCCCGCACGCCGATCCGCTGATCCTGCCGATCGCCGTCGCGCTGAGCGGTCTGGGGCTGGTCCTGATCCACCGGCTCGACCTCGCGTTCGCCCTCAGCTCCCCCAAGACGGCGGTGACGGTGGCGCCGACCCAGCTGATGTGGGGCGCCATAGGCATCGCGGTCTGCGTCGCCGTGCTGATCTTCCTCAAGGACCACCGGCACCTCCAGCGGTACACCTACATCAGCATCACGATCGCCCTGGTGATGCTGATCGCCCCGGTGTTCTTCGGCGCGGACACGCTCGGCGCGAAGCGGTGGATCAGGCTGGGGTCGCTGTCGTTCCAGCCCGGTGAGTTCGTCAGGATCGTCATAGCCGTGTTCTTCGCCGGTTATCTGACGATGCACAAGGACGCCCTCGCGCTGGCCAGCCGACGGGTGCTGGGCTTCTCGCTGCCGCGCGGGCGGCAGTTCGGCCCGATCGCCGCCGTGTGGCTGCTGAGTCTGCTGGTGCTGATCTTCGAGCGGGACCTCGGCACCTCGCTGATCTTCTTCGGGCTGTTCGTGATCATGCTGTACATCGCCACCGAGCGCACCAGCTGGGTGGTGACCGGCCTGCTCATGTTCGCCGTCGGCGCGACCGTGGTAGGCGCCATGGAGCCGCATGTGCACGGCCGCATCTCCGCCTGGCTGCACCCCTTCGCCGCCCTGAACGACCCGGGCGCCGGCTCCGACCAGCTCGCCAAGGCCCTGTTCGGCTTCGGCAGCGGCGGCATCCTGGGCACCGGGCTCGGCTCCGGCCGCCCCGACCTCATCGGGTTCGCCGCGCGCAGCGACTTCATCCTCACCAGCGTCGGCGAGGAGCTCGGCCTCGCGGGCATGACGGCGGTCTTCCTGCTCTACGCGCTGCTGGTGGAGCGCGGGCTGCGGGCCGCGCTCGACGCCCGCGACTCGTTCGGCAAGCTGCTCGCCGCGGGGCTCGCCAGCGCGCTGGCGCTCCAGGTCTTCGTGGTGTCCGGCGGCGTCACCGGGCTGATCCCGCTCACCGGCAAGGCCCTGCCCTTCCTCGCCCAGGGCGGCTCGTCCCAGGTCGCCAACTGGGTCCTCATCGCGCTGCTGTTGAAGGTCAGCGACTCGGCCCGCAGACCGGCACCGGAGCCCGCGGCCGAACTCGACGAGCAGTCGACGCAGCTGATACGGCGCTGAGGGCCTGCGCCATGTCCCCGGCCGGGTCGGCGCGCGGCCGTCCGGTGCGCGCGGATCGCGAGGCGCCGCAAGGCCCTCGCACCGGAGCCCCCAGGGCGTTCCGGCAACGCCGCCCGCGTGCGCACCCGGCATCGCACGCCCGGCCAGGGGCGTGGCACAGGCTCTGAGGCCACGCTCCGCGAGGACGGCGGCGGCCGCCCGGGGCCGGGCCGCCGCGCCTACCGGTAGGCGCCGGCCTGGAGCCCGTACATCGAGGCGTAGCGCCCGCCCAGCGCCAGCAGTTCCCGGTGGGACCCGGCCTCCGCGACGCGGCCGCCGTCGAGCACGAGGATCAGGTCGGCGGCCCGTACGGTCGAGAAGCGGTGCGAGACCAGCAGGGTGATCCGCGCCCCCGAGCCGGCCCGGGCCGCCGCGCAGATCCGCTCGAACAGCGCGTGCTCCGTCTCCGCGTCGAGGGACGCGGTCGGCTCGTCCAGTACGAGCAGCAGGGGGTCGGTGCGCATCAGCGCCCGCCCCAGGGCCACCTTCTGCCACTGGCCGCCGGACAGGTCCACCCCGCCCTCCCAGCGGCGGCCGAGCGGGGTCTCCAAACCGTCGGGCAGCGTGCCGGGCAGCTCGGCCGCGCCCGCCCGCTCCAGCGCCGCCCGGACCCGTCCGCCGTCCGCCACGCGCTCCACGTCGCCGACGCCGACGCTCTCACGTACGGGCAGCTCGAAGCGGACGAAGTCCTGGAACCCGGCGCTCAGCCGGGCCCGCCAGGCGGCGGGGGCACAGGCGGCCAGCTCGGTCCGGTCCAGGAGGATCCGGCCGCCGGTCGGCTCGTACAGCCGGCACAACAGCTTGACCAGGGTGGTCTTGCCGGAGCCGTTCTCCCCGACCAGCGCCACCACGCTCCCCGCGGGCAGTTCGACGCTGACGTCGCGCAGGACGCGGCGGCGGGTGCCGGGGTAGCTGAAGGACAGCCCCTCCACGCGGATGCCGCGGCCGAGTCCGGCGGGGACGGCGGCGGTCGGGGCGGGGGGCCGCGCCCGGCGCGCGTACGAGCGCAGCCAGCGGAACCGCTCGGCGCTCTGCACCAGGTCCACCACCACCCCGGTCGTGCTCACCAGCCCGGCCACGTGCCCCACGAACCGGCCGGCCAGCACCACCGCGAGCAGCAGCGCGCCCAGGCTCGCCTGCCCGCGGGCGGCGAGGGCGGCGACGAAGCCGACGGCGGCGACAAGGGAGAGCGTGTTCAGCGCCCCGGCGACGGCCCCGATGGCCGCCACCCGCCACTGCGCCCGCCGCATCACGGCGTCGGCCCGCCGCCGGGCCGCCCGCCGCCTGCGGCGGAGTTCCGGGCCGAGACCGCAGACGCGCAGCTCCTTGCCCGCGGCCGGGTCGGCCGCCAGGCCGGTGAGGAGCGCCGCGAGCCGGTAGTCGGCGGCCGACGCGTCCGTCGCGCGGGCCGCGGCCCGGCGGCCGGCCACTTGGACGCGCAGCGCGAGCAGCCCCACGAGCGGCAGCGCCAGCAGCGCCGGATGGACCGTGGCCAGCAGCACCGCGGTCACCAGGAACCCCGCGAACTCCTCGACGAGGTTGAGCAGCCAGTTCAGCAGCCCGCCCATCGCGAGCGCCCGGCTCCGCAGCAGTTGCAGCCGGTCCTGGAACGCGGGCGACTCCTGATGCCGCAGCCCCGCGATCCCCGCCGTCAGACGCGCCAGCGTCCGGTCGAACGCGAACCCCACCCGCTCGCTCAGCCCGATCCGCGCGGCGACCCCGGCCAGCTCGACGGCCTGCCACGCGCCGAGGCTGACCACGAGCAGCGCCGTGGCGGTGAGGGTCGCCCCCAGCTCCTGCCGCTGCGCGCCGTCGGCCATGTCGCGCAACCACAGCGCCTGCAGCGCCGCCACCCCGGCCCCGGCCGGCACCAGCAGCAGCCCGAGCGCCGCGCCGCCCTTCGCCTCCCGGAACGCCCCTCGGATCAGCGTGCCGAGCGCGGCGAGGGAACCGCCGATCCGGCGGGGCTCCGCGCCGAGATCGGCGCCGTCGGCATCGGCTTCGGACTCGCATTCATGAGGTACGGGCGCGGGTGCGGGCGGGAGTACGGGCGGGGCTTTCGGCGCCGGCGCCCCGTCTTCAGCGTCCCCGGCACCCCCGACGTCCCCGGCGTCCCCGGCGTCCTCGGCGTCCCCGACGGCGAAGCGGGCCGCCTGGAGCGCGTACATGCGCGCGTACCGCCCGCCCAGCGCCACCAGCCGCTCATGCGTGCCGCTCTCCGCGACCCGGCCCCCGTCGAGCACGTAAATGAGGTCTGCGCGGCGCACCCCGGAGAAGCGGTGCGAGACGAGCACCGTGGTGGCCCCGCGGGCGGCCCCCAGGAAGCGGTCGAAGAACTCGGCCTCGGCGCGGGCGTCGAGGTTGGCGGTGGGCTCGTCCAGGACGAGGACGGCGCCGTGCCGGGCGGCCAGCAGCGCCCGGGCCAGCGCGACCTGCTGCCACTGGCCGCCGGAGAGGTCCGCGCCGCCGGTGAACTGCCGGGACAGGACCGTGTCCCAGCCCGACCCCAGCCGCCCCGGGAGCGCGGCGCCGCCCGCCGCGGCCAGCGCCTCCTCCAGAGCCGCACCGTCCTCGGCGGCGGAGAGGTCGCCGAAGGCCACGTTGACGCGGAGCGGCAGCGGGTACTTCACGAAGTCCTGGAAGACCACGGCCAGTCGGCGGCGCCACTCGTCCGGCCCGGCCGCCCGCAGGTCGGTCCCGTCGACCGTGATCCGCCCGCCCTCCGGCTCGTACAGCCGGGCCAGCAGCTTGATGAGGGTGGTCTTGCCCTCGCCGTTGGCGCCGACGATCGCGACCGAGGTCCCGGCGGGGATGCGCAGGCTGAGCCCGTCGAGGACGTTGCGGCCGGTGCCGGGGTAGGCGAAGGTGACCGACTCGACGGCGATCTCCCGGCGGGGCGGGCCGAGCGTGCGCACGGCGGCGGCGTCCGCGCCCTCCATACCGGCGGGGGCCCCGGCCGCCGCCGCCCGCTCCTCCAGGGCGGCGAGCGAGCGCAGCCCCAGCAGCGCGTCGCGGACCAGGTAGTCGAAGTCCCCGGCCCAGCCCAGCACCGGCAGCCCGAGCGCCGCCTGTACGACGATCACGAGCCGCGCGAGCCCCAGTTCCCCGCGCGCCGCGGCGACGGCCGCGTACCCCAGCACCAGCGCCTCGGCCAGGACGAGGAAGAGCACCGCGCCGTAGGCGCGGCCGGTCGCCGCGCGCCGGGTGGACCACACGGCCGCCATCGCCGTGCGCCAGATCTCCGTCATCCGGCCGGCCGCCCACTCGCCGAGGCCGAAGACCCGGATCTCCTTCGCCGGTCCCGCGTCGAGCGCGAGGCTCCGGAAGTACCCGGACCGGCGGATCGCGCCGCTCGTCGCGGCCATGCTGCCGTGCACGCTGCGCGCCACGCCCAGGTTGGTGCGGTAGGTGAGGGCTCCGGCCGCGCACAGCAGCACCGGCGCCCACCAGGCGAGCGGCGCGAGCAGCCCGATCAGCGCGAGCGCCTGGAGCCGGGGCTGCACCACCTCCGGCACCAGCTCCGCCAGCGCGTCCGGCCGGGTGCCGGGGCCCGTGGCGAGCCGCAGGACGTCGGCGTACGCGGGGTCTTCGAGGTGCGCGATGCCGTACGGGCCGCTGCCCGCGGCCATCACCCGGTCGTCCACCGCGTCCGCGACCCGCAGCCGCAGCGCGTCCGTCAGCCCGGACTGGAGGGCGCCCAAGGCCGTACGGGCGAGGGCGAGCGCGCCGAACGCGGCGAGGACGACCAGCAGATGGCGGCCGGCGGCGGAGCCGAGCCCGGCGCCGACGACGGCGGGCAACGCGCCGACCAGCAGGCCGGTGGCGACGACGACCAGCGCGGCGGTGGCCGCGGCGGCGAGGACGACCGTACCGAGCGCGAGGGTGTGCCCGGGGGACGCCCGCCACAGCAGCCGGGCGGCCGAGGCGGCCCGCAGGGGCGCGGGCACGCGCCGGTCCGCTCGGCTCGCCATGGCGCGGCCCCCCTGAGCCGGTACGGGCGACCGGGCAGATCCGCATGCTCACAGAGGTCCGGGCCGGGCGGCGTCCGTTCCCGGCCACCGCCGGACGGGGCCGGACAGCCCCGCGCCCCGGGCCGGTTCAGCGGGCGTTGCGGGCCAGTTCGAGCGCGTACTTCTGCCACCACGTGCCCGCGCCGGGGCCGCCCTTGCAGGTGCCGTCCGACTCGCCCGGTCGCTTGATCCACAGATAGGCGTCCACGCGCGGGTCGCCGGTCTTGACGGTCGGCGGTTCGCCGAGCGCGCGGCCGGCCGGGTTGCACCAGGTCTTCTCGTGGTCGGCGCCGGCCAGCGGGCCGTTGCCGTTGCGGCTGGTGTCGACGACGTAGTGCTTGCCGCCGAGCAGCCCGGACAGCTTGTCGCCGTACTCCTTGTTCGCCTCGGTGGTCTGGAAGTTGGAGATGTTCAGGGCGAAGCCGTCGGCTGCGTCTATGCCCGCCCGCTTGAGCGGGTCGACCATGCGGTCCGGGGGCGTGACCCAGTTCGGGTTGCCCGCGTCCAGGTAGACCTTGGTGTTGGGGAGCGCCTTGAGCTTGTCCACGGCCTCCTTGAGCAGCGCGAACCGCTCCTCGTGGAACTGCGCGGGGGTGCAGCCGTCCCCGATGTGCGGCAGCGCGTCCGGCTCCAGGACCACGGTGGCGCGGCGGTCCCCGATGCCGCGCAGCGCCTTGTCCAGCCAGGCCCGGTAGGCGTCGCCGTCGGCGGCGCCGCCCTGGGAGTACTGGCCGCAGTCGCGGTGCGGGATGTTGTAGAGGACCAGCAGCGCCTCGCGGCCCGCCTTGGCCGCGGCCTCGGTGAAGCCGCGTGTCTGGCCCTCCGGGTCGTCGATGCCGACCCACTCCGCGACCGGCTGGGCGGCGATCTTGTCGATCAGCGCGGCGTCGTCCTTCTCGCCGTCCGCGCGCAGCTTCGCCGCCTGCTTGGCGGCCGTGCTGTCGGGGTTGACCCAGTAGGGGGCCGTGGACTTCGGCCGCTGCGTGGGGTTTTCGCCCTTGTCGGGCTTGTCGGAGGAGGACGAGCAGCCGGCGATCAGCAGCAGCACCCCCACCGCCGCCCCCGCCTGTGCCGTGCTGATTCCGGCTCGGTGCCTGCGGCCGGTGTGACTGCCGTACATCCACTCCCCCTTGGCTGCACTCCTGGAATGGCCCAGGCCCTCAGCGGGACAAATCCGGTCCCGCCAATCCTGACACGGGGGCCCCGGCGGCCGGCCTGTACCGAGAAGCTGTTACGGCCATTCAGCGACCCCCGGCGGGCGTCCTCCCTCACCGGCACTCTCCGGATACCGGCATGTCAGCGCCGCCGTACGGGCCGCCCGGCCACCCTCCGGGCACCGCACCGGCGCCGACGGCGCTCCGTGTCCGCCGGGCAACTTGGCATCAACTCACCCTGGTGGACCGGGAGCTGATGTCCTAAAATCTTCGCCGTGGCCCCGGCCCCCGGCCGCACCAAGCCTCCCGCGGTCGCGCCGGACCACTCCCGCAGTCCTGGCTCCCGCGGTCGAGGTCGGTCCGGGTCGGCGGCCCCGAGGGGAGCGGGCCGCTGCCCCGGCCCGGTTGGCGGCACGCCCGACGCCCACCCGTTCGGCGCAGCGCGTCGGCGATCGCCGATTCAGGCGCCGGCGGCGGGCACGCGGCTCGTCAGCCGCCGGATCACACGCGCGGCGCGGGACGCTCGCCGGTGAGATAGGCGGAGACCACGACATTGGCGGAGTACGCGTGATGGGCCCGGTCGTACGAGCCGCCGCAGGTGATGACGCGCAGCTCGGCGCGGTGTCCGGCGCGCGGCCCGTAGACCTGTCCGGCGTCGAAGTGGTTCTTGGCGAAGACGGAGACGTCCTCGACCGTGAACTCGGCGACGGACCCGTCCGAGCGGGCCACCTCGATCCGCGCGCCCGGCTTGACGCCGCCGAGGCGGTGGAAGACGGCGGGGGCGGTCCTGGTGTCGAGGTGGCCGACGAGGACGGCCGCGCCGACGCCGCCGGGCCGCGGTCCGCCGCGGTACCAGGCGACCTCCCCGGACCGTTCGTACGGGGGCGGGTCCACCGCGCCCCGTGCGTCCAGCCCGCGGGCGACGACCGGGGCCCGTACGCCCAGCGACTCGATGGAGATCCGGCGCGGCCGGGCGTCCGGCAGCGGGCCGTGGGCCGGGGGCAGCGGATGACCGGCGGGCCGGCCGACGGCGGCGACGTCGCCGGTCGTCGGCGTCGCGCTGCCCCGCCCCTCGGTGATCTCCCGCCCCCACAGCCACAGGCCCAGCAGCAGCGCCGCCCAGACCACTCCGATCACCATGCGGCCGTAGCCGCTGCTGTGCGCGTCTTCCATCTTCCGCGGCCCCGTCCCTCTCAGCGGTCCGTCGTCGCGCCGCCGCGCCGGCGGCGGTGCAGGAACAGCCCGCCGAGCATCAGCGCGGCGCCGCCCGCGAGGACGAGTCCGTACGGCTCGGGGCCGCCCGCCTCCTCGATCCGGGGCGCGGTGCCACCGCCTCCGGCCGGTACCGGCGCTACGGGCGAGGCCGGGGAGGAGGAGCCGTCGGCGGTCACGGTCAGGTTCCCCTGGGCCACCTCGTCATCGCCCGCGCAGGCGACGGTGACGGCGTACTCGCCGACGCTCACCGTGGAGCGGAGGGCGGCCTCGCCGAAGAGCCCGTCGGAGTCCTTCGCCAGCTTGGCGTCGGCGACGAACGCCTCCGATTTGGCCACCGCCTTGTCGGTCCGGCAGCCGGAGACCCGCAGCGCGACCTCGCCGCCGGGGGCGCCGGTGAGCGGGGCGATCCGGACGGCGCCGGGCGTCTCGTCGGCCGCGTAGGGGTCGGTTTGGTCTTGGGCTTGACCTTGGGTTTGGTCTTGGGCCTGATCTTGGGTTTGGTCTTGGGCCTGATCTTGGGCTTGGGCGCAGACGGGGGCGGCGACGACGGCGGCGACGGCGAACGCGCCGCAGAGCGTGAGGCGGACAGTGCCGCGGACAGAACCCATGGCGAACCTCCTGGTGCTTTCGAAGGTTCACCTTGCGGACGCCGCTCGCATCCGCTCCGTGTCCGTATTACTCCATCAGGTGACGGATCGACCGTCCTGTCCCCCGCAAGCCCACCGAGCCGCCCGCAGGGACGGTACGAGCCGGAGACCGGACGAGACTGCTTGTAAGAAAGGGGAGAAAATATGGCAAAGCCACCGCGTTCGCGTGAATGAATAGGATGGCCATCCCATGATTCCGCGTATGGCAGGAGTTCTCACCCATGACAGAGCGCAAGCCCATTGAATCGTGGCTGACCGACATGGACGGCGTGCTGATGCACGAGGGCGTTCCGGTGCCCGGGGCCGATGCCTTCATCAAGAAGCTGCGCGACTCCGGCAGGCCGTTTCTCGTGCTCACCAACAATTCGATCTACACGGCCCGCGACCTGCACGCGCGGCTGAACCGGATCGGGCTGGACGTGCCGGTCGAGAACATCTGGACCTCGGCGCTGGCCACCGCCAAATTCCTGGACACCCAGCACCCCGGCGGCACCGCCTATGTGATCGGCGAGGCGGGACTGACCACCGCGCTCCACGACGCCGGCTATGTGCTGAGCGACACGGACCCCGATTTCGTCATCCTGGGTGAGACCCGGACCTATTCCTTCGAGGCGCTGACCAAGGCGATCCGGCTGATCAACAACGGGGCCCGCTTCATCGCCACCAACCCCGACAACACCGGGCCCTCCCCGGAGGGGGCGCTGCCCGCGACGGGCTCCGTGGCCGCGCTGATCACCAAGGCGACGGGCAAGGAACCGTACTTCGTCGGCAAGCCGAACCCCCTGATGATGCGGACCGGGCTCAACACCATCGGCGCCCACTCCGAGACCAGCGCGATGATCGGCGACCGGATGGACACGGACGTGCTGGCGGGGCTGGAGGCGGGGATGGAGACGTTCCTCGTGCTCACCGGGTTGACCGGCAAGGACGACATCGACCGCTACCCGTACCGGCCGACCCGGGTCGTGGACTCGATCGCGGACCTGGTGGACCTCATCTGACGGCGGGACGACGGGACAGCGGGACGGTGGGACAGCGACGGGCGCGGCCCCTATGGGCGCCGCGCCCGTCTCGCGTCTCGTGTCCGCGCCCGTCCCGTGGCCGCGCCCGTCCTGCGCCTCGTGCCCCGGGTCAGGAAGCCAGCCGGTTCTCGATCAGCTTCGTCCACTTCTCCTTCTGCTCCGGGTCCTTGAGGTCGACCTCCCAGTCGCCGGGGCTCATGCGCAGACTCTCCGGGCCCATGTTGAGGTGCTTCAGCAGCTCCCATGCCGCCGTGCGCACCTCGTTGTCGCTGCCGTTGGCCAGCTCGTACAGCTCGCCCGCCATCCGCTGCCGCTTGCCCGGCCCGACGGACTTCCAGAAGGCGAGGGCCTTGCCCATCGCCTGCATGGGGGTCAGCTGGGTGGCCGACTCCACGGCGGCGGGGTCCGCGCCCGGCACGGCGGGGGCGCCCTCGGCGTGCTCGGCGCCCTCCGCCTCGGCGTTCTCGCCCGTCTTCGCGGCCGCCGCCTGCTCCGCCATGATGATCTTGTACCGCTTGCGGACCGACTTCCACGCCTTGTAGAGGGCGAGGCCGCCGAGCAGCAGGGCCGCGGCGGCGGCCAGCCCCCAGCCGACGGGCGACGTCACGGCGATGGCCCCGGCGAAGAGCGCGACGCTCGCCCCCGCGCCGGCCACCTTGACGAGGTTGCCGGCGGCCGACACGCCCTTCTTCACGCGGCGGCGCCCGCGCTTCTTGACCGCGTACGCGCCGACCTCCGCGACCCGCTCCGCCGACTCCTCGTAGGCGGGCGCCTTCTCCGCCGCCTCCGCCTCCAGCTGCTCGATCTGGGCGGTCAGTGCGGCGACCTCCTCCTCCAGGCGGCGCATGGCCGCCGCGTTCTCCGGGCCGCCCTCCGGCCGGGACGACGAGGTCGGGCGGGACTGCCGCTCGGCCAGTTCGGCACGGGGCGCCGACATGGCCGCGCGAGCCCGGGCGATGTCCTTGCGCAGCAGCTTGTTCTCGATCGTCCCCTCGAACTTCGCGGGCGGCGCGTTCACCCCGGCGAGGTTCCGCTTCATGCGGTGGGTGCGCACCACGGAGCGGATGTCCCGGACGACCTTGCTGATCGAGATGACGATCGTCAGGGCGCCGGCGGTCTCGCCGAGCGCCGACGGAGCGACGTGCCCGGCGACCTTCAGACCGCCCTTGGCCATCCCGATGCCGTCGCTGACGGTGGTGGTGATGTCCTGGGCGGCGTCGCCGCCCTTGCTGTTCCGGTCGCGGCGCAGGGAGCGCCAGTCGACGCCCTTCTTCTCCTTGAGCTCGTTCAGCCCGCCCTGCGCCTTCAGGGCCCCGCTCGTGTCGCGGGCCGTGGCCACCGAGTCGACCGCCGCGCCCATGACGTCGGTGGCGAGCGTCCCCTCGACCGCCTGCGCGACCCCCTCCTTGTCCGAGTCCTTGGCCGCCTCGGCCCACTTGCCCGACACGACGGGGGAGACGATGCGGCTGGAGCCGAAGTCGATGGGGTCGAGGAGCTTCTTGACGGTTTCGAGCTTCTCGGACGGCTTCGACAGCAGCTTCTTGACCCACTTGCGCGCGCCCTGGGGTTCGGCCGCGGCCGCGGTGGCGGTCTCCGTCGCTCCGGGCGCGGCACCGGTGGCGGGCGCCTGGGTACCCTGGCCGGCCGCCGTCGGCGCGGGCGCGGGGGCGTTCTGGGCGCGGTCCGTACGCTCGGCGGGCTCCGTACGCCCGGACAGGTCCGCGAGCTCGATCTGGTCCGCGGGCGCGGCCGGCTCGGTACGGGCCGGCCGTCCCGTGCTGAGCGTCTGCACGACCGCGCGGTTCCCGGCCGCGGACTGCAACGCCTTGAGGCGGGCCGCGGACCCCGCGCCGCCACCGGCCGGGCGGTCGGCGGTCCGGGCCGTCGGCCGGGCTTCGACCCGCGTGCCCGCGGCGGAAGTACGCGGACGTTCGTCGTGCGGGCGCATCGCTGCCATCCTTGCCGTCATTCCGGGTGGACGGCGTGATGATCCCGAACATCCGTGCCCTACGGCAAGAGCCCACGGGCAGAGTCGGGGGCAGCCTTCGGTGCCCTGCCGGTCAGCCGGTCCTGCCGGTCAGCCGGTCCTGTCGGGGTCAGCCGGACGATAGTGCACGCCCCCCGACCAGCGCTACGGCCCGCGCACTCGCCGCGGCCTCGCGAGCCGTCGTACGCGTGTGAGAAGCCCGGCCGCAGGGGCCCGGTCAGCTCGCCGTCGCCGCCTTCCAGTCCTCGACGTACGAGCGGAGGTTGCCGTCGATGTCCGCCCAGTCCGGCTGGAAGACCTCGACGCCCTTCATGATCTGGGCGAGCGCGGTCGCGTTCTTGTCGGTGGCCTTGATGTCCGTACGGGCCGCGAAACCGCCGCCGACCGCGGAGACCTCCCGCTGCACGTCCTCGCTGAGCAGGTAGTCGAGGAACTTCTCGGCGTTGGCGGCGTGCGGGGCGCCCTTGACCAGCCCGGCCGCGTACGGCAGGGCGAAGGTGGTGGGCTTGCCGGTGGAGGACGCGGCGGGGAAGAAGATGCCCTGGTGGGGCATGGACTTCATGTTGGCGTAGTTCATCTGCACATCGCCGTTGGCGACGAGCAGTTCGCCCTTGTCGGTCTTGGGCGCGAGCTGCCCGGTGGACGAGGACGGGCCGACGTTGTTGGCCTGGAGCTTCTTCAGATAGCCCATGGCGGCGTCCTTGCCGCCGAAGTCGTGCATGGCCTTGACGAGTACGGCCGTGCCGTCGCCCGCGACGCCCGGCGTGGAGTACTGGAGCCTGCCCTTGAACCCGCCGTCCAGCAGGTCCTCCCAGCTCTTCGGGGGCTGCTTCAGCTCCTTGCTGTTGTAGATGAAGCAGAAGTAGTTGTTGACGACGGACGTCCATGTGCCGCCGGCGTCCTTGTCCCCGGCCGCGACCTTGTCCGAGCCCCGCGGCTTGTACGAGGTCAGCAGCCCCTTGCCGGCCGCCTGTTGGATGAAGGGCGGGAGGGTGACGACGACGTCCGCCTTGGTGTTGGACTTCTCCCGGGTCAGCCGCTGCACCACCTCCCCGGAGCCGCCCTCGACGTAGTTGACCTTGATGCCGGTCCGCCGCTCGAAGTCCTTGAAGACCTTGTCGTAGAACCCGTCGCCCTTCTCGGACTTCAGCCCGTCCGCGCTGTAGACGGTGATCTCCTTGGCCTTGCCGTCCGCGGTGGACGCGCCGCCGCAGGCGGTGACGGTGACGCCGAGCACGAGGGCCCCGGAGGCGGCGGCGATCGGCTTGAGGTAGCTGGGCATGACGTGTCGTACTCCTTGTGGAGGGTTATGGGAGACGGGCCTTGCCGGTTGCCTACCGGTACGAGGCCCGGGTGCGGATTCGGCCGACGCCGAGCAGGACGAGCAGCGTCGTCGCCATCAGCACCACGGCGAGGGCGGCGCCGGCGAAGAGCGAGCCCCGGTCCGTAGCGCCGAAGATCTTGACCGGCAGGGGCAGCCAGTCCGGCGGGTAGAGCATCATCGTGGCGCTCAACTCGCCCATGGACAGGGCGAAGCACAGCCCGGCCGCCGCCGTGAGGGAGGGCAGCAGGAGGGGGAGCTTGACGCGCAGCAGTACGTACCGAGGGCGCGCCCCGAGGCTGGCGGCGATCTGCTCGTACGCCGGGTCGAGGCGGGCGATGGCGGCGCTGACGGACTGGTAGGCGAAGGCCGTGACCAGGACCGCGTGGGCCGCGATCACGATCTGCCGGGTGCCGTTGAGGAGGATCGGCGGCTGGGAGAAGGCGACCAGCAGCGACAGCCCGACGACCACGGACGGCACCGCGACCGGCAGCATGAACAGCGCGTCGATGACGCGCCGCCCGCGTCTGCGCAGCACGTCGGCGGCGAGCGCGGCCCAGGTACCCGCGGCCAAGGCGAGGAGGCCGGCGGTGAGGGCGGTGACGAGGCTGGCGGTCAGGGCGTCCAACGAGTCGCCCTCGGCGATGTCCTGATAGTGCGAGAGGGTCGCGCCGGACGGGAAGGCGCCGCTCCACGCCGTGGAGAAGGACGCGGCCAGGATCACCAGGAAGGGCAGCGCGAAGACCGGCAGGAAGAGGGCGAGGAACACGGCCCATACCGCCCAGCGGGCGGCGCGGCTATGCACGAGCACGGCGCGCACCTCCGGCGTTCGCGGTACGGGTGACGACGGCGCGGTACAGGCCGTAGAGCGCCGCCGACAGGGCGATGCTGACGACCGCGACGACGCACGCCCCGGTGTAGTCGCCGTCGAGGATGGCCTTGCTGTAGACGAGCATGGGCAGGGTCGTGACGTCCTTGGCGCCGGTGAAGAGCACGATGCCGAATTCGTTGAGGCACATGACCAGGACGAGGCTGCCGCCCGCCGCGAGGGAGGGCAGCGCCTCGGGCAGGATCACCTGCCGCACGATGCGGGCGGGCCGCGCGCCGAGCGACGCCGCGACCTCCAGCTGTGCCGTTTCCACCTGCGAGAAGGCGGCGAGCAGCGGCCGCATCACGAACGGCGTGAAGTAGGTGATCTCCGCGAGCAGCACGCCCCAGGGGGTGTGCAGGAAGTCGAAGGGGCCGCTCGCCGCGCCGGTCGCGTCCGTCCACAGGCCGTTGGCCATGCCGACGGTGCCGTAGATGAAGAGGAGGGCGAGGGTGATGAGGAAGGAGGGGAAGGCGAGGAAGATGTCGATGAACCGGCTGAGCGCCTTGCCGCCGGGGAACGGCACGAAGGCGATGACGAGCGCCAGCACGGAGCCGAGGACCAGGCAGCCGGCGGTGGCGCCGACGGCGATGACGACCGTGTTCCCCAGCGCGTCGCGGAACGATGCCTGCCCGAGGACGTCCCTGTACGCCGCGACGGAGTGCCCGCCGCCGTCCGGCGACACGGACTGCCATACGACCAGGGCGAGCGGATAGAGGAAGACGAGCCCGAGGGCGGCGACGGGGGGAGCGGCGTACGCCCAGGTGGGCACGGTGCGCCGACGCGCCGTGCGGCGCGGCTTCTTCTCCGCCGCGGGCCCGGGCCTACGGGCCACCGGCCCCGGCCCCCGGTACGGGCTAGCCATCGGACGCCCCCACCGGCAGCAGCACCGCGTCGTCCGCCGCGAAGTGCAGGGTGACCTCGTCGCCGAGCGCCGGGGTCTCGCGCAGTTCCCGCAGGTCCGCCTTGACGCGGTGGCCGTCGACGTCGACGTACAGGCGGTGGGTCGAGCCGCGCCACTGGACCTCGGCGATCCTGCCGCGCAGGGCGTTCGGGCCCGCGCCGAGGCCGACGAGGTGCGGCCGTACGCACAGGGTGGCCGTCGCCCCCTCGGCGGCGTCGCCCGTGGCGACCGTGAGCTCCGTGCCGGCGAAGGCGACACCGCCGGGGCGGACCGTGACGGGCAGCAGGTTGGAGTTGCCGACGAAGGAGGCGGTGAACTCGGTGCGCGGGCGGCGGTAGAGGTCCTGCGGGGTGCCGCAGTCCTGGAGCCGGGCCCGGTCCATGACCGCGATGCGGTCGGCCAGCGTCAGCGCCTCGACCTGGTCGTGGGTGACGTAGAGGATGGTGACGTCGGGCAACTCCCGGTGCAGCCGGGAGAGTTCGGCGAGCATCCCGGAGCGCAGCTGCGCGTCGAGCGCGGACAGCGGCTCGTCGAGGAGCAGTACCCCGGGGCGTGTCGCCAGCGCCCGCGCGATGGCGACGCGCTGCTGCTGGCCGCCGGAGAGCTCCCGCGGATAGCGCCTGGCGTAGGAGGCCATGCCGGTCATCTCCAGCGCCTCGGCGACCCTCCCGGCGATCTCGCCCCGCGGCGCCTTCCGCGCCTTCAGGCCGAAGGCCACATTGGCGTCGACCCGCAGGTGCGGGAAGAGCGCGTACTGCTGCACGACCATCCCGACGCCGCGCCGGTACGGCGGCAGCGCGGTGACGTCGCGGCCGCCGATCAGCACCCGCCCCGACACCGGCTCGACGAAACCGGCGACGGCGCGCAGCGCGGTGGTCTTGCCGGAGCCGGACGGCCCGAGCAGGGCCAGCACCTCGCCCGGTTCGACGGTGAGGTCGAGGTTGTCGAGCACGACGTTCCCGCCGTACGCGACGGACACGCCCTCGAAGGCGATGCCGCCGCCCGGCGGGGCGAGTACCGCCCCGCCGGGCTTCGCCGACGTCGTCACGTCCGCGTCTCCGGGGCCCCGGACGGCCGCGCGGCGGCCTCCGCCAGCAGCGCCGGCAGCTCGGCGACGGAGCCCAGGACGTGCGTCGCCCCCGCCTCGCGCAGCGCGTCGGCGTCGTGCGCGCCGGTGAGGACGCCCGCGACGACGCTCGCGCCCGAGCGCCGGCCGGCGATCATGTCGTACGACGTGTCGCCCGCCACCGCGATCCGCTGCACCCCGTCGGCTCCCCCGGTGCGCAGCAGCGCGGCGAGCACCATGTCCGGGTACGGGCGGCCGCGGCCGCCCGCGTCGGCCGGGCAGAGGGTGAGTTCGACCAGGTCCCGCCAGCCCAGCGCGTCGAGGATGGCGTCCTGGGTGACGCGGGCGAACCCGGTGGTCAGGACGACCTTGCGGCCGTCGGCCTTGAGCTGCTCGATGGCCTCCCGGGCGCCGGGGATCGGCGCGCACCGGCCGTCGGCGACCAGCGCGCCGTAGGTGGCCTCGAATTCGGCGTTGGCGCGCTGCGCCCGCTCCTCGTCGCCGAAGAGGTGGCGGAAGACGGAGATCTTGGATTCGCCCATGGTGGCGCGTACGTAGTCGAGTTTCGCGGCGTGGTCGGCCGAGCCGGGCTCGACGCCGAGGCGGCGCGCGGCGGCGTCGAAGGACTGCTCGACGAGGCCGCCGTCGGCGACCGTCGTGCCCGCCATGTCGAGCACGACGAGCTCGATGCCGTGCCCGGCGCCGTGCTCGCTGTCGCGTGGGGTGTGCTGCGCGGTCAACTCTCTCACCATCCCAGTTCGTTCGCGGTGCGCTCGGCGATCGCCGGAGAGCAGGTCATGCCACGGCCGCCGGGCCCGGTGACCAGCCAGACGCCGTCGCGCACCTGCTGCCGGTGCACGATGCGCCCGGTGTCGGTGCACTGCGCGTACACCCCGGCCCAGCGGCGGCGGACCGTGGGCAGCGGGCGGCCGAGCAGCGATTCGACGACCCCGGCCAGGTGCTCGTACGGGTCCTCGACGACGTCGAAGTTGAAGGGCGCGGCGTACTCGTGGGTGTCGCCGATGGTGAGCCCGCCGTCGGCGCGCTGGACCATCAGCAGCTGCGCCCGGTGCTCGGCGGCGGCCGGCGGCTGCGGCTGGGCCGCCGCCATGGCGTCGAGCGCCCCGCCGGCGTAGGCCGGGTAGTAGCGGAAGCTGTCGGCGTCGGCGACGGAAGTGGTCAGCGGCTCGCCGAGCGGGTCGGTCTGCATCATCTGGAGGCGCACGCGCCGTACGGGCAGGTCGGGCGCCAGCTCCTTGGCCAGGCCGCCGAGCCAGGCGCCGGTGCACAGCACGACGGCGTCGGCGGTGTGCACGTCGCCGTGGTCGTCGCGGACGGCGCGCTCGCCGGTGACCTCGCGGACCTCGCGGCCGCCGAGGAAGGTGTAGCGGCCGGATTCGAGCAGCGTGTCCTTGAGGGCGCGCTGCGCGACGCGGGGCTCGACGGCGGCGTCGCGCTCGCACCACAGGGCGCCCAGGACGGCGCTGCCGCGCAGGGCGGGGTTGGCGGCGCGGGTCTCCTCGGCGGTGAGGAGCGCGTATCCGCGGGCGGCGGCGTCGGGGCGGGCCATGGCGGCCTCGGCGACGGCGAGCTCCACCGGGTTGGTGAGCACGGTCAGGGAGCCGTTGGCGCGGAACCCGAGGCCGGGTACGCGCTCGCCGACGGCCTCCCACAGTTCACGGGCGCGCAGCGCGGTCTCCAGTTCCTCGCCGCCGGAGCGGCCGCTGACCCAGACGAGCCCGAAATTCCGCACCGAGGCCCCTCTGGCCTCGGCTTCCCGCTCGATGTGTACGACCTCGTGGCCGCGTTCTATCGCTTGCCAGGCGTGCATGGTTCCCACCACGCCGGCTCCGACGACTATGACTCGCATGACCGGAACGCTCCTTTGATCGGGTGACCCGCGGCGGGCCCGGAAGCGGCGCCGCGGTGAACAGGCCGCAAAGTTTGGCCTAGACCCGTTATCTTTCCGTGATTCCCCAGGGAGGGAAAGGCGTCCCCTTCGGTGACTTCCGACACAGATGGGGACGGGAGGCGTCGAGGAGGGGGCCGGGGCCGACGGTGCGGAGGGGGCGCCCGGCGTTCCGCCCCGCCCGCCACACCCTGACAACTGGGCCTGGCGGTACGAGACTTGTGGGCGCACGGCCGGAGGCCGACGACCGCACAGGAGGAGAACGATGCGACACGGTGACATCTCGTCCAGCCCGGACACCGTCGGTGTCGCGGTGGTCAACTACAAGATGCCCCGCCTGCACACCCGGGCCGAGGTGCTGGAGAACGCCGGCCGGATCGCGGAGATGGTGGCGGGCATGAAGACCGGCCTGCCCGGCATGGACCTCGTGGTGTTCCCGGAGTACTCCACCCAGGGCATCATGTACGACACCGACGAGATGTACGCCACCGCCGCCACCATCCCAGGCGAGGAGACCGGCATCTTCGCCGCGGCCTGTCGCGAGGCGGGCACCTGGGGCGTCTTCTCACTCACCGGCGAACGCCACGAGGACCACCCCCGCAAGCCCCCGTACAACACGCTCGTCCTCATCGACGACCGCGGCGAGATCGTCCAGAAGTACCGCAAGATCCTGCCGTGGTGCCCGGTCGAGCACTGGTACCCGGGCGACTCCACCTTCGTCTCCGAGGGCCCCAAGGGCCTGCGGATCTCGCTGATCATCTGCGACGACGGCAACTACCCGGAGATCTGGCGGGACTGCGCCATGAAGGGCGCCGAGCTGATCGTGCGCTGCCAGGGCTATATGTACCCCGCCAAGGACCAGCAGATCATGATGGCCAAGGCGATGGCCTGGGCGAACAACTGCTACGTCGCCGTCGCCAACGCCGCGGGCTTCGACGGTGTGTACTCCTACTTCGGGCACTCCTCGATCGTCGGGTTCGACGGCCGTACGCTCGGCGAGACCGGCGAGGAGGCGTACGGCGTCCAGTACGCGCAGCTCTCCGTCTCCGCCATCCGCGACGCGCGCGCCCACGACCAGTCCCAGAACCACCTGTACAAGCTGCTGCACCGCGGCTATTCCGCGCTCCATGACGCCGGGGAGGGTGCGGCGGGCGTGGCGGACTGCCCGTTCGACTTCTACACGCTCTGGACGACCGACCCCGAGAAGGCCGCCGAGAACGTCGAGGCGATCACGCGGGACACCGCGGGGGTGCCCGGGTGCCCCGTCGGTTCCCTGCCCGTCGAGCGGCCGCGCGAGGGGTGAGCCGGGGGCCCTGACCAGTTGCCGGATCGGCGCGGCCCGCCCTCAGTTGGCCGGATCGGCGCGGCCCGCCCTCAGTCGACCGGATCGGCGCGGCCCGCTCTCAGTGCTCTTGGTCCGAGCCCTCCAAGCGCGCTGTGAAGGAGAACCGGTCGCCCCGGTAGAGCGAGCGCACCCGCTCCAGCGGCAGCCCCCGCGTGTCCCGCGACATCCGGTGGATCAGCAGCATCGGCAGCGCGGGCGGCGTCCCGATCAGCAGCGCCTCGCGCGGCGTCGCGAGCACCGTCTCCAGCCGCTCGTCCGCGCTGCCGAAGCCGATGCCGAGCCGGTCGCGGAGATACCCGTAGAAGGAGGAGTCGGGTTCGAACTCCGTATCCAGCCGGGGAACGCGTTCCACCGCCACGTACGTGCTCTCCAGCCCCACCCGTTCGTCGTCGGCGAGCAGGACGCGCTCCATGTGCCAGACCGGTTCGCCCTGTTCGAGCCCGAGATCGGCGGCGAGCGCGGCCGAGCACGGGGAGCGGTCCAGGCCGATCAGCCCGCGGCCCGGCCGGCGGCCCTGCCGCCGGACACCCTCCGTGTAGCTCGCGAGCGACAGCGGCTGCTCCAGCTTGGGCCCCGCCACGACCGTGCCCCGCCCCAGCCGCCGCAGCCGCCCCTCCAGGAGCAGATCGCGCAGCGCCTGCCGCACGGTCTCCCGCGAGACCTCGAACCGCACCGCGAGGTCCCGCTCGGTCGGCAGCAGCCCGTCCTCCCCCAACTCATCGAGCAGGGCGGCGACCTGAACCTTCACCGCGTAGTACTTGGGGATGCGCCCGTGCTCGGGTATGCCGGACCGGACCGGTGCGCCGGGCGCCTGGTCCATCAGGTAGTCCACTGGGTAGTCCACGAGCGTGATCCTCGCACTTCAGCGCCGCTGCCGCCGCACCCCGGCCAGCAGCGCCCCGCCGCCGAGCACGAGCACGGCCGAGGCGACGCCGAGCCCGAGGAGGGGGGTGCCCGAGCCCGTGTCGGCGAGGACGGGCGGCCCGGAGGCGCGGCCGTCGGTGTCACCGTCGGCGATGCCGTCGGAGGGGTGCCCCGCGCTCTCTGTGCTCTCGGTGCTCTCTGCGCTCCCTGTGGTCTCTGTGGTCTCCGCGCTGTCACCGCTCTTCACCGGCAGCCGCCGCCCGCTCGGCGCGCTCGGCCGCTTGACGGTGAAGGCGTAGTCCCCGGACTGGCCGACCCAGTCGCCGTCGTCGGCGCGCCGCCGCACGGCGGTGACGGTCTCGGTGACCGGCCCCTCGGGCGCGTCCTCGGTGAAGCGCTGCCGCACCGGCACCACGACGGACCGCCCGGCGGGAACGGCGAAGCCGGGGAAGCCGGGAGCGCCGGGCAGATCGGGCGGGCCGTCGCCGAAGACCCCCACGTTCTCCGCCTCGTCGGTCCGCACGAACCGTACGGGCCACCAGCGCCGCCCCCGCGCGTCGTAGAACTCCATCCGGATGTCCCGGGGCCGCAGGACGCGGCCCCGGTCGGCGAGGACCGCGACGGGGTGCACGGCGTGGCACCCCGCGCCGGTGGCATCGCGCAGCTCCAGCCGCCAGCCCCGCCACCCGCCGCCCTTCTCGTATGCGCCGGGGCCGCCGCTGAGCCGTGCGGCGACCGGGAACTCCGCGCTGCGGGCGGCGCCGCAGCCCGGCGGCTTCCCGCCGGGGTCGCCGGGCGCCGCGAGGGCGGTCTCCGGGGCGAGTACGAGCGCGAGCGCAGCGGCGCTCACGGCGGCGAGGGCACGGGGCAGGCGCATCGGCGGCCTCCGCTGACGGGAAGTTACGGGCCGTCAGAACATCGCACCGGCCGCCCCGGCACCGTCGCACATCGCGGCCGGCTACCCCCGAATGGTCCCCACATCCCGCCCGAACAGCGGATTTTCCGTCAATCGGACCGGGCCGGAAACGCCCCGCCGGACCGCCCGAACAACGGCGCCAGCACCAGCTGCGCCGCCCCCTCCACCACCGTCCGCGCCCCGCCGGGAGCCACGGTCACCGGGACCCTGCGCCCGTCCCCGCGCGCCGCGTCCTCGGCCAGCACCGCGCCCACCCCCTGTACGTACGCGTCCGCCGCCCGCAGCAGGGTGCGGCCGCCGAGCAGCACCCGGCCGATGTCCAGCAGCCGTACGAGGTTGGCCGCGCCCACCCCGAGCAGCCGGGCCGCGCCCGCCGTGTCACCGGCCGCGACCGCCGCCAGGCACAGCGCCTCGACGCAGCCCCGGTCGCCGCACCCGCACGGCGGGCCGTCCAGCTGGACGACCTGGTGGCCGAACTCGCCCGCGCCCGTGCGCTCGCCCCGGTACACCCCGCCGCCGAGCACGAGCCCGGCCCCCAGGCCCGTACCGAGGTGCAGATAGGCGAAGGAGTCCGCACCGGCGCCGCCGCCCAGCGCGAGTCCGAGCGCGGCGGCGTTGGTGTCCTTGTCGACGACGACGGGCAGCGCCAGCCGCGCCGCGAGGGCGGCGCGCAGCGGAAAGCCGTCCCATCGCGGGAAGCCGGTGACGCGGCGCAGCACGCCGTCCCGGTGGTCGAGCGGCCCGGGGACCGCGACGCCCACCCCCAGCACGGCGCGCCCCTCCCCCGCCGGCGCCTCCCCCAGCAGCGCCTCGGCCGCCAGCGCCGCCGTCTCCACGACCGCCGCCGCCCCCGCGCCGAAGTCGAGCGGGGCGGTGCGGGCCGCGACGGTACGGCCCGCCAGGTCGGTGCGTACGGCGGTCAGCTCGTCCCGGTCGAGATGGAGCCCGATGGCGTGCCCGGCGTCGGGGACCAGGCGCAGCACCGTGCGGGGCTTGCCGCCCGTGGAGGCGCGGTGGCCCGCCTCGGCCGCGAAGCCGTCCGCGCGGAGCCGCGCGGTGATCTTGCTGACGGCCTGCGGGGTGAGGCCCGTACGGCCCGCCAGTTCCAGACGGCTGACGCCGCCCTCGCCCGCGTCGCGCAGCAGGCCGAGCACGAGAGCGGCGTTGTGCCCGCGCAAAGCGGTGAGATTGGCTCCGGGATTACTTCTGCGCACCGACCCATTGTCTCTGTCGCTTGCACTTTGGCAACAGCGTTGTCAAAGTGGTCGGCATGGATGGCACCACTGGCTCCCCTCTCCGCGTCGGCCTCGTCGGCTACGGCCTGGCAGGCTCCGTCTTCCACGCCCCCCTGATCGCCACCACCGACGGTCTCGCCCTCGACACCGTCGTGACCGCCAGCCCCGAGCGGCGGCAGCAGGCGCTCACCGAGCACCCCCGGATCCGTACGGTCGACACGGCCGAGGAGCTCTTCAGCCGCGCGGCCGACCTCGACCTGGTGGTCATCGCCTCCCCCAACCGCACCCATGTGCCGCTCGCCCGCGCCGCGCTCGAAGCCGGGCTCCCGGCCGTCGTGGACAAGCCGCTCGCCGCGACCGCGGCCGAGGCGGAGGAGCTGGCCGCCCTGGCGGCCGACCGCGGGCTGCTGCTGAGCCCGTTCCAGAACCGCCGCTGGGACAACGACTTCCGTACGGTCCAGCAGCTCATCGCCGACGGGCAGCTCGGCGACGTGCTGCGCTTCGAGTCCCGCTTCGAACGCTGGCGGCCCCGGCCCAAGGGCGGCTGGCGGGAGTCCGGCGACCCGGCGGAGCTCGGCGGGCTGCTGTACGACCTCGGCAGCCACCTGGTCGACCAGGCCCTCGCCCTCTTCGGCCCGGCCGCCGCCGTCTACGCCGAGGCCGACGTGCGCCGCCCCGGCGCCCAGGCCGACGACGACACCTTCATCGCGCTCACCCACACGAGCGGCGTCCGCTCCCATCTGTGGATGAGCGCCACCACCGCCCAGCTCGGCCCGCGCTTCCGGGTGCTGGGCACCAGCTCGGGCTATGTGAAGTACGGGCTCGACCCGCAGGAGGCCGCCCTGCGCGAGGGCCGCCGGCCCGGCGACGACGGTCCGGTCTGGGGCGTGGAGCCCGAGTCGGCCTGGGGCCGGATCGGCTCGGGCGAGTCACCGCAGACGGGCGGCGGCGACCTCGTACCGACCCTGCCGGGCGACTACCCCGCGTACTACGCGGCCATCGCCGAGACCCTGCACGAAGGCGCCGCGCCGCCGGTCACCGCGGCCGAGGCGGCGGCGACGCTGCGGGTACTGGAAGCGGCCCGCACCAGCGCCGCCGAGGCCCGTACAGTCCGTATCGCCACCGCCGGAGCGGCCGAGTGAGCGCCGAGACGGAGCAAGCCGAGGCGGAGCAGGCCGTCGCGGAGCTGGCGGAACAGGAGCGGCGGCTGGTCCTCGACGCCTTCGGCAACGACGACGCCTGGCGGCTCGGCGCCCTCCTCGTCGAGCTGGCGCGCGAGCGCGGCGCGGCCGTCACCGTCGGCATCCGGCGCGGCGCCCAGCAGCTTTTCCACTGCGCGCTGCCCGGCACATCGGCCGACAACGACGCCTGGATCGACCGCAAGCGCCGTGTCGTGGAGCGGTACGCGGAGTCCTCCTACCTCGTCGGCGCGCGCTTCCGCGCCAAGGGCCGCACCTTCGAGGACTCCTCCCGGCTGGACCTGGACCGGTACGCGGCGCACGGCGGCGCGTTCCCGATCCGGTTGCGCGGTACGGGCGTCATCGGGACCGTCGCGGTCTCCGGCCTGTCACAGGCCGAAGACCACGCGCTGGTCGTCGACGCGCTGGAGCGCTACCTCGGCTGACCCTCCGACACCACGCGTCCCGGCCTCATGAGCGGCGTCCGCGCGAGCGGAAGAGGAGCACCAGGCAGACACCCGCGCCGACGGCCGCGACCGACGCGCCGACCAGCATCGTCTCGGCCATCGGCGGACCGGTGCGCGCGAGCGCCTCACCGCCGCCGGTCGTCCCATCGGGGCCGGGGGCGGGGGCGGGGTGGTTCCGCGACGGGGACTCGGCCGGAGTCTCGGACAGAGTCTCGGACGGCGATTCCGACGGCGACGATTCCGACGGGCTCGCGGAGGGGGATTTCGAAGGGCTCGCGGAGGGCGACGCGGACGGGGGCTTCGAAGGGTGCGCGGAGGGCGACTCCGAAGGCGATTCGGACGGTCTCTGCGACGAGGACGCTGACGGTGACTCCGAAGGACTCCCCGACCGGCTCTCGGGCAGGCTCTCCGACCGAGCCTTCGAAGGAGTCACCGACGGAGACGGCGACTTCCCCGCGCACTCCGGCAGGTCCCCGTTGAACGGGTACCGGTGGAGCTTCGCTCCCGGCGTCGACGCGTGCGTCAGCGAACCGGCGGTGCGGAACCGGCCGTTCACGCCCGGCACCGACACCGTCGTGATGCTCTCCGGCCGGCCGATCAGCACGCTGCCCTGGAACTGGGCGCTGCCCTTGAGGGTGACCTGCGTGGCGTCGGGGAAGTTCCACAGCAGCCGCTCACGCAGACCGCCCGGCAGGGCGCCCGTGTACGAGCTGATCGTGCGAGCCGGACCGGTGATGTTGACCAGTACCGTGGCGCCCTCGGGGATGCCGGTGAAGGTGATGCCCTGGTCGCCGCCGTCGCGGCCCACCATGTCGAAGTCGACGTCGAACACCTGGAGCTTCGAGGTGCCGTCCCCGGTGAACACCGTCTCGTGCCCCTGGTTGACCGCGGTGCCGGTGGCCTTGCGCGGTACGCCCCGGTCGTACGCGTAACAGGCCGCGGTTCCGGTCAGCTCGGGCCGCGGCCCCCGGTAGGGCCGGGCGGCACCAGGGTCGTGCACCGCCGTGGGAGCGATCGCGCCGAGGGCGACGAGCCTGCCCTCGGCCTCCGCCGCCGATCCACCGGCGAGGTAGTCGCCGCCGACGAAGCCGACGAAGGTGCCGATGCCGTCGTCACGGCCGACGACGGCTCCGTTGTCCAGGTCCGGATGGCCGCCTGGACAACCGCCCGGCACACAGGGCCCCAGTCCCTCCGGCAGCGGCTTCGCCACACCCCAGGAAGCGAACAGACAGACCATCAGCATGCCGATGACGCCTGCCAGCGCGCCCGTCAGGCCCGCTTTCTTCAGCTTTTCAGTCTTTTTCCTCTTCATGTATGGAAATATGCATCTTGCTGGCATCGAGGAGAGAGGACACGCTCACCCATTCCCCCGAACCGGTGTCACTGACGGCTCATCAGGCCCCCGCGCCGGGCCGCCGCTCCGCCTCGGGACGCGGCGTGCGTACGCGCTGGAGCAGCGCCCGTTCCGCCGCCGTCCAGGCCGTGCTCGTCGCCAGATACAGCCCGGCCGCCAGCGGCACCACCGCGACGCTGACCAGCGTGCCGAAGGACATCAGCGGCAGCAGCTTGCCGATCCCCGCCATCCCGGGGATCGCGGGCTCACCGGCCGGTCCGCCGGCCGGCGCGAGCGCGGCCGAGGCGGCGGCCGTCTTGCGGGCACGCGTGTACGTCCACGTGGCCACCGCAGCGACCAGAGCGAACAGCCCCAGGTAGACCAGCCCCCGCGGCCCGAACACCCCGCCGTCGCCGAGCGCCCCCGCCCACCGGCCGCCGAGCGGAGCGCCCAGCAGTGTGTGGCCGAGGAGTCCCGCACCGCCGGAGCCGGAGGAGAAGAGGTGGTACATCACGGAGAAGACCGGCAACTGGACCAGCATCGGCAGGCAGCCCGCCAACTGCGAGGCCCCGGCCTCCTTGTACAGCTCGCCCACCGCGCGCTGCGCCTTCTCCGGGTCCTTCTTGTGCTCGCGCCTCAGCTCGGCCGTCCGCGGAGCGAGTTCGGCGCGCACCCGCTCACCGTGGGCGGCCGAGCGGGCCAGGGGGTGCAGGGCGAGCCGGACGCAGAGCGTGAGCAGGACGACCGCGGCGGCCGTGGCGGACGCGCCGAAGAGCGGTTCGAGTAGGCCGGCACAGTGGGAGAGGAACGCGCCGAGTGCGGCGAATGGCGAGGTGAATACGGACATGGGTGAGCCCTCCACGAGGTCTCGTCGTGCCGGAATGGGATATCGGCGTGACGAGCCGCACGGGCTCCGCGTCGCATACGGGGATCGGATCGAATCGGCCCGAACAGGGCGGAAGCGAAACGAGAAAGATCAGACAGGTATGAGAAAGAAGAGGCGCCTACGCGGCCGTCGGGAGGGGACGGCCCGGCGCTCGCGGCCGGGAACGGCCGGGTGCATCGGGATCGCGTTGGGCCAGGAACGCCGTCCGGCGCTCCCGGTCCCGTATCGCGGTACGTACGCGGTTCGTCGCGAGCGGATAGCTCGTACGGGCCGAAATGACCGCACAGGTGAGCACTGCCGCCGCGACCGCGGTGGTGGCGGCGAGCGCCACCGCGCTCAGCCAGCCGCTCTCGGAGAGGAGCAGGCCCGCGACAAGGAACAGGAGCAGACCCATGTGCGCGCGCAAGACCGAATTCATGACCTCTCCCTTCCTTATGCCGTACACGCGGTGATGTTCTGTTCCTCAGATTCTATCGGGCACCACTGACAATCGCCCCGTACTCCGGCGACCGAATCTGCCGCTACCTGGTTCCCCACTCCGGACGCCTTTGTTCACTCTCAGGGCCGATCGGTGTCCGCACGCCACGCATTCCGCCGTGAACTGCCCGCCGTACGACGTGATGTGACAACTCCCGCAGCGGTTGAGCAGCCCCCTCCCAGCCCCCGTATCCCCACAGCGACGGCGGAGGCGCGCACGCTCCGGCGGATCACCGGCAGAACCGGCAGAACCGGCAGAGGAGAGATCATGGGCAATCGACGTCACACGGCGCTCGCGAGCGCGGCCGTCGCGGTGCTGGCACTGACCGCCGCGGGCTGCGGGGGCGGGGACTCGTACCAGGGCAGCGGCAAGTCCGTACCGGCCGGCAAAAGCTCCTCCCTCGCACCGGGCTCCGGCGACGACAGCGACGGCTACGGGTCCGGGTCGGGGTCCGGCTACGGCAGCGGCGCCCCCAAGGCAGGGGCCGGGGCGGGCGCCGCCGCCAAGAAGCTGGCCGTACGGAACGTCTCCGGCATCGGCCCCGTCGTCACCGACAGCAAGGGCGCCGTCCTCTACCGCTTCGACAAGGACACCGCCGAACCGCCCGCATCCGCCTGCGACGGCGACTGCGCGAAGGCGTGGCCGGCCGTCCCCGCCGACGACGCCACCGCGTCCGCGGGCATCGCCGCCGGGCAGCTCGGCCGGGTCGCACGGGCCGACGGCACCGCGCAGCTCACCCTCGCGGGCTGGCCGGTGTACCGCTACGCCAAGGACTCCGAACCCGGTGTCGCCAAGGGCCAGGGGGTGGGCGGCACCTGGCACGCCCTGGCCCCGGACGGAAAGAAGGCCGGGACGAAGGCTGGGGCTAAGGCCGGGGCTAAGGCCGGGGCTAAGGCTGGGACGAAGGCCAAAGCGAAGACCGGAGCGAAGCCCGGCGGAGCAACCGCGAACGGCGCCGCCGGAGTCGCCCTCTCCGACAACCCCGCCCTCGGCAAGATCCTCACCGACGGCCGGGGCCGGACCCTCTACCGCTTCAACAAGGACAGCGCCTGGCCGATGAGGTTCGGCTGCACCGGGGCCTGCCTCGACACCTGGAAGCCCGCGACCCCCGCCGACAAGACGAAACTCACCGGCATCCCGGCCAAGCTCATCTCCACCGTGACCCGCCCCGACGGCACCAAGCAGCTCGCCGTCGACTGCTGGCCGGTCTACTGGTTCACCGGCGACAAGAAGGCCGGCGACGTCAACGGCCAGGGAAAGATGGGCCTGTGGTTCGCCGTCTCCGGCGACGGCGAGAAGGTCACCAAGGCGGCGACCGCTACGGACGGCTACTGACCGCGGCCTCCTCCGCGCCCCCGCTCCCGCCCCCGTCCCCGCTCCCGCCCGGCCCGGCGAAGTCCTCGTCGTCCCGGGCCAGCACCTCCTCGTCCGGCCGCGGGTCGGCCGTACGCGGTCCCCACCGGCTGACGGCGAGCGTCACGACGGCGTTCGCGGCCAGCGCGACGATCCCCGCGTTCATCCCCCACACCGGGTCGTGGTCGGTGAAGACCAGCGCGCAGACGATGACGGCCCCGACGGTGAGCCCGCTCAGCGCGCCCCACAGCGTGATCCGCCGCCACACCAACCCCAGCAGCACCATGGGCACGAGCTGTGCCATGCCCTCGTACGAGATGAGCGAGAGCCGCACCAGCGTCTGGGGCATGGTGTACGTCAGCAGCAGCGCCAGCGCGCCCGCCACGACGACCACGACCTGCGAGAACAGTTTCTGCCGGGTCGCCAGGCGCGGCACCGCGCCCAGCACGCTGCGCCCCCACATCGTCCCGATCACCAGCATGAACACCGCCATCGGCACGATCGACGAGAGCGCCGCCGCCACCCCGACCACCCCGACCGCCCAGGCCGGCAGCGCGTCCACGACCAGCTTGAACAGCGCCAGATTGGAGTCCGCGCCGACCAGCCCCGGCACCACGAAGATCGCCGCCATGCCCAGCAGCATCGGCACGAAGAGCAGCACGTTGTAGAAGGGCAGGAAGACCGCGTTGCGCCGCAGCCCGTCCGCGCTGCGCGCGCCCAGATAGCCCGCGACGGTCGTCGGGAAGATCACCACGGTGAGGGAGTTGAGGAACGTCGTCGTCACGAACCAGCCCTCGCCCATCCCGCTGCCCCCGTGCCCGCTGAACGTCAGCCACTGCGGCTTCTCGGCCACGATCCGGTCCAGGAACGCCCCGTAGCCGTCGAAGTAGTGCAGCGGCACATAGATCGCCAGGAACGCCAGCGTCCCGACGACCAGCACGTCCTTGAGCACCGACACCCAGGCGCTGCCGCGCAGCCCGCTGACCACCACGAAGCCGGTGGTGACGGCGAAGGCCACGAAGTACGCCCAGTTGAGGCTGATCGCGCCGTAGGAGATCGTCGTGACGACCACGCCCATCCCCATGATCTGCAACTGGATGTACGGCAACAGGCAGACGGTCGCCAGGATCGCCACCAACGCGCCGAGCCACGGCCGCCCGTAGCGGTGCGCGACCATGTCGGTGATCGAGACGAGGCCGTGCCGGCGGGCGTACGACCACAGCATGGGCCCGACGACGTAGCCGAGCGCGTAGCCGCAGGACATGTACGCGATGACGTACAGGACCGGAGCTCCGTAGTTGTACCCCCAGCCCGCCGCGCCCAGATAGCTGAAGCTCGTATAGCCCTCGCCCGCCATCAGCACCCAGATGAAGACCGGGCCCAGGCTCCGGCCGCCCACCGACCAGTCGGCCAGCCCGCCGCCGGAGCCGCGCCCGCGCACCGCGAGCAGCCCGAGGCCCACGGTGAGCACCATGAAGACGCCGAAGACGGACGTCGCGACGGTGGCGTTCACGCGGCGCCCCCGTTCCCGTCGAGGCCGCGCCCGTGCCCGTCGAGGCCGCGCCCGTGCCCGTCAGGGCCGCGCCCGTGCCCGTCAGGGCCGCGCCCGTGCCCGGCGCGGCTGTGCCGCCGCCGGTCGGAGCGCCAGGCGAACCAGACCGCGAGCGGCGTCAGCAGCGTCGCGAGGAGCAGCCAGAAGAAGAGGAAAGGCAGGCCGAGCACGGTCGGATGGACGCGGTCGACGAGCGGCAGCGCGCCCAGGAAGAGCGCGTACGGCACCAGCAGCCACAACAGGGCGGGACGTTTCAGCACGACGCAGACCCTAACGGGGCTCCGTCGCCGTCAACCTCCCCCACACCACCAGCCGGTACGTCGACGTGAACTCCGGCGTGCAGGTCGTCAGCGTCAGATACGAGTCGGGCTCCGCGTAGCGGTAGGCGGGGTGCGCCGAGCTGTACGGGACCGGGGCGATGACCGTGCCGTCGGAGGGCGAGGTCTGCGGCAGCGTGCGCTCGACGGTGTACGTGTAGCGGGCGGTGTCGGTGTCGATCCGCACGGTGTCCCCGGGCCGCAGCCGGTCGAGGCGGCGGAACGGTTCTCCGTGCGTATTGCGATGCCCGGCGAGCGCGAAGTTCCCCCGCTTCCCCGGCTGCGCGGTGTGGACGTAATGCCCCACGTACCCCTTGTTGAGGACGCCCGCCTTGCTGATGCCCTGCGCCACGGGCGCGGTGACGCCGATCTTCGGGATGCGGATGACGGCGTACGCGGCGTCCCGGCGGGGCGCACTACGGCCGGTGCCCGTCGTCACCTCGCCCGAGGACACGGAGGGTTCGGCGGACGGGGTGCCCCGCCCGTCGGCGGAAGGCGGCGCCTCGGGGTCCGCCGGATCCTCGGAAGGGGCCCCCGCCGACCACCCCCGCTCCAGCTCCGCGACCTCGTCCCGCGCGCTCGCCCGCGCCTCGCGGTTCGTCCACCACAGCTGGTGGGCGACGAGCAGCAGCACGACGGCCCCGAGCGTCACCACCAGCTCCGCGCCGCCCCACAGCAGCCGCGCCCCCAGGGGCCGCCGGCCCCGCCGCCCCCGCACCACCACCGGAATCCGCTCCCGCATCCGCCGCACGGTAGGCCCTGCGGGCGCGGACCGCCAGAGAAACGACCCGCCGAAGACGAATCACCCCTGACGAACCATCACCACCGAAGGCTCCTCACCGCCGAAGGCCCCTCACCACCGAAGAATCCTCACCCGCCGAACGCCTGCGACAGCGCGTAGATGCACAGCCCCGCGAGGGCGCCCACCACGGTGCCGTTGATGCGGATGAACTGGAGGTCCCGCCCGATGTGCGCCTCGATCTTCTTCGACGTGTGCTCCGCGTCCCAGCCCGCCACCGTGTCCGTGATCAGCGAGGTGATCTCGTCCCGGTAGGTCGTCACGACGTAGACGGCCGCGTCCTCCAGCCACCCGTCGACCTTCGCCCGCAGCCGCTCGTCCCCCGACATCCGGTTGCCGAGCGAGAGGATCGCCGCCCGGACCCGCAGCCGCAGCTCGCTGCGCTCGTCCTCGGCCGCCGCCACGATCATGGCCCGCACCGAGCTCCACGCGGAGGCGATGAGGTCCTGCACCTCGCCGCGGCCCAGCACCTCCGACTTCAGCCGCTCCACCCGCGCCCGGGTCTCGGTGTCCGCCTGGAGGTCGCCCGCGAAGTCCCGCAGGAACCGGTCCACGGCCCCCCGCGCCGGGTGGTCCGGCATGTCCCGCATCTCGGTGATGAACCGCAGCAGCTCCTTGTACACCCGGTCGCCGACCTTGCGGTCCACGAACCGCGGCGTCCAGCCGGGCGCACCGCCGGTGACCGCGTCCATCACCGACGCGCTGTGCTCGACGAGCCAGTCGTGGGCCCGTACGCACACCAGGTCCACCAGCTTGCGGTGGCCCCCGTCCGCGACGACCTTCTCCAGCATCTTGCCGACGCCCGGCGCGATCTCCTGCGCGTCGGCCCGCCGGGTGATCGCCTCGCCCACCACCGCCTGCACATCGGAGTCGCGCAGCACCCTCAGCGCGCCGCGCAGCGCCGTGGCCAGTTCGGCGGTGACCCGGTCGGCGTGCTCGGGCTCGGCGAGCCAGGCGCCCAGCCGGGAGCCGATGCCCACCGCGCGCAGCCGCTGCCGCACCACGTCGCCGGAGAGGAAGTTCTCCCCGACGAACTCGCCGAGGCTCTGCCCGAGCTGGTCCTTCTTCGTCGGGATGATCGCGGTGTGCGGGATGGGCAGCCCCATGGGCCGTCTGAAGAGCGCGGTGACGGCGAACCAGTCGGCGAGCGCGCCGACCATGCCCGCCTCCGCGGCGGCGGCCACGAACCCCGTCCAGCCCCCGGCCCCGGCGGACTGCGCCCACTTGGCCAGTACATAGACCAGCGCGACGGCGAGCAGCAGCCCCGTCGCGAGCGTCTTCATCCGGCGTACGCCGCGCCGCTTCTCCTCATCCGCGGCGCTGTACGTGAACCCGTCTGCCGGGGCGTCGGCCGCCCCGGCAGTGCCTGCTCCGGCGGGGCCGGACCCAGCGGCGTCAGCCCCAGCGGCATCCGCCCCGGCGGTCCTCGCCGATCTTTCCGTGTGCGTCGGTTCCATCCACTCCACCCGTTCGAGCCGTCCTTCGGCAATTGTCCCTGTACGAGGTACTCGGGGAACGGACCCGGAGTTCCCGGCGTCCCAGCTGTAGGGGCCGCGCCGCAGGCGGCCGCCCTGGTTCGCGGTGCGCTGCCCAGGTACCGCGCTGTCCGCCGGGCAGTCCCCCGCGCCGCCATGGGATCATGGAGACCGATCGGACTGCGACGGCGCCGCTGATCCCGTACCGACTGCGCCCCTGCGAGGAGAGTCCGCCCATGTCCAGGCCCCCCATGCCCCGCAGCTCGGCCTATGCCGTGCTGGCCGCGCTGGCGGCCGTGGTGGTCCTCATGTCGGCCGCCATATTCATCGGGGCGCGTACCGGCGACGGCCGGTCGGAAGCGGCGCCGCAGGAGTCCCGCGGCTCCGCCTCCCCCGCTTCCACCGGCTCCTGGGTCGGCACCTGGGGCACGTCGGCGTCGGCCGCCGAGCCCCGTACGCTCGGCGGTTTCGCGGGCATGTCGATACGGAACGTGGTGCACACCAGCATCGGCGGCACCAGCGCCCGTATCCAGCTCTCCAACCTCTACGGCACCCAGCCGCTCGCCATCACCCACGCGTCCCTGGCCCTGGCCGCCGCCCCCAGCGACCCGGGCGCCGCACCGGGCACCATGCGCCGCCTCACCTTCGGCAACCGCACCGGCGTCACCATCCCGGCCGGCCGCTCGGTCGTCAGCGACCCCGTCCGGCTCGCCGTGCCCGCGGCCGCGGACCTGCTGGTCACCACCTACTCCCCGACGCCTTCCGGGTCGGTCACCTACCATCCGCACGCCCGCCAGACCTCCTACCTCGCGCACGGCGACCGGACCGAGGACGGCGCGGGCACCGCGTACACCGGCCAGAGCCCGTACTGGCGCTATCTCACCGGCGTCGACGTGTGGAACAAGAACGCCCAGGGCGCCGTCGCCGTCATCGGCGACTCCATCACCGACGGCGTCACCTCCACCGCGGGCGCCAACCACCGCTGGACCGACTTCCTCGCCGCCCGGCTGCGCACCGAGCCGGACGCGCCCCGCTACGGCGTGCTCAACCAGGGCATCAGCGGCAACCGCGTCCTGCTGAGCGGCATGCACGGCCGCGCCTCCGCCAACCCCAGCGCCCTCTCCCGGCTCGACCGCGACGTCTTCGCGCGGACGGGCGTACGGGCCGTCATCTCGCAGCTCGGCGTCAACGACATCCTGCGGCTGCCGCAGCAGAGGGACCCCCGCCGGATCGTGGCGGGCCTGCGGGAGCTGGTCGCGCGGGCGCACGCGCGCGGGCTGCCGGTGTACGGCACCACCCTGATGCCGTTCGGCGGCCACCGCGGCTACGACCCGCGGCTGGAGGCCGTACGGGAGGCGGTCAACGCGGAGATCCGCGCGGGCCGCGTCTACGACGACGTCATCGACCTCGACCGCGCCCTGCGCGACCCGGCCGCACCGAAGCGCCTCAACCCGAGGTATGACTCCGGCGACCATCTGCACCCCAGCGACCAGGGCTACCGCGCGATGGCCCGCGCGGTGGATCTGAACAGCCTCAAGAAGGGGGCGGCGGCAACGCTCTGACGCGCCGCCCTCACCCCTACTCCAGCGACTTGCGCCGCTCCTCGCGCACCGCCTTGCGCTCCTTGCGGGTGACGCCGACGCCGCCCCAGAAGCCCAGGCCGGTGACGGTGACGCGCGGCGCGCCGGGCGTGCCCGGCCCGCTGGCCTTGTCGTCGAAGCCGCCCATGATGCCGATGCCGTTGACGTGCACCTCGACGTCGGGCGGCACGACGACCTCCATGCCGCCCATGATCGCGAAGCAGCGGATCACGATCTCGCGGTCCTCGAAGCGCGCCTCACGCAGATCGATCTGGCCGCCGCCCCAGAACGCCACGGAGGTGAAGACGCGCGGCGCGGTCCAGCCGCCCCCGCGCTGGAAGCCGCCCATGATCGCGACGGCCCAGCGGGAGGTGGCCCGGCCGCCGATGCGGTCGGCCCAGGCCGGGTCGGCGGCGGACGGCGATGCCTTGCGGGAGACGTCCGCCCCGGCCCGGCCCGGCGCCGGGAGGTCGCGCACGAGGACCTCCAACTCGCCGTGCGTACGGGCCTCGTACGCCGACCCCAGCCGCTGGTCGAACTCCTCCATGTCCAGCCGTCCCTCGGCGAGCGCTTCCCGCAGGGCCTCGGCGATGCGGTCGCGCTCGGCGTCGGAGGCTCGCATCTCAGGGAGTTCGCTCATACCGGACAGCCTATCGACCGTAGGTCACGAAGCCGACCGCTCCGCGTACATCTTCGCGATGACGGCCTCGATGTCCGGCTCCCGCACCGACAGATCCACCAGCGGGTGCCCGTCGTCTTCTCTCTGCCGGGGCGAGTGTTGGTCAGACGGCCCGGAGGCCGACGAGCACGCGGCGTAAGAGCCAGGGATCAGCCCGCGCGGCCGGCCCTACGTTGGAGCGCTCCGACCTACGGCGGTGCGGCGGCACGGCAGGAGTCGCCTCGGGCACCGTGATCTCAGCCCAAACCAACTTGCCCCGCGGCGTGCGGTAGGAACCCCAGCACTTCGTCGTCTCCTGGACGAGCAGGAGACCGCGCCCGCCTTCGGTGTCGTCGTCCGCCTTCTGGAGGACGGGCATTCCCTTGGATGTATCCCACACCTCGATGACGACGCTGGTGTCGAGGCCGACCAAGCGCACGGTCACGAGGTTCAAGGTCTCCAGCTCCAGCCACGTTGGCCGGCGGTCGAGAACGCCGGTCGCTTTCACGGCGTTCGTGACCAACTCGGAGACGACGAGGGTGGCGTCCCCTTCGATGGAGCGGGCGTGCCACTTGCCGAGCGTGAGCCTCATGAAGTGGCGGGACATACTCACCGCCGAGCCGACAGCGGCAAAGCTGAGCTGATCCATGAAGCGGGCGCGCTGGGAGAAGTAGAAGGGTTCTTCGTCGTCCTGGCTCTGGTTCACGCGCACTCGTCCAAGCTCACGACCTGCGCGGATACGTGCTCGATGTTCAGGATCATGGCGTTCTGGAGCGCTCGGGTAATGGCCAGGTCGCGGTAGGACGGGATGATCACGTGGCGGGCTTCCGCGCGCTGGATGGCCTCGATCATCTCGCCGAAGGCGTCGATTCGCCCGTCCAACAGCTCGTGGAACACGGTCGCGAGGGTGAAACCTTCGGCGTCGGCGTACACGGTCATGTCCGCCTGCCTCTGGTGCACCTCCTCGTCAGGCATGTCACTCGGTACGCGCATATAGCCAAACATCAGCGGCTTCACGTCCTGCCCTCCCTTGCCCGCGCTCACTCTCAGCGCTGCGGTTCATGCCCTGCGTTACCGAGTGAAGCACTGGACTATTCGAATATGCAACACTCCATATCGAGAATCCGGAGTCGCATATTCGAACTCATATCCCCTATTCCACATCGGGTAGATGTAGGTTTCCATTTCGGATGTAAGATGGATTCCAGATCGGAGGTACACCACGTGGTGGAAGCGGCAAGCGGCTCGACCGTGCCTCGCCGTCAGTTGGGGCGACACCTGCGTGAGCTGCGCAATCGCGCGCGGCTGACCGTACGTGCGGCATCGACGGCCCTGGAATGGTCGGATCAGAAGATCTGGCGCATCGAGACGGGGCAAACGTCCATGCGCAGCCTGGACGTTGAGGCCATGTGCCGCGTGTACGGCGCGGACGCCGAGTTGACCAAGGGTCTTATGGGCCTGGCCAAGGAGACAAAGAACCGAGGGTGGTGGCACTCCTACGGTGACGTGATCCCTGAAGGGTTCGACCTGTTCATCGGCTTGGAGGGCGCGGCGACGAGTCTGCGTCAGTACATCAAGGACCTGGTTCCGGGCCTCGTGCAGACGGATGACTACGCCCGCGCCTTGATTCAGGCGGACAACCCCGACGTTGCGTCCGACGAGATCGAACGGCGGGTGCATGTCCGACTGGCGCGTCAAGAGCTGCTGACCAGGGTGACCGCCCCGCCTACCTTGGAACTGGCGCTCGGTGAAGCGGTTCTTCACCAGCCGGTCGGCGGCGGTGACGTCATGGCTCGCCAGTTGGACCGTTTGGCAGAGACGATGGACATGCCGAACGTCTCACTGCGGGTCGTGCCGTTCGCAGCAGGCTTGCATCACGGACTCATGTCCGGCCCGTTCACCATCCTCCGCTTCCCTGTCAGCGGTGACGGTCAACCGATGGAGCCGCCCACCGTCTACATGGAGGGTTTCACCGGTGACCTCTACCTCGACAAGCCACAAGAGATCGAGCGGTACGACCAGGCGTTCACGTCGATCTGGGACGCGACCCTGGACGCCAAGAACACGCAGAACATGCTTCGACAAGCGGCAAAGGAGTTTGCGCGATGATGAGTTCAGACCTCGCGGGCGCGGTGTGGCATAAGTCCAGCCGCTCCCAGAACAACGGCCAGTGCGTCGAGATAGCGTTCCTCGATGATGGCCGCGTAGCCATGCGGGACAGCAAGGACAAGGGCAACGGCCCCGCTCTCGTCTTCACCCCCGGCGAGTGGGACGCGTTCGCGGGCGGCATGTCGGACGGGGAGTTCCTCCGTCCGTAGCCACCCACCAAGATCCCGACTACAGAGCAGCGCCCGACCCATTCAGAGGGCCGGGCGCTACTTGTACGCAAGCGCGAGCCGGGTGCGCTCCCGAGACGGATCGATGCCCGCGACGCGCAGCCGAGGGCAGGTCACGAAGCCGACCGCTCCGCGTACATCTTCGCGATGACGGCCTCGATGTCCGGCTCCCGCACCGACAGATCCACCAAGGGGTACCGCTCCGCGACCGCCGCGACGATCGGCGCCGCGCTGCTCGTCGCCGCGAACGCCAGCCACTGCCGCGGCCCCTCGACCCTGACCGTACGAGCCCCCGGCACGTCCTCGATCGGCGGCAGCTCCCGCTCCAGGTCCACCACCAGGGTCCGTTCGCTCTCCCCCACCGCGTGCAGGCCGCTCAGCCCGCCGTCGTACACGAGCCGCCCGTGGTCGATGACCATCACGCGCTCGCACAGCTGCTCGATGTCGGTGAGGTCGTGCGTGGTGAGCAGCACCGTCATGCCCTGCTCGGCGTTCACATCGCGCAGGAATTCCCGGACCTTGGCCTTGCTGACCACGTCGAGGCCGATGGTCGGCTCGTCGAGGTAGAGCACCTCCGGGTCGTGCAGCAGCGCGGCGGCGATGTCGCCGCGCATCCGCTGGCCCAGCGAGAGCTGCCGTACGGGCACGTCCAGCAGGTCGCCGAGGTCGAGGAGTTCGACGCAGCGGTCGAGGTTCTCCCGGTACCGGGCGTCGGGGATCTTGTACATGCGGTGCACCAGCCGGTACGAGTCGCGCAACGGCAGGTCCCACCACAGGGTGGTGCGCTGCCCGAAGACCACGCCGATGCGGCGCGCGAGCCGGGTGCGCTCGCGCGACGGGTCGACGCCCGCGACGCGCAGCCGCCCGGCGCTGGGCACCAGGATGCCCGTCAGCATCTTGATGGTGGTGGACTTCCCGGCCCCGTTGGGCCCGATGTAGCCGACCATCTGGCCGCGCGGCACGGTGAAGCTGATGCCGTCCACGGCCCGTACCTCGCGCTTCTCGCGGCGCAGCAGCCCGGCCTTGCGCCGTACGTCGAAGACCTTCTGCACGCCGTCCAGTTCGATGAACCGCTCGGGGTCATCGCCGTGCGTCGTGCGGTCGCTGTCGTGCATCGTGCGCCTCCACCCTCAACTTCCCGTGCTCCGATAGCTTCTGAGCCCGCTCCGCCAGGCCAGCCCCGCGAGCGCGGCCATCGCCGCCGCGACCAGCGGTCCGCACAGGCCCACCCAGCCGGGCAGGTGCAGCGGGTCCTCGCGGCCCAGCAGGCGCAGCGCGGGCAGCCAGTTGACGAAGGCGAGCGGCACGACGAACGTCACCCCGCGGACCAGCTCCTTGGCGAAGACGGTGGGCGGGTACTGGAGCAGCGTGTTGCCGCCGTAGGTGAAGGAATTCTGCACCTCGGCGGCCTCGGTCGCCCAGAACTGGAAGGCCGCGCCCACCACGAAGACCGATCCGAAGATCACCGCGCCGCTGACCACCATCACCGGGATGAGCAGCACGTTCAGCGGCGTCCACACCACGTCCGCGCGCGCCAGTCCGAAACCCAGCACCAGCACGCCCTGCGAGATCCGGCCGAGCCGGCGCAGCGCGAAGCGGTCGGCGGCGACCTGCGCGAAGACCGGCACGGGGCGGACCATCAGGGTGTCGAACGTGCCGTCGCGCACGCGCTGCCCGATCCGGTCCATCGAGCCGAGACAGAGGTCGGCGAGGCCGAGCGAGGTGCTCGTCGCCCCGTACAGCAGCGCGACCTCCGGCAGTGTGAACCCGCCGAGCGCCTCGATGTGGGAGAACATCAACAGGATCGAGACGAAGTCGAGGCCGCTGCCGAGGAAGTTGCCGACCGTCGTCATCAGGAAGGACGCGCGGTAGGCCATCGTCGAGCGGACCCACATCGCGACGATCAGCCCGTACGCCCGGATTCCGTCAACCACCCTGGATCACCGCCTTCGAGGTGGCCAGCGCCTGGACGGCCCGGCCGGCCCCGAGCAGCGCCACCGCCCAGCCCGCCTGGAACGCCAGCGCCGTCAGCAGCCCGGTGCCGGTGGCCTGTCCGAGCAGTACGTCGACGGGCACCTGGAGCATCGCGGCCCAGGGCAGCGTCCGTACGAACTCCCCGAAGCCGCCGGGGAAGGCGTTGAGCGGCAGCAGCAGGCCGGAGAAGAAGATCGAGGCGAGCCCGGTGACCATGCTGACCCCGGCCCCGTCGAGCAGCCAGAAGGCGCACAAGGCCACCAGGTAGCGGACGGCGAAGCTGACGACGATGCCGAGGAAGACCGCGAGGAGGAAGGCCAGCCAGGTCAGCGGGGAGGCGGGGAGGGAGAGGTCGAAGGCGAGCGCGCCGACGGCCAGCGGCACGGCGCCCCGGCCGAGCAGGTGGAAGGCGGCCCGGCCCAGTTCGCTCGCGAGCCACCACAGCTGGAGGTCGACGGGCCGGTAGAGGTCGACGGCGATGTCCCCGGAGCGGATGCGCTCCTGGAGCTCGTCCTGGAAGCCGCCGCCGAGCAGCGCGCACGCGGCGAGCAGCGCCTGGCTGACCCAGACGAAGGTGAGGGCCTGCGACTGGTCGTAGCCGCCGAGGTGGGGCCGCTCGCTCCACAGGGCGATGAAGGTGTAGGCGACGATGAACCCGAATACGGTGTTGGTGAAGACGCCCGCGGCGGTGGCGACCCGGTAGGTCGCGTACCGCCGGAAGCCGTTCACCGCGACGGCTGCGTACAGCCGCATCTCGTGCTCCCCTCCCGCTCGGATCGCCGTCTCTCCGGCGGCTCTCGGCCCCGCCTCGGCCCCGCACCCGCTCAGCGGGGGGACCTGGCAGCAAAAGATCAGAGCCTAGCCACGCGGTCGCGGCCGATGCCACACATTTTTCACTCGTTGGGGTGGACAGCCGGGGCCGAACGGCTCGTTACAGAGGTGTCACAGGTGCGTGCCGCCCCCTATTCACGGAACGCATGGTGCGAGAGTGTTTTATGGGACGTACTAGACATATGGGAACCGCCCGCCACAAATCCGTCCCGCCGGGCCGAACCCCGGCGGCGGCCGAGGAGTCCCCCCACACATGAGCGACCAGCAGCCAGAGCAGCAGCCGCCCGGCGACGGTGCCGCCACGACGGACGGCTGGCCGCCCAAGAAGGCGGGCAGACGCCGCCCCAGGCGCACCGGCTGGCGCCGCCTCCTGCCCACCTGGCGCATGCTCCTCGGCGGCTTCCTGCTCATCGTGCTGCTCATCGCGGGCGGCCTGATCGCGGGCTATCTGCTGGTCGACATCCCCAAGCCGAACGACGCGGCCGTCGCGCAGAGCAATGTCTACCTCTACGCCGACGGCTCCCAACTCGCCCGCGACGGCGTGGTCAACCGCGAGAACGTGCCGCTCAGCAAGGTCCCCAAGACCGTGCAGCACGCGGCGCTCGCCGCCGAGGACCGCGGCTTCTACTCCGAGTCGGCCGTCAACCCCGGCGCGATGCTGCGGGCCGCGTGGAACACCGTCATCGGCAAGGGCAAGCAGTCCGGCTCCACCATCACCCAGCAGTACGTCAAGAACTACTACCTGGGCCAGGAGCAGACCCTCAGCCGGAAGGCGAAGGAGTTCTTCATCGCGATCAAGCTGGACCGCGAGGAGAGCAAGGACGGCATCCTCCAGGGGTATCTGAACACCAGTTACTTCGGCCGGAACGCGTACGGCATCGAAGCCGCCGCCCAGGCGTACTTCAGCAAGGACGTCGGCGACCTGAGCACCGCGCAGGGCGCCTATCTGGCTACGCTCCTCAACGCGCCCAGCGCCTACGACGTCGTCGCCCACCCGGAGAACAAGCAGCGGGCCGTGAACCGCTGGAACTACGTGCTCGACGGCATGGTCAAGGAGAAGTGGCTCGGCGCGTCCGAGCGGGCCGCCATGACGTTCCCGGTGCCCGGCAAGGCCAAGCCCGCCGCCGGCATGTCCGGCCAGCGCGGCTATCTCGTCGAGGCCGTCAAGTCCTACCTGACCGGCAACAAGCTCATCGACGAGCAGACGCTGGCGACCGGCGGCTACCGCATCACCACCACCATCGACAAGAAGCGCCAGAACGCCTTCGTCACCGCGGTGCGCGAGCAGTTGATGGACAAGCTCAGCGACTCCCGCAAGGTCGACTCGTACGTACGGGCCGGCGGCGCGTCCATCGACCCGGCGACCGGCAAGGTCGTCGCCCTCTACGGCGGCGTCGACTACACCAAGCAGTACGTCAACAACGCGACCCGCCGCGACTACCAGGTGGGCTCGACGTTCAAGCCCTTCATCTTCGCCTCCGCCGTGCAGAACGGCTCCAAGACCCAGGACGGCCGGGCCATCGCCCCGAACACCGGCTACGACGGCACCAACCGCCGCCCGGTGCAGGGCCCGAACGGCCCCGTCGGCTACGCGCCGCCCAACGAGGACGACGTCTCCTACGGCCGGGTCACCGTCACCAAGGCCATGGACAAGTCCGTCAACGCCGTCTACGCCCAGATGGCCGAGGACGTCGGCACCCAGAAGGTCAAGGACACCGCCACGGCCCTCGGCCTGCCGAAGAAGACCCCCAACCTCAACGCCTTCCCCTCCATGGCCCTCGGCGTCGCCACCGCCAGCGTCCTCGACATGACCCAGGCGTACGCCACGCTGGCGGGCCACGGCGAGCACGGCACGTACACGATGGTCACCAAGGCCACCAAGGGCGCCGAGCAAGTCGACCTGCCCGGCCGGGGGAAGAAGCAGGCCGTGCCGCGCGACGCCGCCGACACCACCACCTCGATCCTGCGCAGCGTCGTCGACAACGGCACCGGCTCCGCCGCCCAGGCCGCCGGACGGCCCGCCGCGGGCAAGACCGGCACCGCGGACGACGACAAGGCCGCCTGGTTCGCGGGCTACACCCCCGACCTGGCCACCGTCGTCGCGGTCATGGGCCAGGACCCCGACAGCGCCGTCCAGAAGCCGCTGTACGGGGCCGCCGGCCAGCCCCGTATGAACGGCGGCGGCCCGCCCGCCCAGATCTGGGCCGCGTACACCGCCGCCGCGCTGGGGGACGAGCCCGCCGAGGACTTCGACCTGAACCTGGAGGGCGGCGCCGAGGCCCCCTCCGACGAACCGTCCACGCCCTCCGAGCCGCCCGCCTCCTCGGCCTCCGACGAACCCACCGCCACCAGCGGCCCCCCGACCTCCTCCGACCCCACCACCCCCAGCTCACCGCCGACCTCCGACACCCCGCCCACCGAGGCCCCGACCCGGCCCACGGGCGCCCCCACCCCGCCGCCCGAGACCCCCGGCCCCGACGACGACGGCGCGTTCGGCAACCAGGACTCGCTGCTCGATCCCTAGATTCCACGCCGCGCCGACAGCGCCATGGGCGGTGCCGGAGCGCGGCTCAGTCGGTGCAGGTGGTGTCCGGCGCGGGCAGGGCGCGGGTGGTCAGGTAGCGGTTGGCGGCATCGCGGACACACCGGGAGAACAGGACCATGCTGTAGTCGTCGCCTTCACGGCTCAGGACGACGCTGCCGGGCAGTTGATCCGCCATGGCGTACCCCGCGCTGTGCGGGGCCAGGGCCTGGTGGGTGGACTGGAGGACCAGCGCGGGCGGCGCGCCCCGCACCGGGTCGCCGGCGTCGACGGGGACGGCCGGTACGGGCCAGCCGAGGCAGCCGGCGAGCGCGGTCCACGACCGTACGGCGCCGCCGAGATGGGGCGAGGTGCGCGCCACCCGCTGCCGCAGCCGGGTCAGTTCGCCGAACGTGGCCACCGGGCGCGCGCTGTCCAGGCAGGCGGGCACCAGGACCTGGACGCGGTCCAGCGTGGCGTCGGGCACGACGGTGAAGTCCGTGGCGTCGCCGGTCCTGGCCTTGGCCATGGCCCGCGCCAGCGCGGGCCAGGTGAACGCGGACAGGGACAGGTAGTCCTGGGTGGCGCCGCGGATGTCCTCGCCGGTCAGCGGCCGGTGGCCCGCGCCGGGGGCCGGGATCGGGGTGCGGTCGGCGCGAGCGACGAGGGCGTCGTACGCGGCCGCCGCGTCCTCGCCGTGCAGGGCGCACTTCGCCGAGCCGGCGCACCAGGCGGTGAAGCGGTTGAACGCGTCCTCGGCGGTCGCCGCCTCCTTGACGATCCGCTCGGTGGGCGAACCGGTGTCGTCCAGCGCCGTGTCGAGGACCATGGTGCGCAGCCGGCCGGGGTGAAGATCGGCGTAGGTGCGCCCGAGCAGCGTGCTGTAGTGGATGCCGTACCAGTTCAGCCGCCGCTCGCCCAGTCCGATCCGTACCGCCTCGAAGTCCCGGGCGGTGCTGGTCAGGTCGGTGTGGGCGACGAGCGGGCCGTTCTCGCGCAGGCAGTTCTCGGCGAAGGCCCGGTTGTGGGCGACGAGCGTGTCGAACGCGGCCCGGTCGCGCGGGAAGTAGCTGACACCGGCGGGCTTGAGCGGCTCAGAGCAGCGGACCGGCGTGCTCTGCCCCACTCCGCGCGGGTCCACCGCGACGATGTCGAACCTCTCGGTCATGGCCCCCGCGTACGAGGGGAAGCCGGACCGTATCGCCAGGCGCAGCTGCTCGATCGACGACCCGCCGGCTCCGTCGTTCATGAGCAGGGTGCCCTGCCGGTGCGCCTGGTCGTCGGCCGGGCGGCGGACGAGGGCGAGGGTGAGACTGCCGGCGCCCGGGCGCGACCAGTCCACCGGCACCCGGATCGTGCCGCACCGCATGCCCTGGAAATCCCGGTCCTCGCAGTCGCGCCAGCTGATACGCGCGGCGGAGGACTGCCGGCCGCCCTGGGCGGGCAGCGCGACCGCCGGGGCGGCGAGGGCCGCCGTGGCCGCCAGGGCGATGACGACGGCGGCGGGTCGGAAGCGCTTACGGGCTCTGATCATGACTGCTCTCCTGGAGCGTCGTGCGCCGTGGCCGGCGCGGATGAGAGAAACCTCGAAGATCGCGCGGACGGTGCGGACCACAGCCCGCACCTATAAATGATCACTACAGTTATAAGCATTAACAAGAATGATGAGTCAACACTAAGCTGTCAAGGTGCCGTCGGACCGGTTCGCTGCATGCTCTATCCGTGGCGATAAGTTGTCACCCAAGGAAAAGCACACCAGAGCAGCCAGCACAGCCAGAGGGGACGTGGTGGGTAATGGCCGCAGCCAAGGCGACGCCCCGTGAGCGGTACCGGGACCAAGTACGTACGGAGATCAAGGACCACGCGCGGCAGCAGATCGCCGCCTCGGGAGCGTCCGGCCTCTCCCTGAACGCCATCGCCAAACAGATGGGCATGAGCGGCCCCGCGCTCTACCGGTACTTCGCCGGCCGCGACGAACTGATCACCGCGCTCATCAGGGACGCGTACCGCAGCATCGCCGACGCCGTCCGCGCCGCCGCCGAGGACGGCGCCGACCTCACCGGGCAGGCACACACCCTGCGCGACTGGGCCCTGGCCGACCCCCAGCGCTACTTCCTCATCTACGGCACACCCGTCCCCGGCTACCACGCGCCCGACGACGTCACCGCCATCGCGGCCGAGATCATGGCGACGCTCCTCGACGCCTGCGGACCGCCCGCGGACCGCCCCGCGACGGCGCTCGACACCCACCTCGCCGACCACCGCCAGTGGGCACACGGACACTCCGCGCCGCCCGCGACGCTGCGCCGGGCGCTGACGACCTGGACCCGGGTGCACGGCGTCCTGTCCCTGGAACTGGCCGGCCACTTCACCGGCATGGGCATCGACCCCGCCGTGCTCTTCGCCTCCGAGCTGGACGACCTGCTGGCCTCCTGACCACCCAGCGGCCGGGAGACCAGGCGGGCCGGGAGACCAGGAGGGGGTCAGGCGGCCAGGCGGCCGGGAGACCAGGAGGGGCCGGGCGGCCGGGACGAGCCCTCAGTGGCCCGAGGTCGCCTTCAGACCGACGACCGCCACCAGCAGCAGACAGACGAAGAAGATCCGCGCCGCGGTCGCCGGTTCGCCGAGCACCACCATCCCGAGCACCGCCGCGCCGGCCGCCCCGATGCCCACCCACACGCCGTACGCCGTGCCGATCGGCAGCGTCTTGGCGGCCTGCGAGAGCAGCAGCATGCTGGCCGCGATACCCACGACCGTGAACACACTCGGCCACAGCCGGGTGAAACCCTCGGTGTACTTCATCCCGATCGACCAGCCGACCTCAAGCAGACCGGCGATCGTGAGCAGAATCCATGCCATGACGGCACCTCCGTGAAAACGAGCTTCAACAGGGGTGCGTCGTCTTTGCCTACCCGGTACGGCGCGTCTCGTCGGGTTCCCGGCAACCGTAGCAAAAACCCCACGAAAAAGGCTGGTGACCTCAGCCACCAGCCCCCGCGCCACGGACGGCGCCCAGCCGCCGCGGACCGCTACAGATACAGCCCCGTCGAGTCCTCCGAACCCTCCAGCCGCTCCGCCGCCACCGCGTGCAGATCCCGCTCCCGCATCAGCACATACGCCACGCTGCGGACCTCGACCTCCGCCCGGTCCTCCGGGTCGTACAGCACCCGGTCGCCCGGCTCCACCGTCCGTACGTTCTGCCCGACCGCGACGACCTCGGCCCAGGCCAGCCTGCGGCCGACCGCCGCGGTCGCCGGGATGACGATGCCGCCGGTCGACCGGCGCTCGCCCTCCGGGATGTCGGTACGGACCAGCACCCGGTCGTGCAGCATCCGGATGGGCAGCTTGTCGTGGGTGGGGTTCTCGCTCACGCCAAGACGGTACCTGCCCGGCCCGCCCCCGCGGGCACGGGACCGCACAAGTAGGGGTCGCCGGTACGGAGGCGGGCCGGACCCGGTCCGTACGGAGGAACTCAGTCCCGGCGACGGCGCGAGGACAGGGTCAATAGCCCCACCACGCCCACCACCAGCAGCGCGGCCGGCACGATCCGCTCCACCCGCGGCGCCCCGTCCGGCGAGACGAACTGCGCCCGCGCGTCGGAGACCACACGGTTGACCGCGACGTACGCCCGTCCCGCGGTGCGGTCCACGGTCGAGGCCACCTTCGCCTTCGCGTCACCGACGATCGTCGACGGGTGCACCCGCACCCCGATCTCGTCCAGCGTCACGGCGAGCTCCCGCCGCCTACGGGCGATGTCCGCCTCGATCTGCGCAGGGGTCCTGGCTTCCGACACCGCGCTGCCTCCGTCATGTCGATGTTCCGTGATGGACAGTCTGTCAGCTCCGTCGCGGGTACGCCCCACAGCACCCCCGATCGGGGACGTGGCTACGCTCGGGGGCACAGCCACCCAGCCATGAGGAGAGCCATGAGCGAGCGACTTCAGCCCGGCGACACCGCCCCCGCCTTCACCCTGCCCGACGCCGACGGCAAGCAGGTCTCGCTCGCCGACCACCGCGGCCGCAAGGTCATCGTCTACTTCTACCCCGCCGCCCTCACCCCCGGCTGCACCAAGCAGGCCTGCGACTTCACCGACAACCTCGAATTCCTCGCGGGCCACGGCTACGACGTCATCGGCGTCTCCCCCGACAAGCCCGAGAAACTCGCCAAGTTCCGCGAGGCCGAGAACCTCAAGGTCACCCTCGTCGGCGACCCCGACAAGAAGGTCCTGGAGACCTACGGCGCCTTCGGCGAGAAGAAGCTGTACGGCAAGACCGTCACCGGCGTCATCCGCTCCACCGTCATCGTCGACGAACAGGGCAAGGTCGAGCACGCCCTGTACAACGTCAAGGCCACCGGCCACGTCGCCAAGATCATCAAGGACCTGGGGCTGTAACCGACCCGCCCCGCACCTCCGCCGCCCCGCCCTCCGGCGCATCCGGCAGCTCCAGCACGGCCTCGGGGGCGGCGCCCCCCGGGGGGGCGAAACACAACCGAAACCCCACAACCATCAACCGCTCCCCCGAAGGCGGGACACACAAAACACGCCCCCTCACACGC
>NZ_JBWKFF010000009.1:0-15534 GCF_056434425.1 Streptomyces sp. NPDC044033 | reverse complement strand
CCCTCTCTCTGGGCCACTCCAGCCCCCCCCCCCCCCCCCCCCACCCCCACCCCCCCCCCCCCCCGAACCGCAGCCGCGCCCCCAGCACCGCCGCCTGCCCCGCCGCGATCGTCAGCCCCAGACCATGCCCCGTACCGCGCTCCGGCGCCGCCGTACGGAACCGCCGCGGCCCCTGATCGACCAGATCCGCCGGATACCCCGCGCCATGGTCCCGCACCACGATCGACGTGCCCCGCACCGTGATCTCGATCGGCGGCTTACCGTGCTTCGCCGCGTTGGCCAGCACATTCACCAGAATCCGCTCCACCCGGCGGGCATCCGTCGACACGATCCGGCCCTCCCCCACCACCGCGACCGACACATCCGCGACCCCGCGCTGCCGCGCCGCCCGCTTCACGATCCCCCGCACCAGCGACGGCAGATCCACCGGATCCAGCTGCGCGCTCTCCACCCCCGCGTCCAGCCGCGACACCTCCAGCAGATCCTCGATCAGCCCCCGCATCGTCTGCGCCCGGTCCTGCACCATCTCCACCGCCCGCGGATGCGGCAGCAGCTCCGACGCCGCCACCAACCCCGCCACCGGCGTCCGCAGCTCATGCGCCACATCGGCGGTGAACTTCCGCTCCGTCTCCACCCGCGCGGCCAACGACGCCGCCATGTCGTGCACCGAACGCCCCAGCTCCGCCACCTCGTCCCGGCCCCCACCGGTCAGCGCCTCCGCGTCCGGCGGCTCACCCGCCGCGATCCGCCGCGCCGCCGCCGCACTGCGCCGCAGCCGCCGCGACAGCGACTGCGCCACGAACCACGCCACCACCGCCATCAGCGCCACCGTGACCACCCCCGCCACCAGCAGCGCCCGGTCCAGCGCCGACTGCAGCGCGTCCCGCTCCGGATACGGCGCCGACACCGACAGCGTCTTACCGCCGCCCACCCCCGTCGCCGCCCAGACCCGCGGATCGCCGCCGCCGCTGATGTACGTACCGGAGTGCCCCGCCGACGCCGTATGTGCCAGCGGCGTCGGCAGCGCCGAGTCATCGAGCTGCGCGCCCAGCGCGAGCGTGCCGTCCCGCTGATAGACCTGGAGCGCCGAACTGAGCAGCCCGTCCTGATACGAACGGGCCTGATGATCCCGCTCCATACCCGAAATATGGTGCACCGCGACGCCCAGCACCACCACCGCGAGCGCGGTGACGAAAGAGATCGCGAGCGCGATCCGACCACGGATGCCCATCACGCGATCGTGTAAGTCTCCGTGGAGTCGCCGGACGGCGTCGCGCCCAGGTACTCCACGTCCAGGCCGGTGAAAGCCATCTTCCCGTCCACGTTCTTCGCCCCGTAAAGATGGAACGACGCCGGGAACGACGCCGGCGCCACACCCTTCGCACCGCCGGACACCAGCACCACACCGCTGCCGTCCGCGCCGTCCGCGCCGTAGCGCTCCCACTTGATGTCGCTCGCCACCGCTCCCGCGTCCGCACAGGCCAACGTGATGATCTTCGGTTCGAGCACCGGATCACCGGCCCCGCAGTCACGCACCCCCGCCAGCTCCGTCGGCGCCGCCGCCTTCGCCTCCGCCTTCTTCTCCGTCTCCGCGGGCCGCGACTTCTGCGCCGCCGCCGTCTTCGGCGCCGCGCCCACCGCGCTCGCCCGGTCCGCGGCCTGACTCAACCACACCCCGCCCAGCGCGAGTACGGTCACCACCGCGAACGTCACCAGCACGGTCCGCAAGCTGGCCCGTCGGGTCTCGGCGCGGTCGGTCATCGGGTTCTCTCTCCTCAACGGGCGGCTGCCCGGCGGCGGGCACCAACTTCCCGGTTGTGATGACGGGTAAAAAAGAGCCCGCGTTCCCTTTGGCCCCGGATCGTTCCTCACCCGAACGGCCCTGCCCGAGTGACCTACATCGCGTTCCGCGAGGAAACTGGTTTAAGCGGCCATCAATCGTGCAGACGTCCCCTTCGTACGTGCACAGCCGCGAGCGCGGCCGACCTATCGAGAGGACCCGAGCCGTGTCCACCGGCAGCACAACCGAGGTTGACCCAGACCAGGACCCCCAGGCGCTCAAGCGACACAGGGCCCTGTTCAGAGCCGCCGCACGACGCAAGGACCCCAAGCTGCGCCGGACCGACATCACGGTCACCGACGAGAAGGTCGTCCGGCGCGCGGTCAAGGCGGCCGCACTCGGCAACGCCATGGAATGGTTCGACTTCGGCATCTACAGCTACCTCGCCGTCACCATCGGCAACGTGTTCTTCCCGTCCGGGAACGACACCGTGCGGCTGCTGTCCTCGCTGGCGACCTTCGCCGTGGCCTTCCTCATACGCCCCGTCGGCGGCCTCTTCTTCGGCCCCCTCGGCGACCGCATCGGCCGCAAGACCGTGCTGGCCCTGACGATGGTCCTGATGGCCACCAGCACGTTCGTCATCGGCCTGATCCCGTCGTACGCCGCGATCGGCTTCTGGTCCCCGGCCCTGCTCATCCTCTTCCGCATGCTCCAGGGCTTCTCCACGGGCGGTGAGTACGGCGGCGCGTCGACCTTCATAGCCGAGTACGCGCCGGACAAGCGGCGCGGCTTCTTCGGCAGCTTCCTCGAATTCGGCACGCTGGCCGGCTACGTATGCGCCGCCGGTCTCGTCACCATCCTCACCACGACGCTCAGCTCCGACGCCATGAACCAGTGGGGCTGGCGGGTGCCGTTCCTGGTGGCGGGCCCGATCGGCCTGATCGGCCTCTACCTGCGGATGAAGCTGGAGGACACCCCCGCCTTCCAGAAGCTGGCGGAGGAGAACGCGTCCCCCACCGGCGAGAACATCAACAGCGAGACCACCGAGCTGAAGCAGATCTTCATCGCGCAGTGGCCCAAGCTGGTGCTGTGCATCGTGCTCGTCGGCGCGTACAACATCACCGACTACATGCTGCTGTCGTACATGCCGACGTACCTGACGGACCAGCTCAAGTACAACGACGCGCACGGTCTGATCATCCTGATCGGCGTGATGATCGTGCTGATGCTCATCATCACCTTCATCGGCCGCCTCAACGACCGCATCGGCCGCAAACCGCTGCTGATGGCGGGCATGATCGGATTCTTCGTCCTGTCCGTCCCCGCCTTCCTCCTCCTCAAACAGGGCAGCCTGCTCGCGGTCGCCGGCGGCATGCTGATGCTCGGCCTCCCCCTGGTCTGCCTCCTCGGCACCATGTCGGCCGTGCTCCCCGCCCTCTTCCCCACCAACGTCCGCTACGGCTCGCTGTCCATCGGCTACAACCTCGCCGTCTCCCTCTTCGGCGGCACCACCCCGCTGGTGATCACCGCCCTGATCGCGGGGACGGGCAGCGACATGATGCCGGCGGTGTACACCACGGCCGCGGCCCTGGTCGGCATCATCGCGGTCGCCTGCCTGAAGGAGACGGCGCGCCAGCCCCTGGAGGGCTCCCCGCCGTCGGTCTCCACCAAGGAGGAAGCCGCGGAAATGGTCACCTCCGCGGCCCCGGACCCGAAGTTCTGACCGGCCCCCTTCCCCCTTTCCCTCCGCCGGTACGAATCCCCCTCCACCGGCACGAAGCGTTCCGCTTTTCGGGCGTAACCGTCCGATAAGCGGTTCGTTTCTCCGTACGAGGCCGCGAACGCGTGGCCGGGTACGGAGGGGGAGCCATGGCTGTCCGATACACCCGTGAAGAGTTGGCCGGCGCCGTCACCGTCTCGGCCACCTGGGCCGACCTCATGCGCAGACTCGGCGTCAAAGCGAGCGGGGGACACCGCAGGACGTTGCAGCGCACCGCGGCCGGCTACGGGATCGACACCAGCCACTTCAAGCAGCGGAGCCCGTGGCGCAAGTACCCCGACGCCGCGATAGCCGAGGCCGTCGCCTCATCCACCACGCTGCGCGAGGTCGCGCAGAAGCTCGGTGCGCCACCGGCGACCGGCACGCTCTCCCACATCGCGCGGCGTATAGCCGCCGCCGGAATCGACGCGAGCCATTTCCCCGCGCTGAACCGACCGCAGCTCGACCTGCCGTTCACCGTCGAGGAACTCACAGCGGCCGCCGCTTCCGCGACGAGCGTTCGCGCTGTGGCACGAGCGCTCGGCATCCCTGACGACGGTCGGTCCCGGGCCGTGCTCCGCCGCATGTTGGCGGAGCACGGAGTGGACATCGGGCACTTCAGCCACTCCCGGCTGACGCTCCCCGACGACCGGCTGCCCGCTGTGGTCGCACGGTCCACCAGTTACGCCGACGTCATGCGCGCCCTGGGCCTCGCCGTGAACGACGCGAACCATCGACGGCTGCACCGCCGGACGACCCAGCTCGGCATCGACACCGGCCACTTCAAGCGACAGACCAAGCGCACGGTCCAGGTGGTGGCTCCGAAGCTCATCGCCGACGAGGTGCTCCGCGTGAATCCGGCGGGCTCGTCACGCGTCAACCGCTCGCGGCTGCACAGGGCCCTCGGCGAGATCGGGGTCCCGTACCACTGTGGCTCCTGCGACAACCCGGGCGAGTGGCTCGGCAGGCCGATGACGCTCCATATCGACCACATCAGCGGCGACTGGCTCGACAACCGGCGGGAGAACCTTCGCTATCTCTGTCCGAACTGTCACGCGCTGACAGACACCTGGTGCCGGAGTCGCCGATCGAAGCCACTCGTGGAATAGCTTCGCGTCGCCGTACACTGTGAGCCGCTGACCGAGATCTACGGTCGGCGGCTGGCGGCTGGCGGCCGTTGCTGAATTGGTATAAGCGGGTGTTTTAGGGGCACCTGGGAGCAATCCCATGTGGGTTCGAGTCCCACCGGCCGCACTGACAATGGAATCGAAGGCCCGGCGCGCGGTAACAGCGCACCGGGCCTTCGGCGTACGGCGCGTCAGCCCAGCAGCTCCCGCACCACCGGCGCCAGCCCCCGGAACGCCTTCCCCCGGTGGCTGATCGCGTTCTTCTCCTCCGCCGTCAGTTCCGCGCAGGTGCGCGACTCCCCCAGCGGCTGGAGGATCGGGTCGTAGCCGAAGCCCCCGCTCCCCGCGGGGGCGTGACGCAGGGTGCCCTCCAAGCGGCCCTCCACGACGCGTTCCGTGCCGTCGGGGAGGGCGAGGGCCGCGGCGCAGGCGAAGTGGGCGGCGCGGTGTTCGTCGGCGATGTCGCCGAGCTGGGCGAGGAGCAGGTCCAGGTTGGCCTGGTCGGCGCCGTGGGTGCCGGACCAGCGGGCGGAGAAGATGCCGGGGGCGCCGTTCAGGACGTCGACGCAGAGGCCGGAGTCGTCGGCGACGGCCGGGTGGCCCGTGGCGCGGGCCAGGGCGTGGGCCTTGAGGAGGGCGTTCTCGGCGAAGGTGACGCCGGTCTCCTTGACGTCGGGGATCTCGGGGTAGGCGTCGGCGCCCACGAGCTCCACGTCCAGGTCGGCGTCGGCGAGGATCGCGCGCAGTTCGGTGACCTTGTTGGCATTGCGGGTGGCGAGGATCAGACGGTGCATGGGGCCCGATTATCCAGGGGTGCAGGTCTTGACGAGCCCGCTGGTCGCGGCTTTGAGTCCGGAGAGGTCGGGGCGCTTGCCGTCGGCGACGGCGTCGTCGATCTCGTCGACCGCCTTCGTCAGGGCGTTGGCGGACTTCTTCACGGACTCGTCGTCGGATTTCGCGAGCCGCCCGAGGTCCTTGTTGAGCTGTTTCACCGACTTCTTGGCCTCGTCGGAGCCGGCCGACGTGTTGTGCACGGTGCGGGCGAGGTCGCTCACGTCGTCGGAGAGCGTGGACGCGAGCCGGCCGCAGTCCACCGCCTTGTCGACGGGGTCGCACGCGGATATGAGCGGCAGCGCGATCGCGAGCACGGCGCAGGCGGTGACGGTGGTGGCGGCGCGGCGGCGGTGGCGCGGGCGCTCGGTCATGGCGGGGTCCCCTCCCGGAAGATGCGGATACGGGTGTACGGACAGCCGGTGCGGGTCCGTACACCCGTATCTCTAGGAACGCGCTTTACCCCGCCGAGGGTTGCTCGGTCGTTCCGTCACAGCTCCGCGGCGAGCGCCTCGCGCTGGGCGGCGTCGAGTGTGGCGCAGCCCGCGACCGCGAGGTCGAGCAGGGAGTTGAGTTCCGTGCGGTCGAACGGCTCGGCCTCGGCGGTGCCCTGGATCTCGACGAAGCGGCCGTCGCCGGTGCAGACGACGTTCATGTCGGTCTCGGCGCGTACGTCCTCCTCGTAGCAGAGGTCGAGGAGGGGGACGCCGCCGACGATGCCGACGCTGACGGCGCTGACGGTGCCGGTGAGCGGCTGGCGGCCGTGCTTGATGATCTTCTTGCCCTGGGCCCAGGCGATGGCGTCGGCGAGGGCGACGTAGGCGCCGGTGATGGCCGCGGTGCGGGTGCCGCCGTCGGCCTGGAGGACGTCGCAGTCGAGGACGATGGTGTTCTCGCCGAGCGCCTTGTAGTCGATGACGGCGCGCAGCGAGCGGCCGATGAGGCGGGAGATCTCGTGCGTGCGGCCGCCGATCTTGCCGCGTACGGACTCGCGGTCGCCCCGGGTGTTGGTGGAGCGGGGCAGCATGGAGTATTCGGCGGTGACCCAGCCCTCGCCGCTGCCCTTGCGCCAGCGGGGGACGCCCTCGGTCACGGAGGCGGTGCAGAAGACCTTGGTGTCGCCGAAGGAGACGAGGACGGAGCCTTCGGCGTGCTTGCTCCAGCCGCGTTCGATGGTGATGGGGCGGAGTCGGTCGGGCGTGCGGCCGTCGATGCGAGACATGGCATCGAGCCTAGCGGCATTGCGAAGGGCCCCGTTCCGGTGCGTGCTCGCGGGGGACGCATGGCGGAGGGGGCCCTTCGGCGGGGAGTTCAGCGGCTCACATCATGTCTTCGATGTCGGCGGCGATCGGGTCGGCGTCGGTGCCGATGACGACCTGGATCGCGGTGCCCATCTTGACGACGCCGTGGGCGCCGGCGGCCTTGAGCGCGGCTTCGTCGACGAGGGAGGGGTCGACGACCTCGGTGCGCAGGCGGGTGATGCAGCCTTCGACCTCTTCGATGTTGTCGAGGCCGCCGAGGCCGGCGACGATCTTCTCAGCCTTGCTGGCCATGTGCACTCCTGTTGTCTCGGCCCTTCGGCGGTGCCGCCGAGCGGTTTTCACACGTTAACGCACGGATGGCCCAGCTATTTGGGCATCGGTATGCCATCCGGCTGAGGATGGCGATCATCCGGTGCCGTGCTCCGGGTGGGGCCGCATCGCTACCGCGGTGGTCTACACCAGTATGCGGCAAGCGGCGCGTGTGCTGTTGGGCAGTGACACCCGGGAGGACGCAGATGAGTTCAGACGCCGCCGCGGCGGCCCCGCGGAAGCGGTCCGGGGCGCCGAAGCCGTGGACGCAGCGGCTTTTCCAGGGCATGCAGAAGATGGGGCGCAGTCTGCAGCTGCCGATCGCGGTGCTGCCCGCGGCGGGCATCTTGAACCGGCTGGGCCAGGACGATGTGTTCGGCGTCGAGGGGCTGGGCTGGGACGACGTGGCCAAGGTCTTCGCGGGCGCGGGCGGTGCGCTGCTGGATTCGTCGCTGGGGCTGCCGCTGCTGTTCTGCGTGGGTGTCGCGATCGGTATGGCGAAGAAGGCGGACGGTTCGACGGCGCTGGCGGCGGTGGCGGGGTTCCTCGTCTACTACAACATCCTGCATCAGTTCCCGGACTGCTCGGGCGGTGCGGAGTTCACGTCGGGGACGTGTCTGAAGGGGTCGTCGGCGGATGCGGCCACGTACCAGAATCCGGGGGTTTTCGGCGGCATCGTGATGGGGTTGCTGAGCGCGTGGTTCTGGCAGCGGTTCCACCGGGTGAAGCTGGTGGACTGGCTGGGTTTCTTCAATGGCCGGCGGCTGGTGCCGATCCTGATGTCGTTCGTGGCGCTGGTCTTCGCGGTGCTCTGCCTGTGGGTGTGGCCGCCGGTGGGCGACGCGCTGACGAGTTTCAGTGAGTGGCTGACGGATCTGGGGTCGTCGGGTTCGGGCATCTTCGGTGTCGCGAACCGGGCGCTGCTGGTGATCGGGTTGCACCAGTTCCTGAATACGTTCATGTGGTTCCAGTTCGGTGATTTCACGAAGCCGGACGGCACGGTGGTGCATGGTGACATCAACCGTTTTCTGGCGGGTGATCCGAGTGCGGGGCAGTTCACGTCGGGGTTCTTCCCGATCATGATGTTCGCGCTGCCGGCGGCGGCGCTGGCCATCGCGCACTGCGCCCGGCCGGAGAACCGCAAGGTGATCGGCGGCATGATGCTGTCGGTGGGGCTGACGTCGTTCGTGACGGGGGTCACCGAGCCGATCGAGTATTCGTTCCTTTTCATCGCCCCGGTGCTGTACGCGCTGCACGCGGTGCTGACGGGTGTCTCGATGGCGGTGACGTGGGCGTTCGGCGTGCATGACGGGTTCAGTTTCTCGGCCGGTCTGATCGACTACGTCATTAACTGGAGCCTCGCGACCAAACCTTGGCTGATCATTCCGATCGGTCTGTGCTTCGCGGTGGTCTACTACGTGGTCTTCCGCTTCGCGATCACCAAGTTCAATCTGCCGACGCCCGGTCGGGAGCCGGAGGACTTGGCGGCGGAGATCGAGCAGGAGAACGTGCGCTAGGGCGGGTACGGGCGTCCGTACCGGCCCTCACCTGGGCCTTCCCGTATCGGTGGCCCTCTGACAGCATCAGCCCCCAAGTCGGTTGGCTCGGGGGCTGTTTGGCGTGCGTTACAGAATGCCGGGAATGATGGATTCCTTTATGTGGTCCTCACGTGTTACAACAGGTCTAAACCACTGAATGGTGTAGACCAAAATGCGGGCCGTCCCTTTTCCCCGAGCGCCCGCCTCACCTGGAGGAATCCGATGAGCACGGCCACCGCCACGGCACCACCCGCGAAGAAGCGGGGGTCCGGGCTGTTCCAAGGGCTGCAGAAGGTCGGCCGCAGTCTCCAGCTGCCGATCGCCGTCCTCCCCGCAGCCGGCATCCTGAACCGACTCGGGCAGCCCGACGTCTTCGGCCCCGACGGCCTCGGCTGGGACAAAGTCGCCAAGGTGTTCGCGGGCGCCGGCGGCATCCTGTTCGACTCCTCCCTCGGCCTGCCGCTGCTCTTCTGCATCGGTGTCGCGATCGGCTTCGCCAAGAAGGCGGACGGCTCGACGGCGCTCGCCGCCGTCACCGGGTTCCTCGTCTACTACTCGGTGATCCACCAGTTCCCCATCGCCTGCGCGGACGGCTCCAAGTTCGCCTCCACCAGCTCGCTCACCGGAGCCTGCATACCGGCCCACGGTGACGCCGTGGCCGCCGCGTACCAGAACCCCGGCGTGCTCGGCGGCATCATCATGGGTCTGCTGAGCGCGGTCCTGTGGCAGCGGTTCCACCGCACCAAGCTCGTCGACTGGCTGGGCTTCTTCAACGGCCGCCGGCTGGTCCCGATCATCATGGCCTTCGTCGGCACCGCCATGGGCGTCCTGGTCGTCGTCGGCTGGCAGCCGATCGGCGACGCCATCACCAGCTTCGGCGAGTGGATGACGGGCCTCGGCGCCGCGGGCGCCGGCCTCTTCGGTCTGATCAACCGCGCGCTGATCCCGGTCGGCATGCACCAGTTCGTCAACACCGTCTCCTGGTTCCAGCTCGGCGACTTCACCAACGCGGCCGGCCAGCTCGTGCACGGCGACATCAACCGCTTCATGGCGGGCGACGCGAGCGCCGGCCTGTTCACCTCCGGCTTCTTCCCGATCATGATGTTCGGCCTGCCGGCCGCCGCCCTGGCCATCGCGCACTGCGCCCGCCCCGAGCGCCGCAAGGCGGTCATGGGCATGATGATCTCGCTGGCGCTGACCTCGTTCGTCACCGGCATCACCGAGCCGATCGAGTTCTCGTTCATGTTCATCGCCCCGCTGCTGTACGCGGTGCACGCGGTGCTGACGGCCCTCTCGATGAGCATCACCTGGGCGCTGGGCGTCCATGACGGCTTCACGTTCTCGGCGGGTCTGATCGACTACGCGCTGAACTGGAACCTCGCGACCAAGCCATGGATGATCATCCCGATCGGGCTGTGCTTCGCGGCGGTGTACTACGTGCTCTTCCGCTTCGTGATCACCAAGTTCAACCTCACCACCCCGGGCCGAGAGCCCGAGGAAGAGGTCGAGGACCTCACGAAGGCGTAGCCCGGGACCGCTCGCCGCTCGCCGCTCGCCTGTCGAAGGGCCCGGAACCGACGGGGACGCCGTCGGTTCCGCGGCCCGGCCGCCTCGCCCCGTCGATCATTCGGTCGGCGGGGCGAAGTGCTGCGCGGCGGAGCGAAGTGCTGCGCGGCGGAGCGAAGTGCTGCGCGGCGGGGCGAAGTGCTGGGCGGCGGCGCCGCGAGAGGGGGGATTACCGCTTGGGGCACTTCTTCCACGCGAAGTGGTACAGCGTGTTGATGCTGCCGTCGGTGGAGTCCATCGCCATGTAGCTGGTGAGCTTCGCGTCCGAGCCCTTGGTCACCCGCAGCTCCGTGTTGATGTTGAAGTAGCGCTGTTCGCCGCAGGGCGCGTAGACGCGCGCGTCGAGGTCGGTCTCGTCCGACGTCTGCCAGTTGGCGTCGTACGGGCCGGCGAACCGGTGGCTCATGCGGGCCGTCTGCTGAGAGCCCTGGAAGTAGTAGCCCGCCTGCTCCAGGCCGGTGGCGCCGGGCGTGAGGGAGGCGTAACCGCGGTAGTCGGCGCGGGCGATGGCGTAGGTGAAGCCCTGCGGCACATGCACGTTCAGCGCGATCTGGCAGTTCTTCCGGGCGTCGGTGGGTTTGCTGTCCTTGCCCGCCTCGGCGAGGTATTCGCTGTACGTCACGGTGAACGCGGTGTTGTCGGGGGCGACGGCCACCGCGGCGCTGCCGGGACGGCAGCCGGACCCGTTGACCGCGGCGACGGTGATCGTGATCTTGCCGTCCGGCGGCGGCTCGTCGTCGCCGCCCCGTGCTGCCGAGGAGGGGGCGGCCGATCCGATGAGGAGCAACGCCGCCGCGGCGGCACCAGCGCCCAAGGTACGGAGCATGGGCTCTTCCTTCCGGTCGTCCTGGTCCCCGCGATGCCGGGGTGCCAGGAGGGGAATGGTGAGGATGACGAGCGCATGTCAGCACGAGGATCATGGAACGGACCCCGTTCGCCCCAAGAGTCGGTGCGAACCTACGCCTTGATTCGGCCGCCGGAAGACCGCCGCCGCGCCGGGCCCCGAACGCACCGATGCCGGCCCGGCTGAGCCCGGACCCTTCGCGTGCGTACGGTCGGGGGCGTGCGGCGCCGCGCGCACGCCCGTACGGGCCGTTGGGCCTGTACGAGCCACTGTGCCCGTACGCACCACTGGATTCGTGCGTGCCGCCGGGCCCGTACGTACCGCCGCGCCCGTACGTACCGCCGACCCCGTACGAACCGCTGCGCCCTTACGAACCGCTGCGCCCGTACGCACCACCGGCCCCGTACCAACCGCCGCGCCCGTACGCACCACCAGCCCGTACGGGGGCGGGCCCGCGCCCTACAGCTCGTACACCGCCCCCGCCGTAGCGGCCTCGACCGGCCCCGCGAAGACCGATTCGGCATCGCGGACGTTGGTGACCGGGTCCGTCCACGGCGGGATGTGGGTGAGGACCAGCCGGCCCGCGCGCGTGCGGGCGGCGATCTCGCCCGCCTCGCGGCCGTTGAGGTGGAGGTCGGGGATGTCTTCCTTGCCGTAGGTGAAGGACGCCTCGCAGAGCAGCAGGTCCACGTCGGCGGAGAGGGTGTCCAGGGCCTCGCAGGGGCCCGTGTCGCCGGAGTAGGCGAGCGCCGAGGAGCCGTGCTCGACGCGGAAGCCGAACGCCTCGACCGGGTGCCGCATCCGCTCGGCGCGGACCGTGAAGGGCCCGAGGCCGAAGCTGCCGGGGGCGAGCGTGCGGAAGTCGAAGACCTCGCTCATGCACTTGTCGTCCGGCACGTCGCCGTACGCGGTGGACAGCCGCTGCTCGGTGCCCGGGGGCCCGTACACGGGGATGGCGTCCGCGCGGCCGCCCTCGTGCCGGTAATAGCGGGCGACGAAGTAGCCGCACATGTCGATGCAGTGGTCCGCGTGCAGATGCGAGAGCAGTACCGCGTCGAGGTCGTAGAGACCGATGTGTCGCTGCATCTCGCCGAGGGCGCCATTGCCCATGTCGAGCAGCAGCCTGAAGCCGTCGGCCTCCACGAGGTAACTCGAACATGCCGATTCCGCGGACGGAAACGTCCCCGAGCATCCGACGACGGTGAGCTTCATACGGGCGTGAACCTCCGTGGGCTGGTTCCGGTCCAGGGGCCAAGCGGTCCGTTGAGCGTAAGGCGCGAAAAGGGCATCAGCCCCTCCGCCGGGCTGCCTGTGTGCGATGTCACCGGTTAGGGTGCCCCGCCGTCGCCGCTCGGCACGCGGTGGCGGGGTTCCGGGTGCGGTTCGCCGACAGGGCGACGCCTACGCCCAGTTGGGCGGCGGCGGTCACCAGCAGCGCCGCCATCGGCAGGGCCCAGCCGCCGGAGGCGCTGCGCAGCACGCCGACGGCGAACGGGCCCAGCGCCGCGACCAGGTAGCCGAGGGACTGGGAGAGCGTGGAGAGGGCGGTGGTCTCGGCGGGGGTGGTGCCGCTGTCGCCGATCACGGCGAGGACCAGGGGGAAGGAGCACAGTCCGAGGCCGACCAGCACGGCCCACAGCAGCGGCAGCGCGACGGGTGCGGCCAGCAGGCCCGTGAAGCCGGCGAGCATGGCGGCCGAGATGGCGACGAAGGCGGTGCGCTGCCGGCCCGGCGCGCGGGCGAAGGCGAGTACCGCGAAGGTCGCGGGGACGCCCACGGCCTGGGTGACGGCGAGCATGCCGCCCGCCGCGCCGCCGGACATGCCGTGGTCGGACAGCAGTGAGGGCAGCCAGCCGATGACGGCGTAGCAGTTCAGGGCCTGGAGGGCGAAGTAGGCGGTGACGAGCGCGCCGAGCCGGGTACGGGCCATGGCGAGCGGAGACACCCGCTCCCCCGCCGCCGCGTCCGCCGCGGCCCGCGCCTCGGGCGGGCGCGCGAACGACCACACCGCGGTGGCGGCCAGCGCGGGCAGCGCCCATGCGGCCAGCCCCAGCGAGGGCGAGCCGATGGCGTCGGCCACGGGTACGGCCACGGCGGCGCCCAGTGTCGAACCCAGCGCCATCGTGGTGGTGTAGACGCCGGTCAGGAGCGCGACGCGGGACGGGAAGTGGGCGCGCAGGAGGGTCGGCAGCAGGACGTTGCACAGGGCGAGTCCGCAGGTGCCGAGGACCGTGCCGGCCAGCAGGGCGCAGGTGGTGGGGACGGCTCGTACGGCGAGTCCGGCGGTGAGGGCGGCCAGCGCCAGGAGGACGGTGCGCTCGGCGCCGAGCCGCCGGGCGAGCGTCGCGGTGCCGGCGCCCGCGGCGGCGAAGGCGAATGTGGGGAGCGCGGGCAGCAGGGCCGCGGCCAGGGGGCCGAGGCCCGGGTCCACGCGGAGCTCTTCCAGGAGGGCGGCGGCGCTGCTGATGCCCAGGCGGAGGTTGAGGGCGATCAGCACGATGCCGGCTCCGGCGATCCAGGCGGCGCGGGCGGGGGCGGGGGTATTCGGTGCGGCATTCACCCATCAAAGGTAAGACGTCTGATGTTTTCTTGTCCATTAGAGGTCAGATCATTGAATGTATGCTGGGGGCTACCGACCGTCACCGACAGCCGCGGAGAGAGCGCCCCGATGAGCCTGCAACCGGTACGCCGCCCCTCGCTGTCCGCCGAGGTCATCGGCCGGCTGCGGCATCGGATCACCTCCGGCGACTGGCCCGTCGGCGGCCGCATCCCGACCGAGCCCGAGCTGATGGAACAGCTCCAAGTGGCCCGCGGCACCCTCCGCGAGGCCGTCCGCGCCCTCGCCCACGCCGGGCTGCTCGACGTGCGCCAGGGCGACGGCACATACGTACGGGCCACCAGCGAACTCTCCGGCGCGGTCAAGCGGCTCTACGGCGACAGCGGCCAGGAGCACCTCCTGGAGGTCCGCCAGGCACTGGACGTACAGGCCGCGCGCCTCGCCGCGGCCCGCACCGGCGACGCCGACCTCGACGCCCTGGCCGACATCCTGGCCCGCCGCGCGGCGGCCTGGGACGCGCGCGACTTCGAGCTGTGGGTCGCCGCCGACTGGGACTTCCACGCCGGGGTGGCGGACGCCGCCCGCAACCCGCTGCTCAGCGAGCTCTACCGCAACCTGGCCGCGCCCCTGCGCGCCTCCATGGCCGCCTTCTGGGACTCCCCCGGCTTCGCCGGCAACGCCCCCGCGGGCCACGAGGACCTGCTGACCGCCCTGCGCTCCCACGACCCGGCCGAAGCCGCCCGCCAGGCGAGCGCCAACATCACCGAGACCCTGGCCTGGCACACCGACAGCCCGGCCTGACCGTCACCGGCCCAGCGCGCGCACGTCACGGCTGCGCGGCAGCCCGGCCACCAGCTCCAGAAACCCTTCGTGCAGCCGCCCGTTGGTCGCCAGTACCGACATGTCCCCGGTCAGTACGGACGTGCCGCCGAGGTCGCTGACCCGGCCGCCCGCCTCGGAGACGATGACCGGCATCGGCGCGACGTCCTCGTACCCCATCGGCGGCCCGGCGATCACCAGGGCGTCGGCCCGCCCGGTGACCAGGTCCATGGTGCCGCCCGTGTGGGGGACCAGGAACACCTTCTCGTGCAGGGCCGTCAGCAGTTCGCCGGGCCAGCCCGCCGTGTTGTGCATCTGGGTCCGCGCGCCGCCCAGCTCCGAACGGTCGTTGACGTACGTGCGGCGTCCGGTGGCCGGGTCCGGATCGGGGCCGAGCATCAGCAGACAGCCCAAGCCACGCCCGGCGGCGACCAGTTGGCCGCTCATGGGGTGGTTGAGCACGCCGACGGCGGGCCCGTACTCGTCCTCGTAGGCGATGTCGTTGGAGAACAGCGGGGTGCGGTGGACGAACATCTTCGTGCCGTTGACCGGATCGATGATCCACCGCCGCCCGGAGACGCCGGCGCTCTCGCCGCACTCCTCGCCGTACACCCCGTCGTCCGGCGCGTGGCGGCCCAGCTCGGCGCGTATCCACTCCTCGATCGCGATATCGGTGTCCGTGACCTCGGTGCCGTCCTCCTTGAGGCGGTGACGGGCGCCCTCGTGGAACGCGCGGGCGGACATCCGCCCGGCCTGGGCCGCCAGGCGTACGGCGAAGGCGAGAAGTTCCGGATCGGCGGGCGGCGCGGCGTCGGGCGCGGCGGGGGCTGGAGTCATCCGGAGAGCGTGGCACGCCCATGCCGGACCCGGCGGAGGTGGGTACGGTCGAAGGCGGGGGCCGAGTGCGGGGGCTGTCGAGGGAGGAGGCGGGGCGCGGTGTCGTGGTGGCCGGCGGTTCTGGTGGTGGCCTCGTTGGCGCTGGTGGCCGCGGTGGTGGACGGGCGCGGGCGGTCGCCCGGCTACCGGCGGCGGTGGCGGGGGGCGGGGGGGAAGAGGGGGGGCCCTGGTGGGAAGGGCGCTAGCCCGGCCCCAAGTTGGCGTGTCGGTTCTCTACCGCGGTCTTTGTGGTCTCTGCGGTGTAG
>NZ_JBWKFF010000008.1:233082-318554 GCF_056434425.1 Streptomyces sp. NPDC044033 | reverse complement strand
GCGTTGACTTTTGGCACGCTGTTGAGTTCTCAAGGAACGGACGCTTCCTTTGTGACCGTTTCACCGGTCTCTCCGGGCGCTTCCCTTCGTGTTCCTGCGTTTCCGACTCTATCAGATCCTCGCGGTCCTGATTTCCGCCGGTGCGTTTCGGCCTTTCGGCTTCTTCGCGTTTCCAACCCTACCAGATCCGTTTTCCGTTCCGTTTCCGGTCCGAATTACATTTCAGATCCCCGTTGGAGGGGGTTTGTTCTCCGCCTTTCGGCGTGTCCACCACTTTAGCGGATTCCCCCGGCGACTCATAATCGAGCCGATCGAAGCCAAATTTCGGCACAGCCGAATAAGGCCCCGCTATGGGGAGGTCCTCGTAGTAGTGGTTGTGCCGCTCTGCGGTCCGCGCACACAGCGCTGTCCGTCTCAAGCGGCTCGGGCCACGTTAGGCGGCCCGGGGCTCAGAGTCAAGCGGCGGTTGTGCGGCGGCGACGTGGGGTGTGCGCGCGGTACGGACTGACCGTCGGGTCGCCGTCGATCCAGTAGCGCCAGGGGTGGACGCCGCCCTCCCCGCTGACGCCCGTACGAGGACCGTTGCGGATCAGTGCCGCGTGGGCCGGAGCCCCCGTCAGAACCGTCAGCGGCCCCCGCGGACCGGCGCAGATGTCGGTGCCGTTGAGAGTGCGGTCGATGTCCAGGGCGGTGGCGAGGCGGGCGGGGCCCTTCGCCAGCTCCCTGTCGTCGCGTGCCTTGGGGCGGCGTTCGTAGGTCAGCTCCGCTCCCGTCGTCACCTCGCCGGCGCGCAGCAGGACCCCGCTCGCGATGTCCTGCGGGCCGCACACCAGGTTGAGGCTGAACCACATGCCGTAGATGAAGTAGACGTACGCGTGTCCGGGCGGACCGAACATCGAGGCGTTGCGCGCGGTACGGCCCCGGTAGGCGTGCGACCCGGGGTCGGCCTGGCCCGCGTACGCCTCGACCTCTGTAAGGCGCACCTCGATCGGACCGTCCGGCGTCATGCGTACGAGGGTGCGGCCCAGGAGGTCGGGGGCCACCTCAAGCACGGGGCGATCGAAGAAGTCTCGGGTGAGCGGGGTCCGCTCGGCAGCGTCAACCATGCGGATCAAGGCTACTGGAACGGGCGAACAGCCGACTGGCCGAGCGGGCCGGGGGTTGCCAGGGTGTGGCCCCGCGGAACCGGCGGGCGCGCTTTCGCGTTCGTAGGGACCAAACGGATCACAGGACGCTGTGCGGACCACGCTGGTGGCCGCCGGGGAGGAACGACACATGGGCTTCAAGAAGCTGCTGGCGAGCTTGGGCGCCGGAGGGGCCTCGGTCGAGACGGTGCTGTTCGAGGAGAACGTCGTGCCCGGCGGGGTCGCTCAGGGCGAGGTCCGTATCCAGGGCGGCTCGGTCGCGCAGCGGATCGAGGGGCTGTCCGTCGGGCTCCAGGCACGCGTCGAGGTGGAGAGCGGCGACAGCGAGTACAAGCGGGACGTCGAGTTCACCCGGGTGCGGCTGGGCGGCGCGTTCGAGGTGCGGGCCCAGGCCGTGCACTCGGTGCCGTTCGGGCTGGAGATCCCGTGGGAGACGCCCGTCACCATGTTCCTGGGGCGCCATCTGACCGGGATGAACGTGGGCGTCAGCACCGAGCTCCAGATCGCCCGTGCGGTGGATTCGAGCGACCTCGATCCGGTGAATGTGCATCCGCTGCCGGCGCAGCAGGCGATCCTCGACGGCTTCGGCAGCCTCGGGTTCGGTTTCCGGAGCGCGGACCTGGAGCAGGGGCATATCCGGGGGACGCGGCAGGCGCTGCCGTTCTACCAGGAGATCGAGTTCCACGCGCCGCCGCAGTACCGGGGGATCAACCAGGTCGAGCTGACGTTCATCGCGGACGACCACGCGATGGACGTCGTGCTGGAGATGGACAAGAAGCCGGGCCTCTTCTCGGAGGGCAGCGACTCCTACCGCTCGTTCACCGTCGAGCACGCGACGTTCCAGGAGACCGACTGGGCCGAGTACCTCAACCGGTGGCTGGCCGAGGTCGGCGGGCGGCGCAACTGGTTCTGACGACGCCGGGCGGTCGAGGGGGCGTGCCGCTCGTATCCGTACGGGCGGCGCGCCCCCTCGGCGTTGCCGGGCGTCGTCAGGAGTCCGCGGCCAGCAGCACGGTCATCGGTGAGCCGCCGCCGGCCCAGTGGTCCACCGACTCGGCGAAGATGTCCGCCGCGGTGCCGGCGGCCTCGGGTGCGGCGGTGCGGAAGGCGTCCCAGCCTTCGACGAGCACGAGGTAGCCGCGGGTCTCGCCCCACCAGGAGAGGTCGGTGAGGCAGTCGGCGAGCGCGTCCCAGTTGTGGCCGAACCAGTCGGGCAGTTCCAGGTCGGTGGCGCAGCGGGTGAGGAAGGAGTCCTTGTCCGCGGCGCCGTGGAGGTTCAGTACGGCGGGCCGCCAGCCGGCGTCGGCGGCGTGCCGCGCGGTGCGGGGGACGGAGACCGGCGGGTGCCAGTGGTAGACGCCGGGCGCGACGGAGCCGTTGAGCAGGCCCGGGATGCCGGCGGCGGGCAGCAGTCCGGTCATGGGCGCACCACCGCTTCGAAGGTCTTGTAGTGGTCGCCGGTGTAGTAGCGCTCTTCGTGATCGCCGGTGATGATGCGCTGGGCGCCGCGGGTGCGGGCGCCCGGGGTGGGGACGGTGTACTCGTGGTAGTAACCGCGCTTCTGCTTCGGCAGCCGCTTCTCGTAGTTGCCGAAGACGGTGCCGTCCTTCGAGTACGGGAACGGGCCGCCCTTGTCGATGAGTTGGAGGGTCTTGCGGGCCTCCTCGGGGAGCCGGCCCGTGCGGACGGCCTTCATTCCCTTGGCCCAGTCCGGGGCCGTGGCGGAGGTGGCGCCCGGCTTGGACGAGGCGGCCGGGTGGTGGGCCGAGGACGACCGGGACGACGAGGAATCCGTCTGCTTGTCCGACGAGCAGGCGGGCAGCAGAAGCAGGAGCAGCGCGGCCAGAGCGGCGGTCAGTGCGCGGACGTGGTGGTGAAAGAGGCGTTGGAGCACCTCCGTATGGTGCCAGCAGCGCTTCGGGCGCCGTCGCTAGGCTGACGCTTTCAGCGATTCGCACGTACAGCGCGTATAGGAGGTCTTGACGTGTCCGAGCAGCAGCGACGGCCGTTGCCCCACGCTTTCCATCCGCCGGTGGCGTCGTTCACGGTGGCGAGCGACGACGTGAAGCCGGGTGCGGCGCTCCCGGACGGCCAGGTGCTCGACCGGGGGAACACCTCGCCGCACCTTCGCTGGGAGGGGTTCGCGGCGGGTACGAAGAGCTTCGCCGTCACGTGTTTCGACCCGGACGCGCCGACCGGCAGCGGCTTCTGGCACTGGTCGGTCTTCGACATTCCGGCGTCGGTGACGGAGTTGCCGGCGGGGGCCGGGTCGGGTGGTTCGAAGGGGCTTCCCGAGGGTGCGGTGCATGTGCGCAATGACTCCGGGACGCGGGACTTCAGCGGTGCCGCGCCGCCGCCCGGGGACGGGCCGCACCGCTATGTGTTCACGGTGTACGCCGTGGACCAGGAGAAGCTCGGTCCGGACGCGGACGTGTCGCCGGCCGTGGTGGGCTTCAATCTGCGGTTCCACGCTCTGGGCCGGGCCGAGCTGATCGCCGAGTACGAGGTTCCGGCGGCCGGCTGAGGTCCGTACGCGCGGCGGCGGACGGCCTCGCCGCGCGCCCGGAAAACCCGTTGCGCCCCGGCGTCCGGCATCGCACAGTGGTACGTGGCCGGCGGCTGAAGGTGTCTTCAGGTCTCCACTGTCGTCGGACAGCGGGTACCGCAGTGGCGGGGGTGGTGGGGCGCGTCCTCGGGCGCGTCGGCCGTCTGCCGGACTGCGGCTCTGTGCCGGATGTCCGCGCCCGCTGTCGAACGCTCCGGGCCCCTGGTTTCACGGGGGAAGGGTCCCGGAGCGTTTTTCTTCGCCACTTCTCGTCTGCCTGTCGTACGCCTTCCGGTATGCGGATATTGCGTTGTCCGCGTGGTCCGTCGCCCGGCACAGTGGTGCCGTTCCCGCCACTGTGGCGGGGACCGGCCGGGAGGTGGGCGGGATGCGCGAGACGCTGGTGCTCAACGCGAGTTTCGAGCCGCTGGCGACGGTGTCGCTGCGGCGCGCGGTGGTGCTCGTGCTCCAGGACAAGGCGGTCGTCGAGCAGGCGCACCCCGGGCTGCGGGTGCGGGCGGCGGCGGTTGAGGTGCCGGTGCCGTCGGTGATCAGGCTCAGCCGGTACGTACGGGTGCCGTTTCGAAGACGGGCGCCGTGGTCGCGGCGGGGGGTGCTGGTGCGTGACCGGCACCGGTGCGCGTACTGCGGGCGGCGGGCGACGACCGTGGACCACGTGCTGCCGCGTTCGCACGGCGGTGGTGACACCTGGCTCAATACGGTCGCGGCGTGCGCGGAGGACAACCACCGCAAGTCGGACCGGACTCCGGAGCAGGCGGGGATGCGGCTGCTGAGCCGGCCGTTCGAGCCGACGCCGTCGGACGCGCTGCTGCTCGCGCTCGGCGTCCAGGAGCGGTCGGCGCTGCCGGAGTGGCTGCCGGTGCCCGCGTAACGCGACGTCCGGCCGCCGCTGCCGAGGGGCAGGACGACCGGACGGTGTGCGTGCGCGGGGTCGTACGGTCAGTCGAGCGGGGGCTGTTCGCGGCGCGGCTTGGCGAGGCCCGAGGGCGCGTCGCCGCCCGAATTGCCGCCGAAGAGGCCCATGTTGCCGACGGCGCCGCTGAGTCCCTTGAGCGCGTCGCCGATCTCGCTGGGGACGATCCAGAGCTTGTTGGCGTCGCCTTCGGCGATCTTCGGGAGCATCTGGAGGTACTGGTAGGAGAGCAGCTTCTGGTCCGGGTCTCCGGCGTGGATGGACTCGAAGACCGTACGGATCGCCTGGGCCTCGCCCTCGGCGCGCAGGGCCGCGGCCTTGGCCTCACCTTCGGCGCGCAGGATCGCGGACTGCTTCTCGCCCTCCGCGGTGAGGATCGCGGACTGCCGGGTGCCTTCGGCCTGGAGGATCGCGGCGCGCTTGTCCCGGTCGGCGCGCATCTGCTTCTCCATCGAGTCCTGGATGGAGGTCGGCGGCTCGATGGCCTTGAGCTCGACGCGGTTGACGCGGATGCCCCACTTGCCGGTGGCCTCGTCGAGGACGCCGCGCAGGGCCGCGTTGATCTCCTCGCGGGAGGTGAGGGTCCGCTCCAGGTCCATGCCGCCGATGATGTTGCGGAGGGTGGTAACGGTGAGCTGCTCGATCGCCTGGATGAAGCTGGAGACCTCGTAGGTCGCGGCCCGCGCGTCGGTCACCTGGTAGTAGATGACGGTGTCGATGTTGACGACCAGGTTGTCCTGGGTGATCACCGGCTGCGGCGGGAACGGCACGACCTGCTCGCGGAGGTCGATGCGGTTGCGGATCGAGTCGATGAACGGGACGACGATGTTCAGCCCGGCGTTGAGCGTGCGGGTGTACCGGCCGAACCGCTCGACGATGGCGGCACTGGCCTGTGGGATGACCTGCACCGTCTTCATCAGGGCAATGAAGACGAGCACCACCAGAATGATCAGGACGATGATGATCGGTTGCAACGTGCTCCCCGCGCCTTCGGTTACAGATCCGGTTGTCTGAAGATCGATTTTGTCAGAACTCGCCCCTGCCGTGCAGGGGTTGGGGTCACATCACCACGGCGGTGGCGCCGTCGATCTCGACGACGTCCACCTGCTGCCCCACCTCGAAACTCTGGTCGGTGTCGAGGGAGCGCGCCGACCAGATCTCGCCGGCGAGCTTGATGCGGCCGTTGCCGCTGTCGACCCGTTCGAGGACGACAGCCTGACGGCCTTTGAGCGCCTCGACCCCGCTCGCCAGCTCCGGCCGCTGTGCGCGGTGCCGGGCGGCGATGGGGCGTACGACGGCGATCAGGGCGACCGAGACGACGGCGAACACCACGAACTGCAGCACCGTGCCGCCGCCGAGCGCCGAGGTCACCGCCGCGGCCACGGCGCCGACCGCGAGCATCCCGAATTCGGGCATCGCGGTCACGACCAGAGGAATCCCCAGCCCCGCCGCGGCTACGAGCCACCACACCCATGAGTCCACGCGTTCATCGTAGGCGCGTGGGCCCGGTCGGGACAGACCGGCTGTGGGCGGCGGGGGTGGCAGATCAGGACATCGGCAACCCTTGAGCGGTCCAGCGGTCCCCGTTGCGGGAGACGACCAGCGGGAGGCCGAAGCAGTGGGAGAGGTTGCGGGAGGTGAGTTCGAGTTCGACGGGGCCCGCGGCGAGCACCTTGCCCTGACGGATCATGAGGACGTGGGTGAAGCCGGGAGCGATCTCCTCGACGTGGTGCGTCACCATGATCATGGAGGGGGCGAGCGGGTCGCGGGCGAGCCGGCCGAGGCGGCGTACGAGGTCCTCGCGGCCACCGAGGTCGAGACCGGCGGCGGGCTCGTCGAGCAGCAGCAGTTCGGGGTCGGTCATCATCGCGCGGGCGATGAGGGTGCGCTTGCGCTCGCCCTCGGAGAGGGTGCCGAACTTCCGCTCGGTGTACTCGGTCATGCCGAGCACGTCGAGGAAGGCGCGGGCGCGCTGCTCGTCGACATCCTCGTAGTGCTCCTGCCAGCCCGCGGTCATGCCGTAGGCGGCGGTGAGCACCGTCTGCAGCACGGTCTGGCCGCGCGGCAGCTTGTCGGCGAGGGCGATGCCCGCCATACCGATGCGCGGACGCAGGTCGAAGACGTCGACCTTGCCGAGCTGCTCGCCGAGGATCGTCGTGGTGCCGCTGCTCGGGAAGAGGTAGCTGGAGGCGACATTGAGGAGGGTGGTCTTGCCGGCTCCATTGGGGCCGAGGATCACCCAGCGCTCCCCCTCCTTGACCGACCAGGAGACCTGGTCCACCAGAGCCCGGCCCTCGCGGACCACTGATACGTCCACCAGCTCCAGCACATCGCTCATGAGCGCGTTGTCTCCCATTGCAGTCTCGATCGTCGCGGGCGCCGGTAGGCGCAGCCCCCGTATAAAACCTACGCCACCGGCTGTCAGTGCCAGTCCTTAGGCTGGGGGCCATGCTCGATGAACCTCGCTCAGGACGGCTCGCCGCGTGGGGAAACACCCTCATTGCCGGACTTGTCTCTCCCGATGACGCCGCGCATCACATCACGGGGGACGATGCCGCGCACCGCGTCGCCGCCCTGCCCGGTGAGTCCGGGCCGGTCGGGCTCACCCTCGCGCTCGGGCGGCTGCGCGCGCTGGGAGCGACCGGGCTGCGCGTCGCGCTGCCGGTGCCCGGCCATCCGCTGGGGCTCAGCGGGCCCCCGGGGTTCAACGCGCGGGCGCTGGAGGCCGAGGAGGCGGTGCTGGTCGCGGGCGCGGGGCTCGGGCTCGTACCGCGGGTGAACGAGGCCGGGCCGGCGGTGCCCGTGCCGGCCGAGGACCGGCATGTGGAGGTGGTCTGGGACTGCCTGGCCGTCCGGGAGGCGCCGCCCGCCGATGTGCCCTCGCTCGGGGAGGCGGAGCGGGAGCTGGCCGAGGCGCTGCGGGAGGCGACCGAGGTGCTCTCCCGGCTGGATGTGGCGGGGTCCGGGCCGGTGGCGCAGGCGGCCCTGGAGGCGTACCGGGCGCGGGCGGAGCGCGGCCGGGAGGTGCTGGCGCCGGGATATCCGGCTCGCGCGGCGCGAGTGCTGGAGCTCTCCCAGCGGGTGGGGGCGCTGATCGCCATCGCGCAGGGGGCGGGCGGTGACGGCCGGGAGCACGGCGGGGCGGTGAGCGCGTCGGAGATGGCGGCGCGGGCGGAGGCGCTGCGGCCGGTGGAGCGTACGGCCCGGAGGGCCCAGGTCGCCGCGTACAACGCGTTCGTCGAGGAGCGGGAGCGGGACCGGCGCTGAGAGCGGGCGCGGGGATGCCCCGCCGGGCCGCACGGCGGTCCTGGGGCACGGGAAGGCCCCGCGGACCGGTGAGCGGTCCGCGGGGCCTTTCGGGGCGCCGTGGATCAGTGGTTGACGCAGGTGTTGCCGAAGGACGGGTTGAGCAGCCCGATGACGTTGATCGAGTTGCCGCAGAGGTTGACCGGAACGTGCACCGGCACCTGGAGCAGGTTGCCGGACAGCACGCCGGGGGAACCGACGGCGGCACCGTGAGCGGCGGCGCCGCCCCCGTTGTCGTTGGCGAACGCGGCACCGGCAGCGGCACCCGCGGCGAGACCGGCGGTGGCGAGAACCAGGGCCGCCTTCTTGGCAGTGTTCATGAAGAGAGTTCCTCCTGCTGGATGTTCGACGACCCCAGCCGCGGGATCGCAAGCTGGCAAACGCGCCCGTCGCGTGGATGACACGGGTCACGTGCGGGTTGCCCTCGTTCGGATCAACGTCCGGCAGCGCGAACGGGTCCGGCCCCCCGGAAGCTCTCCGGGGGGCCGGTGGTGTGCGGCTGGGCCGCGGTGCCTCCGCTAGCGGTTCAGGCAGGTGTTGCCGAAGACCGGGTTGAGCACCCCGATCACGTTGACCGAGTTGCCGCAGGCGTTCACGGGGACGTGCACCGGCACCTGGACGGCGTTGCCGGACGCGACTCCCGGGGAGTTCTTGACGACACCACCGGCGTGCGCACCGCCGTGGGCGGAGGCGACGCCCGCGCCGGCGACGGCCAGGCCGCCGGCGGCGATCGTGATGGCGGCGAGCTTCTTCATGTTCTTCACTTCTCAGATCCTCCTCGCGTGGCCGCGGCCAATCGCCGCGGCACGCCATGGAGAACTGGGCAGGGCCATTCGGGTTGCGCGACCGGGCCGACATTCACACGACCGTATGAAGTTGCCCCGGTGCGCCACCTGCGGGGCCGAGCCGTGCGTGGGCCGTGTCGGAGGGCTGCCAGGGGCCTTCAGGCGTCGGCAGGGCTGCCAGGGGCTCAGCCGGGGCTCAGGCCCCGATGCCGTGCCGCACCGCCCACAGCGCGGCCTGGGTGCGGTCCGCGAGGTCGAGCTTCATGAGGATGTTGGAGACATGGGTCTTGACGGTCTTCTCCGAGAGGACGAGGGCCCGGGCGATCTCCCGGTTGGACCGGCCGTCGGCGATCAGGGCCAGCACCTCCCGCTCCCGCTCGGTCAGGGTCGTGCCGCGCCCGTGCCCGCCGCCCCCCTCGTCCTGCGACAGCAGCGCCCCGGCGACCTCGGGCTGGAGCAGCACATGCCCGGCGTGTACGGACCTGATGGCGCCGGCCAGCGCCTCCGGGTCGATGTCCTTGTAGACGTAGCCCGCGGCGCCCGCGCGCAGCGCGGGGACCACGGTGCGCTTCTCGGTGAAGCTGGTGACGATCAGGACCCGGGCCGGGTTGTCGAGGCCGCGGAGCTTGCGGAGCGCCTCGATGCCGTCGGTGCCGGGCATCTTCACGTCCATCAGGACGACGTCGGGCCGCAGCTCCTCGGTGCGGGCGACGCCCTCGTCGCCGTCGGCGGCCTCCCCGACCACCTCGATGTCGTCCTGGACCTCAAGGAAGGTGCGCAGCCCGCGGCGGACGACCTGGTGGTCGTCGACCAGCAGCACCCGGATCGCCCGCCCGTCGCCCGCGGCCGCCTTGGGACCGTCCGTGTGCTCAGCCACCGGGCACCTCCATCTCGATCGCGGTGCCCTTTCCGGGCTCCGACTTCACGGTCATCCTGCCGCCGACCCCGCTCGCCCGGTCCCGCATCGACACCAGCCCGAGGTGGCGGCCGGCCCGCCGGACCGCGGACGGGTCGAAGCCGCGGCCGTCGTCGCAGACCCGCAGCAGCGCGCCCTGGCCGCGGCGGACGAGCGTGACGTCGACCCGCTCGGCCCCGGAGTGCCGCAGCGCGTTGTGCAGGGCTTCCTGCGCGACGCGCAGCAGCGCTTCCTCCTGGGCGGCCGGCAGGGCCCGTACGCCGTGGGAGTCGAAGGTGACGCCGGCGGTGTGGGCCCGGTCGAGCACCTGGATCTGGGTGCGCAGGGTCGCGATGAGGCCGTCCTCGTCGAGGGCCGCGGGGCGGAGCTCCACGACGGCGGCGCGCAGCTCGTCGGCGGCCTCGGCGGCCAGCGCGGCGACCTGCTGGAGCTCGCCCTTGGCGCGGGCCGGGTCGCGGTCGACGAGGGCGGTGGCGGCCTGGGCGGTCAGGCGCAGCGAGAAGAGTTTCTGGGCGACGGCGTCGTGGAGTTCGTGGGCGAGGCGGGCCCGCTCCCCCGCGATGGTCAGCTCGCGGCTGCGCTCGTAGAGGCGGGCGTTGGTCAGCGCTATGGCGGCGTGCTGGGCGAGCATCCGCAGGAGCTCCTCGTCCTGCGCGGTGAAGCCGCAGCCGCCCGCCGGTCTGGGGCACCTCTTGTTGGCGAGGAAGAGCGCGCCGAGCACCTCGTCGCCGTCGGCCACCGGCATGCCGATGAAGTCGGACATGTCGGGGTGCGCGGCGGGCCAGCCGCCGAAGCGGGGGTCCTCGCGCACGTCGGCGAGGCGCTCGGGGGTGGCCTTGTGGAGCATAGCGGCGAGAATGCCGTGCTGGCGCGGCAGCGGGCCGATGGCCTTCCACTCCTCGTCGCTGACGCCGTCGACGACGAACTGGGCGAAGCCGCCGTGGTCGTCGGGGACGCCGAGCGCCGCGTACTCGGCGTCGAGCAGTTCGCGGGCGGACACCACGATCGTCTTGAGGACGTCGTGGACCTCCAGATGTCTGCTCATGGCCAGCAGCGCGGTGCTCACCGCGGCCAGGCCCGTGGGCGGGCCCTGGCCGTTTCCGTTGCTCATGCCGGTCACCGTACCGGCGGCCGGGCGCGGGCGTATCGGGCCTGCGGAGGCGTGCTCCCTACCCCTCATGACCTAGGTCGAAGTGCCTTCGCGCGGCGGGTCCGGCAGCCGGGGCGGGCGGTGCCCGGCCGTTCTTCCGGTGGCGCCACGACCGGCGGCACGCTTCTCGACGCGGGCGGCCGGCTGATCGTGGCTCGTGGCGAGAGGCACGAGAGGCATGAGGGGTACGAGGGGTCCGAGGGGTCCGAGGGGTACGCGCGGTGCCGGCGGGGGACGGGCCGCCGGTGGGAGCGCATGAACCGGAGGCGTCGCATCTGCCGATACCGGCGGAACCGGCAGTTCGGGAATTGCTTTGCAGTAGCTATGCGGCGACTTTCGAACAAGACTGCCCATGCCGTGAGTTCGGAGTTATTCACCTGATCCCGCCCCATTGATGATCAGCCTTTCGGGGATCAGACTCGGGGTCATGCCTACACCGACGAGGAATTGGACCCCGACGCACGGCGACCCCTACCGGACGGTGCCCTACCGGCCGGCCCGGATGTCCGCCGCCGAGTCGCTCGCCCGCGCCGCCGAGCTGCGGGAGCGGATGGACGGGCGGCGGACCGTACGGCAGTTCTCGACCGACGCGGTGCCGGAGCAGGTGGTGAGGGACGCCATCGCCTGCGCGGCCACCGCGCCGTCCGGCGCGCATCAGCAGCCCTGGACCTTCGTCCTGGTCAAGGACGCCGAGGTGCGGCGGCGCATCCGGCGGGCCGCGGAGGAGGAGGAACACGTCTCCTATGAGGGGCGGCTCGGCGAGGAGTGGCTGGCGGCGCTGCGGCCGCTGGGCACGGACGAGGTGAAACCGCACCTCACGGACGCTCCGGCGCTGATAGTCGTGTTCCAGCAGCGGTACTGGCTGGGACCGGACGGCACCAAGCGCAAGCACTATTACGTGGACGAGTCGGTCGGCATCGCGGTGGGGATGCTGCTCTCGGCGCTGCATCTGTCGGGGCTGGCCGCGCTGGTGCACACGCCGAGCCCGATGCGCTTCCTGGGCGAGGTGCTGGGCCGCCCGGTGAACGAGAAGGCGTTCGCGGTGCTCCCCGTCGGCTACCCGGCGGCGGACTGCGAGGTGCCGGACCTGGTCCGCAAGTCCTTGGATCAGGTGATGATCGAGATCTGAGGGCCATACCGCCACACTCCGCGGTTATCCGCTCACACCGGGCGAGACGAGGGGCCGCCCGGTGTGAGCCCGCGCATAGGGCGCAGATCACTTACGAGCCGGGGTAGTGGACGCATAACGGGGTTGCAAACGGGTATGCGGGGCGTTCGCGCTGCCCCGAACACCCCCGTGTTCCACGAAGCCGGGTAGTACGTCACACCTTTGCCACAGCTTTTTGCGGCCGCTAACAATTGCCGAGTCGCAGGGCGCCGTCGATCGAGAAGCGGCGTTCCCCGCGCCGATCCGGCCACTGCGACTCAAGCGATTGGAAGAGGTCACCTCCGCATGCCCGTCCCCACCATTCCTGGCTACAGCCGTCTCTCCAAGGTCCACAAGTTCTCCGTCGCCGGCATCGCAGCCGCCGGTGTCGCCGCCGTGACCTTCGCGGCTGTGCCCGGTTCGGCCGAGGCCAACGGCGACACGCAGTCGATCGCGGTCAAGCCGGTCGCCCACGACTCCGCCACGTTCGGCACCAAGATCCAGCAGGACGCGCTGACCAAGCAGTCCGACACCGCCTCCGCGCAGGCCAAGACCGAGGCTCGGGCGAAGGCCGCCGACGCCAAGAAGAAGGCCCAGGCCGCCGTGGAGAAGGCCACCGCCGACGCCAAGGCGAAGGCCGGCAAGGAGCGCTCCGGCAAGGAGGCCGCGAACCGCTCGGAGAAGCGCGCCGCCGCCCCCGCCCCCAAGCCCGCCGCGCCCAGCTACGGCGACAACCTCGACGGCTGGATCCGGCAGTCGCTCGACATCCTGCACGCCCAGGGCATCCCCGGCAGCTACGACGGCATCAAGCGCAACATCATGCGCGAGTCGACGGGTAACCCGCAGGCCATCAACGACTACGACTCGAACGCCATCGCGGGCATCCCGTCCAAGGGGCTGCTGCAGGTCATCGACCCGACCTTCAAGCAGTACCACGTCGACGGCACGTCCTGGGACATCTACGACCCGGTCGCCAACATCACCGCCGCCTGCAAGTACGCGGCAGCCAACTACGGCTCGATGGACAACGTGAACTCGGCCTACTGAGCCGGGCCCGGCAGCGAGCCGCCGCCACACGCCGAAGGGCGGCCGCACCCCGTGATGGGTGCGGCCGCCCTTTCGCGTGCTCGTGCCCGTACGTCCGTATGGCTGTCCGTACGGGCGGTACGGGCACGGGCACGGCGTGGTCCCTAGTTGCGCATGACCTCCGGCTCGTGGCGGCGCAGCAGCCGGGCGACCGCGATGCCGCAGGCGACGCCGAGGGCGATGAGCACGACCATGTCCAGGCCCCAGGTCGCCGCGGAGTGCTCCCACAGCGGGTCGAGGTTGGTCGGGTCGCTCTTGTCCATCGGGGTCATGATGTGCGCCAGGTCGAGCGTCGCGCCCGCGGCGCCGACCGCCCAGCGGGACGGCATCAGCCAGGCGAACTGCTCGATGCCGGGCGAGTCATAGATCTTGAACAGGATGCCGGTGAAGACCACCTGGACGATCGCGAACATCACCAGCAGCGGCATCGTCTTCTCGGCGGTCTTGACCAGCGAGGAGATGACGAGGCCGATCATCATGGAGGTGAAGCCGAGGGCGATGATGACCAGGCACAGTTCCACGGCCGGGAGGTTGCCGAGGATGACGCCCTCCTCGGGCAGCTCGCGGATCGAGAGGCCGATCCCGCAGAGGATGACGCCCTGGATCGCGGTGATCACACCGAGGACGATCACCTTGGACATCAGATAGGCGGAGCGGGACAGGCCGACGGCCCGCTCCCGTTCGTAGATCACCCGTTCCTTGATCAGCTCGCGGACGGAGTTGGCGGCGCCCGAGAAGCACATGCCGACCGCGAGGATCAGCATGATGGTGCCCGCGTCCTGGTTGAAGTGGCCCTTCGTCGGCGCACCCAGCCCGAAGTCGGAGGGGATCACGCAGCTCACCCCGCCGAGCACGGCGGGCAGGATCAGCATCAGCCCCATGAAGCCGCGGTCGGAGGCGATGACCGAGGTGTAGCGGCGCATGAGCGTCCAGAGCTGGGAGCCCCAGTTCTGCGGCTTGGGCACCCGGGCCGGCGGCCGCTCCTGCTGCGCGTACGCCTGCTGGGGCGCGGCGGCGTCGAGGTCGGCGGCGTACATCTGGTAGTGCTGCGAGCCGCGCCAGCGGCCCGACCAGTCGTAGTCGCGGTAGTTCTCGAAGGCGGAGAAGACATCGGCCCAGGTGCTGTAGCCGAAGAAGTTCAGCGCCTCGTCGGGCGGGCCGAAGTAGGCGACCGAGCCGCCCGGGGCCATCACCAGGAGCTTGTCGCAGCTGGCGAGCTCGGCCACGGAGTGGGTGACGACCAGGACGGTGCGGCCGTCGTCGGCGAGGCCGCGCAGCAGCTGCATGACGTCGCGGTCCATGCCCGGGTCGAGGCCGGAGGTCGGCTCGTCCAGGAAGATCAGCGACGGCTTGGTGAGCAGTTCCAGGGCGACCGAGACGCGCTTGCGCTGGCCGCCGGAGAGGGAGTGGACCTTCTTGTCGGCGTGGATGTCGAGCTTGAGCTCGCGCAGCACCTCGCCTATCCGGGCCTCTCGCTCGTTCTCGGCGGTGTCACCGGGGAAGCGGAGCTTGGCGGCGTACCGCAGCGCTTTTCGGACACTGAGCTCCTTGTGCAGGATGTCGTCCTGCGGGACCAGGCCGATGCGCTGGCGCAGCTCGGCGAACTGCTTGTAGAGATTGCGGTTGTCGTAGAGGACCTCGCCCTGGTCGGCCGGGCGGTAGCCGGTGAGGGCGCGCAGCAGGGTGGACTTGCCGGAGCCCGACGGGCCGATGACCGCGATCAGCGACTTCTCGGGGACGCCGAAGGAGACGTCCTTGAGGATGGTCTTGTTCTCGGCGACCGTGACGGTCAGATGGCGGGCCGAGAAGGAGACCTCGCCGGTGTCGACGAATTCCTCCAGCCGGTCCCCGACCAACCGGAAAGTGGAGTGGCCGACTCCGACGATGTCGTTCGGGCCGATGATCTGATGGCGGACCGGCTGGCCATTGACATAGGTGCCGTTGTGGCTGCCGAGGTCGACGATTTCGAAGCGGCCGTCCGGGGCGGCCTTGAATTCGGCGTGATAACGGGAGACCTGAAGGTCTGAGACGACCAGTTCATTCTCCAGCGCGCGGCCGATGCGCATCAACCGGCCCAACGCCAACTGGTGGAAGGTGGTGGGGCTCCGGTCGCCGTGGGCCGGCGGCGCCGCCTGGCCGCCCATGCCCGGCTGCTGCTGCGCGGGTACGTACGCCTGCTGCGGCGGTTGGTGCGCCTGCTGCTGGTGCGGCTGCTGCCAGCCGGCCTGGGGTTGTACGGACTGCTGGTACGGCGCGGGCTGCTGGTGCTGCGGAGTTTGCTGGTGCTGTTGGTGCTGCGGAGGCTGCTGAGACCAGCCGGGGCCGGACTGCTGGTGCTGCGGGGCCGGGGCCCGCACGTCCTGCGCGACCTGCGGCGGTGCGGCGTTCGCCGGTTGCGCCGCGCTCGCCGGGTGCGCACCGGGGAACCCCGCGCCCGGGGCGGCGGCGGTGCCGGAGAGAATCAGCCGCGGCCCGTCGGTCGCGTTGCCGAGGTGGACGGTCGAGCCGGGACCGATCTCCATCCGCTGGACGCGCTGCCCCTGCACATACGTGCCGTTGGTGCTCCCATGGTCCTCGATGACCCAACTGCGCCCGTCCCAGCGCACAGTGGCGTGCCGCCATGAGACCCGGGCGTCCTCGATCGCCATGTCCCCGTGCGGATCCCGCCCAAGGGTGTATGACCTGGATGGATCGAGTGTCCAGGTCTGTCCGTTCAATTCCAGTACGAGTTCCGGCACTCCATGCCCCACTACTTGTCCCCCGAATTACCCCCCACGACAGGGAGTCTAGGGATGGCGAACATCGGGAGGAACTATTTCAGGCACAGTCCCTCATCTGAAAGTCGGGATTGATCAGGGCCCCGTAACAGGGGCCCGTTGACGCGACCGAAACACCCCCGGAGAGTGGTAACGCCCACGGATACGCACGGGTCGCGGGTATCCGGGCAATCGGCGTGGATCGGGGGGCCGTGATGACCACCAGCGGTAGGCGAACGGCGCGCGGCGCGGATATCGTCCTGACCTCCCTGGCGGCGGTGAGCTGGGCCTTCCTGGCGATGGCGGGGGTGGCGGCGCTCGGTCTGAAGCTGCTCGGGGCGGACGGCGCGGGCCGGCTCGGCCCGATGACCGCGGCCGCCGTGGTGCTCGCGGTCGGCGGGTCCGTCACCCCCTCCGGCGACCTCAAGGCGTTCGGTCTGGAGGGCGCGCAGGCGCGTACGGCCATCGATATCGCGCCACTGGGCGTGAGCCTGGTGGGCGCGCTCCTCCTCGGCTGGGTGTTCCTGCGGTCGTTGCGGGCCGCCGGGGCGACGATCCGGGGCACGGAGCTGGCGGCGCGCGCGGCGACCGTGACCGCCCTCTTCCTCGTGCTGCTCGGCGTGCTCGCCTGGGCCGGTTCGGACACCGTCACGATCGACGGCTCGGAACTGGGCCTCGACAAGATCGGCGGCGGGCGCACGGGCGTCGATGTCCCGGGCCTCGGCGATCTCGGGGACCTCGGCGGCGGGCTCGCGAACGGGCTCGCCGATCTGGCGAACGCCAAGGCGGCCGTCGGCTTCAGCGTACGGACGGGGGCCTCGCTGTCCGGCGGCGCGCTGTGGGTGCTCGCGGTGCTGCTGATCGCGCTGCTCTCGTCCCGCGGCACGCCGCTGCCGCGGGGCTGGGACGTGCTGCACCGGACCGTACGGCCGGTGGCCTCGGCGCTGCGCGCGGCGCTGGTGCTCGCGGTCTGCGCGGGGCTCGCGGCGGCCGTGTACGCGGCCATCGGCGACGACCATCCGCGCCGGGTGCTCGGCTCCGCACTGCTCGCGGCCCCGAACGGGGTCTGGCTCGGCCTCCCGATCGGGCTCTTCGTGCCGTGGCACGGCAAGGCGTCCGGCGCGCTGGTGGGGCTGCTGCCCGACCCGCTCGACAAGCTGCTCGGCTCGAAGACGGACGAAGCGGTGACGGTGGGGCGGCTGGCGGAACTGGACGGGCGGGTGTGGCTGCTGGTGGTCGCGTGTGCGCTGACGATGCTGGCCACGGGGGTGCTCGCGGCGGCCCGTACGCCCCGGAGCGGGCTGCGGCCGCTCGCCTTCGCGGCCCGACTGGCGGTGTGGCTGGGCGCGGTGACGGCGCTGTCGCTGCCGCTGCTGGTGTGGCTCACCCGGGTGAAGGCGGACGCGAGCCTGTCGGTGCTGGGCTTCGACGCGTTCGGGGCCGGGATCGACCTGCACGGGCACGCGGTGGCGGCGCTGCTGCTGGGCGCGGTCTGGGGGGCAGCGGCCGGGGCCGTCGGCGGACTGCTGGCGTGCGCGACGGGGGCCGCGGGGCGGTGGGCCGGCCCGTACGCGCGGGGGCGGGGCGGCGGGAGCGGGCCGGGGTTCGACGGCTCGCGCACCTATCCGGACCTGGCGTACGGGCCGGGCCCGTACAACCCCTCCTCCGGATACCGCCCGCACGACGAGACCAACCCGTATCTGCGCCCCGCCTCGGACGAGCCGTACTCGGCCCCGACCCGGACCGGCGCGCCGAAACCCCCGCCGCGCCGCCCGTACCGGCGGCCTCCGGAGGAGGGGCCGCCATCGCCGCCGCCCCCGCCGGGGGAACCGGGCGGGAGGGGCGGCGGACCGGGGCGGCCACGGGGCTGAGGGCGGGTCCGGGGGCGGGTCCGGGGGCGGGGCGGGGTGAGCCCAGGGGCCCAGGGCAGGTCCCACACATCCCATAGGCCCCACGCGGCGCGGCCGTCGGGGGCCGCTCACGGCCGCTCACGGCCACTCACCGAGGCCGCCGGCTGGTCCGCGGCAGCGGAGCGACAGCGCCCCGGACCCGCCGCCCGCGCGGCGCCCGGCATCCCAGCACCCGGGACACCTGTACGGTTCCCGCGCGCCGCCCTATACCGTATGAGCACCATGAGCGCATCGCAGACTCCGCCCGTCTCCGGCGTCCCCGCCGTCTCCGGTCCAGCCGGGGACGACTCCCCCACCCTCCTCGTCAAGATCTTCGGCAAGGACCGGCCCGGCATCACCGCCGGGCTCTTCGACACCCTCGCCGCCTGGTCGGTGGATGTCATAGACATCGAGCAGGTCGTCACCCGAGGCCGGATCGTGCTCTGTGCACTGATCACCGCCCCCACCGGCAGCGGCGCCACAGAAGGCGAGCTGCGGGCCACCGTGCACAGCTGGGCCGAGTCGCTGCATCTCCAGGCGGAGATCATCTCCGGCCGGGGCGACAACCGGCCCCGCGGTACGGGCCGTTCGCATGTCACCGTGCTCGGCCACCCGCTGACCGCCGAGTCGACGGCGGCCATCGCCGCCCGTATCACCGGCACCGGCGGCAACATCGACCGTATCTTCCGGCTCGCCAAGTACCCCGTCACGGCGGTGGAGTTCGCCGTCTCCGGGGCGGACACCCCCGTGCTGCGGACCGCGCTCGCCACCGAGGCGGCGCGGCTCGGCGTGGACGTGGCCGTCGTGGCGTCCGGCCTCCAGCGGCGGGCGCAGCGGCTCGTGGTCATGGACGTGGACTCGACCCTCATCCAGGACGAGGTCATCGAGCTCTTCGCGGGGCACGCGGGCTGCGAGGCCGAGGTCGCCGAGGTGACCGCTCAGGCGATGCGCGGCGAACTGGACTTCGCACAGTCGCTGCACGCGCGGGTCGCGCTGCTGGCGGGGCTGGACGAGTCCGTGGTGGACAAGGTGCGCGCGGAGGTCCGGCTCACGCCTGGCGCCCGTACGCTCATCCGCACCCTCAAGCGGCTCGGCTACCAGGTCGGGGTCGTCTCCGGCGGCTTCACCCAGGTCACGGACGACCTCCAGGAGCGGCTGGGGCTGGACTTCGCCTCCGCCAACACCCTTGAGGTGGTGGACGGAAAGCTGACCGGCCGCGTCACCGGGGAGATCGTGGACCGGGCGGGGAAGGCCCGGCTGCTGCGCCGGTTCGCCGAGGAGGCGAAGGTGCCGCTCGATCAGACCGTGGCGATCGGGGACGGCGCGAACGACCTGGACATGCTCAACGCGGCGGGTCTCGGCGTCGCGTTCAACGCGAAGCCGGTGGTGCGGCAGGCCGCGCACACCGCCGTGAACGTCCCCTTCCTGGACACGGTCCTGTATCTGCTGGGCATCACCCGCGAAGAGGTCGAGGCGGCCGACACCCACGAGTGAGGGCGGGCCGCGGACCACAGGCCGCCACCAGCGCCAGTACCGCCCACGGGTGAGGCGGGACACAGACCGCAGACTACGGACAGGAGCCCCGGAGCCGATGGCTCCGGGGCTCAGTGCGCTGTCGGGTCCGGCCGATGAGCTGATGGGCTACTCGTGCGGGGCCCAGAATTCGACGAGGCGGCCGATGCCGTGCTCGACGCCCTTCCAGGAGCCGTCGAATGCGATCACCGCGATGGAGGCGGTCGGGAAGCCGGAGCGGTTCATACGGGGCAGGAGGTCGCCCTCGGACTCGCCCGCGAGGGCGTCGGCCAGGGCGTGCATACCGGGGTTGTGGCCGACGATCAGCAGGTCGCGCACCTCGTCGGCGGTCTCGTTGAGCACGGCGATGAGTTCGCCCAGACTGGCCTCGTACAGCCGGTCCTCGTAGACGGTCCTGGGGCGCTGCGGCAGCTCGTGGACCGCGAGCTTCCAGGTCTCGCGGGTACGGGCCGCGGTCGAGCAGAGGGCCAGGTCGGGGTTGATGCCCGCGTCGGCGAGGCGGCGTCCGGCGATCGGGGCGTCCTTGCGGCCGCGCTCCGCGAGCGGACGTTCGTGGTCGTCCACGTCGGGCCAGTCGGCCTTGGCGTGCCGGAGAATGACGATCCTGCGGGATTCCGTGGCTTGGGGGGTCGTACCCCGGGAAGATGCGGCGGCGCTCATACCTCCAGCTTCGCATGAAACCGTCCGTGAGGCGCGGGGTGTTGAAAGCCTCGTTCACGCCGGGGGACGCCGCGGCCTTGACCGCCTCGACCGGCGCCCGGGCGCCTGAGCGCGCGGCTCACGCCGACCGCGCCGAAGCCCTTCTCCGCTTGCCGCTACCGCGCTGTGCGCGCTCCGCGCCGTGGTGCGCGAGCGCCGGGCCGGCTCATGGGAACGACGGACCGGCTCACGGAACGAGATGCCCGGAGCTCCCCGGACGTGTCCCGGCACTCCGTACCGGCGGGTGGCCGGCCCCGGCGGATTCAGGGCTTCCACGGACGCGGCCTCCCGCACCCAGCCCACGGTGAGCGTCGTGCCGGTGGGGAGGAAAGGAGGCGGCTCGGGCATGGGGGCGGGCTTTACGCCCCGGTCGGCGAAGGCCCGCAGGGGTCAGGGGTCTCTACTGCCGCCGGGCGGCTCGGGTCGGGGCTATGGGACGACGTACCCGTACGATCCCCGACGCGCCGCGCGGCCCATCACGGCCATTACAGCTGCTACGACCCGTACAGCCGCTACAGCCGCTACAGCCGCTACAGCCGCTTCGACCACTACAGCCATTACGACAGCAGGCCGCCGAGCATGTTCCGGACCAATTCCAGTGCGTGTGCGGCCGAGTCGGCGTTCACCGAGTCCGCGGCCGCGGGCGAGACCATCAGGACGAACAGCACGACGAAGGTCACGGCGGGCAGCGCCAGGGCCCACCAGGGCAGTCGCGTCTGCACGGCACGGGGAACGGGGATGTGGGTGTGCGTGTCGGCGGACACGGGGATCGCCTCCGGGCGGTTCGATCGGGCACCGCTGATTCGCGGTGTACGTCAAACCTATGGAGCGGGGGTCGTCCAGCCCATCCGGTGACCCACCCACTTCTCCCTGAGCCAGCTCCCCTAGGGGTGGTAGGGCTAACCCCACCATCGGGGCCGCCGGCGGGGGTCAGGGGGACGCGATGGAGGCGATGACCGCGATGACGACGGTGATCACGAGCATCACGCCGAGGATGGTCAGCAGGGTCTTCTGACCGTTTTTGGGGTTCTCATCGAGCACGGGCATGGGGCAAGTCTCCCACCCTGCCCGGCGGTCGCGCCGCGGGGTCCGGCACTCGCTCCGGAGCCCGCCGGACCTGCCGGTCGGACCTGCCCATCAGCTGCCCGCCAGACCTGCCCGCCGGAACCGCCCGTCAGACCTCGTCCTCGATGACGCGGTCGCGGCCCGCCAGTATCCCCGCGAAGATCTGAGGCACCAACAGAGCCGCCATCAGAGCGATCGGCTGCCCCCAGCCGCCGCTGTGCTGGTAGAGCACGCCGACGAGCAGCGGGCCGGGGATGGCGATGAGGTAGCCGGTGCTCTGTGCGAAGGCGGAGAGGCGGATCACGCCCGCGCTGGTCCGTGCCCGCATCCCGATCATCGTCAGGGCCAGCGGGAAGGCGGAGTTGGCGATGCCGATCAGCAGCGCCCACGCCCAGGCGCCCCCGGCCGGAGCGAGGTAGAGCCCGGCATAGCCGGTGAGACCGAAGAAGCCGAGGAGCACGACGAGCGGGCTCTGGGTGCGCAGCCGGGCGGCTACGCGCGGCAGCACGAAGGAGAGCGGCACGCTCACCAGCATGACCACGGCCAGCAGCACCCCCGAGGTCGAGGCGGACATCCCCGCGTCGCGGAAGATCTGCGGCATCCAGCCCATGGTGATGTACGCGCCGGTGGCCTGGAGGCCGAAGAAGACGGCCATGGCCCAGGCGGTGGCGGAGCGGGTGATGGGGGCGCGGGCCTCGCCCGGCGCGGTGCCCGCTCCCCCGCCGGGTGCGGCGTTCGGCGCGCTCCGGTGCGTACGGTCGCGGGCGATGGCCGTCCAGGGCACCACCGCGAGGGCGGCGAGCACAGCCCACGCGCCGAGCCCGAGGCGCCAACTGCCGCCCAGCGCATGGGTCATGGGCACGGTCGCGGCGGCCGCCGCCGCGGTGCCCAGGGCCATCGCCATGGAGTAGACGCCCGTCGTCGAGCCGACCCGGTCGGGGAAGTAGCGCTTGACGATCACCGGCATCAGGACGTTGGAGACGGCTATGCCGGCCAGTGCGAGGGCGCTCGCGGCAAGGAAAGCGGCCGTGCCGTCGGCGAACGGCCGCAGGGCGAGGCCCGCGGCGATGGCCGCCATGCCCGCGCAGACGACCGTGCCGGGGCCCCACCGGCGCGAGAGCCGGGGCGCGGCGAAGCCGAAGACGGCGAAGCACAGGGCGGGCACCGAGGTGAGCAGTCCGGCGACGGCCCCGCTCATGCCGAGGCCGGTGCGCACCTCCTTGAGGAGGGGGCCGAGGCTGGTGACGGCGGGGCGGAGGTTGAGGGCGGCGAGTACGAGGCCCGCGATCACCAGCGGGCGCAGCCACCGCGAGTCGGCGCCACGGGAGCCCGGCGCCTCAGGTGCCTTCGGCGTCTCGTGGCCGCGGTCCGCCGCGCCGGGGCTGCTCGTCATGACCTCTTCATCTGCCATTGGCCCATCATAGGATCATGGGATGAATAGCTGCCCCGATTCTCATGAGGCGGACCGCTTCCACCGTTCACGCTCAGGAGCGTTATGCCGCTGAACTCGCCCCGGCGCTCCGCCCTCGCCGACCAGGTGATCGCCGGGCTGCGGAACCAGATCACCTCCGGCGAGTGGCCCGTCGGCTCCCGCATCCCGACCGAGCCCGAGCTGGTCGAACAGCTCGGTGTGGCCCGTAACACCGTCCGGGAGGCGGTGCGCGCGCTCGCGCACAACGGCCTGCTGGACATCCGGCAGGGCTCGGGCACGTATGTCGTCGCCACCAGCGAGCTGGCCGGGGTGATGCTCCGCCGCTTCGCGGACTCCGACCCGGAACACGTCACGGAGCTGCGCGGCGCGCTGGAGACGAAGGCCGCGGCGCTGGCCGCCCGGCGGCGCACCGAGGCGGATCTGCGGCAGCTTGAGGCGCTGCTCGACCGGCGCGAGCGGGCGTGGGAGTCGGGGGACGCGGAGCTGTTCGTGGAGGCCGACGCGACCTTGCACACGGCCGTCGTGGCCGCCTCGCACAACGAGGTGCTGATCGAGCTGTACGCGGATCTCGGCGGGGTGCTGCGCGACTTCCTGCGCGCGGACGTCGGCACGGAGCTGCGGCCGGAGGCCCTGGTGGACCACTCCCGGCTGGTGGCCGCGATCCGCGCGGGCGACAGCGAGAAGGCGGCAGCCGAGGCCGCGGCGCCCCCCTTCGGCTGCCGCCCGGCGCACGGCACCCGGGGCTGACGGACTGACGGACTGACGGACTGACGGACTGACGGGCTGACGGGCTGACGGGCTGACGGACGGAAGACCCGGAAGGCCGCCGGGGCCATCGCCTCAATGATGGGTCACCCAGGCCGCGCGGATCTCCTTCCAGCAGCGCCCCGCGAGCGAGACGTGCTGGGCGGGTCCGACGGCGGTGCTCGCCCCGTCCATGTCGGGGTCCCACCAGCGGGCGCACTCGACGTGCAGCTGTACCCGGTCCGCGAAGGCGTTGGGGTTGAAGCAGTCGGCGGTGGCGTGGGAGCCGCGTATCTCGGCGCGGCACTGCGTCTCGGACCGGTCCGCCGACGGCGACGGCCGCTCGGTCCGTACGAGCGGTACGTGCTCGGCTCGTACGCCCGGTATGTGCTCGGCCTGCACGAACGGTACGTCCCCGGCCCGTACGTCCCCGGCCCGTACGTCCTCGGCCCGTATGGACGGTGCGGCCTCGGCTCGTACGTCCGCGGAACGGTCGACCCGTATGTGCGCGGCGTGCTCGGCCGCCGCGGTGGGCGGCAGGGCCGCGAAGCCGAGACCGGTGACGGCCAGGGCGGCCGCGGCCAGGCGGCGGGGCGTGCGCATGGCGGCACCTCCTCGGCCGTACCGCGGCGGTCTGCCGCGGCTGCACCTCAAGGGGAACGCCCTTCCACAGTGCCCGGCGAGACCCCCCGGCCGCCCGGGCTGCTGGACCGAACGGGCGACGCCCCGGCCCCCGCGCGCTGCGGGTTCCGGGGCGTCGTCGCGTACGTCGGTCCGTACGGGCCTGCGCGGGTCGTGAGCGCTCAGGCCCCCATCATGTGCACGCCGCCGTCGACGTGGACGATCTCGCCCGTGGTCCGCGGGAAGAAGTCCGAGAGCAGGCCGACGACGCCGCGGCCGGCGGGCTCCGGGTCGGTGAGGTCCCAGCCGATGGGCGCGCGGTGGTTCCAGACGTCCGCGAGCTCCTCGAAGCCGGGGATGGACTTGGCGGCCATCGACTTGATGGGGCCGGCCGAGACCAGGTTGCAGCGGATGTTCTTGGCGCCCAGGTCCCGCGCGAGGTAGCGGTTGGTGGACTCCAGGGCCGCCTTGGCGACGCCCATCCAGTCGTACTTCGGCCAGGCGAACTGCGCGTCGAAGGTGAGGCCGACGACCGAGCCGCCGTGCTCCATGAGCGGCAGGCAGGCCATGGTCAGGGACTTCAGCGAGTACGCCGAGACCTGCACCGCGGTCGAGACGTCCTCCCAGCCGGCCTCCAGGAAGTTGAAGGCGCCCTGCGGGCCGAAGGCGATGGAGTGCACGACGCCGTCCAGGCCCGCGCCGTCGCCCTGGAGCTCGCGGACCTTGTCGGCCAGCCCGTCGAGGTGCTCCTGGTTGGTGACGTCCAGCTCGATGACCGGGGCCGGCTTGGGCAGGCGCTTGGCGATGCGCTCGACGAGGGAGAGCCGGCCGAAGCCCGTGAGGATCACCTCGGCGCCCTCGTTCTGGGCGACCTTCGCGGCCTGGAAGGCGATCGAGGACTCCGTGAGGACGCCCGACACCAGAATGCGCTTGCCTGCAAGGATTCCACTCATACTGATCAGTGACCCATGCCCAATCCGCCGTCGACAGGAATGACGGCTCCAGTGATGTATGCGGCCTCGTCCGAGGCGAGGAAGCGGACCGAGGCGGCGACCTCGGCCGGCTCCGCGTAACGCCCCAGCGGGACCTGCCCGACGATGCCCTTGCGCTGCTCATCGGTGAGCACACGGGTCATGTCGGTGTCGACGAAGCCGGGGGCGACGACGTTGACCGTGATGTTACGGGAGCCCAGCTCACGGGCGAGGGAACGGGCGAAGCCGACCAGCCCGGCCTTGGAGGCGGCGTAGTTGGCCTGTCCCGCGGACCCCATCAGCCCCACGACGGAGGAGATGAGCACGACCCGGCCCTTGCGGGCGCGGAGCATGGCCTTCGAGGCGCGCTTGACGACCCGGAAAGTGCCGGTGAGGTTGGTGTCGACGACCGACGAGAAGTCCTCCTCGGACATCCGCAGCAGCAGCTGGTCACGGGTGACACCCGCGTTGGCCACCAGCACCTCGACCGCGCCCTGCTTCTCCTCGATCTCCTTGTACGCCTGCTCGACCTGCTCGGGGTCCGTGATGTCGCACTTCACGGCCAGGTACCCGGCCGGCGGCTCACCGGAGCGGTAGGTGATGGCGACCTTGTCGCCGGCGTCGGCGAAGGCCTGGGCGATGGCGAGGCCGATGCCCCGGTTGCCTCCGGTGACGAGAACCGAGCGGCTCAACGGATCACCCTTTCGTAGGTGGTGCTGGATACACCGAACGTATCGGTCCACGTCGCCGTAGAGAGAATCGAGCTCCGACAGGGGCGAGTGGCGGTCCCTGTCGGGTCTCTACAGAAGTGGACGCGAACGGCCCCGGTCAAAGACTCCGCGAGGTCGGCGGGGCGCCCGACCGTAAGCCCCTGTCCACCGGCACCTCCGCCGCCGTGCGTGTCAGGCGGACGGCATCGGGCCGGGGCACTGGGCCGGTGCAGCCTCACCACCTTCACCCGACCGACCCCTGGCCGTCGTGCTCTTGTCGTGCTCTTGGAGACCTCAGCGGCGCGACGTACGTTGAGGGCGATGACGCTGCGCCCTGCGCCAAGGTGTTCGAGCGCATCCGTGCGGCGGCCCTGCCAGTGGAGGACTCGCTCGTACGGATCACCGAGATGGAAGAAGGTCACCGAAAGTGGACGACCGGAAGCCGGAGCTCCACGCCGACAAACTTTCCAGTGCCGAATGGCACAAGTCCTCCGCCAGTGGAGCGGAGCACAATTGCGTCGAGATCACCGACCTCCCCGGCGGCGGAATCGCCATCCGCGATTCCAAGAACACCAGTCTCGAACCGCTGCGGTTCAATGCCTCCGAATGGGCCGCCTTCCGCGAAGGCGTCATATCCGGGGAACTCTGATCCCCGACGAACGACCAGTGGCCACCGCACCCCAGCAACGAGGTGCCACGATCACCACGGTTGACAGGGGGAAACGCAAGTGAACGACGATCGCAAAGCAGAGCTGTACACCTTCGACCTCTCCGCAGCCACCTGGCGTAAAGCTGCGGCCAGCGGCCCGGAGAACAACTGCGTAGAGATCGCCGACTTGCCCGGCGGGGCGGTCGCCATACGCGACTCCAAAAACACCCACCACGAACCGCTGCGGTTCAACGCCTCCGAATGGACCGCCTTCCGCGAAGGCGTCATATCCGGGGAACTCTGAACCCCGACGAATGAACGGTGGCCACCGCACCCCAGCAACGGGGCGCGACGGCCACCGTCGCATGTCAAGACCAGGCGGCAAGCCAACAGGAAAGGCGCTGGGCATCGGGGCACCCGAGCGGCATGATGCGCAGGAACCACTACCGGAGGATGCCGTGTCTGCTGCTTCGCCACACTCCAACGACATCGACGCGTCGTTTCTCGCGTTGCCGCTGCGCCCCCTGGCCGACGCGGCGCTGGCCCGGGCGCGGGCGCTGGGGGCCGATCACGCCGACTTCCGATTCGAGCGGGTGCGCAGCGCGTCGTGGCGGCTGCGGGATGCCAGGCCCGCGGGGGCCTCGGACACCACGGATCTGGGCTACGCGGTCCGCGTGGTGCACGGCGGGACGTGGGGGTTCGCGTCCGGGGTGGATCTGACGATGGACGCGGCGGCCCGGGTGGCCGGGCAGGCCGTGGCGATGGCGAAGCTGTCGGCGCGGGTGATCGCGGCGGCCGGTTCCGACGAGCGGGTGGAGCTGGCGGCGGAGCCCGTGCACGCGGAGCGCACATGGGTCTCCTCGTACGAGGTCGATCCGTTCACCGTGCCGGACGCGGAGAAGACGGACCTGCTGGCCGACTGGAGTGCCCGGCTGCTGGGCGCGGACGGGGTGACGCACGCGGACGCGGTGCTGATGACCGTGCACGAGAACAAGTTCTACGCCGATACGGCCGGCACGGTGACGACCCAGCAGCGCGTCCGGCTGCACCCGCAGCTCACGGCGGTCGCGGTGGACCCGTCTAGCGGTGAGTTCGACTCGATGCGGACGATCGCCCCACCGGTGGGGCGTGGTTGGGAGTATCTGACGGACGGCCGTTACGACTGGGGCGCGGAACTGGCGCGCATCCCGGAGCAGTTGGCGGAGAAGATGCGCGCCCCGAGCGTCGAGGCGGGCGCGTACGACCTGGTGGTGGACCCGTCCAATCTGTGGCTGACGATCCATGAGTCGATCGGCCACGCCACGGAGCTGGACCGGGCGCTCGGTTACGAGGCGGCGTACGCGGGGACGTCCTTCGCCACCTTCGATCAGCTGGGCACGCTGAAGTACGGCTCCGAGATCATGAATGTGACCGGTGACCGCACGGTCGAGCACGGCCTGTCGACCGTCGGCTACGACGACGAGGGCGTGGCCGGCCAGTCCTGGGACCTGGTCAGGGACGGCACGCTGGTCGGCTATCAGCTGGACCGGCGGATCGCGAAGCTGACCGGCTTCGAGCGGTCCAACGGATGCGCGTACGCGGACTCGCCGGGCCATGTGCCCGTACAGCGGATGGCGAACGTCTCGCTGCGGCCGGCGCCGGAGGGGCCGTCCACGGAGGAGCTGATCTCGGGCGTCGAGCACGGCATCTATGTGGTGGGCGACCGGTCGTGGTCCATCGATATGCAGCGCTACAACTTTCAATTCACGGGGCAGCGCTTCTACCGGATCGAGCACGGGCGGCTGGCGGGTCAGCTGCGCGATGTCGCCTACCAGGCCACGACCACGGACTTCTGGGGCTCGATGGCCGCGGTCGGCGGCCCGGGGACGTACGTGCTGGGCGGGGCCTTCAACTGTGGCAAGGCCCAGCCGGGCCAGGTCGCGGCGGTCTCGCACGGCTGCCCCTCCGCGCTCTTCGAGGGCGTCAGCATTCTCAACACCACGCAGGAGGCCGGCTGATGGCCCGCCGCCTGCCGCACGCCGCGTGCCCGGCGGCACGGCCTTTCCCAGCAGCCCTCGGACAGCACCGCCACCACCCCGCCCAGGAGGCCGGCCGATGAGCCCTCGCAGCAGCAAGCCCCACGAGATCGTCGAACGGACCCTGGAGCTGTCCCGCGCGGACGGTTGCGTGGTCATCGCCGAGGAGCGGTCCACCGCCAACCTCCGCTGGGCGGGCAACGCGCTGACGACCAACGGCGTCACCCGCGGCCGTGCGCTGACCGTCGTCGCGACGGTCGACGGGGCGCAGGGCACCGCCTGCGGCGTCGTGTCCCGCTCGGCCGTCACGGCCGACGAGCTGGAGCCGCTGGTACGGGCCGCCGAGGAGGCCGCGCGGACCGCCGGGCCGGCCGAGGACGCCCGGCCGCTGGTGGCGGGCGTGCCGCACTCCCCCGACTTCGCCGACGCGCCCGCCGAGACCTCCTCCGAGGTCTTCGCGGACTTCGCCCCGGCGCTCGGCGAGTCCTTCGCACGGGCCCGCGCGGACGGCCGGAAGCTGTACGGCTTCGCCAGCCACGAGGTCGCCTCCACTTACCTCGGCACCTCCACGGGGCTGCGGCTCCGCCACGACCAGCCCGCCGGCACCTTGGAGCTGAACGCGAAGGCCGCCGGCCAGGACGGCGGGCCGGTGCGGTCCGCCTGGGCGGGGCGGGCCACGCGGGACTTCAAGGACGTCGACCCGGCGGCGCTGGACGCCGGCCTCGCCCGGCGGCTCGCCTGGGCCGAGCGGCGCACCGAGCTGCCGGCGGGGCGGTACGAGACGCTGCTGCCGCCGACGGCCGTGGCCGACCTGATGATCTACCAGCAGTGGCAGGCGTCGGCCGCGCGGGACGCGGTGGAGGGCCGTACGGTCTTCTCCCGGCCCGGCGGCGCCACCCGTATCGGTGAGCGGCTGTCCGAGCTGCCGCTCACCCTGCGCAGCGACCCGGCGGAGCCGGGTCTGGAATCGGCGCCGTTCGTGATCGCGCACTCCTCGGAGGAGGACTCGTCGGTCTTCGACAACGGCCTGCCGCTCACCGCCACCGACTGGATCCGCGACGGGGTGCTGAACCGGCTGCTGGCCACGCGCCACAGCGCCGCGCTCACGGGGCAGCCCGTCGCCCCGAGCGTCGACAACCTCATCCTCGACGGGGGCGGCACCCGTTCGCTGGAGGAGATGATCGCGGGAACGGAGCGCGGGCTGCTGCTGACGAGCCTGTGGTACATCCGCGAGGTCGACCCGGCCACCCTGCTGCTGACGGGGCTGACGCGGGACGGCGTCTATCTGGTGGAGCACGGCGAGGTCGTCGGCGAGGTGAACAACTTCCGCTTCAACGAGTCGCCGGTCGGTCTGCTCTCCCGCGCCGCCGAGGCGGGCCGCACCGAGCCCACGCTGCCGCGCGAGTGGGGCGACTGGTTCACCCGGGCCGCGATGCCCGCGCTGCGGGTGCCGGACTTCAACATGAGCTCCGTCAGCCAGGGGGTGTGAACCGCCGAATAGACTGGTCCCGACCATCCGACCCGTTCACCGATCATCAGGAACGCCATGACACGCCTCGGCGAATCCGTCGCCCGCGCCAGCGAGCTCCTCGCGCAGGACCTCTCCTCCGACCAGACGGTCGAGCAGCTGCTCACCGAGACGGGCTCGCGGCGCTATCTCGACCTGACGGACCTGTCCGCCGCGGAGCAGGCGGAGCTGATCGCCGGGCGGGCCGTGAACGTACTGCCGTCGGCGGAGAAGCTGGCCGAGGAGATCGAGTCCGTACGGGCCGCGGGCCGCGGCCTGAAGGTGAAGCTCGGCATCGACCCCACCGGGGCCGATGTGCACCTGGGCCACACGGTGCCCATGATCGTGCTGAGCCGCTTCCAGCGGATGGGCCATGACGTCACGCTGCTGATCGGCGACATCACGGCCAAGATCGGCGACCCGTCGGGGCGGTCCGCGGAGCGCCCGCCGCTGACGGACGAGGACATCGCCCGGCACCTGTCCACGTACCAGGACCAGGTCCGGCCGTTCTTCGACTTCGACAAGGTCGGCGTGCGGTTCAACAGCGAGTGGCTGGCGGGGATCACGCTGCCGAAGCTGATCGGCATCCTCGCCCAGGTCCCGGCCTCGCAGCTGCTCCAGCGCGACGACTTCCGCAACCGGCTGGCGGCCGGCTCGGGGCTGACCATGTCGGAGCTGATCTACCCGATCGCGATGGCCATCGACTCCGCCGAGCTCGACTGCGACATCGAGCTGGGCGGCGTCGACCAGCTGCTCAACATGCAGATGGGCCGCAAGGTGATGGAGATCTACGGTCAGCGGCCGCAGATGATCGCCACCATGCCGCTGATCGAGGGGACCGACGGCACCGGCGCGAAGATGAGCAAGTCCAAGGGGAACGCGGTCGCCCTGACCGCGCCCGCCGACGATGTCTTCGGCAAGATCATGTCGATTCCGGACCGGCTGATGGTCCCGTACCTGCGGGCCTGGACCGAGTGGACCGACGCCGAGATCGAGGCGGCGGGCGCGCGGCTGGAGGCGCGGACGCTGCACCCGATGGACCTGAAGAAGGTCCTGGCCGGTGAGGTGGTGGCCGCGCTGTACGGGGTGCCGGCGGCGATGGCGGCGCGGGCGGGGTTCACGGCGCAGTTCTCGAAGAAGAGCTTCGTCGACGTCGACTCGCTGCCGGTGGTGGAGATGGCCGAGCACGGCGAGAAGCCCGTCACGGCCGTGCTCGCCACGGTCCTGGAGTTCCAGCCCAGCGCGTCGGCGGCCCGCCGGGTGGCCAAGCAGAACGGGCTGCGGCTGGTCGTGGAGACCGGGGACGGCCAGGAGTCGATCGTGCTGGCCGAGGCGGAGGCCATCCGGCCGCTGGGCGAGGTCGTCGCCGAGGTGCTGGCGAAGGCCGGCCTCGGCGCCGAGGGCGGCGTGTACCTGAAGGCCGGCCGCAAGCTCGCCCAGCTCCGGGGCGTTCAGGGGGCCTGACACACCGACCGCACGGCGGCGCGGCTGTCAGGTCCTGTCCGACGGACCGGGCGCCGCGCCGCCTGGCGCGGCGCCTCGCCGCGCTGTCGGGATGGTCTCCGCATCTCTCGCCGGAGGGTGATCCTCCGCCTCCGCCTCCGCCTTGCGGTCGCAAGCGCCGGACGCCGCCCCTGACCCCCTGGCCGGACGCCGCCCCCGGCCCCCTGGCCCCTCGCCCCCTGGCCGAGCGGCGGCCCTCCCCCGAACACGCTCTAGCGGCGGGGCCTCGTACCGGCTCGAACCAGCTCTCGTGCCAGGTCAGTGCTTTCCGGAAGGCTGTCGAGCGAGAGGGGCTGCGTGGCGACAGCCCCCTCGTGCAGAACGAGGAGTTGGGTCGCGAGGGTGGCCGGGCGGGAGCAGCCCGCAGTGGCGGCGAGTTCCTCGAACAGGTTCAGCAGCCACAGCTTCTGTGCCGCGGCGATGCGGTACGCGGGATGCGCGGGGTCCGGGAGTTCAGCCAGCGCGTTGATGAACGCGCAGCCGCGGGAATGGGTCCCGCTCCAGGTCCGCAGCGCCTCGAAGGGCGCGGTGACGGCCTCGGCGGGGGTGCCGCTGCCGTCGACGGCGGCGCGGACGAGCGACCGCCAGCGCCGGTCGCGTTCCGTGAGGTAGACCGCCACGAGGTGGTCCTTCGAGCCGAACTGGTTGTACAGGGTCCGCTTGGTCACGCCGGAGTGCTCAGCGATCAGATCCACGCCGACCGCTGTGATCCCGCGGTTGTAGAACAGCTCCTCGGCCGCCGCCACGATGCGGCGGCCCGCCGGCGTCAAAGGTCGCGCTTCCCGCACGAGCCACTCCTTCACTGATCGGTGTACGGTGGGAGATGTTCACAGATCAGTATACCTACGAGGAGGTTCAGACGATGAGCGTGTCCGACTTCATGAGCGCGGTACGCATCACACGGCACGGCGGACCGGAGGTCCTTGAGTCGGCGAAGGTGGCCGTGCCCGCCCCGCGGGCAGGAGAGGTACTGGTCCAGGTCAGCGCGGTGGCCCTCAACAACACCGACCTGTGGACCCGGGAGGGCGCCTACGGCCGCCCGGGAGATCCGGGGGCGCGGTCGGGCTGGCGGGGCCCGATCGACTTCCCGCGCATCCAGGGCGCCGACGTGGCAGGCCGGATCGTGGCCGTCGGTACCGGAGTGGCGGAGGGGCTCGTCGGGCGTCGGGTGGTCGTCGACCCGGCGATCTACGACGGCGACGGGCCGGACGCGAACCCGGTGGGCCTGATGGGGAGCGAACGCGACGGCGGTTACGCCGAGTACGTGACAGCTCCGGCGGAGCGTGTCCATGACGTGACGGAATCCCCGCTCACGGACGACCAGCTCGCGGCGTTGCCCACCGCCTACGGCACGGCGCTGGGCATGATCGAACGGGGCCGGCTGCGGGACGGGGAGACCGTCCTGGTCTCGGGCGCGTCCGGCGGCGTCGGCCTCGCGCTGGTCCAGATCGCCCGTGCGCGCGGCGCGAGGGTGCTCGCCATCAGCAGCGGACCCAAGATCGACGCGGTGCGCGAGGCAGGCGCGCACGACGTCATCGACCGCGCGGGAGACGTGACCGAGCAGATCCGCGCCGCCGCCCCGGAGGGCATCGACGTCGCGCTCGACGTCGTGGCCGGCGAGCTGGTCGGCGAGGGGCTGCCGCTGCTGCGCGAAGGGGGCCGGTGGGTCATCGCCGGCGCGCTCGGCGGCTACGGCGTGACCTTTGACGTACGCCGCCTCTACCTGCACAACGCCCAGGTCATCGGGTCCGCGATGCACACGCCCACGCACTTCGGCCTCCTCATGGACCTGGCCCGCCGGGCCGAGGTGCAGCCCGTCATCGCCGCGGCCTTCCCCTTGGACCAGGCCGCTCGGGCGCAGGAAGAGCTCTCCCGCAGGGGGCACGTGGGAAAGATCGTCATGCGTCCCTGAGTTCCGTCCGGCGGATGCGGATCACGGGCGGAGTCACGAGCAACCGCCGTGGCGGTGACCGCGCCGCGGCGGTGACCGCGCCGGGGCGGACGTAGGGGATTTCCGTCGATCACCTGACGGTGACCGTTCCACCGTCCGCCGCGCAGCCCCGTCGCTGGAGTGGATCGGCGCGCGTCAGGTCGCCCCGCCCCGTGCCGGACGCCGACGAGCCGAGAGCTACCCGACCCGCCGGACAGGACCTGATCGGCAATCAGCCGGGAAGCCACCCGTCAATCAGGTGGCTTCCCGGCTCCCGTACTCCTGATCCCTCGCGCTCCTGGCCCCTCGTACCCCTGAGCCATCGCGCCCTTGAGCTCTTGAGCCCCTGAGCCCTTGAGTTCGGCCCGCCCTCGCGGGCCGCTCAGGTGCGCTGCTTGTTGCCCCGTACCGCGGCCCATAGCCGGTCGCCCACGGCGACGATCACGACCGCGCCCGCCAGTTGCAGCAGGTGCCGCGTCCAGTCGATGCCGCGTGTGTCGTTGACGCCGAGCCCGGTGGCCGCCCAGTTGCCCAGGACGCTGCCGAGGATGCCGAAGACAGCCGTCAGCCAGAGCGGGATCTGCTGCTTGCCCGGGAGGATCGCCTTGGCGATCAGACCGAGCACCAAACCGACGATAATGGCCCACAACCAGCTCATGTCGCCTCCTATGCGGCGCGATGTGGCATGCCCAGCCAGTCTCCGTCCGATACCCGTACGGCGCATGTCGGACCGGGTCGTACGAGGTAGGTACGACAGGGGACGGCATCCCGGGATGTGCCCCGGCCTCGAACCCGGACGTGGCTCGGCGTAACGTTGGCTACGTCCCGGACGGGGAGAGCCGGCACTGCGATCAGGTGGTGGAACGTGATGCGGAAGCAGAGCGGTGCTGAGTCCTTCCGGATCACCGGCGCCCGGCAAGGGCTGACGGAGGACGTGCGGGGCCGGCAGCGGCGCTACATCATCTCCATGTCGGTAAGGACCCTGGCCGTCATCGCGACCGTCGTGTTGTGGGATGTCGAGCGGTTTGTGGCCATCGCGACGCTGGTTCTGGGCGTGGCACTGCCTTATATCGCGGTGGTCATCGCCAACGCGGGCCGGGAGAACGCCCCTTCGCTGCCGGGCACCTTCGTCCCCCCGCCGACCCGTCCGATGCTGGTCGCCGGTGCGGCGGAGCCCGCCGCGGAACCGGTCCCGGAAGCCAAAGCCCATGAGCGGAGCGAGGGTTCGGCACCGCAGAGCTGACCTTCAGCGGGGCATAAAGCTCAAGAAAAGCTCAGATCAATCATGTGGTTCCGGTGCACCGCCTCGGCTCGCCCGTGACATACTTCGTATGCGCTCCGCATCCCCCGTCGGAGCGACGGACCGACGCCGGGCGGCTCCCCCCGTGGCTGCCCGGCGTCGCTCATGTGCACACTGGTGGCTGTGAACGACGAATCGCCGATCTGCTCGGCCAAGGGCTGCCGTGCCGCCGCCGTGTGGGTGCTGGCGTGGAACAACCCGAAGATCCACACTCCGGAGCGTCGCAAGACGTGGCTCGCGTGCGACGAGCACCGCGAGCACCTCTCCCAGTTCCTCGGCGTACGGTCGATGCTCAAGGACGTGGTGACGCTCGCCGACTGGGAGGCGGGGGCCGGCGAACGGTCAGCCACCGATGGCTGACATCGGGCGCTGAGGCTGGAGGAAGGCCGGGTCGTCCAGGCCGGAACCGGCCTTCTTTCCCCACATCGCGAGCTTCCAGCGGCGGGCGATCTCCTCGTCGGGCGCGTCCGAGCGCAGCGCGCCGCGCAGGTCCGACTCCTCCTGGGCGAACAGGCACGTGCGGATCTGTCCGTCGGCCGTGAGCCGGGTGCGGTCGCAGGCGGCGCAGAACGGGCGGGTGACGGAGGCGATGACGCCCACCCGGGCCGGGCCGCCGTCGACGATCCACCGCTCGGCGGGCGCGGAGCCGCGCGCGTCGTCGCTCTCGGGGGTGAGGGTGAAGCGGGTGCGCAGCGACGTCAGGATGTCCCCGGCGGTGATCATGCCGTCACGCTTCCAGCCGTGCTGGGCGTCGAGGGGCATCTGCTCGATGAAGCGGAGTTCGTAGTCGTTCTCGACGGCCCAGGCGAGCAGGTCGGGCGCCTCATCGTCGTTCAGACCGGGCATCAGGACGGAGTTGACCTTGACCGGGGTGAGTCCCGCGTCGCGGGCGGCCGCGAGGCCGTCCAGCACGTCGCTGTGGCGCTTGCGCCGCGTCATGGTCTGGAAGACGTCGGGGCGCAGCGTGTCGAGGGAGACGTTGACGCGGTCGAGGCCGGCGTCGGCGAGGGCCCGGGCGGTGCGCTGGAGGCCGATGCCGTTGGTGGTCAGCGACATCTTGGGGCGCGGTTCGAGGGCGGCGCAGCGCTCGACGATGGAGACGAGGCCGGGGCGCAGCAGCGGTTCGCCGCCGGTGAAGCGGACGTCGGTGATACCCAGGTCGGTGACTGCTATACGGATCAGCCGGACGATCTCGTCATCGGTGAGCAGATCGGGCTTGGCAAGCCACTGCAGCCCCTCTTCCGGCATGCAGTAGGTGCAGCGGAGGTTGCAGCGGTCGGTAAGGGAGACGCGGAGGTCGGTGGCGACGCGACCAAAGGTATCGATGAGCATGGTGGCGGCCCCTCCTGCGGGAATGAACCATGGATACATCCAATTGTCCCGCAGCGTACGCGATAGGTCGGACACTCGGCGCTTGACCGAAGTGAGCGCCGGTGACCCTGCGCGATGAGGGGCCGCCCCGGCCGTACGGCCGGCTGGTGATCGTTACGGGCCAGTGGAGCTAGTGCGCGCCGTAGCCGGTGAGCGAGCGGACCTCCAGTTCGGCGTACTTACGGGCGTCCGGCCGCTCCTTCGACAGCAGCGAGCCGAGCCAGCCGAGCAGGAAGCCCAGCGGGATGGAGACCAGGCCGGGGTTGGCGAGCGGAAAGTAGTCGAAGGCCATGCCGGGGAAGAGCGCCTTCTCGTTGCCGGACAGCACCGGCGAGAAGATCACCAGCGCCACCGAGGAGACGAGCCCGCCGTAGATCGACCAGACCGCGCCCTGGGTGGTGAAGCGCTTCCAGAAGAGGCTGTAGAGGATGGTCGGCAGGTTGGCGGAGGCCGCGACGGCGAAGGCGAGAGCCACCAGCGCCGCGGCGTTGAGCCGGTGGGCGAAGATGCCGAGCGCGATGGAGATCGCGCCGATGACGACGGCCGCGAACTTGGCGGTGAGGACCTCCTCCCGCTCGCTGGTGCGGCCCTTGCGGATGACGTTGGCCCACAGGTCGTGCGCGAAGGACGCGGACGATGCGAGGGTCAGGCCCGCGACCACGGCGAGGATGGTGGCGAAGGCGACCGCGGAGATGACGGCGAGCAGGATCGCGCCGCCGGTCGAGTCCGCGCCGCCGCCGACCTCCTGGGCGAGCAGCGGGGCCGCGGTGTTGCCCGCCTCGTTGGAGGCGATGATCGCCTTGGAGCCGACGAGGGCGGCGGCGCCGAAGCCGAGCGCGATGGTCATCAGGTAGAACGCGCCGATGATGCCGATGGCCCAGTTGACGGACTTACGGGCGGCCTTGGCGGTGGGCACCGTGTAGAAGCGGATGAGGATGTGCGGCAGTCCGGCGGTACCGAGGACGAGCGCGATGCCGAGCGAGATGAAGTTGAGTTTGGACGTGCCGTCCTTGCCGTATTGGAGGCCGGGTTCGAGGAACGCCTTGCCCTTGCCGCTCTCCTTGGCCGCCTCTCCGAGCAGCGTGGAGATGTTCCAGCCGAACTTGTTGAGCACCAGGATCGTGACCAGCAGGGTGCCCGCGATGAGCATGACCGCCTTGACGATCTGCACCCACGTGGTTCCCTTCATGCCGCCGATGGTCACGTACAGCACCATGACGATGCCGACGAGGGCGATGATCCAGCGCCGCGCGCCCTCGCCCGTCGCGCCGAGCAGCAGCGCGACCAGGGCGCCCGCGCCGACCATCTGGGCGAGCAGGTAGAAGATCGAGACGACGATGGTGGAGGTGCCGGCGGCGGTGCGTACGGGCCGCTGCTTGAGGCGGTAGGCGAGCACGTCGGCCATGGTGAACCGGCCAGAGTTGCGCAGCGGTTCGGCGACCAGCAGGAGGGCGACGAGCCAGGCGACGAGGAAGCCGATGGAGTAGAGGAAGCCGTCGTAGCCGAAGAGGGCGATGGCGCCGGCGATGCCGAGGAAGGAGGCGGCGGACATGTAGTCGCCGGAGATGGCCAGGCCGTTCTGGAAACCGGTGAAGGAGCGGCCGCCGGCGTAGAAGTCGGTGGCGTCCTTGGTCTGCCGGCCGGCCCAGATCGTGATGCCGAGGGTGATGGCGACGAAGACGGAGAAGAGCGAGATGATCAGGGTGCGGTGCTCGGTGGCGGCCGCGGCGGCGGCGAGCTGCTGACTGGTGATCACGCGTCGCCCTCCAGGCGCTCTTTGATGGCCTTGGCCTTCGGGTCGAGACGGGCGGCGGCGTGCCGGGAGTACCACCACGCGATGAGGAACGTGGTCAGGAACTGGGCCAGCCCGAACACGAAGGCGATGTTGACGTTCCCGACGACCTGGGTACTCATGAAGCCGCCCGCGTAGTTGGACAGCAGCACGTACAGCAGGTACCAGGCGATGAACGCGACGGTGAGCGGGAAGGCGAACGAGCGCTGTGAGCGCCGCAGTTCGGCGAATTCTTCACTGGACTGGACGTCGGTGAAGCGATCCGGCCCGCCCTGCCCTTCGGCGGTGTGTGGTGCGGAGTCCACGGTCTCTCTCCTGACAAGCGGCAGCGGCGCGTGAGCCATTGACATGTGATCCGGGTCACGCATCGTAGAGGGGTGCGGCGCCATTCGACAGAGGGTTGTGGTTGAAGTCGACAAGAACCACCTTCCGGGGCGACACCGCCCGTGCGTGGCTTCGTTGTCCAGATGTGAACAGTGCCCAGCCCCCTCCGCCGCCCGGACGGTCCGGTTCCGGCCCGGCCCGACGCCCGTACGGGATGGTCGCCCTGGCGGCTCCGGTAGCGGCCGTACGGTCCGTACGGCGGACCTCCCCGGCGGCCGACGGCCGCTGGTACGGGCCCCGGCCGCCCCTGCCGCCGCTGAGCATCGACGCGCTGCGGGGGCCGGCGGCGCCGCCTTGACGGGGGCGGCGTGGGAGGTCCGCGACAGGCGTGGGAGGTCCGCGACGGGGGCCGTCACATGGGTCTATAAGGGTCGCCGCCTGGCCCATAGGGGTCGCCGCTTGGGCCATAGAGGTCGTCACAAGAGGCCCGATCGCGGCCCGTACCGGACTTTCTTGGGGAATTCATTGCTCGACGGCCATGATCGGCGCTAGCTTCACTCGTCATGTACCCGTCCGTGCGCGGCATGTGCGCGTGCGGTACCCGGATGATGTGGAGAACCCATGGCTCATCTGCGATCCAGACGCCGGCGCGCCCTGCTGGCGGTGCCGGCCGGACTGGCGCTCGTCGCCTCCATCGGCCTGCTGCCCGGCGCGGCCTCGGCCACCCCGCAGGACGCGCTCCCGGCCAAGGCCCCTGCCGCCGCCGACGGACCACTGCTGTCATACGTGGTCAACACCACCGCCGACCACGCCACGGTGGCCAGGGTGAAGAAGGCGATCGGCCGGGCCGGCGGCAGCGTCGTGACCGCCTACGAGCAGATCGGCGTGATCGTCGCCCACTCGAAGAACCCCGCCTTCGCGAAGACCGTCCGTACTGTGCCGGGCGTGCAGACCGCCGGTGCCACCCGGACCGCGCCGATCGCGTCGGCGGCCACCACCGACGTCGGCAAGCCCGAGAAGATCAAGGTCCCCCAGGCCACCGCGCGGAGCGAGGCGCGCTCGCTGGCCACGGGCAAGGAGCCCCTGGAGGGGCTCCAGTGGGACATCGCCGCCATCAAGGCCGACAAGGCCGCTGAGGTCAACCCGGGGTCCCGGAAGGTGACGGTCGCCGTCATCGACACCGGCGTGGACGATACCCACCCCGACCTCAAGGCGAACTTCTCGCGGAGCCAGTCGGCGAGCTGCGTCACCGGCAAGGCCGACACCAGCCCGGGCTCCTGGCGGCCGTTCAACCCTGACGAGGACTACCACGGCACCCACGTGGCCGGCGAGATCGCCGCCCCGCGCAACGGCGTCGGCGTCACCGGCGTCGCGCCGAACGTGAAGGTCTCGTCCATCAAGGTCAGTCAGGCCGAGGGCAGCTTCTTCTACGCGGAGAGCGTGGTGTGCGCCTTCGTCTTCGCCGCCGAGCACCACGTCCAGGTGACGAACAACAGCTATTACGTCGACCCGTGGATGTTCAACTGCTCGGACGACCCCGACCAGAAGGCCATCGCCGACGCCGTGGGCCGGGCCTCGAAGTTCGCCACGCGCAAGGGCGCGGTCAACGTGGCCTCCGCGGGCAACTCCAACTTCGACCTGGCGGCCAAGGAGATCACCGACGCCTCCAGCCCCAATGACGGCACCCCGGCGTCCCGCAAGATAGACCCGGCGAAGTGCCTCGACGTGCCCACCCAGATCCCGGGCGTCGTCACGGTCTCCGCGACCGGCGTCAAGTCGCTGAAGTCGTACTACTCCAACTACGGCCTCAACCAGATCGACGTCGCGGGCCCCGGCGGCGACATCCGGCAGGTGCCGGAGCTGCCCGCCAAGGACGGCCGCATCCTGTCCACCCTGCCCGGCGGCGACTACGGCTACCTCCAGGGCACCTCGATGGCGGGCCCGCACGTCGCGGGCGTGGCGGCGCTCCTCAAGAGCGCGCACCCGGACGCCGGCCCGCAGGAGATCCAGTGGCTGCTGAAGGCCCAGGCGGACAACCCCGGTTGCCCGACCGCGCCGGCCGACGCGGCCTGCACCGGCACCAAGCACGTCAACAGCTTCTACGGCTTCGGGATCGTCAACGCCCTGAAGGCGGTGGAGGACTGACCTCCGCCGCGTGAGTGACTGAGTCGTGGGGCCGGGCGGTACACGCCCGGCCCCGCGTACGTGTTCGCCCGCTGCCCGTCTCCGGTGCCGCCCGCAGCAGCCCTTCCGTGAGCAGGTACTGCGCCGCCAGGTAAGTGACCATGACGCAGAGCTGCGGCGCGGGCGGCTGCGGCCAGTCGGCGATGCCGCTCGCGATGAGCGTGTCCGACAGCAGGAACAGCAGCCCGCCCGCGGCGGCCAGCACCCCGACGCGCGTCGCGCCGAGGGCCATGATGGTGAGCAGCAGCGCGTACCCGGCCATCGGCAGGCGCAGCCCGGATTCGAGGCCGGGCCACAGGAGGGCGACGGTGACGAGCCAGGCGACCCCGTAGGCGGCGCCGAGCCCGTACGCGCGCGGGCTGAATCCGTACGTACGTGGGCCGAGTCCGTACGCACGTGGGCCGGCGCCCTTCGCCCCGTGGCGGGTCGCCCCGTGGCGGGCAAAGAGGAACAGATAGCAGAGGTGCCCGGCGGCGAAAGACCCCATTCCGGCGAGGAAGGCGGCCTGATCGTCGAGTTGCAGCAGCGTGTCACCGCCGCAGCCGAACAGCAGCGCGGCGAGCAGCGGGCGGGGCGCGCCGCGGGACGCCGCGTGCAGGGCGAGCGCGGGCATCAGGGCGGGCTTGGTGAGGTGGTGCACGCCGTCGAGGTGGGCGGCGAGGGCGATGAGGTGGGCGGCGCAGAGGGCGGCGAAGAGGGCGCCGGTGGCGCGGACGGCCCACTGCCGACGGCTCATGCGACGCGTTGGGGGGAGGGGGCGGGGGGCTGCTGCGGCGCGGCCACTGCCCCGGTCGTCCGTACGGGCTGCCATCCCGGCCCCCGGAACACCCGCCCGGCCCGCTCGCGCCAGCTCGTGGCCGCCCGTACGTCGCGCGCGATGGCGGCGTACTCATGGGTGGCGACCCGCAGCGGGTTGAACGTGTGGATGTTCTTGGTGAGCCCGAACACCGGCCGCTCCGTCTCCGGCACGAAGGAGCCGAACATCCGGTCCCAGACGATGAGGATGCCGCCGAAGTTGCGGTCGAGGTAGCCGCCCTGCGAGGCGTGGTGCACCCGGTGGTGGGACGGGGTGTTCAGCACGTACTCGAACGGCCTCGGCAGCCTGCCGACCCGCTCCGTGTGCACCCAGAACTGGTAGACGAGGTTGGCCGACGAACAGAACGCGACCGCCGCCGGGTGCACGCCGAGCGCGATCATCGGCACGTAGAACGGCCACACGGTCAGCGTGGTCCACGGCTGCCGCAGCGCGGTCGTCAGGTTGAACTTCTCGCTGGAGTGGTGGACCACATGGCAGGCCCACAGAACGCGGATGACGTGGTGGCCCCGGTGCGACCAGTAGTAGAAGAAGTCCTGCGCGAGCAGCATCAGGGGCAGCGTCCACCACAGGACGGGGACGCGCAGCGGCGTGAGTTCGTAGACGGCCGTGTAGACCGCCACGATCGGGATCTTCCAGAGCGCGTCGAAGACGAGACTGCCGACGCCCATGCCGATACTCGTGGCGGCGTCCTTGGTCTCATAACCCGCGGCGCCGCTCTCCTCGGCGGGGTGCCATCGGTAGCTCACCATCTCCAGGACGGTGAGCAGGACGAAGGCGGGTACGGACCACATCACGACATCGGGGAGATGGGGCATGGCGGCACCATAGGCGGGCGAGCGGGGGCGACGCCAGGGGTTGTTACCGATCGGTATTGGTCGGGGTTACCGGGGGTTCGGGCTGTCGGGGCGGGGGTGGGCGCGGATACTGGCTCCCACGTTGCGCGCACGGGGAGGGACCGGGAGGGGGCAGCGGATGCAGGGAGCGGAGACGGTCGTCTTACGGCTGGCCGCTACGGTCGTGAGCGCGCTCGCCAAGTCGCTGATCGCCAAGAACCCGGGCGCGGGGCTCGTACGTAAGCCCGGAAGCCCGGCGCCGGTCGGCCGACGGCCCGATCAGTTGGGCGAGAAGGAGACGGCTCGGCTGGTGGAGGCGCTGTCACGACGGCTGACGGCGGCGGAGCCGTCCCTGCCGGAGCACGAACAGCGGGCGGCGGTCGACGCGGTGTGCGACGTCTTCGGCGGTACGGAAGCCATCAGCCAGGAGACGTTATTCACGGCGGACCTCGATCCGACGCGGCTGCGCTCCGTACTCCTGGAGCGCTCCCCCGGCCTGCCGGAGCGGGCCGGGCTCGGTGTGGCAGGGACGGCACTGTTCAGCGAACTACTGGACGCGGTCTGCGAACACCTCGTGGAGTACGTGACGTCGCTACGATCGTTCCCGGCGCGCACGGGCGTGGAGTTGGTGCGGCGGTCGGGCGAGACGGGGCGGGCGCTGGAGGACGTGCGGGAGAGGCTGGGGCCCGCATCCGAGGCGCAGTCCCTTGGATTCGAGGAGCGCTACGGGCAGTTCGTCGAGGCGACGCATGGCAAGCTTCAGCTCTTCGGGCTGACGCTTGGATGTACGGCGGCACGGGAGTGGCCGTTGAGCACCGCGTACATCACGCTGAGCGTGAGTACCGAGGCCGAGTGCTATCGAATCGAGCCGACCGCACTGCCCATGACCACGTCCGTCTCGGCCGAGCAAGCGCTGGCTGACTGTGACCGGGTACTGCTGCGCGGCCCGGCGGGCTCGGGCAAGAGCACGCTCCTGCAGTGGCTCGCCACCAACGCGGCGCGCCGGAGCTTCGGGCAGCCGCTCGACGACTGGAACAGCTACGTGCCGTTCATGTTGCGGCTGCGGTCCTTCGTGACGCGGGAGACACTGCCGCTACCGGGCGAGTTCCTAGCCGCTGCAGGCAATCCACTGACGGGGGCGGCGCCGGCCGGGTGGGTGGAGGCACTCCTCACCGAGGGGCGGGCGCTGGTCCTGGTCGACGGCGTGGACGAGATTCCGTCGGCGCTGCGGCAGCACACCAAGACATGGTTGCGGTCGCTCCTGGCCGCCTTCCCGAACGCCAGGTACATCGTCACCACGCGCCCCTCCGCCGTCCCTGAGGACTGGTTGCAGGGCCAGGGCTTCACCGCACACTCGTTGCTGCCGATGGGCCGCGAGGACATCAGGAAGTTCATCGCCCACTGGCACCACGCAGCCCGCGAGGAATGCGACGACGCTCCAGAGCGGCACAAACAGTTGGACGGCTTCGAACGCTCCCTTCAACAGGCCGTCACCACCCGTCGCGAGTTGGGGCGGCTCGCGACGAACCCGTTGATGTGCTCCCTCCTCTGCGCTCTGAACCGCGACCGCCGCATGCATCTGCCGCGCGCCCGCAAGGAGCTGTACGACGCCTCGCTGGACATGTTGCTCGTACGGCGGGACACGGAGCGGGAGATCTCCGGGGTGGAGGGCGTCGACCTCACTCGCGACGAGCAGATGCTGCTGCTCCAGCGTCTGGCGTACTGGCTGATCCGCAACGGCCAGGTGGAGGCAGCGTGCACGGAGGCGGTCGAGATGATCGACGGCTGGCTGGCCGCGATGCCGCAGGTACGCGCCCAGGGCGACGCGCGGGCCGTCTTCCGCCACCTCCTTATCCGCAGTGGCCTGCTCCGCGAGCTGGTCCCAGGTTCAGTGGGCTTCATCCATAGGACGTTTCAGGACTATTTGGGGGCGAAGGAAGCGGTCGAGGCACGGGACTTCGGGATGCTGGTCCGCAACGCGCATGACGACCAGTGGGACGACGTCGTACGGATGGCGGTGGGGCATGCGCGGGCGGAGGAGCGAGCGCGGCTGCTACGGCAGTTGCTGCGGCGGGCGGATCGGGTGAAGAGCCATCGGCAGCGGCTGACGCTGCTAGCGGCGGCCTGCCTGGAGCATGCGCCAGAGTTGGACCCAGCGCTTCGGGAGGCTGTTGAGGCACGCACAGCGGAGTTGCTACCGCCGCGCAACGATGATGATGCCGAGGGGTTGGCCAAGGTCGGTGAGTTGGTTCTTGAGTTGCTGCCAGGACCGGACGGGCTCGGCGAGCTTGCAGCGGCGGCGGTAGTACGGACGGCGGGACTCGTCAAGGGGGATGCCGCCTTCGCGCTGATATCCCGATTCCGAGACGACACACGCTCCCGTGTCGCACTTCAGGTTTCGCGGGCCTGGGGTTCTTTCGAAACGGAATCATATGCCCGGGAAATCCTGACCGCCAACTCGTGGGAAAAGGTTCAACTGCGAGTAGAAAACGCAGAGCAACTTGCCGCCTTACGCCACCTTCCGGCAGTCTGTCGCGTTTTTTTGAGTGGTCCGCACGCCGACCTCACACCGTTGCTCCATGCCAATAAAATGGAACGCCTTGCCATTTTCGACAACCACACCCTCAGCAATCTCTCCTCGTTCACCTTCGTCCCCAAAATGCGAGAGGTCTCACTCAGCCGTTGCCCTGAAGTAAGCGACCTGAGCCCGCTCGCCGGTCCGGGACTGAAGGTCCTCTCACTTTACGACGTTCATCCTGACGTCTCCATGGAGCCCCTGCGGGACATGCCTGATCTCCAGTCCCTCACAATCGACCACCCAGTGATCACCGACCGTGTGGGAGAACTACCAGTCGGCCCTCAGCTCAAGGGGCTTTCACTCCGTCACCGAATGCGCTACCTGAGCTTGGACGGGATTGAACGCTGGCCTGGCCTCGCCCGAATCAGGCTGGGCGGTTCGACGCAGTTGCAGCAGCTGTCCAGGACGACTTCCCTTCCCGAGCTGGCTCAGCTGTACCTCGAAGAGCTGCGTTCGCTCGACCTGGCTCTGGTAGGCCGAATCACGCAACTGCGGCAAATCATCTTATGGCGGTGCGACATTCCCAAAGGTCTCGGCCCGTTGCGTGACCTGCCGAACCTCACGTCCCTCTGGGTTTCGCATTGCGCACAGTCGGGAACTCCGATCGACCTGAGTCCATTGGCCGACCTGGAGAAGCTCTCCATCACGCTCGTCGCCGGAACCCCAGTAATCGGCGAAGACCGAATCCCACCCGAACGCCTCACCCGCCTGTCCTAGCCCCTCACCAAACCCGCAACGAAGCCCCCTTAGCAAACACCGGACTAGTAGCCCCCTCCGGCGCCTCCCCCAACGGCTCCCAAACCTCTGCGACCGTAGGCCCCACCCTCCCCGCAATAGCGCCCAACGCCCCTAGATCAAACCCGTAAACCCGAGCAGCATTCCCCCCGACCATCGCCGCCACCTCCGCCCTGTCCACCCCCGCATAAGCGGCCCGCAGCCCCTCCCGCGTATACGGATACGTCCCCTCGTCATGCGGGTAATCGCTCCCCCACATGATCTTCTCCAGGCCGATCCGATGGCGCAGCGGCACCTCATGGGGCCGCATGAAGCTCGCGCCGACGAAGCAGTTGTCGCGCCATACCTCGCTCGGGGGTACCCCCATCAATTCCCCCAGCCCCACCCCGAATTTCGCTTCTGCTGTAGCCGCCCGCGTCGAAGCCGCCATCAGCCGCCCGTGGTAGTAGTCCAGCATCTCCAGGACGCCCGGAATCCAGCCCGAGCCCTGTTCCGTAAGGACAAGCCGTAGCCCCGGGTGGCGGTGGAAGGCGCCGCCGAACACCAGATGCCATAGCGCCCGGTGCGAGAACCACGTCGTCTCGACCATGAAGACCGCGCGCGCCGCAGGTTCGTCACCCAGCGGCGGGGACGCCGAACCCGCGTGGTGATTCACCGGGACGTCGAGTTCCGCGCAGACCGCCCACAGCGGGTCGTACGTCCGGGAGTGCAGTTCCGGGAGACCCGAGCCCGGGGGCGTACCAGGGAGCAGGATGCCGCCCGTCAAGCCCACCGACTTGACCCAGCGGACCTCGCGCACGGCCTCCTCGACATCGTTCAGCAGGATCTGCGCCACCCCCGCGCGGCGGCCCGGGGCCGCCGCGCAGAAGTCGGCCAGCCAGCGGTTGTGCGCACGCAATCCCGCCCAGCGCTGGGCGAACTCCTCGGGTGTGGGAGCGGGGGCCATCAGCGCGGCGCTGGGGAAGAACGGCGGGATGGTGTTGGGGAAGACGACTTCCGCGACGATGCCGTCCGCCTCCAGTTCGGCGAGGCGCCGGTCCGAGTTCCAGTTGCGGTCGGCGGAGTCGGCGAGCAGGTCCTCGTACGGATTGACGTACGTGGCCGCCCAGGCGTCGAACGCCTCGTGGTGGGCCCGCTCCAGGTACGGGCGGTAGTCGAGGAGGTCCGCGCCGGCGTGGCAGTCGGCGGAGATGACCGTATAGCGATCAGCGGGGCCGCGCTCAGTCATCGCCCACCCCGATGTACGGGAAGTCGAACCCGGTCAGCCAGTGCCGGCCGGTCTCCCGCGACCGTCGCCAGGACGCCTCGACGGGCGCCTGGTTCGCGCTCTGGCCGAGTTCGGACGGGGTGGGGCCGATGCGCCGGGCGACGGGGGCCAGGGCCGCGACGTCGAAGTCGAAGACCTCCGCCGCCGACTGGCCGAGCATCCGGCGGGTCTCGCCGACGGGGATGTCGTGGAACGTGCCGCGCAGCCACTCCCTCGTACGCGGCCAGGTCCCCTCGGGGTGCGGGAAGTCGCTGCCCCACAGGATGTTGTCGACGCCGATCTCGTAGCGCTGGGCGAGTTCGCGCCGCTTGGTGTTGGTGGCGCAGATGAAGATGTTGCGGTCGAGGTACTCGTGCGGCGGGCGTTTGAGTTCGGCGAAGGGCGAGAGCTTCTTGCCGCCGTGCGAGCCGAGGTAGAGGCGGTCCATGAACCACAGCAGGTTGGGCAGCCACCAGCAGCCCGACTCGGCGACGCCGAAGCGCAGTCCGGGGTGGCGTTCGAAGACGCCGGACCAGAGCATGAACCACAGGGGCCGGGCTGGCCACCAGGTCACCTCGGAGACGTAGATGCCGAGGTGGTCGCCGTACTCGTGGCGGGGCGCGGCCCCCGAGTGGGTGATCACCGGCATCCGGGCCTCGGCGGCGGCCGCCCACACCGGGTCGTAACGGCGGTCGTGGTAGGGGGCCTTGTCCACCCACATCGCGGGGATCATCAGCGCGCCGAGCCCGGCGTCCTTGGCGCGGTGGATCTCGGCGACCGCCCGGTCCACGTCTCCGGTGATGGGCAGCAGAGCGACGCCGCAATGTCTCTTCGGGTCGTGCGCGCAGAAGTCGGCGAGCCAGCGGTTGTGGGCCTGGGCGCCCGCCATGCCGAGGTCCGGGTCCTGGTCGCCCGAGAGGCCGAGGCCGACGCCGAAGGGGGCCGCGGTGCGGCTGTCCACGGCGTCGGCGTCCGGGAAGACGACCTCGCCCGCCACCCCGTCGCCGTCGAGTTCCTTCGCCCGCTGGGCGGCGTCCCAGCCGCCGCGCAGCCCTTCCTCGTGCTCCTCGAACCACTTGGTGGCGAAGGTCTCGTTCCGGATGCCCAGGCGGGTCATCTCCTCGCGGCGGCTCTCGCGCTGCCCGAGGAAGTCGTCGAAATCCCGGTGGAACCTCGCGTCCAGATACGGCCGGTACTCCTCGGTGGGCAGTCCGGCGTGGCAGTCGGAGGAGATGATCAAGTACGGGTCCGTCATATCCGTCATCACTTGCTCCTCGGTCGGGTGGAATCGGGTGCTGTGCGGCGTTACCTGTACTTCGCGGACGCTGCCGCGTTCGCCGTACGGAGTACGGACTCAGACGCTCCCCTCCGGCGGCCCGTCCACGATCTGCCGGGCGTCGTCGTACCGCTGGTGGATGTACGGCAACAGGGCCTGCGCGCTGACCCGTTCGGCGACCCGGCCCCTCTGGTCCGTGGTCTTCTCGCCGATCGTGATCTCCACGAGCCTGCGCACCGGCAGGTCGGCGACCGGGTCGTACGCGGACTCGCGCAGCAGCACGTCGCCGCTCATCGCCTCCAGCTTGCGGACCTTCTCGGTGCGCGTGCAGTACACGAGCAGCGGGTCGGCGTCGAAGCCCGTGCCGTCCACGGCGGGCAGGAACTTGAAGTAGAAGTCCAGCTTCTCGGCCGGCGGCGGGAGCGGCAGCGCGCCGCCGACCGCGCCCCGCACCTCGACGAAGGCGATGCCGTGCCGCGCCAGGTACGCCCGTACGACGCCGCCCTCGCGTTCGATCACGACCTCGCCGAGCTTCTTCGGTTCGCCGAACACCTCGCGCCCGCCGATCAGCGCCCGTTCATGGGTCATCGGCATGACCAGCGGGTACCAGCCGTCGTGCCCGCCGTGGTGCGCCGCGACGGCCACCGAGCCGGCGCCCAGGGGGTAGCCGGGCAGGTCGACCTTGCTGACGGCGGCCCGTACGAGCGGGCGGCCGGCGGGTTTGAGCGGTGGCGGCAGGACCGCCGCCACCGCGTCCGGATCGCTCTCCCAGAGGGCGACCACGCCCGTGGACCAGATGTCGGGGAGCCGTGCGCTCCCCTCCCGCGCCGCCTTGACCTCGGCCTCGTCGCGCGCGCCGTACCGTACGCGTGCCATGTCCTACCGCCCTTCGACAGCGTGCTCGGCCTGTTGCGTGTAACACAGTTACAGGCGGGAGCGCGAAGGGTAAAGGGCCCCGCACACAGCGGAGTTGGGGGCAACATGCCAAAACCGGCGCTGACCCGCGAGGACGTGCTCGACGCCGCCGCACGACTCGTCGAGCGGCACGGCCCGCAGGCCCTGTCGATGCGCAGGCTGGCCGCCGAGCTCGATACCGCCGTCACCTCGATCTACTGGCATGTGGGCAATCGCGAGTCACTGCTCGACGCGCTCGTCGAGGCGACCGTGAGCGGGCTCGGGACCGTCCGGCCCTCCGGGCGCACCCCGCGGCAGCGCGTCGTCTCCGTCGCCCGCGCGCTCCGGCGCGATCTGCTGGAGCACCCGCAGCTGATCGCGGTGGTCCATGAACGCGGCCTGACGGAGCGGATGTTCGTCCCCGCCCAGCAGGCGCTGATCCGCGAGGTGCACGCCGCGGGGCTGCGCGGGGCGCGCGCCGCGGCGGCGGTGCGGGCCGTGCAGTTCCAGGTGGTCGGGTACGTCCTCGTGGAGCGCAACCGCGAACGCGCGCCCGCCCGGGGGCTCCGCGAGGCGGCCCGGTGGGACGCGCCCGCCGCCGACCACGATCCGCCGCTCGCGCGCGCCCTCGCCCGTCCGGTCGATTCCGAGCGGCTCTTCGTCACGTCCGTACGGGCTCTGGTCGACGGGCTCCTCCCGCGCTGACCACGCCCGCCGCCGTCCGGCCGGGCCGGTGCGGGTGCGCGCGGGAGGGCGGCCCGCAGTGCCCTGGCGGGCCGCGCTGTCAGCGGTGGCCCGTATCCTCTGGGACCATGCTCGAAGACCACACCGCAGCCGCACTGCCGACCCCGTGGCCGACCGCGTACCCCGAGGGCTACGCGGTCGTCGACGTGGAGACGACCGGCCTCGCCAGAGACGACCGGATAGTGTCGGCCGGCGTCTATCAGCTGGACGCGCGCGGCGAGGTGCAGGACCACTGGTACACGCTGGTCAACCCCGAGCGCGACCCCGGCCCGGTCTGGATCCACGGCCTCACCTCGGACATGCTGGCGGGCGCGCCGCTCTTCGGGGAGATCGCGGCCGCGCTGTCCGAGAAGCTCGACGGCCGGGTGCTCGTCGCGCACAACGCGGCCTTCGACTGGTCGATGCTGGCGCGTGAGTACGCCCGCGCGCGGGCCACCACCCCGGTGCGGCAGCGGCTGTGCACCATCGCGCTCTCCAAGGAGCTGCGGCTGCCGCTGCCCAACCACAAGCTGGAGTCCCTCGCCGCGCACTACGGCGTGGTCCAGCAGCGCGCGCACCACGCGCTGGACGACGCGCGGGTGCTGGCGGAGGCGTTCCGGCCGAGCCTGGCGCTGGCGGCGCGGGCTGGGCTGCGGCTGCCGCTGCTGGCGTGCCAGCCGCTCACGGAGTGGTCGGACGGGCCGTCGGCCTCCTCCCCCATCGGCTATCAGGGCGGGCGCTCCGGGCACGCCGCGGGCGGTTCGTACCGGCCGGGGACCTGGCGGGCCAGCCGTAAGCGGCCCGCCTGCCCGTATCCGAACCCGGGCCGGTACGTACCGGGCGGACAGCTCGTCCAGGGCATGCGGGTGGCGTTCTCGGGCGACACGTCCGTGGACCGCGAACTGCTGGAGGACCGGGGCATCGAGGCCGGGCTGCACATCGCCACCAGCGTCTCCCGGCTCACCAGCGTGCTGGTGACCAACGACCCCGGCTCCGTCACCTCCAAGACCGCGAAGGCCGCCACCTTCGGCACCCCCGTGATCGACGAGGCCGCCTTCATGCAGCTGCTCCAGCACGTGGTGCCCGCGCCTCCCGCGCCGTGAGGGCGGCGGCGGGCCCGGCGGGACCGCCGGGCCGGGCCCGCGGGACCCAATAGTCCGGGCCCGCGCCCCTGCGGGTACCGTCGAAGCCGTGTATCGCTTCCTGTTGTCCCGGCAGTGGGTGATCCTCACGCTGGTGGGGCTCGTCCTGATTCCGGTGATGATCAAACTGGGCTTCTGGCAGTTCCACCGCCATGAGCACAAAGTCGCGCAGAACCAGCTGATCGCGGACAGTCTGGACGCCGAACCCGTACCGGTCGGCAAGCTCACCGCGCCCGGCCGCACCGTCCCGCACGACGACATGTGGCGCCGGGTGACCGCGCAGGGAACGTACGACGCCAAGGACGAGGTGGTGGTCCGCCAGCGGACCTCGGCGGACGGCCAGAGCCAGGGCTATTACGTCCTCACCCCGCTGCTGCTCGACGACGGCCGGGCGGTCCTCGTCAACCGCGGCTGGATCCCCGCCGACGGGAACCTCACCGAGTTCCCGAAGGTCCCCGCGCCGCCCGCCGGGAAGGTCGCCGTCACCGGACGGCTCAAAGAGGACGAAACCAGCGGCTACAGCGGCATCAAGGACAAAAAGGGCCTGCCGCCCCGCCAGGTCATGCTGATCAACAGCGGCGAACAGGCGAAGAACGTGCACCGCCCGCTACTCGGCGGCTATATCGAGCTGATCTCCCCGCACGCCAAGGGGCAGCCCGAACTCGTCCCCGCCCCCGACCACAGCGAGATCGGCCCGCACATGGCCTACGCCGTGCAGTGGTGGCTGTTCTCCGGCGCCGTCCCCGTCGGGTGGGTCATCCTGGTCCGCAGGGAGCGCCGCGACCGCCTCGCCGACGCGGCCAAGAAGGCCAACGAGGCCGCCGCCGCCGAAGAGACCGCCCCAGGCGAGCCGAAGGGCCCGGAGATCGCCCGTACGGCCGCCGCGGCGGAGTAGCGCACCCGCCTACCGGGAAGGCGGCACGCGTGGCTCAACTCATCGAGGATTACGCGCTCATCGGCGATCTCCAGACCGCCGCCCTGGTCGGCAAGGACGGCTCCATCGACTGGCTCTGCCTGCCCCGGTTCGACTCGTCCGCCTGCTTCGCCGCGCTGCTGGGGGACGAGGACAACGGGCACTGGCGGCTCGCCCCGGCCGGCGCCGGGACCTGCACCCGCCGCGCCTACCTCGACGACTCCCTCGTCCTGGAGACGGTCTGGGAGACGGAGAGCGGCACCGTCAAGGTCACCGACTTCATGCCGCAGCGCGACGAGGCCCCCGATGTCATCCGGATCGTCGAGGGCGTCAGCGGCTCCGTCGACATGAGCGGCGTGCTGCGGCTGCGCTTCGACTACGGCCGCGTCGTCCCCTGGGTGCGCCGCTCCGGCGGCAGCCGGCGGGTGGCCGTCGCCGGCCCTGACTCCACCTGGCTGCGCAGCGAGCCGCCGGTGAAGACGTACGGCCATGACTTCTCCACGTGCTCCGACTTCACCGTCGCCGAAGGCGAACGGGTCGCCTTCGTCCTCACCTGGCACCCCTCGCACAAGCCGCGCCCGAAGGAGCTCGACCCGTACAAGGCCCTCGAATACAGCCTCGCGGACTGGCGCGCCTGGGCCCGCAAGTGCAGCCACCGGGGTCCGCACCGCGAGGCCGTCGTCCGCTCCCTCATCACCCTCAAGGCGCTCACCTACGCCCCCACCGGCGGCATCGTCGCCGCCCCCACCGCCTCCCTCCCCGAATCCATCGGCGGCGTGCGCAACTGGGACTACCGCTACTGCTGGCTGCGCGACTCCACGCTCACCCTCGGCGCGCTGCTCTCCGCCGGATACCAGCAGGAGGCCGCCGACTGGCGCGACTGGCTGCTGCGCGCCATCGCCGGTGACCCCGCCGACCTCCAGATCATGTACGGCATCGGGGGCGAGCGCCGGCTGCCGGAGAGCGAACTCCCCTGGCTCGCCGGATTCGAGGGCTCCGCGCCCGTACGCATCGGCAACGGCGCCGTCAGCCAGCTCCAGCTCGACGTGTACGGCGAGGTCATCGACTCGCTCCACCTCGCACGCTCCGCCGGGCTCAAGGACAAGCCGCACGCCTGGAACGTGCAGCGGCGCTTCATGGAGTTCCTGGAGTCCACGTGGCGGGAGCCCGACGAGGGGCTGTGGGAGGTCCGCGGGCCGCGCCGGCACTTCGTCCACTCCAAGGTGATGGCCTGGGTCGCCGCCGACCGCGCCGTGCGCACCCTGGAGGACGACCCCGGGCTTGAGGGCGACCTCGACCTGTGGCGGGCGATGCGCGACGAGGTGCACCGCGAGGTCTGCGAGAAGGGGTACGACCCCGAGCGCAACACCTTCACCCAGTCCTACGGCTCGGCCGAACTCGACGCCGCCACGCTCCTCATCCCCCGGGTGGGGTTCCTGCCCCCCGACGACCCGCGGGTGGTCGGCACCGTCGACGCGGTGGCGCGCGAGCTGCGCCACGACGGCCTCGTACGGCGCTACAGCACCGAAGGCGGCACGGTCGACGGCCTGCCCGGGTCCGAGGGCGCCTTCCTCGTCTGCTCGTTCTGGCTGGCCGACGCCCTGTGCCTGACCGGCCGGAAGAAGGAGGGCGAGGAGCTGTTCCAGCGGCTACTGGCGCTCCGCAACGACGTCGGGCTGCTCGCCGAGGAGTACGACCCCGTGGCGGGGCGGATGCTCGGCAACTTCCCGCAGGCGTTCAGCCACATCGGCCTGGTCGGCACCGCCCACACGCTCATGGACGGGGAACCGGCAGACTGACCCCATGGATCTTGGACTCAAAGACCGCGTGTACATCGTCACCGGAGCCACCCGCGGGCTGGGCTACGCCACCGCGCGCGAGCTCCTCGCCGACGGCGCGAAGGTGGTCATCACCGGCCGGGACGAGCGGACGGTGGCCGCCGCCGCGGAGCAGCTCGGTGACGGCTGCGCCGGAGTGCCCGCCGACAACGCGGACCCCGCCGCGGCCGACCGCCTCATCGCCGCCGCCCGCGACCGCTTCGGCCGCCTCGACGGCATCCTGATCAGCGTCGGCGGCCCGCCGCCGGGGTCGGCCGCCGACAACACCGACGAGCAGTGGCGCACGTCCTTCGAAGCCGTCTTCCTCGGCGCGGTCCGGCTCGCCCGCGCCGCGTCGGCGGCGCTCGACGCGGACGGCGTGATCGCCTTCGTCCTCTCCGCGTCCGTGCACGAGCCGATCGCCGGGCTCACGATCTCCAACGGGCTCCGGCCGGGGCTCGCCGGGTTCGCCAAGTCCCTGTCCGTGGAGCTCGGCCCCCGCGGCATCCGCGTACTCGGCCTGCTCCCCGGCCGCATCCTCACCGACCGCATCCGCGAACTCGACGCGCTCTCCGGCGACGCCGACGAGAACCGGGAGCGCCGCACCGCGGCGATCCCGCTGGGCCGCTACGGCACTCCGGCCGAGTTCGGCCGCACGGCGGCGTTCCTGCTCTCCCCCGCCGCCTCGTACGTCAACGGCGTGATGCTGCCGGTGGACGGGGGCGCCCGGCACGGCTTCTAGCTTTCTCGGGCCGCGCGTTCCGGCTCTCACGGGCCGCCGCGCCCGGCGGGGGCCGGGCCTGTCGCGGTGCGGCGGACGCCGGACGCCGGGCCCCTCCGGCGGGTGCTCAAGCGGTACGGGCGGCGCGCGGTATCGGGCCCGGCCCGGGCGGCGCGGCGGACTGTCCAGTACGGCGGGTGCTCAAGCGGTACGGGCCCGGGTCCGGGCGGCGCGGTCCCGGGCCGTCAGGTCACGCGGCGCGCGCGGTGCCGGACCGCTCTGAGGCGGACCTCGGCCGGCAGCCGGTCCAGGCCCGCCGAGACGCGGGCGTGCTCCAGGGCCTCGGTCCGCAGCCGGTCCAGCGCCACCGCCGGTTCCGCGTGCGCCTCCAGGACCAGGCCCACCCGGGCCCGCGGCGCCGTGCGCCGGCCGCGCAGCGCGACATGGGCCCGGTCGACGCCGTCCAGGTCCTCGGCCTCCGCCGCCAGAGCGTCCTCCAGCGCCCGGCCGCGCAGCCGCGCGCCTTCGCCGTCGCCACTGTCCACCAGCAGTTCGCGCAGGCGCCGCCGCCGCGTCTGTGCCAGCAGCCACCACAGACACAACAGCACCAGTACGGCCAGCACCGCGATGACCACCGGCCACCACCAGCCGTCGGCCCGCCACTTGGTGCGGTCCGCGTGGCTCAGCAGCACATCGCGGGGGCCGCTCCACGGCCAGGCCGAAGGCAGCGAGAAGCCCCACCGCCGCGGCAGATCCAGGCCGCCGAGCAGCACGGCGGCGCCCAGCGCCAGCAGCACCAGGCCCACGAGCCCGACCAATACCCGATTGACGGTCCTCAACACCGCGCGCTCACCTCTTCGCCGGTCGGCGTACGTGCACGGACAGGCCCGGCTGCCGCACCAGCCCCAACTGGCGGATGCCGTCGGCCAGTGCCGCGTCCAGATCGCCGCGCACTTCGTCCACGTCCCTGAAATGCGACTGCGCCCGCGCCTTGACCCGCCGCCGCCCGACGTCCACCCGCACCGACTGCACCCCGGCGACCTTCATCGCCCGGTCCCGCAGCACGAGGGAGGCCGCGGCGCGGTCCAGCCCGGCCCGTACGCCGCCGGTCCGCCGCATCGGCAGCGACCTGCGCAGGCCCGGCGTCAGGGCCAGCACCAGCAGCCACACGCCCAGCACCACGGCGATCGCGGCCCCGGCGATGACCCAGCCGTGTTCGAGGTGACGGGTCGCCAGCTGGTCGGCGAGCCACCGGCGCCACCGCATCGCGGGGCGGTCCGCCCGTACGGCCGCCACGTCATAGAGGAAGAGCCCGGCGGCGCCCAGCAGCACCAGCCCGACCAGCACGGCCGGCACCCGCCGCGTGGACCAGAACCGCCCGGCCCGGCCGCCGTCCGGACCGCCCGGCTCCGGAGCCGTGGCGCTCCCGGACCGCTCGGCCCCCGCCGCGTCCGACGCCTTCTCCAGCGTCGGCGAACTCCGCGTACCCGGTTCGCTGTCGCTCATCGCACCCTTCCCTGGCCCGCGCGCTGGAGTTGCGGCGAGTGCAGCCGCTCCACGGTGACCGCGACCTCGGGCACCTCCATGCCCGTCAACGTCCGTACCCGCTCGGCGACTCGGCGGCGCACCGCGCCGCACTGCGCGCCGATGTCGGACGGATAGCCGAGTTCGACGGAGACCCGCACCCGGGCCGACATCTCCCGTACGGCCACGGCCGCGTGCGGGACGTCCGCCGCGCCGTCCGCCGCCGGGCCGGTCAGCGCCTCGCGCGCCGCCTGCGAGGCGATCTTCGATACGACCCGGTCCGCGATGCGCGTCGCACCCCGCTCAGCCGGCTCCACCGTGCCCCCTCACCGCGTGTTCGCGCATCGCGTTTCCAGGGTGTTCGCGCACCGTCACCGCCGGCGTCCGTCACGCTCGCGCGTGCGGAAGAAGTCGCCCGGTTCCAGATCGCCGTCCAGGAACCGGCCGGCTACGAACCCGATGGCGCCCAGGGCCGCCACCAGCAGAAAGGCTCCGAACCCGCCGAAGTATCCGGCGAACCCCAGCGCCATGCCCACGATCAGACCGACCACGGCCATGCTCATCCTGTGCTCCTTCTACTGGAGCCTCGGCTCCGGCTCGTCCTCTTCTTCGTCCGGCAGTTTCACGTCGCTCACCGCGATATTGACCTCGACCACTTCGAGGCCGGTCATCCGCTCGACCCCGGAGACCACGTTCTCCCGCACGGACCGCGCCACATCCGCGATCGACACGCCGTACTCGACCACGATCTCCAGATCGAGCGCCGTCTGCACCTCGCCCACTTCGGCCTTCACGCCACGCGTGACGGACTTCCCGCTGCCGGGCACCCGGTCCCGGACCGCGCCGAAGGTCCGTGAGAGACCACTACCCATCGCGTGCACGCCGACCACATCCCGGGCCGCCAGCCCGGCGATCTTCTCCACGACGCCGTCGGCGATGGTGGTCCGGCCTCGGTCGCCCGGGGCGGAGCCGCGCTTGCCGCTCGACCCGAGCGTCTTCCTGCCCTCGCCGCCCGACTGCTCCTGGCCCGACGATCCGGACTGCTTGAACTGTGCCGTGTCACTCATCGCCGATCATCCCTTTCCGCGGGGAAGGAGCGGCCTGCCGCTCCTTTTGCCACCCTAAGTGCGATTCCGCCGTCCCGCTCCGGGGATACGTCAGCCGTGGCGCGTCACCCGCCGATCGGGTGGGCCGGTGCGGCAGGCTGGGCGTACGCACGACGAAGGGGCGACGGACTGTGGTCACGGACCGGTTGGCACAAGCGGTACGGCAGCAACTCCGCCTCGGCAGGGTGCTGCCGCTGGGCGGCCCCGCGGACGGTGCGTGGATCACGGAGCGCGCGGCGGGCGGTGTGCTGCGCCGGGCCGCCGACGCGCTGCCCGGCGTCCGCCTCGGCCCGCTGCGCATCGGGTCGGCCGACGCGCCGACCGACGCTCCACCGGCGGAGCGTGCGGCGGTGCCGCCCCCGCCGAGCGCCCTGCCGCCGGGGCCGCTGAGCGTCGAGGCGCGGTTCGCGGCCTCGGCCGATCAGCCGTTGCCCACTACGGCGGGGCTGCTGCGCGACACGCTGCGGGCGACGGCCGTCAATCGCCTCGGGCTGGCCGTGGACACGGTGGATCTGCACATCACGTCGCTGCTCGACGACGAGAGTGAGAGCGGGGACGGGGACAGGGACGAGCAGGGGGACGGGGGCGAGCAGGGGGACGGCGGCGGCGATGACGCGGCGGACGGCTCCGGCGGCCGGGACGGCTCGGCGTCAGCGGGCCCGTACTCCCCCGGCGACGCTCCCTCCGGCGCCCATACGGAGACCGGCGCCGTCGAGGCCGCGGCGCGGGGCGTCGCGGGCGTCACCCGACTGGCCCCGGCGCTCGGCGGCCCGGCGGCGCACGCCGTACGGATCGAGGACCGCGCGCCGCAGGACGGCGACGGGGAGGAGACGGCCGGGCGGCACGTGCAGGTCCAGCTCGCCGTCGGCGCGGACCACCGCGCCCTCGACGTGGCGCTGGCCGTCCGCGCCGCGGTGGCCGGGGCCGTGGCACCGAGCGCCGCCGGCCCGGTCACCGTCGCCGTGCTCGTGACGGCCGTGGACGGCGCCGAGGGCTGAGGCTCTGAGAGCCGGTGTTCACGCCCGGCGCCGGCGCGCGCTGATCCGGCCACGGACATGACTGTCCAGGCTCCGAGGCCCCGCGGGACCGGCGGGACCGGCGGGTTCAGTCCGAGAGGCCGGCCAGGTCGCGCAGTCGGCGGCCCTGGGCGGCGCGCTCCGCGGCGCGCTGCTCGTCGTACGTACGGCCGGCGGCGTCGCGCAGCAGGGCCTTGGTCTCGATGACGGCGTCGCGCGGGGCGGCGAGCAGCGCGGCGGCCAGGTCCGCCACGGCGGCGTCGAGGTCACCGGCGGGCACGACGAGGTTGGCGAGGCCGGTGCGTTCGGCCTCCTCGGCGTGGACGGACCGGCCCGTGGCGCAGATCTCCAGCGCGCGGGCGTAGCCGACCAGCGAGAGGAGCGGGGTGGTGCCGGTGAGGTCGGGCACCAGGCCCAGGCTCGTCTCCCGCATCGCGAACTGGACATCGTCCGCGCAGACGCGCAGGTCGCAGGCGAGGGCGAGCTGGAACCCGGCGCCGATCGCGTGCCCCTGGACGGCGGCGACGGAGACGATGTCGTTCCGCCGCCACCAGGTGAACGCCTCCTGGTACTCGGCGATGGCCGCGTCGAGGCCGCTCTCCGAGCCGCACGCCAAGTCGAGGAAGGACGGCTCGCCGTCGAAGCCCTCGGGGGTGAAAGCCTGCCGGTCGAGGCCCGCGGAGAAGGACTTGCCCTCTCCGCGCACCACGACGACGCGCACGGTGCCCGGCAGGAGTCGCCCGGCCTCGGCCAGCGCCCGCCACAGGGCGGGCGACTGGGCGTTGCGCTTGGCCGGGTTGGCCAGCGTCACCGTGGCCGTGGTCGCCGCTTCGTCGACGGCGAGCCGCACGCCGTCCTTGTCGAGCAGGGTCAAGGGGTGCCTCCGGAGTCAACCGCAGTTAAGTTGACTGAACAGTAACCACCCGGTCGGCCGAACGGCAGACCGGGTGGCACCACTGCATTCCGGAGCCGGCCTCGTCAGGCAGAGGCAGGTTTCTTGCCCCTCGTCGCCCCTCCGCGGCCACGCAGAGTTACGCCCGATTCGCTGAGCATCCGGTGGACGAACCCATAGGAACGGCCGGTTTCCTCGGCCAGCGCCCGAATGCTCGCACCGGAGTCGTACTTCTTCTTCAGGTCTGCCGCGAGCTTTTCGCGCGCGGCGCCGGTAACCCGGCTGCCCTTCTTCAGAGTCTCGGCCACCCGTGCCTCCTCGTGGGAAGTGCGCTCTGGACTCTCATGATCACCCCTCCACGCCATCCTGGCCACCCATTCGGCAAGGTAGGTGAGAGGGGTTTTCCCGGCATTGAGGGGCCGACAGCCCCCGGAACACGGGATTCCGAGGGGGTTCGGGCGTACGGCCGTCCGGGTTGCCGGGCGAAGCGGCAGGTCAGGCCCGGCGGGGGCGCGGGCGGGGCCGGAGCGCCCGGCGGGACGCACAGGGCGCACGCCGGGGCGCTCAGCCACGCTGCGGTACGAGCCGCACTCACTCAGATGATGGATCACGCGTCGGCCGAATGATCCAGTCGGCACTGATCACCTCATGCGGATCGGCCCGCACCCCAGGGGTACGGGCCGATCGCGGCATTCGGTTACGTTCCGTGCCCAATCAGGCCAGGGCGACCAGATCCAGGTAGTCGGCGCCCCACAGGTCCTCGACGCCGTCCGGGAGCAGGATGATGCGCTCCGGCTGGAGCGCGTCCACCGCGCCCTCGTCGTGGGTCACCATCACGACCGCGCCCTTGTACGTGCGCAGCGCGCCGAGGATCTCCTCGCGGCTGGCCGGGTCGAGGTTGTTGGTGGGCTCGTCGAGGAGCAGGACGTTGGCGGAGGAGACGACGAGGGTGGCCAGCGCCAGCCGCGTCTTCTCGCCGCCGGAGAGCACGGCGGCCGGCTTGTCGACGTCGTCGCCGGAGAAGAGGAACGAGCCGAGCGTCTTGCGGACCGCGACGAGGTCGAGGTCGGGGGCGGCGGAGCGCATGTTCTCCAGGACCGTGCGGTCCGGGTCGAGCGTCTCGTGCTCCTGCGCGTAATAGCCGAGCTTGAGGCCGTGGCCGGGCGTGACCTGGCCGGTGTCGGGCTTCTCGGCCCCGGCGAGCAGCCGCAGCAGCGTGGTCTTGCCCGCGCCGTTGAGGCCGAGGATGACCACCCGCGAGCCCTTGTCGATGGCCAGGTCCACGTCGGTGAAGATCTCCAGCGATCCGTACGACTTGGACAGGCCCTCGGCGGTGAGCGGGGTCTTGCCGCACGGTGCGGGGTCGGGGAAGCGCAGCTTGGCGACCTTGTCGGAGGCGCGCACGTCCTCCAGCCCGGCGAGCAGCCGCTCGGCCCGCTTGGCCATGTTCTGCGCGGCGACGGTCTTCGTCGCCTTGGCGCGCATCTTGTCGGCCTGCGAATTGAGGGCGGACGCCTTCTTCTCGGCGTTCTGCCGCTCGCGCTTGCGGCGCTTCTCGTCGGCCTCGCGCTGCTGCTGGTACAGCTTCCAGCCCATGTTGTAGATGTCGATCTGGGACCGGTTGGCGTCGAGGTAGAAGACCTTGTTGACGACGGTCTCGACCAGTTCGACGTCGTGGGAGATGACGATGAAGCCGCCGCGGTAGGTCTTGAGGTAGTCGCGCAGCCAGACGATGGAGTCGGCGTCGAGGTGGTTGGTCGGCTCGTCGAGGAGCAGGGTGTCGGCGTCCGAGAAGAGGATGCGGGCGAGCTCGACGCGGCGGCGCTGGCCGCCGGAGAGGGTGTGCAGCGGCTGGCCGAGCACCCGGTCGGGCAGTCCGAGGCTGGCGGCGATGGTCGCGGCCTCCGCCTCGGCCGCGTACCCGCCCTTGGTGAGGAACTCCGTCTCCAGGCGCTCGTACTTCTTCATGGCCTTCTCACGCGTGGCGCCCTGCCCGTTGGCCATGCGGTCCTCGTTCTCCCGCATCTTGCGGAGCACCGAGTCCAGGCCGCGGGCCGAGAGGATGCGGTCGCGGGCGAAGACGTCGAGGTCGCCGGTGCGCGGGTCCTGCGGCAGATAGCCGACCTCGCCGGAGCGGGTGATGGACCCGGCGGCGGGCTGGCCCTCGCCCGCCAGGCACTTGGTGAGCGTGGTCTTGCCCGCTCCGTTGCGGCCGACGAGGCCGATGCGGTCGCCCTTGGCGATACGGAAGGAAGCGGACTCGATGAGAATGCGTGCGCCGGCACGCAGCTCGACGCCGGAGGCGGTGATCACGGTATTGCTCCTGGGCAGGATGGACGGCGGGCGGGACGGTCGAGGTCTGTCTGACGCCGTCTAATGCACAAGGAGGAAAGCCATACGGACCATTCTAACGGTGGCTCGCAACTTGGATTCCGCGGCGGCCGGGACGGCCCGCGGGGCTTCGGCGCGTACCGCCCCGGCGGGTGCCCGCCGCGCCGGGGCCGGGGCTCAGACCCCGCCGGTGTGCACCTGGAACGCCGCCCGGCGCACCGCCTTGGCGAGCGCCGGGTCCGGGTGCGCGGCGGCCAGCGCGACCAGTACCTGCACGGTGCGCGGGTGGCCGACGGCCCGTACCTCCTCCAGGAGCGCCGGCACGGTGCCCTGGACGGCCGAGTCGAGATGGCGGACCAGCAGCCGGCTCTCGCCGTGGTCGGCGACGGCCGCGGCGGTGTCGACCCACAGCCAGGTGGCTTCCTCGCGGGTCAGCACGGACAGCGTGCTCTCCGGATCGCCGCCCTCCTGCTCGGCCAGCCACAGCAGGGCGTACGGGCGCAGGACGGGCTCTCCGGAGGCGCCGCGGACGGCGGGCTCGGCGGGTGCGCCGACCGCGCGCAGCGCCTCGAAGGCGAGGCCGCGCAGCAGGGCGTCGTCGCCGCGGGCGGCGTCGAGGAGCTCGGTGACGGCGCTGCCCACGGGGCGGGCGGCGAGCCAGGCGCGGTATTCGGCGCGGGCCGGGCCGGGGGTGAGGTCGGCGCAGCCGCGCAACATGTCCTCGGCGGACAGTTCGATGTTGCCCGCGGGGCTCTGGGCGGCGACGCAGATCTGTTCCAGCTTGACCCACACCGCCCAGTTGCCGAGCGGTGTCAGGGCCGCGATGCGGGTGTCGGCGTGGGCGGCCCCCGGCGGACCGGCCGTGTCGGTGGCGTCCGCCGGGGTGCCCTCGCGCACGACGAGCGCGCCGACGGAGGCGAGGGCCGCGAGGGCCCAGTCGAGCAGCGGGGGCAGCGGGTCGTCAGACGTCTCCGGCACAGCCGGGCCCGCGGGCTCGGCGAGGCGGGTGCCGGCGGTGGCGGTGACGGCGCTCTCGGGGTGCTCGGGGGCGGCCGGCGCGTCGGGGCCGGTCCGCGTGGCGGCCGGGGACCGCTGTCCGTACGGCACTTCGCACCGCTCGGCGCGGATCTCGGCGACGCGCTGCTGGAGCAGGTCGAGCAGCATCGCGGCGGAGAGCGCGCCGGCCGACAGGTGCATGACGGACAGGAGCTGCGGCACGGCCTCGACGACTTCGGCGGCTATGGCCGGGTCGGCGTCGGGGCGGGCCGGGTGGGCGAGCGACCAGGCGTCGAAGAGGGCGACCCAGCCGCGCAGTACGGCGCTGTCGTCGCGGTCCCACGCCTGGAGCCGCCAGCCGGGGCGGGCGGCGGCGCCGTGGATCTCGATGAGGCCCGTGAGGCGGGCCCGGTCCCAGTCGGCGCGTACCCGGGGCGCGGGGAGCAGCAGGGCGGCGGCAGCCCGCTCGACCGCCTCGTCGGAGAGCGCCGCGATGCCGCCGGACCGGGGCTCGGCGCCTTGGCCGCGCTCCTCGGCCATCCAGCGGGCGACCTTGACGGCGCCGGTGAGCCCGACTCGCGCGTGCCGGGCCAGCTCGGCCGGTGGCGGCATGCCCGCTGGTGGGCGGGGCGCCGGGCGGGAGCCGCGGTTCGCCACGGCCCGGCGGGCTGCGGCGATCGGCGCTTGAGGGACAAGTCGGAGCCGGGAGTCGCGCGGAGTACGGGACGTCACAGGAGCAGTCTTGCCGTTGACGCTCCGAAAACCCAATCGGAATGCCCGACGGGGATCTTCGCCGCGGTGCGCGGCGGTGTCCGAGGCGCTACATGAGCGGTGTCATGAAGCGCCGCAGGGCTTCTTCGTAGCCCTGCGGATCAGCGTTCCACATCGCGGCGTGCGGCGCGCGCGGAACGGTGTGAAGCGTGATCAGGTCGGGTCGCGCGGCGGCCAGTTCGCGGGAGCTCCGCCAGGGGGCGACGGTGTCGTCCGGCCCGTGCACGATCAGGGTGGGCACGGCGAGGCCGGCGGCCGCGGCGGCTTCCGCGCGCTCGCCGGTGAGCAGGCCGGTGCGGCCCTGTGCGGCCCGTACGGCCAGCGGCAGCAGCGCCGAGGGGGTGTGGCGGGCGGCGGCCGTGGCGCGCAGTGTGGCCTGCCAGTCGAGGACCGGGGAGTCCAGGACGATGCCGCTGACGCGGTGGCGCAGCGCGGATGAGGTGGCGGCGCGCAGCGCCATGGTGGCGCCGGTGGAGAAGCCGTGCAGGATGACGCCGCGCGCCCCGTAGCGCACGGCGTAGCGGATCGCGGCGTCCAGGTCGCGCCATTCGGTGTCGCCGAGGCGGCCGATGCCGTCGGGTTGGCGGGGCGCGCCGGGGTCGCCGCGGTAGGCGAGGTCCAGCACGGGCAGCTGCTGCCCGTGCAGGAACGGCATGACCACCATGGGGTGTTCGCGGGTGGTGCCGAGGCCGTGCGTGGTGATGACCCAGATGTCCCGGGCGCCGGGCACGAACCAGGCGGGCAGGGTGCCGAGTTCGCCGGGCACGTCGACGTCGGCGTGGTCGAGGCCGAGCGCGTCGCGCGGGTTGCCCACATACGCCTGGGGGGTGAGCCGCATGCGCAGGCCGGGTTCGAGCCTGCCGTGGGTGACGCGTTCGAGGCGGCGGACGACGCAGGCGGCGGGGGACGGGGCGCCTTCGACGACGGGCCCGACGACGGCGTGGCAGCCGGGGCCGGTGAGTCCGTACGTGCCGGGGCGGAGCGAGGCGAGGGTGCGGCTCAGGGTGATCTGGCCGGCCGCGATGGCGTGCACGGTGAGTTGCGGGTCGCCCGGCAAGGGGCGGCCCGGTGCGGGTTTGAGGGCAGCATCGCTGGCGTACCGTCCGGCCGCCACTGCGGCGGCCCCGGCACCGAGCACGGTGGTGACGGCCGCGGCCGCCGCTGTACGCAGGCGCATCCTCCTCAGTGTGGGTGCGTGCGGGTGGCACGGCCAGTGGGCGGGCGCGGCCGGGTGAAGGGGCGCGGCGCGGCGGGCTCCGGGGCGGGCCGGTTCAGGCCGGGCGGTACGGGCGTGGGCGGGCCTGCCGCGGGCGCGGGGCGGTACGACCGGTGGGCGCGGCTCGGGCGCGTGCGGCGCGGGGCGGTGCGACCGGTGGGCACGGCTCGGGCGCGTACGGCGCGGGCGGTGCGTCCTGCGGGCACGGCTCGGGCGCGTACGGCGCGGGGCGCTCCGGCTCAGTCGCGCTGTCCGTAGCCGCGGAGCTTCTCGGTCACCTGCTGGAGCTGTTCGCCGGTCAGCAGGGTGGGGGTGCGGCCGGGCTGGGCGGCGGCGGTGAGCCAGACCCGGCACATCCAGTCGAGCTGGGCGGTGCGGTCGTACGCCTGGCCGAGGGTGTCGCCGTAGGTGACGGTGCCGTGGTTCTGGAGGAGGCAGCCGGTGCGGCCGTCGAGGGCGCGGAGCATGTTCTCGGCCAACTCCCGGGTGCCGTAGAGGGCGTAGGGGGCCACGCGGACGGGACCGCCGAGCGCGGCGGCCATGTAGTGGATCAGGGGCAGCTCGGGGACGAGCGTGGAGACGGCCGTGGCGTGTTCGGCGTGGGTGTGGACGACGGCCTGGGCGGGGGTCTCGCGGTAGATCGCGAGGTGCATGGGGAGTTCGCTGGTGGGGATCAGCTCGCCGAGCACCTGGCGGCCGTCGAGGTCGACGGCGACGGCGTCGTCAACACCGAGCCTGTCGTAGGGGACCCCGCTGGGGGTGACGAGGATCAGGTCGCCGGCGCGGGCGGAGACATTGCCCGAGGTGCCGACGACGAGCCCGTCGGCGACCGTCCGGCGGGCCGTGGCGACCACGTCGGCCCAGGTCCGTTCCACCGCGGTGCGGTCCGTCATGAGCCTTCGCCTCCACTGGATTCCGTGCGCTTGCGTCCGCTTCCGTCGCGTTCCGTCGCGCGATCGTACGGGGGCCGGGCGGGCCGCGGGCGAGTCGCGGACCGGGGCCGCGGCGGGGGCGGCCGGAGGGGGCCGAACAGGCGGCGTCGAGGGGGCGCGGCGGCGGGCGGCGCTCCAGCGCGGACCCGGAGCCTCCGGAATCCGCTATAGAGGGCCTGATAAGCGACTTACTGTGATTGGCTGGTGATCGACGGTGTTGGTCATGACATCCACGAACCTTGCCGCGATGTGTCATGCGCTCCGCCTCCCGGGCGGAAACACGGACCATGACAACCATCCGCGGCGGCGGGGCAGGCTGATCGCCGCCTCCGCCTCGGCCGCCGCGCTCGCTCTCGGAGCCGCCGTCCTCGCCGAGAGCTCCCCGGCGGCGGCCTGGGCCAAGCCGCGCGGCCACGATGTGTCCTCGCACCAGAAGAACGTGCACTGGCCGACGGTCCGCGCCGACGGCGCGAGCTTCGTCTATGTGAAGGCCACCGAGGCCACGAACTACCGCAATCCGTACTTCACGCAGCAGTACAACGGCTCGCGGAAGGCCGGGCTGCTGCGCGGCGCGTACCACTTCGGGGTGCCCAGCCGCTCCTCGGGCCGCGCGCAGGCCGCGTACTTCCTGCGGCACGGCGGCGCGTGGCGGGCGGACGGCTGGACCCTGCCGCCCGCGCTGGACATCGAGGGGAATCCGTACGGCGGGAAGAAGTGCTACGGGCTGAACCGGACGGAGATGGTGCGCTGGATCTCGTCCTTCAGCGGCGAGGTGCTGCGGCGTACGAGCCGCCGTCCGGTGATCTACACGACGGCCCGCTGGTGGAACAGCTGCACGGGCGGCAGCGCGGCCTTCGCGGCGAACCATCCGCTGTGGCTGGCGAACTGGCACGACTCGCCGGGGCCGATGCCCACCGGCTGGTCGTTCGCGACCTTCTGGCAGCACGCGAACCGCGGACTCCTGCCGGGCGACCAGGACGTGTTCAACGGCACGATGAAGGGGCTGCGGCAGCTCGCCTCCGGGTGAACGTCCGGCCGCCGCCCAACCCCCGCACCGCCGCGGCGCGGCTTCCGGGACGCCGGGCGCCGCGCCACTCCGGTTGGCGTCACCACCACGCCCGTTCCAGTTCATCTTCCGTTCATCAAGGCTCTTTAGGTTCGCCGCGTAACTGCTCACCAAACTGATTGCCTGGGTGAATGGAACACATCACGCTTCTCATCGGGATCGTGATCGTCACGGCCTTGGTGTTCGACTTTACGAACGGCTTCCACGACACGGCCAACGCCATGGCCACCACCATCTCCACCGGCGCCCTGGGCCCCCGCACCGCGGTGGGGATGTCGGCGGCCCTGAACCTCGTCGGCGCGTTCCTCTCCGTCGAGGTGGCCAAGACCATCTCCGGCGGGATCATCGACGAGGGCGCGGGCATCAGACCCGAGGTGATCTTCGCCGGCCTGGTCGGCGCGATCGTCTGGAACCTCCTGACCTGGCTGGCCGGGCTCCCCTCCAGCTCCTCGCACGCCCTCTTCGGCGGTCTGATCGGCGCGACCCTGGTCTCCGTCGGCACCAGCGGGGTCAACGGCGACGCCGTCATCATGAAGGTCGTCATCCCGGCGGTGGCCGCCCCCTTCGTCGCCGGCCTCGCCTCGCTGCTCGCCACCCGCCTGACCTACCGCGTCGCCCGCAACCGCGACGAACGGGACACCGCCAAGGGCTACCGCGCGGGCCAGATCGCCTCCGCCGCCCTGGTCTCCCTCGCCCACGGCACCAACGACGCGCAGAAGACCATGGGCGTGATCACCCTCGCGCTGGTCACCGGCGGCGTCGTCGCCCCGCACGCCGACCCGCCGCTGTGGGTCATCGTCTCGGCCGGTCTCGCCATCGCCCTCGGCACCTACCTGGGCGGCTGGCGCATCATCCGCACCATGGGCAAGGGCATCACCGACATCCAGCCGCCGCAGGGCTTCGCCGCCCAGACCGGCGCGGCCGCCGTGATCCTCTCCTCCTCCCACCTCGGCTTCGCGCTCTCCACCACCCAGGTCTGCTCCGGTGCGGTGATGGGCTCCGGCCTCGGCCGCAAGGGCGGCGTCGTCCGCTGGTCGACGGCCGGCCGTATGGTCATCGCCTGGTGCCTGACGCTCCCGGCCGCGGCCCTCGTCTCCGGCGGCGCGGCGTTCCTCGCCGACCAGGGCGACTGGGGCATCACCGCGGTCGCCGTCCTCGCCCTCGCCGTCTGCGGCGCGATCTGGGCGGCCGCGCGCCGCAAGCCGGTGGACCACACCAATGTGAACGCGCCGGAGCCCGCCGCCGCGGACGCCCCGGCCGCCGAGCCGGCCGGCGTGGTCACCGCCGCGCTCCAGAGCGTCGCCCCGCCGCCCGCCGGGCAGCTCACCGCGGCGGACGTGCCGACCGCCCGGCCCCACGACCTCGCCCCCGCCACCGCGGGCACCAGCTAAGGAACCAGGACCCACGCCATGAACATCGACTGGGCAGCCCTCGGGCAGGTCTTCGGCGTCAGCCTCGTGGTGACGGTCGGCATGGTGGGCGTGTTCACGCTCGGCATCGTCGGCACGTCCCGCAAGCCGCGGGAACAGGGGGACGGCACGGCCGCCGCGACCGGCGGCCCCGGCGCCCTCGCCCGCTCGGGCGCGTACGCCTGCTTCGCCCTGTGCGCGGCGGTCGTCGCGTACGGCATCTACCTCATCGTCGCCTGAGCGGGGCGGCGGCAGCGCCTTCGGGCCCGCCGGGCGGCGGAGCGTTTCAGCGACGCCGCCCGGCGGGCCCTTCCGCGCTTCCCGCTGTGTGCCTCCGCACACTCCCTCGTCGCAGGTCAAGCGTGAGTTGACGGCCGTTCCCGGCCCATGGTGGACTTCCGGAGCCAAACGGCGACAGCAGAGGAAGCCGGTGCGAATCCGGCGCGGTCCCGCCACTGTTACCGGGGAGCGCTCCCCCATCACTCACAGGCCACGGCTCGCCGACACCGAGCTGGAAGGCCGGGGAAAGCGCGGATCCGGGAGCCAGGAGACTCTGGTCGCCGGTCACGTCGAGCCAGGGCGCGGACCCTGAGTGAGGACACTACGGATGCGTGCCGGTCACGCCCCTTTCGCGTACGGCGCCGCGCTCGGCTTCCTCGGCGACCTCCTCGCGGGCGACCCCCGCCGCGGCCACCCGGTGGCCGCCTTCGGACGCGCCGCCGCCGCGGCCGAACGCCTCCTGTGGCGCGACCACCGCGGCCCCGGCGCGCTGCACACCGCGCTGTGCGCGGGCGGCGCCGCCGCGGGCGCCGCGCTGCTGGCCCGTACCGTACGCACCGCGCCCGCGCCCCGCGCCGCCGAGGCCGCGCTGACCGCCGCCGCCACCTGGGCCGTGCTCGGCGGCGCCTCGCTGGGCCGGGAGGCGCGGGCGGTCGGCGGCGCGCTGGCCGCCGGGGACCTCGCGGCGGCCCGGGAGCGGCTGCCGCACCTGTGCGGGCGCGACCCCCGGGAGCTGGACGAGCGGCAGATCGCGCGCGCCGTGGTGGAGTCGGTCGCCGAGAACACCTCCGACGCGGTGGTCGGCGCGCTGGTGTGGGGGGCCGTCGGCGGGGTGCCGGGGCTGGTCGGCTTCCGCGCTGTCAACACCCTGGACGCGATGGTCGGCCACAAGTCGCCGCGCTACCGCCGGTTCGGCTGGGCCGCCGCCCGCCTCGACGACGTCGCCGGCTGGCCGGGGGCGCGGCTGACCGCCGTGCTCGCCGCCGTCGCCGGGCCCGATCCGCGCGGCGCGTGGCGCGTGGCCCGCCGCGACGCGGCCAAGCACCCGAGCCCCAACGCCGGCCCGGTCGAGGCCGCCTTCGCGGGCGCGCTCGGCGTCCGCCTCGGCGGCACGCTCGCCTACCAGGGCCGGGTCGAACACCGGCCCGTACTCGGAGCGGAGCTGCGCCCGGTCGGCGTCGAGGACATCGAACGGGCCGTACGGCTCTCGCGCCGGGTCTCCCTGCTGGCGCTGGCCGTCGCGGTCGCGGGCCGGGCGGCCGTCGCGACGGCGACGGCGACGGCGGGACGCGCCCCGCGGACGCGTACGGACGGACGGACGGGCGCCGTGTCCCGTACCCGCGAGGCGGCCGGGCGCCGGGCGCCGGGCAGACTTCCGAGGGCCGCCCGGGTCCGCGGGGCCGGGGCGCGCGCGTACGCCCCGGAGGGGGACCTCCCACAGGCGGGCTTCCCAGCAGCGAGGAGAGACCGGTGAGAGCCGACATGCACGGAGCGGGCGGCAGGCTGGGCGGGGGGCTGCTCGTCGCCGGGACCACCTCGGACGCGGGCAAGAGCGTGGTGACGGCCGGGATCTGCCGGTGGCTGGTCCGCAAGGGCGTCAAGGTCGCCCCGTTCAAGGCCCAGAATATGTCGCTGAACTCCTTCGTGACCCGCGAGGGCGCGGAGATCGGGCGGGCCCAGGCGATGCAGGCCGCGGCGGCGCGTGTGGAGCCGAGCGCGCTGATGAACCCGGTGCTCCTCAAGCCCGGCAGCGACCGCAGCAGCCAGGTCGTGCTGATGGGCAAGCCGGTGGGCGAACTCAGCGCGCAGGGCTACTTCGGCGACGGCGAAGAGGCCCGGTACACCGGGCGGGAGCAGCTGCTCGGCACCGTCACGGAGTGCCTGGAGGAGCTGCGCCGCACGCACGACGCGGTGATCTGCGAGGGCGCGGGCAGCCCCGCCGAGATCAATCTGCGCCGCACGGACATCGTCAACATGGGCATCGCGCGGGCCGCGCGGCTGCCGGTGATCGTGGTCGGCGACATCGACCGCGGCGGCGTCTTCGCGTCGTTCTTCGGCACGACGGCGCTGCTCTCCGAGGCGGACCAGCGGTTCATCGCCGGGTATCTGGTCAACAAGTTCCGCGGCGACGTGACGCTGCTCGAACCGGGCCTGGACATGCTGCGGGACCTCACCGGGCGGCCGACGGTGGGCGTCCTGCCGTACGCGCACGGGCTCGGCATCGACGAGGAGGACGGGCTGCGGGTCTCGATGCGCGGCGCGGTGCGCGAGAGCGTCGTCGCGCCGCCGCACGGCGCCGACGTGCTGCGCGTCGCGGTGGCCGCGGTGCCGCTGATGTCGAACTTCACGGACGTGGACGCGCTGGCCGCCGAGCCGGGCGTCGTCGTGCGGTTCGTGGACCGGGCGGAGGAGCTGGTCGACGCCGATCTGGTGGTCCTGCCGGGCACGCGCGGCACGGTACGGGCGCTGGCCTGGCTGCGCGAGCGCGGGCTGGCCGACGCCATCGTGCGCCGGGCCCGGGAGGGGCGGCCGGTGCTGGGCGTCTGCGGCGGGTTCCAGATGCTGGGCGAGCGCATCGAGGACGACGTGGAGTCGAAGGCCGGGACGGTGGCGGGGCTGGGCCTGCTGCCGGTACGGGTCCGGTTCGCCCCCGGCAAGACCCTGGCCAGGCCCGCCGGCACGGCGCTGGGCGAGCACGTGGAGGGGTACGAGATCCACCACGGGGTCGCCGAAGTGGCGGGCGGGGACGAGGAGTTCCTGGACGGCTGCCGGGTGGGGGCCGTGTGGGGCACGCACTGGCACGGGTCGCTGGAGAGCGACGGCTTCCGGCGGGCGTTCCTGCGGCGGGTCGCGGACGCCGCGGGCCGGGCGTTCGTGCCGGCCCCGGACACGAGCTTCGGGGCGCTGCGGGAGGAGCAGCTGGACCGGCTGGGCGACCTGATCGAGGAGCACGCGGACACGGACGCGCTGCTGCGGCTGATCGAGGACGGCGTGCCGGAGGGGCTGCCGTTCATTCCGCCGGGGGCGCCGTGACGGGCGCCGGCTCCGTGTGCGCGGAGCCCACCACGCAGCCGCCCCCGGCCCGGGGCCGCCGTCCCGGGCGCTCTGAACACCTCGGATACCTCGGACATCAACGAGCCAATCGCCACAGGCCACTCGAAGGAGTGATCACCGGATGAGCACCACCTATCCGTTCACCGCGGTCGTCGGGATGGAGGACATGCGGCTGGGCCTGCTGCTCAACGCCATCTCGCCCGCCATCGGCGGTGTGCTCGTACGGGGCGACAAGGGCACCGCGAAGACCACGACCGTGCGCGGCCTCACGGCGCTGCTGCCCGGCGTCGCGGTCGTACCCGGCTGCCGCTTCTCCTGCGACCCCGCCGCCCCGGACCCCCAGTGCCCCGACGGGCCGCACGAGAGCGGCGCGGGGGGCACGGGCGGCGGGGCCGACTCGCGCGGCGCGAAGATGGTCGAACTGCCCGTAGGGGCCTCCGAGGACCGGCTCGTCGGCGCGCTCGACATCGAGCGGGCGCTGTCCGAGGGCGTGAAGGCGTTCGAGCCGGGCCTGCTGGCGGCGGCGCACCGGGGCGTGCTGTACGTCGACGAGGTCAACCTGCTGGGCGACCACCTGGTCGACGCGCTGCTGGACGCCGCCGCCACGGGCGCCTCCTACGTCGAACGCGAGGGCGTCTCCGTACGGCACGCGTCCCGTTTCCTCCTCGTCGGCACGATGAACCCCGAAGAGGGCGAGCTGCGCCCGCAGCTGCTGGACCGGTTCGGCCTGACGGTGGAGGTCGCGGCCTCGCGGGACACGGACGAGCGGGTCGAGGTGGTGCGCCGCCGCCTCGCGTACGACGAGGACCCGGCGGCCTTCTCCGCGAAGTGGGCGGCCGAGGAGAACGCGCTGCGGGAGCGGATCGCGGCGGCGCGTGCGCTGCTGCCGTCCGTACTGCTCGGGGACGGCGCGCTGCGGCGGATCGCCGCGGTGTGCGCGGGGTTCGAGGTGGACGGCATGCGCGCGGACATCGTGACCGCGCGGACCGCGACGGCGCTGGCCGCGTGGGCGGGCCGCTCGAACGTGGTGACCGAGGACGTGCGGCAGGCCGCGCTGCTCGCGCTGCCGCACCGGCGGCGGCGGGCCCCCTTCGACGCGCCCGGTCTGGACGAGGAGAAGCTCGACGAGATCCTGCGGCAGTTCGAAGAGGACAACCCCGAGCCGGAGCCGGACCCGGAGCCCGAGCCGGAGGGCCCGGACGATGAGGGTCCGGGCGGGAGCGGCCCGGAGGACGACGGCCCCGGCGGCGGATCGCCGCAGGACGGGGACGGGCCCGACAGCCCGGAACTGCCCACGCAGCGCGAGGAGTCCGGCGCGGGGCAGCAAGACGCGCCCCAGCGGCAGGAGAGCGCCCCGCAGGAGCCCCGCGGGGACCACGGTCCCGACGCGGACGCGGACGCCGGTGACGGCGAAGGGGCCCCGACCGTGGGGGCCGTGGCCGCGGCCGAGCCCTTCAAGACCCGCAGGCTGGATGTGCCGGGGCTCGGTGAGGGCGCGGACGGGCGGCGCTCGCGGGCCCGCACCGCGCACGGGCGTACGACCGGTGCGCGCCGCCCTCAAGGCGCCCTGTCCAAGCTCCACCTGGCGGCCACCGTCCAGGCCGCCGCCCCCCATCAGCGGGTGCGCGGACGGTCCGGGCCGGGCCTTCTCGTGCGCCGGGACGATCTGCGGGAGGCGGTGCGCGAGGGGCGCGAGGGCAACCTCGTGCTGTTCGTCGTGGACGCCTCCGGGTCGATGGCGGCCCGGAAGCGGATGAGCGCCGTCAAGGGCGCGGTGCTGTCGCTGCTGCTCGACGCCTACCAGCGCCGGGACAAGATCGGCATGGTCACCTTCCGGGGGTCGAAGGCGGCGGTCGCGCTGCCGCCGACGTCCTCGGTGGAGGCGGGCGCGGCGCGCCTGGAGCAGCTGCCGACCGGGGGCCGGACGCCGCTGGCGGCCGGTCTGCTGACCGCGCACGAGGTGCTGCGCATCGAGCGGATGCGGGACCCCTCGCGCCGCCCGCTGCTGGTCGTGGTGACCGACGGCCGGGCGACGGGCGGGCCCGAGCCGGTCGTGCGGGCGACCCGCGCGGCGCGGCTGCTGGCCGGCGGGGGCACGGCGTCGGTGGTCGTGGACTGCGAGGCCGGGCCGGTGCGGCTGGGGCTGGCGGGGCAGCTCGCGCGCGAGCTGCGGGGCCCGGCGGTGACGCTCGACGAACTGCGCGCGGACAGCGTCTCCGCGCTCGTCCGGACCGTACAGAACACACGGAAGGCCGCGTAATGCCCAAGGGACAGCCGTCAGTCGTGCCCGAGGACGGGCTCACCACACGCCAGCGCCGCAACCGGCCGCTGGTCTTCGTGCACACCGGCATCGGCAAGGGGAAGTCGACGGCGGCGTTCGGACTCGCGCTGCGGGCCTGGAATCAGGGCTGGCCGGTGGGGGTCTTCCAGTTCGTGAAGTCGGCGAAGTGGAAGGTCGGCGAGGAGCGCGCGCTGCGGGTGCTCGGCGACAGCGGCGAGGGCGGGACCGTCGCCTGGCACAAGATGGGCGAGGGCTGGTCCTGGGTGCAGCGCGACATGACGTCCAGCGAGGAGGCCGCGCGCGAGGGCTGGGAGCAGGTCAAGCGGGACCTGGCGGCCGAGACGTACAAGCTGTACGTGCTCGACGAGTTCGCCTACCCGATGCACTGGGGGTGGGTGGACGTGAACGAGGTCGTGTCGGTGCTGCGCGACCGGCCCGGCACCCAGCACGTCGTCATCACCGGCCGCAACGCGCCCCAGGAACTGATCGACTTCGCCGACCTGGTCACCGACATGTCGAAGGTCAAGCACCCGATGGACACCGGTCAGAAGGGCCAGCGGGGCATCGAGTGGTGAGCGTTCCCCGCACCGTCCCCCGCCTGGTCATCGCCGCTCCGGCGTCCGGGAGCGGCAAGACGACCGTCGCGACGGGGCTGATGGCGGCCTTCGCGGCGGCCGGGCTCGCGGTGTCCCCGCACAAGGTCGGCCCGGACTACATCGACCCCGGCTACCACGCGCTCGCCACGGGGCGGCCGGGGCGCAACCTGGACGCGTACCTGTGCGGCCCGGAGCGGGTGGCCCCGCTCTTCCTGCACGGCGCCCGCGGCTGCGACCTCGCGGTGGTCGAGGGCGTGATGGGCCTCTTCGACGGGGCCAGCGGCCAGGGCGAACTGGCGTCGACCGCGCATGTCGCGAAGCTGCTGCGGGCGCCGGTCGTGCTCGTCGTCGACGCGTCGTCGCAGTCCCGGTCGGTGGCGGCGCTGGTGCACGGCTTCGCCTCGTGGGACCCGGAGGTGCGGCTCGCGGGCGTCATCCTCAACAAGGTCGGCACGGACCGCCACGAGCACCTCCTGCGCGAGGCGCTCGACGGGGCGGGTGTGCCGGTGCTGGGCGCGCTGCGGCGCGTACGGACGGCGAGCACGCCCAGCCGCCACCTCGGCCTGATACCGGCCGCCGAGCGGCACGCGGAGGCGCTGGAGGCGGTGGCCGCGCAGGCGGCGCAGGTCCGCGAGGGCTGTGACATGGAGGCGCTGCTGGCCTTGGCGCGCAGCGCTCCGCCGCTGACGGAGACGGCGTGGGACCCGGCAGAGGCAGGGGCGCAGGCGGAGGCTAAGGCGGAGGCGGGCGGGCCGGTGGCCGCGGACCGCTCCGGGACCACCCCGGCCGGCAGGCCGGTGGTGGCCGTGGCGGGCGGCGCCGCGTTCTCGTTCTCGTACGCCGAGCACGCCGAACTGCTCACCGCCGCCGGCGCCGAGGTCGTGCCCTTCGACCCGCTGCGGGACGAGGAGCTGCCGCCGGGCACGGGCGGGCTGGTCATCGGCGGCGGCTTCCCCGAGATGTACGCGCCCGAGCTGTCGGCGAACGAGCGGCTGCGCAAGGCCGTGGCGGAGCTGGCCGCGTCCGGTGCGCCGATCGCCGCCGAGTGCGCGGGGCTGCTGTACCTGGGGCGCTCGCTGGACGAGAAGCCGATGTGCGGGGTGCTGCCCGCCGCCGCGCGGATGTCGGAGCGGCTGACGCTCGGGTACCGCGAGGCGGTGGCGGTGGCGGACAATCCGCTGGCGGCCGCCGGGTGGCGGGTGCGCGGGCACGAGTTCCACCGCACGGTGATCGAGCCGGGCGCGGGCGCGGCCCCGGCGTGGGGGCTGACCCACCCGGAGCGGCGCGTCGAGGGCTTCGTACAGGGCTCGGTGCACGCCTCGTACCTGCATGTGCACTGGGCGGGCGCGCCGGGGACGGCGGGGCGGTTCGTGTCGGGCGTGTCCGGGCCGCGCCGGTGACCGTACGAGCGGCCGTACGTGCCCGGGCGGCCGCCTGCCGTTCAGGAGGCGACGCCGACGACCAGCCAGATGAAGCCCACCCCGGCCGCCGTGCAGGCCAGCGTGGACAGGGCCGGGTGGTCGTGGTGGGCCTCGGGGAGGATGTCCGAGGTGGCGAGGTAGAGCAGCACGCCGCCGAAGAAGCCGAGGTAGATTCCGAGCAGTTGCTCCGGAAGGGTGAACAGGAGCGTCGAGGCCGCGCCGACGAGGGGGGCCACCGCGTCCGCGCAGAGCATCAGGACGGCCTTGCGCCGCGCGTTCCCGTACAGGCTGGTGATCGTGTACGTGTTGAACCCGTCGGCGAAGTCGTGGGCGATCACGGCGAGCGCCACGGCCGCCGCGACCCCGCCGCCGACCTGGAAGGCCGCGCCGATGGCGACGCCGTCCATGACGCTGTGCACGACCATCGCGGTGGCGGCGGTCAGGCCGACCTGCGGTACGCGTTCGTCGGGGTCCAGCCCGTGGGCCGCTTTGCGGACGGCGAGCAGCCGTTCCACGGCGTGGGCGGCGAGGAAGCCGAGCACGAAGCAGAGCAGCGCGGCCGGGACGCCGAAGACCTCGCTCCCGGCCGCCTCCAGCGCCTCCGGGAGCAGGTCGAGGCCGACGACGCCGAGCATCAGGCCGCCCGCGAGCCCGAGTATCAGGTGTCGCCGGTCGGTGACGCGCTGGGCGGTCCAGCCGCCGAGCAGCGTCATCAGGAACGCCCCCAAGGCTATGACCACCGGCACGGGTCCACCTCTCTCTCGGCTCCGCCGCCTGCTGTCCGCTGATCCCTGCTTACTGACCCCGGCCCTTCCCCGCATGTCCGGCGGGCGCGATTCCATCCCCCTCCCGCGCCTTCGGGCGTCTTCAGCCACCTCTTCAGCCATCGTCCGCCCCCTTCCGCCCTACGCCAGGAGCCCGCTATGACGTCCGCCCCCGCCGGCCGCGCGCCCTCGGTCTTCGTCGGGCTCGGCGCGTCCCGAGGAGCCACGGTGGAGGAGGTGCTCGGACTGATCGGCGCGGTCCTGGCCGAGGCGGGGATCGGCCCCGAGGAGGTCGCCGCGCTGGCGACGGCCGAGGCGAAGGCGGCCGAGGCCGGGCTGACGGCCGCCGCCGCCCGCCTCGGAGTGGAGCTGCGCGGGTACGGGGCCGGGGCGCTGGCCCGCGTCGAGGTGCCGCATCCGTCCGGCGCGGCGCTGGCGGCCGTGGGAACGCCGAGCGTGGCCGAGGCGGCGGCCCTCCTCGCGGCAGGAGCGGGCGGCGAACTCGTGGTGGGCAAGCGGAAGTCCGCACCGCCGACCGGGCCCGCGCGGGTGACCTGCGCCGTCGCGCGCGGCGCGGGCGGCGAGCGGAACGGACCTGCCTGCGCGGGGACGCCCGCCCGAAAGTAACGTCTGAGGGCGGCCGTACGCCCGTACACCCTGCCCCCTCAGCACGGAGGAGATCGAGTGACCACCCCGCCAGCGCTTCTCACCCCCGGCCATGGCGCCCCCGACGAAGGAGAGGCCGAGGCGGTCCGGGAGCTCGTACGGGCGCTGAGCGGCCGGGCGCCCGGACAGGGACATGACACAGGCTCTGAGCCGCCGACGGCGCTGGAGCGGCGGCTGGACGCGGCGCCGGGCGAGATGGCGCGTACGCCCCCGGACCGGGCGGCGGCATCGGGACCGGACCGGTGTGTGCGGCTGGGGGCGCGGCGGATCGCCGTACGCGCTCTTCTCGGAGCGCTGCCGGACCAGGTGCGGCGGAGGCGGACGAAGGCGCGGTCGGCGGCCCATCCCGAAGTGGAGGCGGCCCCGGCGGAGGCGATCGGCCCGGCGGAGGAGCTGAACGGGCAGGTCATGGGGTGTGACAGGGAGACAGGACGGTACGAGGAGGCGGTGGGCGGCCATGCGTAGACCGGCGACGGGGATGGACGGCGCGGTGGCGCCGGTCCACGATCTGAGGCATCACGGGGACGCCGAAGTGCGGGGCGGCGGAGCGGAGTTGACCGACCTCGCCGTGAACGTACGGTCCGGGACCCCGCCGGTCTGGCTCAAGGAGCGGATCGCCGCCTCCCTGGACGGTCTCGCGGCCTACCCGGACGGGCGCGCGGCACGGCAGGCGGTGGCGGTGCGGCACGGGCTGCGGGATGAGCGGGTGCTGTTGACGGCGGGCGCGGCGGAGGCGTTCGTCCTCATCGCGCGCGCCCTGCCGGCCCGGCGGCCGGTCGTCGTGCACCCGCAGTTCACGGAGCCGGAAGCCGCGCTGCGCGACGCGGGCCACGACGTGGAGCGGGTGCTGCTCGACGAGCGCGACGGGTTCCGCCTCGCGCCGGACGCGGTGCCGGCCGACGCCGACCTGGTCGTCATCGGCAACCCCACCAACCCCACGTCCGTACTGCACCCGGCGGGCGACATCGCCCGGCTCGCCCGGCCCGGCCGGACCCTGGTGGTGGACGAGGCGTTCATGGACGCGGTGCCGGGCGAGAGCGAGTCCCTGGCGGCGCGCACGGACCTGCCCGGCCTGGTCGTGCTGCGCAGCCTCACCAAAACCTGGGGCCTGGCGGGGCTGCGCATCGGCTACGCGCTGGCCGCGCCCGGCACCGTATCCGCGCTGGCGGGCGCCCAGCCGCTGTGGCCGGTGTCGACCCCGGCGCTGGCGGCGGCCGAGGCGTGCAGCGCTCCCGCGGCCCTCGCGGAGGCCGGCCACGCCGCGCACCGCATCGCCTCGGACCGGGCCCATCTGGCAACGCGGCTGGCGGAGTTCGAGGAGGTGCGGGTGTACGGACCGGCGGCGGGCCCGTTCCTGCTGATCCGCCTGCCGGACGCCGGGCGCGTCCGTTCCCGCCTCCGCGACCTGGGGTTCGCCGCCCGCCGCGGCGACACCTTCCCGGGTCTCGGCCCGGACCACCTCCGCCTGGCCGTCCGCGACCGCGCGACCACGGACCGCTTCGCGGTGGCGCTGTCCAAGGCGTTGGAGGAGGGGTGAGGGGCCGCGGCTGACGCCCGTCCCCCGGACGGCTCGGATCAGCCGTTGTACGGGGCCGCCACGTCCAGGACTCAGGTCACGCCGAAGCGGTCGGTGAGCATGCCGTACAGCGGCGCCCACGGCGACGACGCCAGGGGCTGCACCACCGTCGAGCCCTGAGCCAGCTTTGGAGCTTGCCGGCGGCACCCTCGTGGCCAGGGGCTATGGCCTCTCTGGCGGCTTGATATCCACCATTCCACGGGTAGCGGACAGGTGGTGTCCGGTACTGGGGCGGCTGGAGCCGGTGATGTCCGCCGCGCGTCGGAACGCGGACCGGGCCGCGGCGGAGAAGCCACGACCCGGTCCCCTCGGTGCCGGAGGGGCGGAGGGGTCGCGGGCTCAGCCCCTCGCGCCCTCCGGCACCTCAGCCCCCTCGGGCCCTTTCGATCCCTCAGCCGCGCCCTCGCGCGGCGGCGGACCGGCGGCGGACGGCGATGAGGGTGCCGGCGCCCGCCGCGACCAGCAGGGCGGCGCCGCCTGCCAGATACGGGGTGAGGGAGTTGCCGCCGGTCTCGGCGAGGTTCGCGGGGGCGTGGCCCGAGCCCGTCTGCGGCTTGGGCGCCGGGCCTCCGGTGGCGCTGGGGGCGGGCGCGGAGGGGCTCGGAGCGGTGGTGGCCCTGGGCGTCTCGCAGGTGGCCCGGGCGAGGGTGACTCTGCCCTTCACGTCCGCCACGTTGAGCTTCAGCGGGTTGACGGCGACCTTGAGTTCGAGGGCGGTCGCCGCCGCGGTGCGCGAGGTGGTCGCGGTCTTCGACAGATCGAGCCGGACCTCGCCGACGCCCGGCACGTCGACCCTGGTCGTACCGGCCGCCGAGAGGGTGACCTTCCGGCCGAGCACGGACACGTCGCCGAGCACGTTCGACGAGGCGGCCGGCTTGCGGCCCGCCTCGCACACGGCCTTGGAGGTGACCTGCTGAACCTCGATGAGGGAGAGCAGCGGCAGGCCCGGTACGTGCACTTTGGCGCGCGCCAGGTTGGCGTACCCCCGCGCGGCGTGGCGGTCGGCCGTGGCGCGCGCCGTGGCCGCGTCGGCGCGCAGCACGTTGACGGGGTGGCCCCCTGCGACGCCGTCCAGGGTGACGTTGAGCGCCGTCTCGGTGGCCTCGGCGGGTGCGTGGACCTCGTTCAGGGAGGTGGTGAGCGGTACCTCGGTCGCCTTGTCGAGCAGCGAGACGTCGAGCCCCGCCCGGAGGACGACCGCGCTGGCCTTGCCGTCGCCGGTGGCGGTGCGGGTGGTGGCGTTCGCCGGCGCGGCGCCGGAGAGGACGGCGGGCCCGGCGGCGAGCGCGGTGGCCACGGCGATCGACGCGAGCCGGCGTGCGGGCAGGCCGAAGGAGGAGTTGGTGGTGCTGGGCATGTGTGTGGAACCCCCACATGAGGCATGGAGCCGTCGGCGCGGCCAATGGGGGACATCGCGCGCCGACGGCATCGACCCCGTCATGTTTGACGCACCGAGGGTGAACGGACAGCTACCTGCCGTCAGTTCATTCCAAAGGGTGGTTTCCGCATCTGGATTCGATTCCCCCGGCGCTCCTTCCTCGTCCCGTGCTCGCACCTCTCCGGACCCTCGCCTCACACGCCGCCACCAGGGCCGCCCCACCCCCGCCCAGTCCACGATGCGGAACCGCTTGTTCGATATACGCGGGTCATCGCTAAAGTGCCGTTCTGTGTCACATGAGCAGACGGACCAGCGCCCCGAGACCCCGACAGCAGCCGCCCCCGAGGGCGACTCCCCCGCCACCGACCGGGCCGCGCGCCTCGCGGTAACGGTCTTCCCCCTGCTCGTCGTGGCGGCCGGAGTACTGGGGCTCGCCCTCCCCTCGCCCTTCACGGGCTGGGCGCCGGCGGTCCCGTACCTGCTCGGCATCGTGATGTTCTCGATGGGGCTCACGCTGACGCTGCCGGACTTCACGGCCGTCGCCAAGCGCCCGTGGGCGGTCGCGATCGGGCTGGTGGCGCACTACGTGATCATGCCGGGGCTGGGCTGGCTGATCGCCACCGTGCTCGATCTGCCGCCGCAGCTCGCCGCCGGAGTGATCCTGGTCGGCTGCGCGCCGAGCGGTACGGCCTCCAACGTCGTGACCTATCTGGCGCGCGGCGACGTGGCCCTGTCGGTGTCGGTCGCGACGGTCTCGACGCTCGTCGCGCCGCTCGTCACGCCGCCGCTGACGCTGCTGCTCGCGGACCAGTTCCTGCACGTCGACGCGGGGGCTATGGTCACCGACATCCTCAAGACGGTGCTGGTGCCGGTCCTGCTGGGCGTGCTGGTGCGGCTGGTGGCGAGTCGCTACATCGACAAGGTGTTGCGGGTGCTGCCGTGGATCTCGGCGGTCACCATCGCGGTCATCGTGCTGACGGTGGTGTCCGGCAGCGCGAAGCTCATCATGGACGCGGCGGCGCTCGTCTTCGTCGCCGTCATCCTCCACAACGGGCTGGGCCTCGCCCTCGGCTACGCCTCCGGCAAACTGGCCCGGCTCGGCAGGCCGGGCAGCAAGGCGATGGCCTTCGAAGTCGGCATGCAGAACTCCGGTCTCGCCGCCTCGCTGGCCACCGCCCACTTCAGCCCGGCCGCCGCGCTGCCGGCGGCGGTCTTCTCCGTCTGGCACAACATCTCGGGCGCGCTGGTCGCGGCCTGGATGGCCCGCTCGGCCCGTCGCGCGGAGTAGATCCCGCCGTTGGGCCCGCCGCGCGGACCGGCCCCGCGACAGGCCACCGCGCGGCAGCGGCCCTCCCCGCCCGCGGGCCCTTCGGCGTCCGCGCCCCTCAGCGAATCACCCGTCCCCGCAGCACCACGCGGTCCGGCGCCCCCAGCACCCGTACGTCCGCACGCGGATCCGTCCCGTAGACGACCAGGTCGGCCGGGGCGCCCTCCTCCAGCCCCGGGCGGCCGAGCCACCGGCGGGCGCCCCAGGCCGTGGCGTGCAGCGCGTCGGCGGCCGGGATGCCGGCCTTGACCAGCTCGGCGACCTCCTGGCCGACCAGCCCGTGGGCCAGCGCGCCGCCCGCGTCCGTACCGACGTAGACCGGCACACCCGCGTCGAACGCCGCGCGCACCGTCTCGTAACGCCGCTCGTGCAGCCGCCGCATATGGGCGGCCCAGCGCGGGAACTTCCGCTCGCCGCCCTCCGCGAGCTTGGGGAAGAGCGCGATGTTGACGAGCGTGGGCACGATCGCGACCCCGCGCTCCGCGAACAGCGGGATCGTCTCCTCCGTCAGTCCGGTGGCGTGCTCGACGCAGTCGATGCCCGCCTCGACCAGCGGGGCCAGCGTCTCCTCCGCGAAGCAGTGCGCGGTGACCCGGGCGCCGAGCCGGTGCGCCTCCGCGATGGCGGCCTCGACCTCGCCGCGCGGCCAGCAGGCCGACAGGTCACCGGTCTCCCGGTCGATCCAGTCGCCGACGAGCTTGACCCAGCCGTCACCGTTGCGCGCCTCCCGCGCCACATAGGCCACGAGGTCTTCCGGCTCGATCTCGTGCGCGTAGTTGCGGATGTAGCGGCGGGTACGGGCGATGTGCCGGCCCGCGCGGATGACGCGCGGCAGGTCGTCCCGGTCGTCGATCCAGCGGGTGTCCGACGGCGAACCGGCGTCGCGCAGCAGCAGCGCGCCCGCGTCGCGGTCGGTCATCGCCTGCTTCTCGCTGGTCGACGCGGACACCGGGCCGTGCTCGTCGAGGCCGACGTGGCAGTGGGCGTCGACCAGGCCGGGCAGCGTCCAGCCCTCGACGGCGGTGGTCTCCCGCGCGCCGCGCGGCCGTTCGTATGTGATGCGCCCGTCGACCACCCACAGTTCGTCGCGTACGTCCTCCGCGCCGACCAGCACCCGCCCCTTGATGTGCAACACCGCGCTATCGCTCATGGACGGCACTGTACGAGCCCTATCGCGCGTATGCGCGGTGCGCCCGCGAGCGGAACGCGAGGGTGCGCGGCGCCTTTCCCGCAAGCCTTCCCCATGTTCCTTCCCGACTCCTTCCGGGCCCCTTCCCGCGATCGGCACCCCAATACCTATTGATGAATTATTTATTCCATCCCTAGAATCCTATTAAGCGCAGCTTCCCGGATTCTTCTGCCCGCTTTCCTTGACCTTAAACACCAAGATTCCGCTAACGCCGGATGGCGTAATTCCAGGGAATCTCAAGACCGTTACGCAGATGTGACACACTCCACAGCACGTCCGTATTGCCCGGAAAATACCGGACAAACCGCCACATCTCAATCAGCAGCCGCGCGCTCGCGGGCCCCCGCGCGTTAACATAAATGCGCATCCGACGTAACCCCTACCCGCGATGCAATTTCGAATTTAGCTCGGTAAATTCAATCCGCATGACCGCCGCACAAGCAGACCTTGCACGTGCCCGCTGCGAATTTCTCGAAATGCCGGAGGGGCTGAAGCTCGACACTCCATGTCTGGAGGACGGAGCCGCGATCTGGCGTATCGCCCGCGACTCCGAGGTGCTGGACCTCAACTCCTCGTACAGCTATCTCCTGTGGTGCCGCGACTTCGCCGCCACCTCGGCGGTGGCGCGGTCCGCGGGCGGCGAACCGGTCGGCTTCGTCACCGGTTACATACGCCCCGAGCGCCCGCGCACCCTGGTCGTCTGGCAGATCGCCGTCGACGGTGCGTACCGCGGCCGGGGGCTCGCCGCCGCAATGCTGGACGGGCTGGTGGAGCGGACCTCGCGGGAACCGGGCGTGGACGAGGTCGAGACCACGATCACGGACGACAACGCCCCTTCCAACCGGCTGTTCACCTCGTTCACCGAGCGGCACGGCGCCCGTATGGAGCGCGAAGTCCTCTTCGGCGCCGAGCTGTTCCCGGACGCCGGTCACGAGCCCGAGGTGCTGCGCCGCATCGGCCCGATCGTGGTCTGAGGCGGCCCCGCGCCCCCGCGGTCCGAGTCAGGACCGCGCCTCTCCGGTACACCCCCCATCGCTTCTCACTCACCCCCCTCGCGATTCGTCTCCCAGGAGAACGCTGTGACCATCACCCCGCCCGCCCTGAGCGTCTTCGAGACCCTGGAGTCGGAGGTGCGCAGCTACTGCCGCAGCTGGCCCGCCGTCTTCGACCGTGCCCAGGGCAGCTACATGTACGACGAGGACGGCCACACCTACCTCGACTTCTTCTCCGGCGCCGGGGCCCTCAACTACGGCCACAACAACCCGGTGCTCAAACGCGCGCTGATCGACTACATCGCGCGGGACGGCGTCACGCACGGCCTGGACATGGGCACCACCGCCAAGCGCGCGTTCCTGGAGTCCTTCCAGAACATGATCCTGCGCCCGCGGGACCTGCCGTACAAGGTCATGTTCCCCGGCCCGACGGGCACCAACGCCGTGGAGGCCGCGCTCAAGCTGGCCCGCAAGGTCAAGGGCCGCGAGTCGATCGTCTCGTTCACCAACGCCTTCCACGGCATGTCGCTGGGCTCGCTCGCCGTCACCGGCAACGCCTTCAAGCGGGCCGGCGCGGGCATCCCGCTGGTGCACGGCACGCCGATGCCGTTCGACAACTACTTCGAGGGCCGCGTCCCCGACTTCCTGTGGTTCGAGCGGCTGCTGGAGGACCAGGGCTCCGGCCTGAACACCCCCGCCGCCGTCATCGTCGAGACGGTGCAGGGCGAGGGCGGCGTCAACGTCGCCCGCCCCGAGTGGCTGCGCGCCCTCTCCGACCTGTGCAAGCGCCGCGACATGCTGCTCATCGTCGACGACATCCAGATGGGCTGCGGCCGCACCGGCGCGTTCTTCTCGTTCGAGGAGGCGGGCATCACCCCGGACATCGTGACGCTGTCGAAGTCCATCGGCGGCTACGGGATGCCGATGTCGCTCACCCTCTTCAAGCCGGAGCTGGACATCTGGGAGCCCGGCGAGCACAACGGCACCTTCCGCGGCAACAACCCGTCCTTCGTCACCGCCGCCGCGGCCCTGGACACCTACTGGGCCGACGGCCAGATGGAGAAGCAGACCCTCGCCCGCGGCGAGCAGGTCGAGCAGGCGCTGCGCGCGATCCGCGAGGAGCACGTGCGGCTCGGCGCCGAGTACCGCGGCCGCGGCCTGGTCTGGGGCCTGGAGTTCACCGACAAGTCGCGCGCCTCGGCGGTGGCCAAGCGCGCCTTCGAACTCGGTCTGCTGATCGAGACGTCCGGCCCGGAGAGCGAGGTCATCAAGCTGCTCCCGGCCCTGACCGTCACCCCCGAAGAGCTGGACGAGGGTCTGCGGACCCTCGCCCGCGCGGTCAACGAGACCGCCTGACCGCAGTACACGCGAGGGGCGCGGCAGGCGCCCGTCGCGCAGTATGTACCCACGAGAGAAAGGCAGCACCGCACCGTGATCGTCCGATCCTTCAAGGACATCGAGGGCACCGACCGGCACGTCAAGGCGGCGACCGGCACCTGGGAGAGCAAGCGCATCGTGCTCGCCAAGGAGCGGGTGGGCTTCTCCCTGCATGAGACCACCCTCTACGCGGGTACCGAGACATCGATGTGGTACGCCAACCACATCGAGGCCGTGCTGTGCGTGGAAGGCGAGGCCGAGCTCACCAACGACGAGACCGGCGAGAAGCACCTGATCACCCCCGGCACCATGTACCTGCTCAACGGGCACGAGAAGCACACCATGCGCCCGAAGACCGATTTCCGGTGCGTCTGCGTCTTCAACCCGCCGGTCACCGGCCGTGAGGACCACGACGAGAACGGCGTGTACCCGCTGCTCACCGAGCCGGAGTCCGTTCCGGAGACCGTCAGCAGCTGAAGCCCGAGCCCCGCAGGCCCAAGAGAGGAGAGATCATGACCACCGCACCCGAGCGCACCACCGACCTGTACCCGACCCGTGGCACGAGCGAGGTGACCACCCAGCGCCAGGACCCGGTGGTGTGGTCCGACCCTGGGGCCCCGGGCCCGATAGGGCCGGCGGAGCTGCGGGACTACGAGCGGGACGGCTTCCTCTCGGTGGAGCAGCTGATCACCCCGGCCGAGGTCGAGCTCTACCGGGCCGAGCTCGACCGGCTGATCGCCGATCCGGCCGTACGGGCCGACGAGCGCTCGATCGTGGAGCCGAAGTCGCAGAAGGTGCGGTCGGTGTTCGAGGTGCACCGGCTCAGCGCGGTCTTCGCCGGGCTGGTCAGCGATCCACGGGTGGTGGAGCGCGCCCGGCAGATCCTGGGCTCGGACGTGTACGTCCACCAGTCGCGGATCAACGTCAAGCCGGGGTTCGGGGCGAGTGGCTTCTACTGGCACTCGGACTTCGAGACCTGGCACGCCGAGGACGGGCTGGCGAACATGCGGACCGTGTCGGTCTCGATCGCGCTGACCGAGAACTACGACACGAACGGCGGCCTGATGATCATGCCGGGTTCGCACCGGACGTTCCTCGGCTGCTCGGGCGAGACGCCGAAGGACAACTACAAGCAGTCGCTGAAGATGCAGGACGCGGGGACGCCCTCGGACGAGGCGCTGACCGGCTTCGCCGAGCAGCACGGCATCAAGCTCTTCACGGGGCCGGCCGGCTCGGCGACCTGGTTCGACTGCAACTGCATGCACGGGTCGGGCGACAACATCACGCCCTTCGCGCGCAGCAATGTCTTCATCGTCTTCAACAGCATGGAGAACCCGGCGGTGGAGCCCTTCGCGGCGCCGGTCCCCCGCCCGTCGTTCATCGGCGCGCGGGCTCCGTTCACGCCCGTGAGATAGCACGGCCTCGAAGCAGCACGGCCTCGAACTCGAAGCAGCACCCGCGTGGAGTAACGCGCCCGCGCGGTGATCGGCCCCCGCGCCCGTGGGGGGGGCCCCAGCCGGGGGGAGCCCCCGGGGGGGGGGGGGGCTTCTGCCGCCTCCAACCGGAAAGGGGCATCCACCATGGCGCGCCCCCCTCTCCCCCACCAACC
>NZ_JBWKFF010000008.1:207694-233072 GCF_056434425.1 Streptomyces sp. NPDC044033 | reverse complement strand
GACTCAAAAGCTACACCGATATGGAAAACTTATCTCGCGATGGGATTTCCCCCGTCCCCATGTGTTGTCCCTGGTCCCGGCCTCCCCCCACGGGCGTACGGTCATTTGACGCCGACCACGATCGAATGGGCCCCGGCCAGGTGGCGCACCCGGCTCTCCTCGAACCCGGCCTCGGCCAGCCAGCGCCGGCAGTCCGCGCCCGTGTAGTCGAAACCGCCCGTGGTCTCTATGAGCATGTTGAGGCTCATCAGCAGCCCGGTCAGGTTCTCCCGCCGGTCGTCGTCGATCAGCGACTCGTGGACGATGACGGCGCCGCCCGCGGGCAGCGCCTCGTACGCCTTGCGGAGCAGCATGCGCTTGGTGGGCAGGTCCCAGTCGTGCAGGATCTGGCCGAAGATCAGCACGTCGGCGGTGGGCAGCGGCCCGGTGAAGAAGTCGCCGCCGGTGAAGGAGAGGCGGTCGGCCAGCCCGCTTCCCTCCAGACGGCGGTGGAAGTTGGGGGCGACGGCCGGCAGGTCGAAGCCGATGCCCGCCAGGTGGGGCCGCATGCGCAGCAGCTGGGTCAGCAGCCCGCCCTCGGCGCAGCCGATGTCGGCGACGGTGCGGCGCTCGGACCAGTCGAAGGCGTCCGCGAGGGCGTGGGCGGAGCGCGCGGAGAGGCTGGTCATGGCGTGCTGGAACTCCGTGAGCCGGTCGGACTCCTCGTAGAGGGCGTCGAAGAGGTCGCCCTCCTGGCACTTCTTGACCTCGTTCTGCGGCTCTCCGGTGCGCAGCGCTTCGGTGAGGGTGCCCCAGAAGTCGTAGAGGCGGTTGTCGGCCATCTCCAGGAAGCCGCCGATGTAGGTGGACTGGCCGCGGTCCAGATAGCGGGCGGTGGTAGGCGTGTTGGCGTAGGTGCCATAGCCGCCGTCGGGGCCGTCGTCGGTGCGGTGCAGCATGCCGAGCGCCACGAGCGCGTCCAGGAAGTCGCGGGCCGAGCGCGGGTGCAGTTCGAGCCGGGCGCGCAGTTCCTCGTACGGCAGGGCCCCTTCGGCCAGCACCGTGAACAGGTTGAGGCGGACCGCGCTGAGCAGGACCTTCGCCGCCTGGAAGCCGAGCCCGACTTCGAGGATGCGGTCGGGGGAAGCGGTTCTGTCCCGCTCAGTGCGTGGGTACTGCATGGGGGCTCTCCTCGTGGGCGTCAGTGGCGAACGGCCGGGTTCGGCGATCACTGCGTCCTACCCACTCGGTCCGTTCCGACTACCTCCAGCAGCCGGTCCACGTCGGCTTCGGTGTTGTAGAGGTGGAAGGCCGCGCGGAGGTTTCCGGCGCGGTCGGAGAGCTGGATGCCCTGGTCGGCGAGGTGCGCGGCCCGGTGGCCGAGGCCGGGGACGGAGACGATGGCCGAGCCCTCGGCCGGTACAGGCGCGAGGCCGAGCCCGGCCAGGCCGCGGCGGAAGCGGTCGGCGAGGGCGCGGTCGTGGGCGCCGATGGCGTCGACGCCGAGCTCCTCGATGAGGGCGAGCGAGTGCCGGGCGGCGACGTACGAGCAGAGGCTGGGGCTCTCGTCGAAGCGGCGGGCGGAGCGGGCGAGTTCCTCGACGGGCCCGTAGCAGCTGTCCCAGGGCCTCTCGCCGGAGACCCAGCCGGCGAAGAGGGGGGTGAGCGGGGTGGTGGCGGGGTCGGCGGGGGTGGTGAGGAAGGCGGTGCCGCGTGGGCAGAGCAGCCACTTGTAGCAGACTGCCGCCGTGTAGTCGTAGGCGTTCGCGTCCAGCGGCAGCCAGCCGGCCGACTGGCTGACGTCGATGAACGTACGGGCTCCATGGGCCCTGGCCGCGGCCGCGATGGCGTCGAGGTCGGCGATCCGGCCGTCCGCGGACTGGACGGCGCTGACGGCGACGAGGGCCGTGCCGGGCCGTACGGCGTCGGCGATCTTCTCCAGCCGCATGGTGCGCACGGTGAGGTCGGGGCGCATGTGGAAGGGGTTGACGAGGGAGCTGAAGTCGCCCTCGGCGACGAGGACTTCGGACCCGGGCGGCAGGGACTGGGCGATCAGTCCGCTGTAGACGGCGACGGAGCCGCCCGCCGCGACGCGCTCCACCGGCACGCCGACGATGCGGGCGTAGGAGGCGCGCGCCGCCTCCACCGCCTCGAAGTGGACGGTGAGGGGGCGGCCGGCGGCCGTGTCCTCGACGGCCCCGGTCATGGCGGTGACGGCGGGGGCGGGCAGCAGGCCGGCGGAGGCGGTGTTGAGGTAGGTCGTCTCCGGTGCGAAGTGCGTGCGGGAAAGATTCTCCATGGTGGCGACTATGGGTGGCGGACCGCCGCCGCGTCCACGGTCGTTCACCGGACCGAGGGCGCGTACGGCGGATGGAGGGGCTTGCGGGGGGGAGCACGTACGGCGGGTGCTTATGGGGAGGGGCTTGCGGGGGCGCGTACGGAGGGGGCTTACGAGGAGGGGCCGAGGGTCAGCCCCCGGCCCCTGCGGCTCTACGGGCCCGCCGGCCGCGGCAGGGTGAACTCGTCGCCGAGGCCGAGGCGGCGCAGCACCGCCGAGATGTGCCGGTGCAGCTGCTCGCGGGCCTCGCCGCCGTGCCCCGCGCTCATGGCCAGGGCGATGGCCTCGTGCTCGGCGATGTCGTCCGCCGCGTGGCCGGGGCCCACCGTCGAGGCGGCGGAGACGCGCAGCCCCTGGTCCCAGAGGGCGGCGTGCATCGAGGCCAGGACCGAATTGCCGCACGCCTCGACGAGTCCGGTGTGGAAGGCGCGGCCGACGACGAGGGCCTGCGCGGACGAGGGTGACGGGCTCACCGGCACCTCTTCCTCCACCTCGCGCAGCCGCTCGCCCAGCCGGCGCAGCTCGTCGTGGCCGCGCGCCGCCACGGAGTCCAGCGCGAACAGCTCGATGAGCAGCCGCGCCTCCATCACGCACCGGGCCTCGCCCAGCGATACGGGCACCACCAGCGCGCCACGCTCCGCGACCAGCTGGAGGTAGCCCTCGTCACTCAGCCGCCGGAACGCCTCCCGCACCAGGTCCGCGTCGGCCCCGAGCCGGTCGGCGACGGCCCCCACCGAGAGGACCGCGCCGCTGAGGAAGGTGCCGTCGAGCACCCGTGCCCGCAACTCGGCGTGGACGCGGTCCACCGGGGGGTTCTCCTGGGACATATGTCCAGTGTGCACCTATGTGGCCCACGCCACGCTCGGCACCGGCCCCAACCGGGTGGCGCCGCGGGGCGCGCCCGTACGCCCGTACGGACACGCCGCTCACCGCACCGGGCGCACTCGCCGAGCAGCGCGCTTCCCGGTAACGTCCCGGCGCATGACGCACCCCCGTGACCTACGGCAGACAGGGCGTACGCGGCGGTACTGGGAGTCCACCGGGGCCGCCCACACCTTCACCCATCCGCTGGATCCGGAGCTGCTCGCCGCCCATCTGCCCGCGGAAGGCCGGATCCTCGACTACGGCTGCGGCTACGGCCGACTGGTCCTGGAGCTCACCGAATTGGGGTACGCCGACGTCCAGGGCGTCGACCCGTCGGCGGCGCTCGTCGCCCGCGGCCTCGCGGACCACCCGGAGCTGCGCCTGACCCGGCTGCGGGAGCTGCCGCTGCCGTTCGCGGACGCGTCGTTCGACGCGGCCCTCCTCTTCGCCGTCCTCACCGCCGCCCCCGACCCCGTCGCGCAGGAGGCGGCGGTCGCGGAACTGGCCCGGCTCGTACGGCCCGGCGGCGTCGTGTACGTCAGCGACGTGCCGCTCCAGACCGATGAGCGCAGCCGCGCCCGCTACCGCGAGCAGGAGGCGAGCACCGGCACGTACGGGGTCTTCCGCATCGAGGACGGCGGGACCTTCCAGCACCAGCCGCTGGAGCGGTTCCACGAACTCTTCGGCCGCCATGGTTTCGCGGTGGCCGAGGAGAGGAGGGACGTGACGCCCACTCTCGACGGCCACACGGACCTCAGAGTCCAGCTGATCGCGCGCCGCGCCGCCTAGATCCCGACGTCCCGGCGCCCTGGCACCCCGGTCTCCCGGCACCCCTGCGTCGGACCCCCGCCTGCCCTCCGGGCGAACGGCGGGAGTCCGGTGCCGGGGCCTAGCTCCCGGGGCGGCCGTCCACGCGGCGCGGCAGCCCCAGCGGGTTGTCGTCGCGCAGCTCGGGCGGGAGCAGCGCGGCGGGGGTGTCCTGGTAGACGACGGGGCGCAGCCAGCGCTCGACGGCGGTGGCGCCGACGGAGGTGGCGGTGGAGGTGGTCGCCGGGTAGGGGCCGCCGTGGTGCTGCGCCTCGGTGACGGAGACGCCGGTGGGCCAGCCGTCCACGAGCACGCGGCCCGCCAGCGGTACGAGCGCGGCGAGCAGTTCCGCGGCCTGGCCGGCCCCGTCGGCCTCGTCCGCGCCGAGGTGGACGGTGGCGGTGAGGTTGCCGGACAGCTGCCCGAGCACCGCGCCGATCTCCGCCTCGTCGGTGTAGCGGGCGACGACGGTGACGGGGCCGAAGCACTCCTCCAGCAGGAGTCCGTACGCGCCGCCGGAGGCGAGGAGGTCGGCGGGCACCGCGAGGAACCCGGCGCTGACGGTGTGCTCGCCCGCCGGGCCCGGGACCACCGGGGCCTGCACGCCGGGGAGTTCGGCACGGGCCCGTACGCCCGCCGCGAAGGCGTCCCGCATCCGGGCGTCGAGCAGCACGCCCGCGCCGGTGCCGCCGACGGCGTCGGCGAGGGACTTCAGCAGCCGGTCGCCGGCCTCGCCGGCCGGGGCCAGGACGAGACCGGGCTTGGTGCAGAACTGGCCGACGCCCATCGTCATGGCCCCCGCGAGCCCCGTGCCGATCCGCTCGGCGCGCTCCTCGGCGGCGGCTCGGGTGACCACGACCGGGTTGAGGCTGCCGAGTTCGCCGTGGAAGGGGATGGGGCGCGGCCGGGCGGCGGCCGCGTCGAACAGGGCCCGCCCGCCGCGCACCGAACCGGTGAAGCCGGCGGCCGCGACCAGGGGGTGCCGCACCAGTTCGAGGCCGGCGTCGAAGCCGTGCACCACCGTGACGACGTCCTCGGGCAGCCCGGCCGCGACGGCGGCGCGGCGCAGCAGGGAGCCGCACAGTTCGGAGGTGGCGGGGTGGTCGGGGTGGGCCTTGATGACGACGGGGCAGCCGGCGGCCAGCGCGCTCGCGGTGTCGCCGCCGGGCACGGAGAAGGCCAGCGGGAAGTTGCTGGCGGCGTAGACGGCGACGACGCCGAGCGGCACCTTGTAGCGGCGCAGGTCGGGGCGGGGCACGGGGGCGGCGTCGGCGTCGGCGTGGTCGACGATGACGCCGAGGTAGGCGCCCTCGTCCACGGCGTCCGCGAAGGCGCGGAATTGATACGTGGTACGGGCCAGTTCGCCGGTGAGGCGGCCGGCGCCGAGCGCGCTCTCCGCGTCGGCGGCGGCGATGAGCCGCTCACCCGCCCCGTCGAGGAGCTCGGCGGCGCCGCGCAGCAGGGCCGCGCGTGCGGTGCGGTCGGCGAGTGGCGCACGGGCGGCGTGCGCGGCGCGTACGGCGCGGTCCACGTCGGCCGGGCCCGCTTCCTCGGCGACCCGCTCGCGCTGCTTCCCGGTCCGGGGGTCGACGCTCCACACTGGTGCTGTCACCGCGGGCTCCTCCTGCTGGTTGCGGTTCGCACACCGGGTGTTGTTCGATATGCTGAACGCTGTCCCTGATGATGAATATCCTGGGGACTCTATGGCGGGTCGAACAGAGGGGTCAAGGGCGATGTCAGCTGCCGAGACGGGCGGAGCCCAGGTCAAGTCCGCGGTCCGCACGGTCGAGTTGCTCGAATTCTTCGCCGGCCGGCCGGGCATGCACAGCCTCGCCGCCGTCCAGGAGGCCGTGGGGTACCCCAAGTCCAGCCTGTACATGCTGCTGCGCACCCTGGTCGAGCTGGGCTGGGTCGAGACGGACGCCACGGGCACCCGGTACGGCATCGGCGTCCGCGCCCTGCTGGTCGGCACCTCCTACATCGACGGCGACGAGGTGGTGGCCGCCGCCCGCCCCACCTTGGACCGGCTCTCCGACGACACCACCGAGACCATCCACCTCGCCCGCCTCGACGGCACCAACGTCGTCTACCTGGCCACCCGCCAGTCCCAGCACTATCTGCGCCCCTTCACCCGCGTCGGCCGCCGGCTCCCCGCCCACTCCACATCACTGGGCAAGGCGCTGCTGGCCACCTGCACCGACGAGCAGGTCCGCAAGCTGCTGCCCGAGACCCTGGCTCCGCTGACCGAGCACACCATCACCGACCGCGAGCAGCTGATCGAGGAGCTGCGCTCCATCCGCGAGCAGGGCTACGCCGTGGACCGCGAGGAGAACACCCTCGGCCTGCGCTGCTTCGGCATCGCGATCCCGTACCGCACTCCGGCGCGCGACGCGATCAGCTGCTCGGTCCCGGTGGCCCGGCTGACCCCGGCGCACGAGCAGATGATCAAAGACGCCCTCTTCGACGCCCGCGACCGGCTGACCCTGGCGACCCGGCGCCTCTGAGACCGCGCGCGGAGCGGTGACGACGGCCGCGAGGAGGACCGGCCGCGGCCAGTTCACCCGCCCCGGTCGACGCGCAGCAGGCCGTAAAAAGTTCCCGAGCCCCGGCTTACCGGTGTAGGGGCCCATTCCACTCAAGCGTTCGGGTGCGGACGGTCTCGTCCGGGCTGTCCGGCTGGTGGTGCGGCGACTCCCTGCTTTCCGGCCGTACGAGCCCTGACCGCGCCGCGCACGCGGGTGACCGTTCCCGCGCCCGCACGCAAGCGGTCATCTCCGCGTACGAGCGCGGGCCCCTCGCTCCGCGCCGACGGCCGCCCGGTAACGCGGCGTTCAACCGCACGCCGTAAGGTCTGCACATCAACGCGGGCCGCGCAAGGGGGAGTTGTGGCCCGCTCATCATGCCGATCGCGCCCTGGAGTGCCCCTCATGTCCGGCTTCCCGCCGATTCGTACGCCCCGTTCACCGTCCGGCTGGACCATGGCGGTCTTCGGGACCCTCGCCGCACTGCTCGGCGTGGTGGGGCTCGTCGCTCCGGAGTCCCTGATAGCGGCGATGGGCCTCAATCCCCTCGGCTCCGCTCACCGCGCGCCGATCGACCACACGCGTACGTTCATCACGGCGTCGTCGATGGCGGCGCTGAACATGGGCGTGTACTACGTGCTGGCGGCCTTCGCCAACTGGCGCGCCTTCTTCATCTGGACCGTCCCCTTCCGCATCCTGACCTGCGCCGTCTTCACCCTCGCCGTCCTCTCCGGCCGCGCTCCAACCCCCTTCATAGGGGTCGGCCTCTGGGAGGGCGCGGGCGCCCTGGCCACGGCGATAGCCCTACGCGCCGAACACCGCCGCCGCCTCGCCACCCTCTCGGAACCGGCCCTGCGGCCGCACGGCTGACTACGCCGCGCAGTCGCGTACCGCCTTCGCCAAGCGGGCCGCTTCCGGGGCGTCGCCGCCCGGGAAGGCGAAGCGTTGGCGGTTGTAGCCGAAGGCCAGGGCGGCTCGGGGGTCGGCGAAGGCCACTGAGCCCGCCGCGCCCCCGTGGCCGAAGGAACCGGCGCCCAGGAAGGGGTAGAGGTCGTCTTCCGCCTGGAAGCCCAGGCCGAAGGACATGTGCTCGCGGGCGACCAGGTCGTAGCCGACGGAGTGGATCTGAGCGAACTCCGCCGCCGTGTCCGGCTTGAGGAGCGGGGGCTTGCCGTCGAGTTCGCCGATGACGGCCGCGTACATCCCCGCCAGGCCCCGCGCGGAGGCCATGCCGCCGACGGAAGCGGGGCCGCCGGCACGGACGACGCGGGAGTTGGGCAGCACTTCGAGGGGGATGGAGGTGGCGACGTGGGCGTTGAAGGCTATGCCGCTCAGGCTCTCCGGCCCGGCCGCCGCCGCGTCCAGTTCGCGCTGCTGCTCGGGCGTCGGGTCCATCGGCAGGGTCGGCAGCACCCGGTGCTCCTGCTCCTCGGGCAGGCCCATGTAGAAGTCGAGGCCGTACGGAGCGCGGATACGGGCCTCGTAGAACTCCTGCATCGTCAGGCCCGTGACGCGCCGCACGACCTCGCCGGTGAGCGCGCCGATGACCAGGGCGTGGTAGCCGAAGGCCGTGCCCGGCCGCCAGTACGGGCGCTGGCCGGCCAGCCGTTCGGCGATGCGGCGGTCGTCGGCGAGTTCCTCCAGGGAGAAGCCGTCGTCGGCTCCGATGACCCCGGCCCGGTGGGCGAGCAGGTCGCGCAGGGTGATCCGCGCCTTGCCCTCGGCGCCGAACTCGGGCCAGTAGTGGCTGACTTCCTCGTCGAGGTCGAGGGTGCCGTCCTGCACGAGCAGGGCGACGGCGAGGTGGGCCGCGCCCTTGGTGGAGGAGAAGACGCCGGTGAGGGAGTCACCCGTGATCCCCGGTCCGCCCCACAGGTCCACGACCTGGCGGCCGCCGACGTAGGCGGCCAACTGCGCGGCGTGGCCCTCGCGTTCCTCCGCCAGCGTGGCCGCGAACTCCTCGCGGACGGGCTCGAACCCCTCGGCCACGGTTCCCTGCGGTACGGACTCGGTCGGCATGGCGTGCTCCTCGCTCAATTGGCTGATCCGTGCTGTCGGCATCGGATGCAGCCGCGGTCGGCGCGGGGATATTCCGCCGGCCGCGCCCCAGTCGCACCCCCAGTCGCACCCCCGGCCGCGCCCCGGTCCCGTGCTCGCCCCGTCGGCTCAGCCGATCCGCTTCAGCGCCGCCCGCACCGCCGCGAGGTCGGCGGCGGAGGCCAGCCCCGCGTGGTACAGCCGCAGTTCACTCGCGCCGAGCGACACCGCGTGTGCGGCGTCGGCGGCGAGGGTGCCGGGGCTGCCGCCCAGGCCCGAGACGACGGTGAAGTTCGCGGCGACGGTGGTGTCCTGGCCGGCGAAGGGGCGCAGGACCGATTCACGGGCGGCGTCGGGGCCCGTACAGGGGAGCACGACGCCATCGGTGTGGGCGAGCACCTCGGCGGGGACGACGCCCGCGTTGGCGCCGCAGCGGTGCGGGGCCGGGTCGGCGTGGAGCATGACCCGGAAATCGGGGCGGCCCGCTCCCGCCGCGCCGCGTACGGCCGCCGCGCACTCCCTCTGGAGGGCGGCGGCGGTGGAGTCGCGCCAGGCGCGCGCGGCCTCGGCGAGGTCCGGGCCGAGGAGTTCGCGCACGCGGGCCCACTCCCCCGCCCGGTCGGCCGCGCCCGCCGCCGCCTCGCCGGACCAGTACGGCCGCAGGGCCCGTACGACCGTGGCGCGCAGCTCCTCGGGGTCCGCGCCGTGCTGGGAATAGCCCGCGGCGCAGGCGTCGCAGAAGCACAGCGACATCAGGTACTGGCCCGCGCCGTCCAGCTCCACCCCGCCGGTCTTGTCGTGGGCGTGCAGGTGCGCCAGGCCGTACCAGCCGCAGGATTCCAGGTCGGTGCCGCTCGCGCCGGGGCGGGTCGCGGCCTCCGCCGCCAGGTCGACCAGGTACGTACGGACCTCGGGCCGGGCGATGCAGGGGGCCCAGGGGTAGCGGTCGCCGTACGCGTTGCGCACCGAGGTGCGCGGGTGGTCCTCGCCCAGGCGGGAGTTGTGCGCGAGGACGACCCAGGTGTGCACGTCGAGCCCCGCGTCGGCCAGCGCGCTCGCGGCCTCGGCGAACGGGTCGGCGCCCGCCGTCCACGTCTGCTCGTACGGGCGCAGCTCCCGCCCGCGCCAGCGGTCCGCGTCCGGCGGGTAGAGGACGGCGGCGTGGCGGGCGGTGACGATGCGGTGGTGCGGGTGACGGGGGGTCAGGGCGCGGGTGGAGTGGTAGGCGGAGGCGAGAGTGACGCGCTGGACGCCGAGGTCCGCGACGCGGCGCGCGGCGTCCGGGTCGCCGACGACGTCCCAGGGGTAGAGGAAGGCGGCTGCGATCACTTCGACGCTCCGGCGGCGCCTGATATCCCTGCGCCGCCTGCTGCCGCGGCGCCTGGCGCTTTGCCCTCGCCGGTCGTCGCGTCGGCCAGCAACGCCAGCCCGCGCTCGATGAGTTCGGCCAGTTCCTTCACATGGGCGGGGGTCGGTTCGGTGAGTGGCGGCCGGACCTCGCCGACGTCGAGGCCGCCGAGGCGGACCCCTGCCTTGACGAGCGAGACGGCGTAGCCGCGCCCCTGGTTGCGGAGTTCGACGAGCGGTACGTAGAAGCCGTCGAGGAGCTTGGTCACCAGCGCGTCGTCGCCCGTGGCGAGGGCGCGGTGGAAGGCGAGGGCGATCTCGGGCGCGAAGCAGAAGACGGCGGAGGAGTACAGGCGCACGCCGATGGCGCGGTAGGAGAGGCCGGTGAGTTCGGCGGTGGGCAGTCCGTTGAAGTAGAGGAAGTCCCTGCCGGGGAGTTCGGTGCGGACCGCGCTCACGATGCGCTGCATCAGGTCGAGGTCGCCGTGGCCGTCCTTGAGCCCGATGATGCCGGGGGTGCGGGCGAGTTCGACGACGGTCTCGGGGGTGAAGATCGCGTTGTCGCGCTGGTAGACGATGACATCGAGGGAAGTGGCCGCGGCGAGCGCGGTGTAGTGGCGCAGCAGCCCTTCCTGGCCGGGCACGACGAGGTACGGGGGCATGGCGAGCAGGCCGTCGGCGCCGGCTTCCTCGGCGTGCCGGGCGTACTGCTCGGCGAGCGCGGTCCCGTAGCCCGCCCCGGCGATGACCGGTACCCGGCCGTCCGCCTCCGCGACGGCGGCGGCGACGCACGCGCGGAACTCCTCCGCGGTCAGGGCGTGGAACTCCCCCGTGCCGCAGCACGCGAAGACCGCGGCCGCGCCCGCGTCGACGCCCGCGCGCACATGCGCGCGGAACGCTTCGAGGTCGAGCCCGCCGTCGGGTCCGTACGCGGTCACGGGAAAGAACAGCAGGCCGTCGAGGCGCTCGGCGAGTGCGGCAGAGGTCACGGGCTCTCCCTGGCGTGTACGTGCACGTTTCTGATTAGTGTCCATATCTCTGAACGCGGCTACGCTAAGGCAGCCCGCCGGAACCGGTCAAGTGCCGGGCGCTGCGGCCGGACAACCGGATTGCGCCACTCCGCCGGTGGGCCGCTGGCGCTCCGCCACCGCGTGGCCTTCGGCCGTACGGACCGGGGCGCGCCCCTCGCCCCATACGCGGAGAGGGCCCCGTACGCGCGGAGAAGCGTCCCCCGCCTGTCCCCGGCCGAGATGCTGCTGCCCCCTCGCCTCGTACGCGCGGAGAAGCGCCCCGTACACAGGGCAGGCGGCTCACGGGCGCGGGCGTGGCTCGCTCAGCCGGAAGCCGCGGCGGCCATCTCCACCCGGTCGCTGTCGCCGTCCGAGAGGAATGACGCCAGCGCCTGCCCTTCCGCCGCGACGGCGGCGCGTTCGGCTCGGGAGAAGGCGCGCAGCGGGGCGACCGTCACCGTGCCGGCCTTGGCGGTCCAGGTCGCGGCGACGCGCCCGCCGACCAGGACGACGCGGGCGCCGGCGACCGAGAGGCCGCGGTGGTCGTCGTCGATGATCCGGCCGCGGTCGTGGAATCCGAGGATCGCGTTGTCGAACGCCGGGAGGAACCGCACCGGGGCCGGCGTGTCGGCGTCGGGGCGCGGCGCGTCGGGCAGGTCCAGCAGCTCCCGGCCCCGCTCGTCGCGGAAGCCGACCAGTTCCGCGCGTACCGCGGCGACCGCGGCCGGCAGCCCGGCGAGACCGCACCAGGCGCGCAGGTCGGCCGAGGCGGCGGGGCCGAACGCGGCCAGGTAGCGGCGTACCAGCGCCTGGCCCACGGGGTCGGTCCCGTTCGGGGCGGGCGGGTCGATCTCGCGCCCGAGCCATGAGGAGAGCAGAACGTTGCGCACCCCCGCCTTCGTGCGCCAGAGCCCGCGCGGCGGCAGTTGCACCACTGGGACGAGGGCGGGGATCAGCATTTCGCCCAGCGCCCGCGGCCCCGGGTCCGGCCAGCGGTCGGCGAGCGCCCGCGCGAGTTCGGTCGTCGAGCGGGGCTCGTCGTCGGCGAGGACCGCCCGGCCCGCCGCGGCGAGTTCGTCGAGGTCGACCCCGTCGAGCTCGCGGCGGTAGTTCCCGAGCACCCGTTGCCGCAGCATGGCGCCGTGGCGGGCCCGCCAGGCCAGGGCGTCGGCGGCGGTGACGAGGTGGACGGTGCGGCGCATGAGGTGGGTCCGCACCACGCGCCGCCCGACGAGCAGGTCCGAGAGGTCCGCCGGGTCGAACGCGCGCAGCCGCGACCAGAGCGCCACGAACGGTTCCTGCGGCTCCTGCGCCTGGAGCCCGCCGAGGTGCGCGACGGCGTCGAGGGCCGGTACATCGGCGCGGTCGAGCAGCAGCTGCCGGGCGAGGGTGGCGCGGTTGAGCGCCCGGGCGCCGAGGACGGTGGTCATCGGATCACCCGCCCAGGGACAGCGGTCCGGCGGCCGGGCGCTCATCCGCCTGTTCGTCCACCCGTTCGCCTGACCGCTCGTCCGCCCGTTCGTCCGCCCCGTCTGCCCGCTCGGCTGCCCGTCCGTCTGCCCGTTCGTCCGCCCGCTCGTCGCCGAGTCCGCGCGCCGCTGTGGTCAGCGCGCCGCGGGTGGTCGGGAGCGCGGCGGCCGGTTCGGCCGGCTCGCCGTCGGGGGCTGGGCGGGGCCTGGTGGTGGCAGTCACAGGGTCCGGGTCCTTCCGGTCGTTCTCGTTGTGCGGGCAAGCCCACCGTCGCAGAGGAAGCGGACAGGTTGTGGCCGCTTCCTGGGGGAGGATGGGAGCCATGCCGAAGACATCAGCGCGACTGCTGTCACTGCTCTCCCTGCTCCAGGCGCGCCGCGACTGGCCGGGGGCGCTCCTGGCCGAGCGGCTGAGCATCAGCCCGCGCACCGTACGCCGTGATGTCGACCGCCTGCGTGAGCTCGGCTACCCCATCGCGACCGTCAAGGGGCCCGACGGCGGCTACCGGCTCGGCGCCGGGAAGGAGCTGCCGCCGCTGCTGTTCGACGACGAGCAGGCCGTGGCCCTCGCCGTCGCGCTCCGGATCGCCGCCACCACCGGCGTCGGCATCGAGGAAGCCGCGGCGCGCGCGCTGGCCACGGTCCGGCAGGTCATGCCCGCCCGGCTGCGCAACCGCATCGACACCCTCCAGGTCACCGCCGTCCAGCGGCCCGCGGCCCGGCCGGCCCCGCGGGTCGACAGCGGTGTGCTCATGACGCTCAGCGCGGCGGTCCACGCCCGCGAAGTGCTGCGCTTCGACTACACCTCCGCCGACTACACCTCCGCCCCGCCGGGCGCGGGCGGCGACGGTCCCGCCACGGCTCCGCCGCGCCGGGCGCAACCCCATCACCTCGTCACCTGGGGCGGGCGCTGGTACCTCGTCGCCTGGGACCTCGACCGCGAGGACTGGCGCACCTTCCGCGCCGACCGGATCACGCCGCGCTCCCCCACCGGGCCGCGCTTCACCCCGCGCGAACTGCCCGGAGGCGACGTGGCGGCCTTCGTGGCCGGCAGGTTCCGGGGCTCCGGCGGCTCCGGCGGCCCCGGCGACTGGCCCTGCCGCGGCGAGGTGGTCCTAGACCGGCCCGCCGCCGACGTGTACCGCTACGCGCACGACGGGCTGGTCGAGGAACTCGGCCCGAACCGCTGCCGGCTCACCCTGGGTTCGTGGTCATGGGCCGGCCTCGCCGCCGCCGTCGGCAGCTTCGACGCGGACATCGAGGTCGTCGGCCCGCCCGAACTCCGGCACGCCTTCGCACACTTGGCCCGCCGCTACGCCCGGGCCGCGGCCGAGACGGCTGCGACGGCCGAGACGACTGCCACGGCCGCCGCCGACACGGCCGAAGCACCCGGCGCGCCGCCGCCCCCGGCCCGGGCCCCGGGCCCGCCCCGATGAGAGCCGGGCGCCCTTCCTCGACCCCGCTTCAGTACGTAGGGGCAGGTGGCGCGCGGGCCGGAGGCGGTGCCGCGGCTACTCCTCGGTGCTGCCGTACGGCCGGGTGATGATCTCCATGCCACGGTCGGTCGGCCGGCCAGCCGGGTCCAGGAAGTACAGCCCGCGCCCGCCGTGGTGATGGTTGATCTCTCCAGGCCGCATCAGCCGCGTATCGGCGTAATACGTGATCCCGACCTGCCGGATACGGGCGAAGGCGGCGCCGAACTCCTCGTCGGGGACGAGGAACGCGTCATGCCGCATGGCGATCGACTCCGCCGGGACGGCGGCGAAGTACCGTCCGGTCCGCATCTTGACCGCGGTCGCCACCGCTCCTTAGCGTGTCCACACATCTGAATGGCGTCCGCACATGCAACCGCCCCGCCTTGAGGAGAACCGCCCATGCCCGCTCCCCGCACCGTCCTGCTCACCGGCGCCGCCGGCGGCCTGGGCACCTTGATGCGCGAGTTGCTGCCCGCGTACGGCTATGCGCTCCGCCTCTTCGATGTGCGGCCCATCGACGGCGAACCGGACGCCATCACCGCCGACCTCGCCGACAAGGAGGCGCTGCGCGAGGCCGTACGCGGCGTCGACGCGGTCATCCACCTCGCGGGCATCTCCCTGGAGGCCCCGTTCGAGAAGATCGTGCGCGCCAACATCGAGGGCACGTACAACCTTTACGAGGCCGTACGCGAAGAGGGCGTGCGCCGCGTCGTGTTCGCCTCCAGCAACCACGCCGTGGGCTTCACCCCGCGCCCCGCGACCACCCCGGCCGAGCCCGGCTCCCTCATCCCCGTCAACACCGAGCGCCGCCCGGACACTTACTACGGCCTGTCCAAGGGGTTCGGCGAGGACCTCGCCTCCCTCTACTGGGACCTGCACGGCATCGAGACGGTCTCCATCCGCATCGGCTCCTGCTTCCCCGAGCCGATGTCGGTGCGCATGCTCTCGGTCTGGATGAGCCCCGCCGACGGGGCGCGCCTGCTGCACGCCGCCCTCACGGCCGACGGCGTCGGGCACACCGTCGCCTACGGCAGTTCCGCCAACACCCGTCTGTGGTGGGACCTCTCCACGGCGCGCGCCCTCGGGTACGAGCCGCAGGACGACTCGGAGCCCTTCGCGCCCGCCCTCGTCGCCGCCCAGGGCGAGCTCGACCCCGCCAACCCCGACCACGCCCACCTCGGCGGCCACTTCTGCACCAACCCGCCGATCTGGAGGTACTGACCGGCCGACAGGCCGGCGCTCTCGCCACGCGACCCCTTCGCCCCCGGGGCGGACCCGGCGGACCCGGCGACCCCGGACCCGGACCCGGACCCGGACCCGGCGAAAGGATCGCGTTAGTAATGGAACTGCAAAGCGGGGCCGCTCGTTACCCGGGACATGACCGCTATGACACCCGGCTCGAACATCTCACTCTCCGTCGCCCGTGTGACGGTGGACGTCACCGCTCCCGTGCGGCTCGACGTATCGGGCCTGCTGCTCACCGCCGACGGCAAAGTGCGCTCCGACGACGACTTCGTCTTCTACAACCAGCCCAGCGGGCCGGGCGTGACGCACCGCGCCGGCGCCGGCGGGGCGGGCGACTCGATCACGGTGGACACCGCGGCCGTGCCGCCCGGCATCGAGAAGATCGTGGTGACCGCGAGCCTGGACGCCGCGGGCGCCACCTTCTCCGGTACGGAACCGACGGCGACGCTGCGCAACGCCGACGACGGCTCCCCCCTCGCCACGTTCACCCCGCCGCGGCTGGGCGCGGAGACGGCGCTGGTGGTCGTCGAGGTCTACCGGCGGGGCGACGCCTGGAAGGCCCGCGCGGTCGGTCAGGGGTACGCGAACGGACTCTCCGGGATCGCCACGGACTTCGGCGTGAGCGTGGAGGAACCGGCGGCCGCACCCGCCCCCGCCCCCGTACAGGCGCCCGCGCCCACCGGCCCCGCGGCGCCGCTGCCCCCGCCCCCGTCCGTACAGGCCCCGCAGCCGCCGCAGGCCCCGCAGCCCGTACAGCCGCCCTCGGCACCCCCGGCCGGGCCCGGCGCGGGGAAGGTCAGCCTCGACAAGGGCAAGGTCAGCCTCCAGAAGAACCAGACCGTCTCGCTCGTCAAGGGCGGCCAGCCGCTCATGCGCTCGGTGAAGATGGGCCTCGGCTGGGAGCCCGCGTTCCGCGGCAAGGACATCGACCTCGACGCGTCCGTCATCGCCTACGGCCCGAACCGCAACATGATCGACGCCTGCTACTTCGGCAAGCTCCAGATCCTCAATGGCGCGATCCAGCACTCCGGCGACAACCTCACCGGCGAGGGCGCGGGCGACGACGAGTCCATCACCGTGCACCTGGGCGGCCTCCCGCCGGAGGTGACCGGGCTGGTCTTCACCGTCAACTCCTTCAGCGGCCAGAAGTTCAGCGAGGTCGCGAAGGCGTACTGCCGCCTGCTGGACGCCCAGACCGGCGAGGAGCTGGTGCGCTTCGACCTGACGGGCTCGGAGCCGAAGACGGGCGTGCTGATGTGCAAGCTGATCCGCCAGTTCTCCGGGGAGTGGGACATGACGGCCATCGGCGACTTCGTCAAGGCGCGCACGGTCCGCGGGCTGACGAAGCCCGCCGCCGAGGTGCTGTGACGCCCACCGGATAACCGGCTGACGGCCGTATGTGAGGGCCGCGCTCGACCGCTGAGCGCGGCCCTCACGTCTGCCGCCTCCAGGGGGGGGCGGCGTGTCACGAGTTCGCGGGCGGCCTCCGGTGCTGTGCGCGGTGACGGCGTACGGCGTCGTTGTTGGAGCATCGGAGGGAGCAGTAGGCGCGGCGGCCGTTGCGGGAGACGTCGACGAATACGTGGTCGCACTCCTCGCGGGCGCACCGCCCCAACCGGTCCGGGGACCCGAAGCACGCGACGTAGGAGAGTCCGGCGGCGGTGACGGCCCGGATGTGCGCGGCCGGATCGGCGCCCTGGGAGCTGTAGTGCAGGTGCGGGGTGCCGTCGTGCAGGGAGATGTACGGGCGGCTGGCCGAGTCCGCCAGCAGGGTGTTGATCCTTTCGCAGCGCCGGTCGAGCGGCTGCGGCCCGAAGCAGTCGCCGAGCCGTCGGCTCCACTCCCAGACCCGCCGGGCCTGCGCCGGGGTGAGGAGGCGGTCCGCTATGCCGTGTGCGTCCAGTACGGGCTCCAGTTCGTGTGGCTCCCACGGGGCGCTGCTGTTGGCCAGGGCGGCGGCCAGCCGGGCGGCCTCACCGCCGTAATGGTTGAAGTGCACTGAATGATTACAGCATGGTGGTGACCGGGCCGCCCGTGGCCTCCCCGACACAGGAGGCCCATGTCCGAGCACCGCTATGCCGGCCGATTGCCCCTCGTGCTCGTACTGGGGCAGATGTGCAGCCTCCAGGTGGGCGCCGCCGTGGCCAAGGGCGCGTACGACCAGGTCGGGGCCACGGCTCTGGCGGGGATGCGGCTGTTCTTCGCCGCCGTCGTCATGTGGGCGGCCGTCCGGCCGCGCCCCCGGCGGGCCGATGGGCCGCAGTGGCGGGCCGCTGTCGCTCTCGGTCTGGCGCTCGCCGCCATGAACGTCGCCTATTTCCAGGCCATCAGGTATCTGCCGATCGGCGTCGCCTCGACGGTGGAGCTGCTGGGGCCGCTGACGCTGGCGGTCGCCCTGTCCCGCCGCGTACGGGATCTGGCCGCGGCCCTGCTGGCGCTCTTCGGCGTGCTGCTGCTGACGGCTCCCGGGCAGTCCCTTCCGGCGGCGGGGCTGCTGCTCGGTGCCTTGGCGGCGGTCTGCCGGGCCGGGTATGTGCTCCTCAGTCGGCGGGTGGGGCAGCGGTTCCCGGACGGGAGCGGCCTCGCGCTCGCCCTGGCCGTCGGCGCGTGCGCGCTGGCCCCGGTGGCCGCCGCGACCGCCGGGCGCGCGGTGGTCGCGCACCCCGGCGTGCTGGGCATCGGGTTCCTGGTCGCGGTGTTGTCCTCGCTCATTCCGTACTCCCTGGACATGGCCGTTCTGCGCCGTGTCGGCGTCCGCGCCTTCGGGGTACTGCTGTCGCTGAGCCCGGCCGTCGGCGTCGGCGTGGGTGCGCTGCTGCTGCACGAACGTCTTACGGGCCGTCAGATCGCGGCCGTCGCCCTGGTCGTGGCGGCGACGGCCTGGTCGATCGGGGGGCCGGGCGGCGGTGACAGCGGCCCTGGCCCCTCCGGCGGTCGTCGCGGCAGCAGCAGCCCCTCGGACCGCCCGTCGCACCGACCGGCCCGGAGTTCCCGCTTCCGTTCCCGCAGTTGAGGGCGCGCCCGACGCTTCCGTTCCCGCAGTTGAGGGCGCGCCCGACGCTTCCGTTCCCGCGGTTGAGGGCGCGCGCCCGACGCTTCCGGCACGCCGGACGCGCTCGCGGACCCGGTCCCTCCGGCGCGCTCGCGAGCCCCGGACACCGCGCGCGGCCCCGCGCGTATGCCCGTACGGACCGGATTCCAGCCATAAGAAGATGTGGCGTTGGTCGCACCCGTGGCCTTGGACGCCTTGTGCCGCAGGGTGTTGGCGAGTGGGCCCCGCCGCCTCGCCGAACGCGCCGCGCAGTCGGTCGGCAACGGCGCCGCCAGAGCCGCGAACCGCCGCGTGAGCAGGGCTTTTACGACACCGGGGCAGTTCGCCCGATCGACGCGCGAACTGCCGCCAACGGGACGGAAGGTGCCGTACGGGCCGTACGGAAGCGCGCCGAACGGTCCGCCGGAGGGCGGCTGGAGGGCTCCCGGGCGATCTCGCGCCGCGCATAGCGGGGCGCGTTGTCAGTGCCTGCCCCTAGCCTGTATTCATGCCCACCCACCGTCCCGACCCCTCCGTCGCACGCCCGAATGCCGCCGAACTGAACGCCGCGATCCACGCCCTCTGGTCATCCGCCGCGCGCCGAGGAGGCGTTCTGACCTCCATGGAGCGCCGCGAGTACGAGCGGCTGCGCCGGGAGTGGCTGGCGACGATGGGCCAGGAGCGGTGCGCGGCCCTGGCCTGACCGGGGCCGGTGGCGAGGGACCGGTGACCGGGGCCGGTCGCGAGGGGCCAGTGGCCGAGGGTTTGGTGACCGAAGCCCGGCGGCGAGGGTTTGGTGACCGAGGCCCGGTGACGAGGGCCAGTGGCCTAGGGCGTTTCTGATGGCTCTTGGCCTGTTGGGTGATCTTGTGGCTGGTCGGGCAGGACGCCTCTATGGTGCGGCGGCATGAGCTCACGGATGCGCAGTGGCAGAGGATCGAGTCCCTTCTGCCTGTCAACGGCAGGCCGGGCGGGCAGTGGGCGGATCACCGCAGAGTGGTCAACGGGGTGCTCTTCAGGGCCCGGACCGGGGTTCCCTGGCCTGACCTGCCCGAACGGTACGGTCCCTGGCAGACCGTCTACGAACGGCATCGGCGCTGGTCGGCCGACGGCACCTGGCAGGCCCTCCTCCAGGAACTGCAGATCGAGGCGGACGCCGGGGATCCGGACGCGGGACATGCCCGCGAGGCGGCCCGGGGGGAGTGGGCGCTGAACATCGACTCGACCTCCTGCCGGGCACATCAGCACGCCGCCGGAGCGCCGCACAGGCCGCCGGCCGACTACCCGCAAAAGGGGGCGGGTCCCGTGAGGAGGACGATGGCCGGGAGGCGCTGGGACGCTCACGGGGCGGGCTGACCAGCAAGGTCCACCTCCTGGCGGACGACCGGGCCCGCCCGCTGGTCTGGCTGACCTCACCCGGCCAGCGGGGCGACAACCCCATGCTCGTCCCGGTGCTGGAGAGGCTGCGGATCGGACGGCGCGGACCAGGGCGCCCTCGCGTCCGCCCGGACCGCCTGCGGGGCGACAAGGCGTACTCCAGCCGCGACACCCGGGCCTACCTGCGGAAACGGCATATCAAAGCCACCATCGCCCAGCCCGACGACCAGCGCGAACACCGCCGCCGACGCGGACGGTCCGGCGGCAGGCCCCCAGCCTTCGACAAGGCCCAGTACCGCCGCCGCAACGCTGTCGAGCGGTGCATCAGCAAGTGGAAGCAGTTCCGTGCGGTCGCCAGCCGGTACGACAAACGCGACTACATCTTCAATGGCACCCTCACCATCGCCGCGATCGCCATCTGGCTCCGCGACACCGTCCAAGAGCCATCAGAAACGCCCTAGCCCAGGCGGCCGATGGGCCAGTGGCCGAAGCCCGGTGGCCACGGTCCGGCGCCCGGCTGTCGGGCCGCCATGGCGCGGGCCGTCACGGCGCGGGCCGTCACGGCGCGGACCGTCAGGCGACCGCGCGGGCCAGCCGCCGGTAGGAGTCCTGGAGTGCCTCGCGGTCGTACGAACTGGTGGTGACCAGCACCTCGTCGGCGCCGCTGCGCTCGACCACCGAACCGAGAGCGGCGGTGGCCTCCGCCTCCGTGCCGTGGATCTGGCCGCGCAGAGCCGCCGTGTAGTGCTCGCGCTCCTTCGCCGTCATCCCCGGCTCCAGCGCCTCGATCTCCTCGGCCGGCAGCAGCGGCGGAAAGACCCCCTGCGTACGGGAGCGGGCGAGCGAGTACGCCTCCGGGAACAGCAGGCGGCGGGCCTCCTCCGTCGTCTCCGCGACGGCCACGGTGCCCGAGATGACGACGTACGGGGCCGCCAGCCACGGGGACGGCCGGAATTCCGCCCGGTAGTGCCCGATCGCTTCGAGCATCCGGTCCTCGCCGCGGAGGTCGCCGATGACCAGGGCCGCCCCGGCGGCTGCCGCGAGCCGGGCGCCGGAGGCGTTGGCCAGCACGAAGACCGGCACCCGCAGCCCCTCGGCCGGCTGGGCGTGGACCTCGGGGTGTACGCGCCGACCACCGGTGAAATAGCCGGTCAGCTCGGCCAGTTGGTCGGCGAAGTCGCGGGTGGCGTCCTTGCCGGCGCCCAGGGCCCGCCGGATGCCGTCGGTGAAGCCGACCGACCGGCCGAGCCCCATGTCGATACGGCCGGGGAAGAGCGATTCGAGGACGCCGAACTGTTCGGCGACGACCAGCGGACGGTGGTTGGGCAGCATCACGCCGCCGGTGCCGACCCGGATGCGCGAGGTCGCGGCGGCCACCGCGGCGGCGAGGACCGTGGGCGCCGAACCGGCCACTCCGGGCACGCTGTGGTGCTCGGACACCCAGAACCGGCGGTACCCGAGCTCCTCGGCCAGCCGCGCCAGGCGCACGGTGTCCCGCAGCGCCTCCCCCGGCTCCCGCCCCTCTCGGGTGCGGGAACGGTCGAGGATGGAGAGCGGGGTGGTCCGCAGTACCGAGGTCACACCCGTATCAACAGCGGCGGGCGCTCAAGATTCCCGCGGGCGGGCGGGGGCTCTGCCCTGGGGCCCCCTCCCGGAGAACGGCAGGTCAGCGGTGGCGATGACCCTGGCGCCGCCACGGGCCGGTGATCGCCAGCATGATGCCGGGCTCCTGGATGTTGGCGAACAGCGTCCGCTCGTCCGGGGAGAAGGTCACCCCGGTGAACTCGCTGTACGCGGGCTTGTCCGCGGTGCCGATGTTGAGCTCGTTGCGCGCGATGGGGTACGTGCGTCCGTCGTCGAGCGCCCCGAAGAGGTGCTGCACGCCCTCGCCGTCCTCGGCGATGACCAGCCCGCCGTAGGGCGAGACCGTGATGTTGTCCGGGCCGTCGAAGGCGCCGTCCCGCTCCGGGTGGGCGTTGACGCCGAGGCGCACCTTGAGCGTCAGGGTGCGCCGCTTCGGTGCGTAGAACCAGATCTGCCCGTCGTGCTGCACGGGGCTCTCCTGGCGGGCGAACGAGCAGACGACATAGACGCCGCCATCGCCCCACCACATGCCCTCCAGCTTGCGGGCGCGCGTGATCCGCCCGTCCGCGAACTGCTTGCGCACCGAGACCGTCCGCGCGTCGCGGTCCGGCACGTCCACCCAGTCCACGCCGTAGACCGTGCCCGGCTTCGTGGCGCGCGCGAGGTCGTCGACGAACCGGCCGCCGGAGTCGAAGCACTTGAACGCCTGGAGCACGCCCGCGTCGTCGGCCAGCCGGCGCAGCGCCCCGTGCCCGTGCTTGAAGCCGTGCGGCGGTACCCATCGGTAGAACAGCCCGTTCGGACCGGCGGCGTCCTCGGTCAGGAAGACATGGCCGCGCTGGGGATCGACGACGGCCGCCTCGTGCGCGTACCGGCCGAACGCCTTGAGGGGCCGGGGGCCGTGCCCGGCGCGCCGGTCGTACGGGTCGACCTCGAAGACATAGCCGTGGTCCTTGACCATGCCGTTCTGGCCGGCCTTGTCCTCGGTCTCCTCGCAGGTCAGCCAGGTGCCCCACGGGGTGCGGCCGCCCGCGCAGTTGGTGGAGGTGCCGGCGATGCCGACCCATTCGGCGACATGGCCGCGGCCTCGGGGCCCGGTGCCGGGGGCGCCGACCTCGACGACCGTGCAGCCGCCCGCGGCCGCCGGGTCGTAGACCAGGCCGTCGGTCAGCGGCACCGGGTGCGGCCACTTGGCGCGCGGGCCGCCCAGTTCGTGGTTGTTGACGAGCAGCGTCACTCCGCGCCGCCCCTCGAAGGCGGCGGTGCCGTCGTGGTTGGACGGGGTGGGCTCGCCGGACTCCAGCTTGGTGACTCCGGCGCGGGTGATGACGCGGTACGAGAACCCGGCGGGCAGGGCGAGCAGCCCGGCCGGGTCCGGGACGAGCGGCCCGTAGCCGGGCCCGTGGCGGCGATCGTGCTGGTCGGCGGTTCCGGCCGTGGCCTCCCCCGCGGCCTCCCACTTGTCCACTCCCGCGTCCGCTTCCGCGGCGAGGGCGCCGGGCGCGGTGGCGAGCACACCGGCGCTGCCGGTCAGCACGACCCCGGCGCCGGTGTACGCGGACCGCTTCGCGAAGTCTCTGCGGCTGATAGGGCTGATGCGGCTGATGCGGCTGATCGTCATCTTCGTCTCCAGGGATGGCCGGATCTGTCGCTCGGTGGCTCGGTGGTTCGCTGACTCGGTGGTTCGGTGACTCGGTGACTCCGTCGCTCAGCGCCGTACCGGCCAGGCGGTGGGCCGGTGGCGGCGCTCACCATGCCGCCCCGCGCCGAACGCCGGTTGAACGGAGCGCGACATCCACGCCGACTTTCGACGGGACGTACCTTTTCTCAGCCCCGGCAGCCGCCATAGAACCATGACAAAGAAGGTCATCAAAGGCATCTGCCCAGCAATGACTTGATTGCCCGCAGAACCCCTTGACCGTCGACCACCCCGGCAATAGACAGTCCCTTACCTGCATCACCCGTCAGGAGCACGCGCGACGCGCGACTCCCACCGAGTCCGGCCCCCGCCCTCATCAGGACCGGGCTCCACGCACACACGGTCCCGCACACCGTGCATCCACATGCCCGCGCGGGACCAGGATCGGGGAAGAGGTGGTTCGGCGTGAGCCGGCCCGAGATGATGCGAGGACCCACCGGCGGGCAGGTCAGTGACTCCTCCCGCCAGCAGGCGATATCCGACTTCCTGCGCCCGCAGGCACCGGTCGCCAACGTCGTCGGCTTCGGCCACGGCGTGAAGTGGACCGACGGACAGCCCACCGGCCAGGAAGCGGTCCTGGTCTTCGTGACCCAGAAGGTTCCGGAGTCGATGCTGGCCGAGCGGGACATGATCCCGCCCCAGATGGACGACGGCACCCCGACCGACATCGTGGCCGTCGGCCACGTCGCCGCCCAGCGCCAGCGCCAGAGCGGCCGCCCGATGTCGGGCGGCGGACGGCAGGACAGCTCGTACGCCCCGGACGGCGGCGGCGCCTCCGAGTCCCTGTCGCGGCTCTCCCAGCCGCTGCTGGACGAGATCAGCCGCGAGCTCGGCTCCTTCGAGCCGCAGACCCTCAAGCGCAGGATGCGCCCGTGCCCGTCCGGCTTCTCCGTCGGGAACGTGCAGGTGACGGCCGGCACGCTCGGTTCGGTCGTGTACGACTTCCTGCCGGGCGCGACCACCGACCCGCCGGGGCCCGGCCTCGGCATGCCGAACAAGTTCTACATCCTCAGCAACAACCACGTCCTGGCCGACTCCAACCGCGCGCAGCGGGGCAGCTCCATCGTGCAGCCCGGCGTGTTCGACGGCGGCCAGGACCCGGCGGACCGGATCGCGACGCTGGACCGGTTCATCACCATCCAGTTCGCGCCGCAGACGCCGCTGGAGCAGCAGAACAACGTGGTCGACTGCGCACTCGGCGAGGTGGAGTTCCAGGACGCCACGCGCCAGCAGTACTTCAGCGGAGCGCCGCGCGCCTGGCGCCGCAAGGCCAATGTGGCCGTGGGCGACCTGGTCAAGAAGACGGGCCGGACCACCAACCTCAGCCTGGGCCGGATCATGGCCGTCGACGCGACCATCGACGTCAACTACGGCACGGCGGGCACGGCGCGGTTCAAGGACCAGATCCTCACCACCAACATCTCGGCGGGTGGCGACTCCGGTTCCCTGGTGACCTCGCTGGACAACGTCGCGCTCGGTCTGCTCTTCGCGGGGTCGTCCGTCGTGACGGTCCTCAACCACATCGAGAACGTCCGCGCGCTGCTGCGCGTCGAGATCTCCGAGCAGCTGGCCTGACGGGCGGAGGAGCCATGACAACGTCGTCTCAGAAGAAGAAGGGCCACGGCCGCTCCGAGCACCGCTTCATCAACCCGCAGGGCGCCGAGGTCAAGACGAGGGACGAGGCGTTCGCCGCACCGTCCCTGGACGTCTCGGCCGAGGCCCTGATGACGACGGCGAAGCTGACCCTGCACAACGGTGCGGTGACCTTCGCCATGGAAGTGCAGTACAACCCCAACACCTACCCGCACGTAGTGAGCGGCGGCCGGATCACGTCCGGCATCTGCGGCGCGCCGTGGGAGATCACGGGCGGCTCCGTCGGCCAGCAGCTCAGGCTGGACGCGAAGCGCTCCGGGCAGGGTTCGTGCGCCAACACCATCACCATCGTCGGCGAGTTCCAGAACCCGCCGGCGTACCGCGGCACGTACGGCTTCGACGGAGCGTCGTCGTCGTTCAAGCACACGACGCGGTACGAGTGCTGACACCGCCTCAGTCGCCGGGCGGGGCCCAGATCCAACGGGCCCTGCCCGGCGACCTGCCCGACACTTACGGGCAAGCCGCACCCCAAGCCCACACCAGCAGGGCAAGCCGCACCCACCAGGCCCGCCCGCCGATCGAGGACACCGCACCCCCGAGCCCCGCCGAATCCAGCCCGCCCGGCGACCCGAGGGCACCACTCCACCGGATCTGCCCTACCGGCCAAGCCCCGCCAAAACCAGCCCGCCCGGCGACCGATGGCACCGCACCCCCGAGCGCGCCCTGTCAACCGAGCCCCGCCGAATCCAGCCCGCCCGGCGATTGAGGACACCACTCCACCGGGCCTGCCCCACCGGCCAAGCCCCGCCAAAACCAGCCCGTCCGGCGATTGAGGACACCCACCCACCCGCAGAGCAAGCCGCACCCACCGAGCCCGCCCGGCGATTGAGGGCGACCCTCGGGGGGGGGGGGGGGGGGGACCCCCCCCCCCCCCCCCCCCCACCCCCCCCCCCCCCCCCCCCCTCCCCCCCCCCCCCCCCCCCCCCCCGGGGCCGGCCGCG
>NZ_JBWKFF010000008.1:195105-207684 GCF_056434425.1 Streptomyces sp. NPDC044033 | reverse complement strand
AAATCGGGGGGGGGGGGGAAAAACCCCCCCCCCCAAAAGAAAAATCAACCCCACGGGATCACGCGGGGGGGTGGATGCCCACCCGCGCGGGGCCAACCCCCCGCACCCCCAAGCCGACTACGCCTGAGACCTGGCCTTGAACGCGGCCTTACGAGCCTCCTTGGCCACCTTCTTGTCCGGGTGCAGCCTCCCCATCGCCTCAAGAACATCCGCGGTAGCCGGATGCGTCACCCGCCACGCCACGTCGAAGAAACCGTTGTGCTGCCCGACGAGCCCCTCCACCAGGCTCCGCAGCTCCTCCGTGTCCCCCTCCGCCGCCAGCTGCGCGGCGATCGTGTCCACGGTCAGCCAGAAGATCATCGACTCCGTCGGCTCCGGGATCTCCGTCGCGCCGTGCTCGGCGAGCCAGACCCGGGCGAGGCCGCCGAGCTGCGGGTCGTCGAGGACCTCGCGCAGCGCCGGCTCGGCCTCCGCCCCGACGAGCGTCAGCGTCTGCTGGCAGGCGAGGCGGCGCAGCGGCGCGGCCTCGTCGTCGCCACGGGCGGCGGAGAGCAGGTCGCGGGCCGCGTCGAGCGGCGCGCGGTCGGCCAGCCACGCCTCGGCCTCGGCGCGGGCAGCGCCCTCGGGGTGGTCGGGGAGCGCGCCGAGCAGGACGTCCGCGCCCTTGTCGGCGAGGTCGCCGACGGCCGGGGCGTCGACCCCGGCGTCGAGCATCCGGGCCCGTACGGCGAAGACGCCGAGCGGGGTGAGGGCGACCATGCCGTAGCGGGTGACGTCCTCCTCGCCCAGCGGCTCGGCGGGGTCCTCCTGGGGGATCCGGCCCTCGCCGTCGACCTCCTCGATGAGCGCCTCGTCGACAGGCTGGTACCGGACGATGCCAGTCGGCTCAACCATCCGGAACTGGTCGTCGAGGCGCATCATCGCCTCGGACACCTCTTCGAGGATCTCGTCGGTCGGCTCGTCCATGTCATCCGGGACGATCATGGACGCGGCCAGCGCGGGCAGCGGTACGGGCCGGTCGGCGGCACCGTCGTCCAGGGCGGTGAGCAGGTAGAGGTTGCCGAGCACGCCGTCGAGGAAGTCGGCTTCCTCCTCCGGGTTCCAGTCGAGCGAGTCGAGGTCGAGCTCGCCCCCCTCGCCGAGCTGCTCGACGATGTCCGCGAGGTCCGGGGCGGCGGCGTCGGCCAGTACGGTCTCCAGCCCGCCGAGCCAGACGTCGAGGATGTCCTGCGGGCTGCCCGAGGTGAGCGTGGCCAGCTCCTCGCCCGCGGTGGCGGTGCCGGAGGGCTGGTCGGGGTCGTCCGACTCCTCCGCCTCCGGGTCCTCGTCGAACTCGATCAGCCCGGTGTCCAGGGCGAGCTGCCAGGCCTCGGCCGCGTAGCCGGGCCCGTCCTCGTCGGCGAGGAGGCCGAGGTGCTCGGCGGCGGCGCGCAGCTGCTCGGCCAGCAGTTCGCCGCCCGCGCCGACGGGGGTGCCCTCCCCGGCCCAGCGGGCGAGCTTCGCGGCGCGCGCGAAGAGCGGCGCGGACAGCGCGTCCCGCGCGAGCTCCGCGTCGGAGTGCAGCCGCACCGGCGGCATGGTGGGGCGGTCTCCGGACATCTGGGGGTTCATCTCCTCGGGATACGGCCGCGCCCGCTCGCTCGGGCGCGCTGCTCAAGCCTAGACGGAACGGCAGGGCGCTTTCCTCCGGATGCGTCGAGAGCGGGTACGGGCCGCCGCGCCCTGTCCACACGCACCGGATACCGCTCCTGCGGTTCACGGGGGCGTCGGGCCGCGTACACCCGTAATCTCTTGACAACTTCCTTACGCACACAAGAGATTGACGCGCGTAGACGCTGCGTGGACACCGCACGCCGCCGCCCCGCCATCCGTCACTCCGCTCCGGAGGCTCCCAGATGCCCGCTCGCCGCCCGCTGACCCCGCCGTTCTCCCGGCCCTCACCGTCGTCTCCGCCCCCGCTGCGCAGGCCCGCGGCCGTCGCCGCGCTCGTCACCGCGGCGCTCGCGGCCGGGCTGCTCACCGCGCCCCCGGCCATGAGCGCCGGAGCCGCCCCGGCGGCCGGGAGCGCCGGGCCCTCGGCCTCGGACCACGGCCACCGGACCGAAGCCGCGGCCCCGGTCCGTATCCACGACATCCAGGGCAGCACCCGGATATCGCCGCTGGCCGGGCAGCGGGTGACCGGGGTGCCGGGCACCGTGACGGCCGTACGGGCCTTCGGCTCGGCGCGCGGCTTCTGGGTGCAGGACCCGCACCCGGACAAGGACCCGGCGACCAGCGAGGCGGTCTTCGTGTTCACGGGGTCCACCACCCCCGCGGTCGCGGTCGGCGACTCCGTACTCGTCTCCGGCACGGTCACCGAGTACTACCCCGGCGGGGCCGCCGCCGGGCTCCAGTCCGTGACCGAGCTGACCCGGGCGGCGTGGACCGTCGAGTCCTCGGGCAACGCGCTGCCCGCCGCCGTACCGCTGCGGCCGTCCACCATCCCGGACCGGTACGCGCCGGACGCGAAGGGCGGCTCCGTAGAGGGCCTCCGGCTGCGGCCGGCCCGTTACGCGCTCGACCGCTACGAGTCGCTGGAGGGAATGCGGGTCAGCGTCCGGGACGCGCCCGTCGTCGGCGCGACCAACACCCACCACGAGCTGTGGGTCACCGCCGAGCCGAGCCACGGCCGTACGGCGCGCGGGGGCTCGCTGTACTCCTCGTACAAGGACCCGAACAGCGGCCGGGTGAAGATCGGCTCGCTGCTCCCCCTCGCTGAGCACCCCTTCCCGGCAGCGAACGTCGGCGACGAGCTGACCGGCACCACCGCGGGGCCGCTGGACTACGACAACTTCGGCGGCTACACCATCGCGGCCACCGAGCTGGGCGCCCGCACCGACCGTCACCTGGCGCGCGAGAAGACCCGTAAGCAGGCGGCGGACGAGCTGGCGGTGGCCACGTACAACGTGGAGAACCTCTCGCCCAAGACCCCGCAGGCGAAGTTCGACCGGCTGGCGGGGGCGCTGGTGGACCAGCTCGCCGCGCCGGACATCGTGGCGCTGGAGGAGGTCCAGGACGACGACGGGCCGGCCGACAGCGGGCACGTCGGCGCGGACCGCACGCTGAAGCAGCTCACGGACGCCATCGCGGCGGCCGGCGGGCCGCGGTACCAGTGGCGGCAGATCGATCCGGTCGACGGCCAGGACGGCGGACAGCCCGGCGGCAACATCCGCAACGCCTTCCTCTTCAACCCCGAGCGGGTCTCCTTCACCGACATCCCCGGCGGCGACTCCACCACCCCGGTGAAAGTGGTGGGGCGCGGCGCCGCTACGGCCCTGTCCGCCTCACCGGGCCGCATCGCCCCCGCCGACGAGGCATGGCACGACAGCCGCAAGCCGCTCGCCGGACAGTTCTCCTTCCGGGGCCGGCCGGTGTTCGTGGTCGCCAACCACTTCAACTCCAAGGGCGGCGACCAGGGCCTCGACAGCCGCTTCCAGCCACCGGCCCGCCCGTCGGAGGTGCAGCGGCTGGGACAGGCCAAGGCCGTCAACTCCTTCGTCAAGGAGCTGACGGCAGCCGACCCGCGCGCCGACGTGGTGGTCGCCGGCGACCTGAACGACTATCAGTTCGCGCCCGCGCTGAAGGCGCTCACCGCAGGCGGGGTCCTCACGGACCAGGTCGGGCGGCTACCGAAGAAGGAACGGTACGGCTATGTCTACCAGGGCAACTCGCAGGTCCTCGATCACATGCTGACCAGCCGCCACCTGCGCCGGACCGACTACGACGTCGTGCACATCAACGCGGAGTTCGCCGACCAGGCGAGCGACCACGACCCGCAGGTGCTGCGACTGCGGCGGTAGCGTCCGGCCGCGTGGAGGCGCGGCCCGTGTACGCAGCGGGCTGGCCCGGGCCGCGTACATGGCGGGGCAACGCGACCCGCGTACGTGGCGGGGCAGCTCAACCCGCGTACGTGGCAGGGCAGCCCGGCTCGCGAATGTAGCCGGGTGGCCCCTCCGCGTACGTAGCGATGCGGCCCACCCCGCATACGCAGCGATGTGCCCCGGGTCGCGAAGTCGTCGGCGGCCGGGGCTTGGCTCGTCCCTAGATCTTCAGATACTGGGACGCCTGCAAGGAGTGCAGGTCGGCGAAGCAGCCGCCGGAGTGCAGCAGTTCGGCGGGCGGCCCCTGTTCGACGAGCCGGCCGTCGCGCAGCACATGGACGATGTCGGCGTGGCGCACGGAGGCCAGCCGGTGGGTGATGAGCACGATCGTGTGCCCGGCGTCGGCCAGGGCGCGGATCTGCTCGAACGCCTCGATCTCGGCCCGCGCGTCGAGCGCGGCCGTCGGCTCGTCGCAGATGAGCAGGGGCGCGTCGCGGAAGTGGGCGCGGGCGATGGCGAGCCGCTGCCACTGTCCTCCGGAGAGTTCCACGCCGCCGGTGAACTCCCGTGCGACCAGGGTGTCGAGGCCCCGCGGCAGACCGTCCACGAGCCGCCGCGCCCCGGCGTGCTCGGTGGACCTCTCGATGCCGTCCCGGTCCGCGGCCCGCCTCGGCTGTCCGATGCCGATATTGGTGTGCACGGTGAACGGCCAGCGCATGAAGGTCTGGTCGACCAGGGCGACCTGCTGGAAGATCTGCTCCCGGTCGGCTTCGGAGACCTCCACGCCGTCCCAGTGGATGGTGCCGGCCGTGGGCAGGCACAGGCCGCTGAGAAGCTTGGCGAGGGTCGTCTTGCCGGAGCCGTTCTCGCCGACGAGGGCCACGATCTGGCCGCGCCGGATCGTCAGGTTCACCTTGTCGAGCGCGGGCCGGACGGCGTCGGGATAGGTGTAGCCGACATCGGTGAAGACGATCTGTTCGGCCGGGAGCGGCAGCGGTACGCCGCCCGGAGGGATCGCGCGGCGCTCGGCTTCCTTGACGGCGCGGCGCAGGTCGAGGAAGAACAGCGACTGCTCGTAGAGGTGGTTGACCTGGGCGATCATGAGCCGGAGGTTGGCGGTGCCGTTGCGGATGGCGAGGACGGCGGTACCGGCGGCTGCCAGCGGCACCGCCTCATGGATGAGCAGCAGGGCGAGCGCGGTGTAGGTGAGGGCCGTCGCGACGCCGGCCAGGGCGCTCGCCGCGAGGGAGGTCGCCGCCTGGGCGTGCGCGAGCCTGGTCTGTTCCCGGCCCGAACTCTCCGTCATCCGCTCGAAGTGGTCGAGGAGGTACGGGCCGGCGGCGTGCACCCGTACCTCCCTGGCCGCTTCGCGCTGGGCCAGCAGCGAGGCCAGCAGGTTCTGCTGGCGGGTGTGGTCGAGCCACGCCTGGAGGGAGAGGTACGAGCGGCGCGCCGACCGTACGGTGCCCCATCCCTTGGGTACCGCGATGAGCCCGAGCAGCGGGAGGAGCGCCGGGTGCAGGAGGGCCAGGACGACGGCCGAGGCGCTGAGCGAGACCAGGGCGTTGATCACGCCGACGCTGTGGGCGACCATCCGGCGCGCGGCGGTCGCGCCGAGTTCGGCGGAGTCGACCAGCCGCCGGAACTCCGGGTCCTCGACGGCGGTGAGTTCGACGCGGATCACGCGGCGCAGAAGCTGGGCGGTGGCGGTGCGCTCGACCTTCGGTTCGAGGCGGCCGGTGGCGGCGAGGGAGACGGCGGCGAGTACGGCCGTGAACGCGCTCGCGGCGGCGACCAGGGCCAGTGAGGGCAGGGCCTGGTAGACGCGGTCGGGGGCGGGGACGGTGGCGAACAGGCTCAGCAGCACCTGGTTGGTGGCGAGCAGTCCGCCGGCGGCGGCGACGCCCTGCCCGATCTCGGCCGCGGCGACCGCGATCAGGGCCGTACGGTCCGCGGCCCAGCCGAGCCGCGCGGTGTCGGCGACGAGGGTCGGCAGGCGGCGGGCCATCGCGAGGAACGACACGCGCAGCCGGGCCATTTCGTGACCGGCGGCGGCGTAGTGCAGCCGGCCGCCGAAGAGCACGTCCTCGCTCGACGGCGGTTCCGAATCCTTGGGCATGCGGCACGTTCCTTAAATGGGAATGGTTAGCTGTTAGCCGTAGAGTCGCCAATTATCCCCGCTTACCGGATATCCCAATCCTCGGGTGGCGATATTTTCCGCCGATCCTGTTGACGGCTCGTCGGCGAATCGATTCAGCACTCACGTGACCGCCGAACCCCATCTCGACCTGCTGTTTTTCGCCGCACATTTTTGGCCAGTCGTACTTATTCACTCACATGAGCCATTACCCTCGGACGCTCTTGAGCAAATGCACTCACTGCTTCACCTTGGAAATCGAGCGGAGTGGTCAAGCACTCCGTACGTAATCGGGATCGAAAAACTCACCGGAAGGCAGGTATTTCCATGCCCATCGCGACCGCCACCCTCGAAGCCACCGAAGACGTCTTCGACCTCGACGTCCGGGAGATCGACGGAGTCGCACCCGAAGGGGGCGCCATGATCTCGCCGACGTCCGACTGCACCCGCTGCGGCTGCACCCTCTTCACCTGTCCGGAGACGGGCTGCCACTAGCCCTTGCGGCCGTGGACGTCCCTCCCAGGCCGGCGGGAGGGGCGTCCGCGCTCGGCTGTTCAGCGTCGGCATGCGCCATCGGGGAGATCGGAGAAGAGCGGGCATGAACGCCGAATCACTTTTCGCCTGTGCGGACTTCGCGATGCTGCGAGCGCCGGTCCATCCCGCGCACCGGACGCGGGACACCTGCCCGGACGTGGCGGAGGGCGCCCCCGACGAGGCGGACCGCCTCATCGACTATCTGCGCCGGGCCGCGGCGGAACCGCTCGTCCGGGAGGCCGTCAGCGTCTCCAGCGCCTCCCTCGGTCTCGTACTGGACCGGATCGCCGGGAGTGAGACCGGTGAGGCCGGTGCGATCAGCGCGGCCAGCTCGACCGGTGCGATCGGTGCAGCCGGTGCGGCCAGTTCGGCCGGTGCGGCCAGCTCGGCCGGTGCGGCCAGCTCGGCCGGTGAGAGCGGTGCGCGCGGTGATGCCGGCCAGGGTGGTGAGGCGGGTCAGGACGGTAGGACCGGGCAGGCCGGTGCGGCCGGACAGCGCGCCGCCGCGGCGCCTCCGAGCCTCGCGGAACTCCGGCGCGCCGCTCGGGCCCTGACCGGGTACCGGCTGCGGATGGCGGCCCGCTGCACGCCGTTCGGGCTGATGGCCGGGGTCGCCACGGCGGCGTTCACCGATGGCGACGGCGAGGAGGCGAAGGTCCGCTTCGGGGCGGAGCACCGCCGGGCGGTGCGCCCCGACCGGCAGTGGCTCACCGCGCTGCTGACCGACTGGGAGCGGCGGCCGGAGCTGCTGTGCCAGTTGCGCGTCACCCTCAACAACCTCTGCTTCGTGCGCGGCCGACGGCTCGTACTGCCCTATCTGCCGCACGCCGCCGACCAGGCGCGCTCGCACCGGACCGTGCACGAGGTGAGCGTGCGCCACACCTCGGCACTGCGGCTGGTGACGGAGCGGGCGCGCGGCCCGGTCCGCTTCGGCGAGTTGGAGCGGCAGCTCGCCGAGTCCTTCCCCGGCGCGCCGGCGGAAGCCGCCCGCCGGATGCTGACGCAGTTGGTGGAGAAGGACATCCTGCTCACCGAGGCGCGACCGCCGCTGGAGGCCACCGACCCGCTCGGCCATGTGCTCGGCGTCCTCGGGGCGCTGCCGGACCCCGCGGCCCTTCCCGAGCTCGCCGAACTACACCTTGTTCGCGACGCGTTGGCGGAATACGCCCAGCAGGAGGCCGGGCGGGGGACCGCGTCCTGGCGCGCCGTCACCGGCCGGATGGCGCGGCTGCGCCCGGCAGACCGCCTCGTCCAGGTGGATCTGGCGCTCGACGCCGATGTGACGCTGCCCCGGGAGGTGGCCGCCGAGGCGGAGCGGGCCGCGCGGCTGCTGTGGCGGCTGGCGCCCGAGGAGAGCGGCCCGGCACATCTGCGCCAGTACCACGAGGCTTTCCTGGAGCGGTACAGCACGGACCGGTTCGTGCCCGTGAAGGAGTTGCTCGACCCCGACGTCGGGCTCGGCGCGCCCGCCGGTTACAACATGCCACCGAGCCACCGGTTCGCGCGGCCGGAGGCCGTCACCGAGACCGAGCGGGACCGGCTCCTCACAGAACTGGCCCAGGAGGCGCTGCTGACCGGGGCGGCCGAGGTGGTGCTGGCGGACGACGGCACCGACCCCGTGATCCGCGCGCTGTCGCGGTCCGAGGGCACCCCGCCCGCCTCGCTGGAGCTGTGGACCAAGCTCCTCGCGGACTCCCCCGCCGCCTTGCAGTCGGGTGACTTCCAACTGGTGGTGACGGCGGGGTCGCAGACCGCCGGGGGCATGTTCGGCCGGTTCGCCTACCTGCTGCCCGACGACGCGCAGGCGGCCCTCGCCGCGCTCGCCCGCTCGGTGGCCCACCCGAACCCCGAGGCTCTGCCCGCCCAGCTCACCTACCAGACCTCGCACTCCCGCAGCGGCAACGTCTCGCAGGTCCCGCAGTGGCTGGAGCGCAAGGTGCCGGTCGCCGTGTACGCGGACCCGGCCGCACCCGGCCATCTGGATCTGGCGGACCTCGCCGTGGGCGCGGACATCCAGCGGCTGTTCGTCGTGGACCGGCGCAGCGGCCAGGAGGTGGTCCCCACCGCGTTCCATATGCTCGACTCCCAGTGGCAGGCCCCGAACGCCGCGCGGTTCCTGCGGGAGATCTCGCTCAGCGGTGTGCGGCGCTGGCGGCCGTGGGACTGGGGCCTGTCGTCGAACCTGCCCTTCCTGCCGCGGGTCCGCTGCGGGCGTACGGTCCTCTCGCAGGCCCGTTGGCGCGCGACCGACGCGGTGCGCGACATGGAGACCCCCTTCGAGCGGTGGGCGGAGGCGGTGGCCGCGTGGCGGTCGCGGTGGCGGGTCCCCGACCGGGTCTGCCTCTCCTTCTCCGACCAGCGCCTCGAACTGGACCTCACCCGGCCCCAGCACCTGCGGCTGCTCCGCCGCGAGCTCGGCCGCCGGCCGGGCGCCGAGCTGTACGAGGTGGAGGCCGGGGCGGGGCAGGACGCCGGGTGGCTGGTCGGACCGCTGGGCACGCACCGCAACGAGGTCGTCTTCCCCATGGTCACGCGGTACGGGCCGCACCGCGCCCGGCCCGCCGCGGCCGCCGAGCCCCGCAACCGGCTCTCGCCGCCGCGCCCGGCACCCGCCGAGCACCTGCCGGGCGGCCAATGGCTGTACGCGTCCGTGTACTGCGCGGCCGAGCGCCAGGACGAGCTGATCGCCACCGAACTGCCGTCGCTGCTGCACTCGCTGCCGCCCGAGGGCATCGACCGCTGGTTCTTCCTGCGCTACCGCGACCAGGAACAGCCGCAGCTCCGGCTTCGGCTGCACGGTGACCCCGGCGTCCTCACCGCGAAGGGGCTGCCGCGGCTCAACGAATGGGTCGCCGGGCTGCGCGCCTCGGGGCTGGCCAGGAGGCTGATCCTGGACACGTACGACCCGGAGGCCGAGCGGTATGGCGGCCCGGAGGCGATCGAGGCCGCCGAGCACGCCTTCCACGCGGACAGCCTCGCCGTCCTGGAGCAGCTCAGACTGCTGGACACCGGTCGCCTCACCGTCGACCCGCTGCTGCTCGCCGCGGCCAACTATGTCGACCTGATCAGGGTGTTCTGGCCGGACGACGCCGACACCGCCACGCCGGACGGCGAGCCCCAGTGGGTGCGCTGGCTGCTCGGCAACTACGCGAAGCACAGCGCCAGCGACGCGTACCGCACCTTTCAAAAGCGCCGCCGGGACGCGGTCGCGCTCATCGACCCGTACGGCGACTGGGCCTCGCTGCGCGAGCGCCCCGGCGGCGAGGCGGTGCTGGCGGCCTTCGCCCGGCGGGCCCCGGCCGTCGCGGAGTACGGCCGCACCCTGCGCCGCCTGTCGCCACCGTGGGCGCCGCCGCCGCAGATCCTGAACTCGCTGTTCCATATGCACCACAACCGGTTGATCGGCATCGACCGGGAGGGCGAACAGTCCACCTACGCCATCGCACGCGGCGCCGTCCAGGCCCACCGAGACCGCCGGAGGCACAACGGATGAATCCAGTGAGCACGCAGCGGGCCGCCGACGAGACGGCGGCGACGGGCGAAGCGGCCGGCGAAGCTGCGGCGACCGAATCGGTGACCGGCGAATCGGCGGGGAGCGTCGCTGCGGCGAGCGGCCGAACGGCGGCCGAGGGGGCGACGGCCGCGCGGGCGGCGTCGGTTGTCGCCGAACTGGCCGGGCGGCTCGCGGATCCGGAGGCGGTGGTGGCCGTCGCGACCGCCGACGGCAACCTCGACCGACCGCCGGGCCGCAGCCCGTTGCACCCCTGGGGCGGTGTCACCCTGGCCGAGGGGCACCCCGGCGTCGCCCTGCTCTTCGCCGAGCTCGCCCAGGACGACCCCCGCCACCGCGTCCACGCCCACGCCCATCTGGCCGCCGCCGTCCGTTCGCTGGCGGCCGGTCAAGGAGCGGGGCTCTACACCGGCGCGCCCGCGCTGGCCCTCGCCGCCTGCGCCGCCCGCCGCGGCCCGGCGGACTACGCCACCCTGCTCGACCGCGTCGACGTCCAAGTGATCGCGCGGATACGACAGTTGCTCGACACGGAGAACGAGCGGCTCGCGGCGCGCCGCGCCGGCGTGAGCATGGACGTCTACGACCTGATCCTCGGTCTGGCGGGGATCGGACGGTATCTGCTGCTCCGCGCGGACCGGCACCGGGACGCGCTCACCGACACGCTGGCGTATCTGGTCCGGCTCACCGAGCCCGTCCAGCACCGCGGGCACACCGTGCCCGGCTGGTGGGTGCCCGACGCGCCCGGCCTCGGCCAGGAGGCGCACTTCCCGCGCGGCCACTTCAACCTGGGCCTGGCACACGGCGTCTGCGGGCCCTTGGCGCTGCTCGCACTCGCCGAGGAGGCGGGCGTGACCGTGCCCGGCCAGCGGGAGGCCGCGACGCGGATCGTCGACTGGCTGCTCAGTCGGCAGTCGGACGACCTGAGCTGGCCGGCCGTCGTCAGCTGGGACGACGAGATCGCCGGGGCCCGCCCCCGCCCGGCGCACGGCCGCACCGCCTGGTGCTACGGCACACCGGGCGTGGCCCACACCGTGTATCTGGCCGGGCGCGCCTGGCGCCGCGACGACTGGCGGCTGGCCGCCGTGGACGCGCTGGCCACGTCCTTGGACGGCCCTCAGGCCGTGGTGGACTGCGGTCTGTGCCACGGCTGGTCGGGGCTGCTCCAGATCGCCTGCCGGATGGCCTGGGACAGCGCGGACGCCCGGCTGCTGGCGCGGCTGCCGCACCTCGCGGACCAGGTGCTGGCCGGTCACGATCCGGACCTGCCCCTCGGCTATCGCTACGCGGACACCCCGCCCGGCCTCTGGGCGCCCCACCGCGCGGGCTTCCTCGAAGGCACGGCGGGGATCGCGCTCAGCCTGCACACCTACGCCACGGGCACCGCGCCCCGCACGCCGTGGGATGCCGCGCTGCTGCTGGCGTGACGCCCGCCACGGACCAGCTCAGGAATCGCCGCTGCCGATGACTTTCGCCAGCTCGCTCTGGAACCAGTCCAGCCGGGCCTGCAACAGCGCCGCCTCGGCGACGAGTTCGGGGACCGTGCCACCCGCCCCGGACACTCGGAACGCCTCCGCCTCGGTCCCGGGCGCGACGGAGACGGCCAGCCGCTCCCCCGCCAGCCGCGCGAACCCCGGAAAGGAGATGCTCATCCGGTCCGCGGCGCAGCCCGCGCAACTGCCCGTCACGGTCCGCCAGCCCGCCCTCCCCCACCCGGCGTCGGCGAACCGGTCGGCGGTACGGCCGCAGGAGCAGGGGCCGACGCGCGCGGTGCGGACGCGCTGACGGGCGTAGCGCATGCCGCGCTCGTAGCGGATGTACGAGCCGAGCACAGTGATCTCCAGCAGGACCGCCAGGCGGTGCTCGGCGAGGCAGGTGAGGCCGAGGGCTTGGTCACGGGAGTGCAGGCAGTGGAAGCCGCAGTCGCAGCGGTGGGAGGGGCAGCGGTGGCGGCGCCCGTAGACGCAGCGCGCGTCGTCCAGTACGCCGTACGGAAGGCCGCCGCCGAGGGAGACGCCAGTGAAGCCCGCCCGGCGGCCGGTCTGGGACAGCGCCGGGTAGGCGATCTTGTATCCGGTCGGCGGCTCCGCCGGGCGTTCCTCCGGGAGCCGCAGCCTCATCGCGGTGCCGTCGCCTCGGCCCCGGCGACCACCGCGCCACCGTCGCCGCTCCCGGCCGCGATCCCGGCCCCGGCTGCGGTCTCGATCTCGGCTGCGATCTCGGCCCCGGCCCCGGCTTCGGAACCGGTCTCGGCCTCGGTATCGGCGGGAGCGGGCCGCATCGCGGTCGCGGGCGCCGTCTCGTACCCCTGCCGCTCGCGCTCCTCGGCGAAACCGACGGCGAGTGGTTTGCCCAGCCTCATATCGTCCTCCCCTGACCACTGCGATGGACAGCGAACCTCCCCATGGTGGCTCACCGGCGCGGGGATTGGCACCAGTGCGTCCCGGACACAGCACCGGGGGGGGGGGGGGGGGGGGGGGGGTGGGGGGGGGGGGGGGGGGGGGGGGGGAGACAAGGGGTCGCATTTTGTCACCCGGGGT
>NZ_JBWKFF010000008.1:182201-195095 GCF_056434425.1 Streptomyces sp. NPDC044033 | reverse complement strand
CGATGAGGGGGGAAATAGACCTCCGAGGGTGGACCCCCCGGTGGGGGGGGGGGGAACTGTTATGCCCGGAAAAACCAATAGCGGCTGTCGGGCGGGTTCCCCCCCCCCCCCCCCCCGGGGTTCGCTCATGACGGCCGCGGTCCGCCCGTGGCCGCCGCGGGGTCCGCTGGTGGCGGCCGGGGCCCGGCTGTCAGTCGTTGCTGTGCAGCGCCTCGTTGAGACCGCCCCAGGAGCCGGAGCGCGGCAGGGCCTCGACGCGGCCGGAGGTGGAGTTGCGGCGGAAGAGGAGGTTGTTCACGCCGGAGAGGTCCAGCGCCTTGCTGACCTCTCCGTCCGGCAGGGTGACGCGGGTGCCCGCGGTCACGTACAGACCGGCCTCGACGATGCAGTCGTCGCCCAGCGCGATGCCGATACCGGCCTCCGCGCCCAGCAGGCAGCGTTCGCCGATCGAGATGATCTGCTTGCCGCCGCCGGAGAGGGTGCCCATGATCGACGCGCCGCCGCCGACGTCGGAGCCGTCGCCGACGACGACGCCCGCGCTGATCCGGCCCTCGACCATGGAGGTGCCCAGCGTGCCCGCGTTGAAGTTGACGAAGCCCTCGTGCATCACGGTGGTTCCACTGGCGAGGTGCGCGCCCAGGCGGACGCGGTCGGCGTCGGCGATGCGCACGCCGGACGGGGCCACGTAATCGGTCATGCGCGGGAACTTGTCGACGCCGGTGACCGCGAGGTGCAGCCCCTCGGCGCGGGCGTTCAGGCGCACCGTCTCGATCCGGTCGACGGCGACGGGGCCGAGGGAGGTCCAGGCGACGTTGGCGAGCAGGCCGAAGATGCCGTCGAGGCTCTGGCCGTGCGGGCGCACCAGCCGGTGGGAGAGGAGGTGCAGGCGCAGGTACACGTCATGCGTGTCGATCGGCTTCTCGTCGAGGGAGGAGATGACCGTACGGACGGCGACGATCTCCACGCCGCGGCGGGGGTCGGGGCCCAGGGCCTTGGGGGCGGCGGCGCCCAGCAGTTCGGCGGCGCGCTCGGCGCTCAGCCGCTCGGTGCCGGACGGGCCGGGCTCGGCGGTCAGCTCGGGCGCCGGGAACCAGGTGTCGAGGACGGTGCCGTCCTCGGTGATGGTGGCGAGGCCGGCGGCGACAGCGCCGGTGGTACGGGGGGCAGCAGCATCGGTCATGACCGAAAAATAACCGGACACGGCCCGTCGAAGCGAACCGGTCCCGGCGCTCGGCTCCGCAATCGGCCGCTCCCCCGCCGGTTCCCCGGCGATCTCGTCGCGCGCGGCGCACGACCGTACCGGCTCAGCCGATGACGCGCGCCAGCGCCGCCCGCACTTCCGCCCGGTCGAAAGGGCGCCCGGTGAGGAGCAGCTGGAGCAGCAGCCCGTCGATCAGCGCGACGAGCGTCCGGGCGGTCGCGGCGTCCTTGGTGTACCGGGCGAGCAGCTCGACCATCTCGTCCAGACAGACCGCGGCGAGCGGCTGAAGCCGGTCGCGGCGCAGGGCCGCGAGGTAGAGATCGTACTCCAGCCGTACACGGCTGCGGTCGTCCGTGGCCGCGCAGTCCTCCAGCAGCCGGAGGAGCCCGTCCACGAGCGACTGTCCCGAGCCCAGATAGCGCTCCCAGCTCGCGAGGAAGGACGCCGGGTCGCTGTTGACCTGGCGCAGGGCCGCGATCAGCAGGTCGTCGAGGGTCGCGAAGTGGTACGTGGTGGAGCCGAGCGGCACATCGGCGGCAGCGGCGACGCTGCGGTGGCTGAGCCCGTCGATGCCCCGCTCGGAGACCACGCGGATCGCGGCGTCGACGATGCGCTGCCGTCGGTCCGGGTCGTAGCGGCGGGCCATCAGTGGGACGCTCCGCCGACGTTGAGCACCACGACGCCGGCGATGATCAGGCCGATGCCCAGCATCTTGGCGGCGGTGGCGGCCTCGCCGAGAAAGATCATCCCGATCGCCGCGATGACGGCGGTCCCGGCCGCCGACCAGATGGCGTAGACGGTCCCGACCTCCATGCTCTTCAGCGTCTGCGCGAGCAGCACGAAGGCGATCAGATAACCGGCGGCGGTGCCCAGCGACGGCCACAGCCTGCTGAAGCCGTGGCTGTACTTCATGGCCGTGGTCGCCAGAACCTCGGAGAGGATCGCGCCGGTCAGCATCACGTAAGGCATAGGTACGAGCGTACACAACGTTACGTACGACCGTACACACTCATCCCTGCACCCACCCCCTCGCGACGGTGGCCGCCCCAGGCGCGGCAGCGGAACCAACCGCCACACACGCCGAGCAGCCCGCCCCTGACCTCGGTCTGGGGCGGGCTGCTCGGCGTAGGACGTCCAGCCGACCCGTCGGGCGGGCGGCCGGTCAGTCGGGCGTGCTGTCAGTCGGGCGTGCGGGCTGTCAGACGTTGAAGCCCAGCGCGCGGAGCTGCTCCCGGCCATCGTCGGTGATCTTGTCCGGGCCCCACGGCGGCATCCAGACCCAGTTGATCCGGAGCTCGTTCACGATGCCCTCGGTGGCCGACTTCGCCTGGTCCTCGATGACGTCGGTCAGCGGACAGGCCGCCGACGTGAGCGTCATGTCGAGAGTGGCGATGTTGGCGTCGTCGACGTGGATGCCGTAGATCAGTCCGAGGTTGACGACGTCGATGCCCAGCTCGGGGTCGACGACGTCGTACAGCGCCTCGCGGACCTCCTCTTCGGAAGCCGGTTTCGTCGTCACAGCTGCGTTCTCGCTCATGCGGTCTTCGCCTCCTCGGAGAGGGCCTTGGTCGTGGCGTCTTTCCAGGCCATCCAGCTCAGCAGGGCACACTTCACACGGGCCGGGTACTTGGAGACACCGGCGAACGCCACCGCGTCCTCCAGCACCTCCTCCATCTCATCGTCCGGTTCCAGCTTGCCCTTCGACTGCATCAGCAGCAGGAAGGTCTCCTGGATCCGCTGCGCCTCGCCGAGCTCCTTGCCGACCAGCAGGTCGTTCAGGACGGAGGCACTGGCCTGGCTGATCGAACAGCCCTGTCCCTCGTACGACACGTCTTCTATGGTCGCGCCGTTGAGCCGCACGCGCAGGGTGATCTCGTCGCCGCATGTCGGGTTGACGTGGTGGACCTCGGCGTCACCGTCCCGCAGCCCCCGCCCGTGCGGGTGCTTGTAATGGTCCAGGATGACGTCCTGGTACATCGAATCGAGCTTCACGTGACCACCCCTACCCGAAGAAGTTCCGTACGTGCTCCAGGCCCTCGACCAAGGCGTCGACCTCGGCGTGGGTGGAATACAGATAGAACGACGCTCGCGTGGTCGCGGGAATTCCGTACCGCAGGCAGACCGGGCGCGCACAGTGGTGGCCCACCCGCACGGCGATGCCCAGCTCGTCGAGGACCTGGCCCACGTCGTGCGGGTGGATGTCGCCGAGCGTGAAGGAGATCGTCGCGCCCCGGTCCTCCGCCGTGACGGGGCCGATGATGCGCAGGCCCGGGACCTCCTGGAGCCTGCGGACCGCGTACTCGGTGATCGCGTGCTCATGCGCGGCGATCTTTTCCATGCCGATCGCGGTGAGGTAGTCCACCGCCGCGCCGAGGCCGACGGCCTGGGCGATCGGGGGCGTGCCCGCCTCGAACTTGTGCGGCGCGGGAGCGTAGGTCGAAGAGTGCATCGAGACGGTCTCGATCATCTCGCCGCCGCCGAGGAAGGGCGGCAGGTCCTCCAGCAGCTCCTGCCTCCCCCACAGGACGCCGATGCCCGTCGGGCCGCACATCTTGTGGCCGGTGAAGGCCACGAAGTCGGCCTGCAGGGCCTGGACGTCCAGCACCATGTGCGGGGCGGCCTGCGAGGCGTCGATGGCGACCAGCGCACCGACCTCCTGCGCGCGGCGGATGATCGCCTCGACCGGGTTGATCGTGCCCATCAGGTTGGAGACCAGGGTGAACGAGACGATCTTCGTCTTCTCGGTGATGATCTCGTCGATGTTGGACAGGTCGAGACGGCCGTCGTCGGTGAGGCCGAACCACTTGAGCTTCGCGCCGGTGCGCTGCGAGAGCAGCTGCCACGGCACGATGTTGGAGTGGTGCTCCATCTCCGTGATGACGATCTCGGTGTCGCGGTCCACGCGGTAGGGCTCATCGGCCCAGCCGAGCATGTTCGCGACGAGGTTCAGCGACTCGGAGGCGTTCTTGGTGAAGATCACCTCGTCGCGGCTCGGCGCGTTGATGAAGGCGGCGACCTTGTCGCGCGCGCCCTCGTACAGCGCCGTGGCCTCCTCGGCGAGCACATGCACACCGCGGTGGACGTTGGAGTTGTGCCGCTCGTAGTAGCCGCTCAGCGCGTCGATCACCTGGCGCGGCTTCTGGGAAGTTGCCGCGTTGTCGAGGTAGACGACCTTCTTGCCGTCGTGGACCTGGCGGTCCAGGATCGGGAAGTCCTTGCGGATCGCCTCGACATCGTAAACAGACGCGGTGAGGGGGCCCGACAGCTGTGTCACGCGGTTGCGCCGCCCTTCACGTATGCCTCGTAGCCCTCGTTCTCCAGCTTGTCCGCGAGCTCGGCGCCGCCGGACTCGGCGATGCGGCCGTGCGCGAAGACGTGCACGAAGTCGGGCTTGATGTAGCGCAGGATGCGCGTGTAGTGGGTGATGAGGAGAGTGCCGACCTCGCCGCCCTCGCGGACCCGGTTGACGCCCTCGGAGACGGTGCGCAGAGCGTCCACGTCCAGGCCCGAGTCGGTCTCGTCGAGGATCGCGATCTTCGGCTTGAGCAGCTCCAGCTGGAGGATCTCGTGGCGCTTCTTCTCACCGCCGGAGAAGCCCTCGTTGACGTTGCGCTCGGCGAAGGCGGGGTCCATGTGGAGCTGCTCCATCGCGGACTTGACCTCCTTCACCCAGGTGCGCAGCTTGGGGGCCTCGCCGCGGATGGCGGTCGCGGAGGTGCGCAGGAAGTTGGAGACGGAGACGCCGGGGACCTCGACGGGGTACTGCATGGCGAGGAAAACGCCGGCCCGGGCGCGCTCGTCGACCGTCATCTCCAGGACGTCTTCGCCGTCGAGGGTGACGGTGCCACCGGTGACCGTGTACTTGGGGTGGCCCGCGAGGGAGTACGCGAGGGTCGACTTGCCGGAGCCGTTGGGGCCCATGATGGCGTGCGTCTCGCCCTGCTTCACGGTCAGGTCGACGCCGCGCAGGATTTCCTTGGTGCCGTTGTCGACCTCGACGGAGACGTGCAGGTCGTGGATTTCAAGCGTTGCCATGGGGAACTCAGGACTCCTGGGTGACGGAGACGAGCACAGTTGCTTCTGGGCCGTCTCCTTCGATCTTGACGGGGTATACGGGAACGGGGCGCGTCGCGGGGAGGCCATTCGGCTTACCGGTGCGCAGATCGAAGCTCGAACCGTGCAGCCAGCACTCGATGGAACAGTCCTCCACCTCTCCCTCGGAGAGGGAGACGTTCGCGTGCGAGCAGATGTCGTTGATCGCGAACACCTCGCCCTCCGTGCGGACGAGGGAGACCGGCGTGCCGCCGATCTCCACCCGCTTGGGCGTGTCCTCTTCGAGGTCGCCCAGGGAGGCAGCACGGACGAACGTGTCGGCACTCATGCGACGGACGCTTCCAGCTCGATGTCGATCTTGGCGAGCAGCCGCTCCTCGACGTCGGGCAGGCCGATCTGCTGAACGAGCTCGGCGAAGAAGCCGCGGACGACCAGGCGGCGGGCCTCGTCGGCCGGGATGCCGCGCGCCATCAGGTAGAAAAGCTGCTCGTCGTCGAACCGGCCGGTCGCCGAGGCGTGGCCGGCCCCCACGATCTCGCCGGTCTCGATCTCCAGGTTGGGGACCGAGTCGACGCGCGCGCCGTCGGTGAGGACGAGGTTGCGGTTCAGCTCGTAGGTGTCGGTGCCCTCGGCGGCGGCGCGGATCAGTACGTCGCCGATCCACACCGCGTGCGCGCCACGGCCCTGCAGTGCGCCCTTGTACGTGACGTTGCTGCGGCAGTGCGGGGCGTCGTGGTCGACGAAGAGGCGGTGCTCCTGGTGCTGGCCGTCGTCCGTGAAGTACAGGCCGAACAGCTCGGCCTCGCCGCCGGGACCGCCGTAGACGATCCGCGGGTGCAGCCGCACCAGGTCGCCGCCGAAGGTGACGACGACGGACTTGAAGGAGGCGTCCCGGCCGATCAGCGCGGTGTGCTGGGCGACGTGCACCGCCTTGTCGTCCCAGTCCTGGACGGAGACGACGGTGAGCTTGGCGCCGTCGCCGATCAGGTACTCGACGTTGGCGGCGAGGGTCGCGTCGCCGGTGTGGTCGATGACGACGACGGCCTCGGCGAACGCGCCCAGCTCGACGACCAGGTGGCCGAAGGAGGTGCCGCCCTCGCCGTGCACGGCGATCCGGACCGGCTCGGTGAGCACGGTCTCCTTGGGCACCGAGACGACGGACGCCTTCTCGAAGGCGGAGTACGCCTGGGCCGCGACGCGGTCCACGGGCTTGCCGGACGCGCCGACCCGGCGGTCGTCACGGTCGACGGTCTCCACCGCCACGCCGGCGGGCGCGTCGACGGTGACGGTCACGGTGCCGCCCGCTTTCGCGGTGCCGTCGTGCAGGCCGTTGAGCCGCTCCAGGGGAGTGAAGCGCCACTCCTCCTCGCGGCCGTGCGGCACCGGGAAGTCGGCCACGTCATAGGACGCGGGCGCGCTGACCCGCGCGTCGACGGGGTGCGCGGAAGTGCGGCCGGTACCGGGACCGGCGAGCTGGGGACCGCCGGTCGCGGTGCCCACCTCGATCGATCCGGCCGTGGTGCCGCCGGCGGGGATGTTGTCGGCCATGACTGTCGTACTGCTCGCTTTCTCGGAGAACTGCTTCGGTGGCGGACGGGGCTTCGGCCTGGTCAGCCGACGGAGCCCTCCATCTGCAACTCGATCAGCCGGTTGAGCTCCAGCGCGTACTCCATCGGCAGCTCACGGGCGATCGGCTCGACGAAGCCCCGGACGATCATGGCCATGGCCTCGAACTCGGTCATGCCGCGGCTCATCAGGTAGAAGAGCTGGTCGTCGCTGACCTTGGAGACGGTCGCCTCGTGCCCCATCGACACGTCGTCCTCGCGGACGTCCACGTACGGGTACGTGTCCGAGCGGGAGATGGTGTCCACCAGCAGGGCGTCGCAGAGCACGTTCGACTTGGAGCCGTGGGCGCCCTCGCCGATCTCGATGAGACCGCGGTAGGAGGTGCGGCCGCCGCCTCGCGCCACCGACTTGGAGACGATGTTGGAGGAGGTGTTCGGCGCCATGTGCACCATCTTGGCGCCGGCGTCCTGGTGCTGGCCCTCGCCGGAGAAGGCGATGGACAGGGTCTCGCCCTTGGCGTGCTCGCCCATCAGGTAGACGGCCGGGTACTTCATCGTCACCTTGGAGCCGATGTTGCCGTCGACCCACTCCATGGTCGCGCCCTCATAGGCCACGGCGCGCTTGGTGACCAGGTTGTAGACGTTGTTCGACCAGTTCTGGATGGTCGTGTAGCGGCAGCGGCCGCCCTTCTTGACGATGATCTCCACGACGGCGGAGTGCAGCGAGTCCGAGGAGTAGATCGGGGCGGTGCAGCCCTCGACGTAGTGCACGTAGGCGTTCTCGTCGACGATGATCAGGGTCCGCTCGAACTGGCCCATGTTCTCCGTGTTGATACGGAAGTACGCCTGGAGCGGGATGTCGACGTGCACGCCCGGCGGGACGTAGATGAACGAGCCGCCCGACCACACGGCCGTGTTCAGCGACGCGAACTTGTTGTCGCCGACCGGGATGACCGTGCCGAAGTACTCCTGGAAGATCTCCGGGTGCTCCTTGAGCGCCGTGTCCGTGTCCAGGAAGAGAACGCCCTGCTCCTCCAGGTCCTCGCGGATCTGGTGGTAGACGACCTCGGACTCGTACTGGGCGGCGACACCGGCGACGAGGCGCTGCTTCTCGGCCTCCGGGATGCCCAGCCTGTCGTAGGTGTTCTTGATCTCCTCGGGCAGGTCCTCCCAGGAAGCGGCCTGCTTCTCGGTGGAGCGCACGAAGTACTTGATGTTGTCGAAGTCGATGCCGGTGAGGTCCGAGCCCCAGGTCGGCATGGGCTTCTTGTCGAACAGCTTCAGGCCCTTGAGCCGGAGCTTGAGCATCCACTCCGGCTCGGACTTCTTCTGCGAGATGTCGCGGACGACCTCTTCGGAGAGGCCGCGCTTGGCCGCGGCGCCGGCCACGTCGGAATCGGCCCAGCCGTATTCGTACGTGCCCAGACCCTCTAGCTCAGGGTGAGCAGTCTCCGTAGGGAGCGTCATGCGGGGTTCCTCCCGGCCGTGCTGGTGGATGCTGTGGTCTGTGGAGCGGGCTCAGTCCCGCTGCGCGGAATGAACGTCGTGCACACCCCGTCGCCGTGGGCGATGGTGGCCAGACGCTGCACGTGAGTCCCGAGCAGGCGGGAGAAGACCTCGGTCTCCGCCTCGCACAGCTGCGGGAACTGCTCGGCGACATGGGCGACCGGGCAGTGGTGCTGGCAGAGCTGTTCGCCGACCGGTGCGCTTCGCGCCGTAGCAGCGTACCCGTCAGCGGTCAATGCCTTGGCCAGCGCCTCCGCGCGGCCTTGCGGCCCGGCGGCCTCGACGGCGTCCCGATATCCCTCGGCCTGTGCCGCGAGGCGGGCGCGCGCGAAGGCCGCGACCGCCGCCTCGCCCATCTCGCCGCCGCCCGCGGCCTGCGCGATCCAGCGCAGGGCGTCCGAGGCGAGCTTGTCGTATGCCTGGTCGAAGGCGTCCCGGCCGCACTCGGTGAGCGCGAAGACCTTGGCGGGACGCCCGCGGGTACGAGCGCCGTAGACGCGCTTCTCGCGGGGCTCCACGACGCCTTCGGTGACGAGAGTGTCGAGGTGGCGGCGGACCGCCGCCTGGGTCAGCTGGAGCCGCACGGCGACCTCGGCCGTAGTGGACGGGCCGTGGTCGAGGATGGAACGGACGACGCGGTTGCGCGTGCCGCGCTGCTCGTCGAGGGCGGGCGCGGGCGCAGGGCCGCCGGACCCGGCGGCCGGGTCGGCCGCGGGTCCCGTCTGGGCCTCGCTCACGTATTTCACAACGCCATTGTTGCGTAATTCCTTGGACCGGTACAACCCCTGCCCGCCGGGCGCGACGGTGGCATCGATCACTTAGGGTCACCTAATCCGGACCTCTTCGCGCCCCGGGCCACCGCCGGCCGCCGCCGGTTCGTAGACTTCCCGGCATGCGAAACGAGCGCGCCGTCGAGGTCGTCGGCCTGGTGAAGCGGTACGGCGCGAAAACCGCGGTGGACGGTCTCGACCTGTCCGTGGCGCGCGGGACCCTGACGGCCGTGCTCGGCCCCAACGGAGCGGGCAAGACCACCACCGTCGAGACCTGCGAGGGGTACCGCCGGCCCGACGCCGGAACGGTCCGGGTGCTGGGGCTCGACCCGGTGACCGAGTCCGCCGCGCTCCGTCCGCGCATCGGCGTGATGCTGCAGAGCGGCGGGGTCTATCCGGGAGCTCGCGCGGAGGAGATGCTGCGCCACACCGCCTCCCTGCACGCGCACCCCGTGGACGTCGACGCGCTGATCGAGCGGCTGGGGCTGGCCGCCTGCGGCCGCACCGCCTACCGGCGACTGTCCGGCGGGCAGCAGCAGCGGCTCTCCCTCGCGATGGCCGTCGTCGGCCGCCCCGAACTCGTCTTCCTGGACGAGCCGACCGCGGGCCTCGACCCGCAGGCCCGGCACGCCACCTGGGAGCTGGTGCGCGAGCTGCGCGCCGACGGCGTCACCGTGGTGCTCACCACGCACCACATGGACGAGGCCGAGCAGCTGGCGGACGACGTCGCGATCGTGGACGGCGGCAAGGTCATCGCCCAGGGCAGCCCCGAGCGGCTGTGCGAGGGCGGCGCGGAGAACACCCTGCGCTTCGGCGGCCGCCCCGGACTGGACCTGATCTCGCTGCTGAAGGCGCTCCCCGCCCAGTCGGCGGCCGTCGAGCTGACCCCCGGCACGTACCGCGTCTCCGGCGAGGTCGACCCGCAGCTGCTGGCCACCGTGACGAGCTGGTGCGCGCAGAACGGCGTCATGCCCGACCGGATCTCGGTCGAGCGGCACACCCTGGAGGACGTCTTCCTGGAGCTGACCGGCAAGGAGCTGCGCGCATGAGTGCGACGGGCACGTTCACCCCGGATCCCGGCGCCGCGCCGCTCCCTCGGATGATCCGGGCGCAGGCCGCGCTGGAGACCCGGATGCTGCTGCGCAACGGCGAGCAGCTGCTGCTGACCGTCATCATCCCCGCGCTGCTGCTGGCCCTCTTCAGCTCCGTCGACATCATCGACACCGGCGGCGGGAAGTCCGTCGACTTCCTCGCCCCCGGCGTGCTGGCCCTCGCCGTGATGTCCACGGCCTTCACCGGCCAGGCCATCGCGACCGGCTTCGAGCGCCGCTACGGCGTACTGAAGCGGCTCGGCGCGTCGCCGCTGCCCCGCTGGGCGCTGATGACCGCCAAGACCTGCTCGGTGCTGGTCACCGAGGCGCTCCAGGTGGTGCTGCTGGCGGTGATCGCCTTCGCCCTGGGCTGGTCCCCGCACGGCAACCCGCTGGCCGTGCTCGCGCTGCTCGTGCTCGGAACCGCCGCGTTCTCCGGGCTCGGCCTGTTGATGGCCGGCACGCTCAAGGCGGAGGCGACCCTGGCCGCCGCCAACCTGGTCTTCCTGCTGCTGCTGATCGGCGGCGGCGTCATCGTGCCGCTGGACAAGTTCCCGGGGGCGGCGCGGAGCGTCCTTGAGCTGCTGCCGATCTCGGCGCTCTCCGACGGCCTGCGCGACGTCCTCCAGCACGGCGCGGCGATGCCCTGGGGCGACCTCGGCATTCTCGCCGTATGGGCCGTGCTCGGTCTGGGCGCCGCCGCCCGCTGGTTCCGCTGGGAGTGACCCGCAAGCCCCGGACTGGCGGCCCGGACCGCCGGTGGAAAGCGCCGGAACACCGACTCGGGCCCCAAGTGAAAAGATGCACAAGCACCTGATTACGATGAGCCCGTGCCGAATACGCTGAACCCCCTCCAGCTCATCGCCGACCGCTGGCAGCCCTCCGCGCGCTTCGTGCGCGGGGCCGCGCTGGCCACCGTCGTGATGGCCGTGATCATCGTCGTCACCGGTGGCGCGGTGCGGCTGACCCAGTCCGGGCTCGGCTGCCCGACCTGGCCGACCTGCACCGAGGAGAGCCTGACGCCCACCGGGGCGATGGGCATCAACGGCATCATCGAGTTCAGCAACCGGATGCTGACGTATGTGCTCTGCGGGGTCGTCGGCCTGTTCATCATCGCCTCGCGGGCCCTCGCCCCCCGCCGCCGCGGTCTCACCCGGCTCGGCTGGGCCCAGTTCTGGCTCGTGATGGGCAACGCGGTCGTCGGCGGCATCACGGTGCTGACCGGCCTCAACCCGTACATCGTCAGCTCACACTTCCTGCTCGCCTCCGGCCTGCTGACGGTCGCGGTGATCACCTGGCAGCGCTCCCGCGAGGGGGACGCCGAGCCGCGCGACCTCGTCGGCCGGCCGGTCCGGCAGCTGTCCTGGGTGCTCGTCGCGGCGAGCACCGCGCTGATCGTCATCGGCACCGTGGTCAGCGGCGCGGGCAAGCACGCGGGCGACGCCTCCAAGGACGTGCGCCGCATCCCGCTGGACTGGCGCGAGGTCACCCAGCTGCACGTGGACTTCGTCTTCATCGTCGTCGGCCTGACCGCGGCGCTGTGGTTCACGCTGCGCGCCGTGAAGTCTCCCGCGGAGCCGCGCCGCAAGGTGCTGGAGATGTTCGTGGTGCTGCTCGCGCAGGGCCTCATCGGCTACGTGCAGTACTTCACCGACACGCCCGAGCTGCTCGTCGGGGTGCACATGTTCGGGTCCTGCCTGGTGTGGATCGCGGTGCTGCGGGTCTTCCTGTCACTGCGCGAGCGTGCCGGGGCACCGGTGGTGCCCGCTCCCTCGGGCGACCACGCCGAGCACGAGGCCCTTCAGCCCGCCGCCCCGGCCGCGTCCAGCCGGTAGATCCGCCGGGCGGCGCCGGCCGCAACGAGCGAGGCGATCCGCCGCGCGTCCGCCCGCCCGCCCGCAAACACCGTCGGTTATCCACTCGGCGACGAGCCGGGCCGTGACCGGCACGAACCACTGCGCGCCCACCCCATAGAGCTCGGCCGACCCGCACGCGCGCGTGCGAAGAAGAAGCTCGCCTACTCCTCGGCCACCACACCCGAGTCCGGCCCCGCGCGCGCGTGGAGAACAGCAGCTTGCCGAACGGGGCCTCCCCCAGCGCCTCCTGCGGCCTCCTCGCCCCCGAGCGCCGGGACACCGGGGCGGCCGCAGGAGCCGCTCTCCGGTAGGTCCAACGGCCGAGGGCCGCGTCAGCGTCAGCTATCGGCGGTGGGGTTGCCGGGGCCGCCGAGCTGAATGCCCGCCATACGGGTCCACTCGTACGGGCCGGTGCGGACCCTGGCGGCGAGGTCGCCGTCGAAGTCGTCCTGGAGGGCGATGCCCGCGAGACCGGCGGCGTCACGGGCGCTGTCGTAGGAGGGGGCGACGAGGTTGCCCCATTCTCCGTCGGCGCCGACGAGGGCGACTCTGGTGACGCCGCGGCCGATGTGCGCGAGCTGGCCCTCGGCGGTGCCGCCGTGGTGCTCGGCGAACGCCTTCATCTGCTTCGCGAGGCGCTTGGCGTGCCCGGCCGTGCGGCGCTGGGCCTTGTCGGGCTCGGTCTCTTCGGCCTGCTGGGTGTCTGCCATGGCCAGGATGCTACCGACGGGTAAGACAAATGGCGACGGGCGGGGGGGGGGGGGGGGGGGGGGGCCCCCCCCCCACCCCCCCCCCCCCCAACCCCCCCCCAACCAAAAGCTCCCCCGCCTCCCCCCACCCAACAAACAAAAA
>NZ_JBWKFF010000008.1:170821-182191 GCF_056434425.1 Streptomyces sp. NPDC044033 | reverse complement strand
GAGGGGGGGGGGGGGGGGAGGGGGGAGGGGGGAGGGGGGGGGGGGGGGGTTCCCCCCCCCCCCCCCCCCCCCCCCGCCCGGGGTGCGATACAGGTCCTTCAGCGCAGGAAGGGGTCCACCGCGACCGCCACGAAGAGCAGCGACACATAGGTGATGGACCAGTGGAAGAGTCGCATCTCCTTGAGCTTGACGCCGGTCACTCCGGCCTTGGCGCGGGCGAGCAGTCCGTGCGCCTCCTTGAGCCACCACGCGCCGGTTACGACCGCCACGGCCGGGTAGAACCAGCCCGTGTATCCCAGCGGCCACAGCGTCAGGGAGACCGCGACCATCACCCAGCTGTAGATGACGATCTGACGGGCGACCACCGTGTTGGAGGCGACGACGGGCAGCATCGGCACGCCGACCCGCGCGTAGTCCTCCTTGACCTTCATCGACAGCGGCCAGTAGTGCGGCGGCGTCCAGAAGAACATGACGAGGAAGAGGACGACGGCGGCCCAGGAGACCGAGTTGGTGACCGAGGACCAGCCGATGAAGACCGGCATGCAGCCCGCGATGCCGCCCCACACGATGTTCTGCGAGGTGCGCCGCTTGAGCACCATCGTGTAGAGGATGACGTAGAAGAGGAGCGCGCCCAGCGCCAGCGCGGCGGACAGCCAGTTGACGAGGAGCCCGAACCACAGCGTCGAGACGACGGCGAGGGTGAGTCCGAAGACGAGGCCCTCGCGCGGCGAGATCAGGCCGGTGACCAGCGGGCGCTGGGAGGTCCGGTCCATCATCGCGTCGATGTCGCGGTCGATGTACATGTTCAGAGCATTGGCGCCGCCGGCGGACAGGTAGCCGCCGAAGCAGGTGGCCAGCACCAGCCACAGGTTGGGCACACCCTGTTCGGCCAGGAACATCACCGGCACCGTGGTGATGAGCAGCAGCTCGATGATCCGTGGCTTGGTGAGAGCCACGAACCCTTTGACACGGGCCCCGAACGGCCGGTGGTTAGGGCTCGTAGCGAGCACCCCCGCAGGACGGGATTCGACGGCCGTCACGCACACCCCTGGTTCAGTGACTTCAGCGGCAGACGCCGCGATAAGACCCAGCAAGCACCGGGCGTGATGGCCCGGTAAAGACTTGCGCGTACCACGCCACTCTAGACGTAGCGGATACCTCGGCCTTCGCGGGGGTGGGCCCGTGTTGGACGATGCCTCGCATCGGGGGGATGGCCCAGCTCGGGAGGCGGGGCGACGGCTTCCCGGGCACCCTGGAGACACTGCCGCCACCTGCGCGCCGGGAATGATTGAGCCGCGCGTCCGGTTGCCGCCGACGTCGGGTCAGGCAACCGGCCGCACGTCGAAAAGGTGCACGTTCCGGCGGGGGTAGGCTCGACAGCGCCCGGCTGACACACCGTCCCGCGGCACTCGACATGTGGAGAGGAGCCCTGACTCAGGGTGAGCACCAAGCCGACCACCACAGACCTCGACTGGACCGATCTGGACCAGCGGGCCGTAGATACCGTCCGCGTCCTGGCCATGGATTCCGTGCAGAAGGTCGGCAACGGCCATCCCGGTACGGCCATGAGCCTCGCGCCCGCCGCGTACCTGCTGTTCCAGAAGCTGATGCGGCACGACCCGAGCGACGCCGACTGGACCGGCCGCGACCGGTTCGTCCTCTCTCCGGGTCACACCAGCCTCACCCTTTACATCCAGTTGTACCTGTCGGGGTACGGCCTGGAGCTGGACGACCTCAAGTCGTTCCGCACCTGGGGCAGCAAGACCCCCGGCCACCCCGAGCACGGCCACACGCGCGGCGTGGAGACCACCACCGGCCCGCTGGGCCAGGGCATCGCCAACGCGGTGGGCATGGCCATGGCCGCCCGCTACGAGCGCGGCCTGTTCGACCCGGACGCCGCCGCCGGCGCCTCCCCCTTCGACCACACCATCTGGGCGATCGTCTCCGACGGCGACGTCGAAGAGGGCATCTCGGCCGAGGCGAGCTCGCTGGCCGGCCACCAGAAGCTCGGCAACATCGTCGCGGTCTACGACGACAACCACATCTCGATCGAGGGCGACACCGAGACGGCGCTCTCCGAGGACGTGCTGAAGCGGTACGAGGCGTACGGCTGGCACGTACAGCGCGTCGAGCAGTCCGCCAACGGCGACTTCGATGTCAAGGCCCTCTACAAGGCCCTGAAGGCGGCGCAGGCCGAGACCGAGCGCCCCTCGATCATCGGCGCCCGCACGATCATCGCCTGGCCGGCCCCGAACGCGCAGAACACCGGCGCCGCGCACGGCGCGGCGCTCGGCGACGAAGAGGTCGCCGCGACCAAGAAGGTGCTGGGCTTCGACCCGGAGCAGACCTTCCAGGTCGAGGACGAGGTCTTCGCCCACGCCCGTGAGGTCGTCGACCGCGGCCGAGAGGCGCACGCCGCCTGGAACAAGCGGTTCGAGGAGTGGCGCGCCGCCAACCCGAAGCGCGCCGCCGAGTTCGACCGGATCGACGCGGCCGAGCTGCCCGACGGCTGGGAGAAGGCGCTGCCGTCCTTCCCGGCCGGCAAGGCCGTCGCGACCCGCAAGGCGTCCGGCGAGGTGCTGAAGGCGCTGGGCGCCGTGGTCCCCGAGCTGTGGGGCGGCTCCGCCGACCTGGCCGGCTCGAACAACACCACGATCGACGCCTCGTCCTCGTTCCTCCCGGCGGGCAACCCGCTGCCGGAGGCCAGCCCGTACGGCCGTACGGTGCACTGGGGCATCCGCGAGCACGCCATGGGCTCGACCATGAACGGCATCGCGCTGCACGGCAACACCCGCATCTACGGCGGCACCTTCCTGGTGTTCTCCGACTACATGCGCCCCGCCGTGCGACTCGCCGCCCTGATGCGGCTGCCGGTCACGTACGTGTGGACGCACGACTCCATCGGTCTCGGCGAGGACGGCCCGACCCACCAGCCGGTCGAGCACATGTCCGCGCTGCGCGCCATCCCGGGCCTGAACATGGTCCGTCCGGCCGACGCCAACGAGACGGCCATCGCCTGGCGCGAGATCATGCGCCGCCACAACGCCAAGCCCGCGCCGCACGGCCTCGCCCTCACCCGGCAGAACGTGCCGACGTACGAGGCCGATGAGGACGCGGCCAAGGGCGGTTACACCCTCTTCGAGGCCGAGGGCGGCCGTCCGCAGGTCATCCTGATCGGCACCGGCTCCGAGGTCCAGCTGGCCGTCGAGGCCCGCGAGGCGCTCCAGGCCGACGGCATCCCCACTCGCGTGGTGTCGATGCCGTCCGTCGAGTGGTTCGAGGAGCAGGATCAGGCGTACCGGGACGGCGTGCTGCTGCCGGACGTGAAGGCGCGCGTCGCGGTCGAGGCCGGGATCGGCCTGACCTGGCACCGCTTCGTCGGCGACGCCGGCCGGATCGTCTCGCTGGAGCACTTCGGCGCCTCCGCCGACTACAAGGTGCTCTACCGCGAGTTCGGTCTGACATCCGAGGCCGTCACCGCCGCGGCCCGCGAGTCGCTCGCCGCCGCCGGCCGCTGACGCCCGTATACGACAAGTAGGAGATGCAATTTCCATGACGGACGCACTCAAGCGCCTCTCCGACGAAGGCGTCGCGATCTGGCTGGACGACCTGTCGCGCAAGCGCATCACGTCCGGCAACCTGGCCGAGCTGATCGACCAGAACCATGTCGTCGGCGTCACCACCAACCCGTCGATCTTCCAGAAGGCGATCTCCTCGGGCGACGGTTACGAGCAGCAGCTCGCCGACCTCGCGGCCCGCCGGGTCACCGTCGAGGAAGCCATCCGCATGATCACGACGGCGGACGTCCGCGACGCCGCCGACATCCTGCGGCCGGTCTTCGACGCGACGGACGGCCAGGACGGCCGGGTCTCCATCGAGGTCGACCCGCGGCTGGCGCACAACACCGGGGCCACGGTCGCCGAGGCCAAGCAGCTCGCCTGGCTGGTGGACCGCCCGAACACCCTCATCAAGATCCCCGCCACCAAGGCGGGCCTCCCGGCGATCACCGAGACGATCGGCCTGGGGATCAGCGTCAACGTCACGCTGATCTTCTCGCTGGAGCGCTACCGCGCGGTCATGGACGCCTACCTGGCCGGGCTGGAGAAGGCCAAGGCCGCGGGCCTGGACATCTCCAAGATCCACTCGGTGGCGTCCTTCTTCGTGTCCCGCGTGGACACCGAGATCGACAAGCGCCTCGACGCCCTGGGCGGCGACGCCAAGGCCCTCAAGGGCAAGGCCGCGCTGGCCAACGCCCGCCTCGCGTACCAGGCGTACGAGGAGGTCTTCTCCTCCGACCGCTGGACCGCGCTGGAGACGGCCGGCGCCAACCGGCAGCGTCCGCTGTGGGCCTCGACCGGCGTCAAGGACCCGGCCTACAAGGACACCCTGTACGTGGTCGACCTGGTCGCCCCGAACACGGTCAACACCATGCCCGAGGCCACCATGGAAGCGACCGCCGACCACGGCGAGATCGCCGGTGACACGGTGCGCGGCACGTACGACGAGGCGCAGAGCCAGCTCGACGACCTCGCCGCCGCCGGGATCTCCTACGACGACGTCGTGCAGCTCCTGGAGGACGAGGGCGTCGACAAGTTCGAGGCGTCCTGGGTCGACCTCCTGAAGTCCACCGAGGCCGAGCTCAAGCGTCTGTCCCCCTCGGAGGCATGACCTTGTCCCCTGTATCCGCAAGCGGAGTCAACCCGCTGCGTGACGCACAGGACCGACGGCTCCCGCGCATCGCGGGGCCGTCGGGCCTGGTCATCTTCGGCGTCACGGGCGATTTGTCCCGTAAGAAGCTGATGCCCGCGGTCTACGACCTGGCCAACCGCGGCCTGCTGCCGCCGGGCTTCTCGCTCGTCGGCTTCGCCCGGCGCGACTGGGAGAACGAGGACTTCGCGCAGGTCGTCCACGACGCCGTCAAGGAACACGCGCGCACCCCCTTCCGCGAGGAGGTGTGGCAGCAACTCGCCGAGGGCTTCCGGTTCGTACCGGGCGTCTTCGACGACGACGAGGCGTTCAAGACCCTCAAGGCCACCATCGACGAGCTCGACAAGGCCCGGGGCACCGGCGGCAACTTCGCCTTCTATCTCTCCGTCCCGCCGAAGTTCTTCCCCGACGTCGTCGAGCAGCTCAAGAAGCACGGGCTGTCCCAGGGCCCGGGCGACTCCTGGCGGCGCGCGGTGATCGAGAAGCCGTTCGGCCACGACCTCAAGAGCGCGCAAGAGCTCAACCAGATCGTGCACGACGTCTTCCCGCCCAACGAGGTCTTCCGGATCGACCACTACCTGGGCAAGGAGACGGTCCAGAACATCCTGGCGCTGCGGTTCGCCAACACGATGTTCGAGCCGATCTGGAACCGGTCGTACGTCGACCACGTGCAGATCACCATGGCCGAGGACATCGGCATCGGCGGCCGGGCCGGCTACTACGACGGCATCGGCGCGGCCCGCGACGTCATCCAGAACCACCTGCTCCAGCTCCTCGCGCTCACCGCGATGGAGGAGCCCGGTTCCTTCCACCCGAAGGCCCTGGTGGCGGAGAAGCTCAAGGTGCTGGGCGCGGTCGAGCTGCCGAAGGACCTCGGCGCGCACACCGTACGCGGCCAGTACGCGCACGCCTGGCAGGGCGGCGAGGAGGTGTCCGGCTACCTCGAAGAGGAGGGCATCGACCCCAAGTCGAAGACCGACACCTTCGCGGCCATCAAGCTGGAGATCAACAACCGCCGCTGGGCGGGCGTCCCCTTCTATCTGCGCACCGGCAAGCGGCTGGGGCGCCGTGTCACGGAGATCGCGGTGGTCTTCAAGCGGGCGCCGTATCTGCCCTTCGAGGCCGGTTCCACCGAGGAGCTGGGGCAGAACGCCCTGGTCATCCGGGTGCAGCCGGACGAGGGCGTCACCGTGCGATTCGGTTCCAAGGTGCCCGGTACCTCGATGGAGGTCCGGGACGTCACCATGGACTTCGCGTACGGCGAGTCCTTCACCGAGTCCAGCCCGGAGGCGTACGAGCGGCTCATCCTCGATGTGCTGCTCGGCGACGCCAACCTCTTCCCCCGGCACCAGGAGGTCGAGCTGTCCTGGAACATCCTCGACCCGATCGAGGAGTACTGGGACAAGCACGGCAAGCCCGCGCAGTACGCGTCGGGCACCTGGGGGCCGGCAGAGGCGGACGAGATGCTCGCACGAGACGGCAGGAGCTGGCGCCGGCCATGAGAATCGATCTGACGGACACCACCTCGTCCCGTATCAACGCGGGTCTCATCGAGGCCCGGCACTCCATCGGCACCCCCGCCGTGGGGATGGTCCTCACCCTGGTCATCGTCACCGACGAGGGCAGCGCCTACGACGCGCTCAAGGCGGCCGGCGACGCGTCGCGGGAGCACCCCTCCCGCATCGTGGCCGTCATCAAGCGGCCCGGGCGTTCGCCGCGTGACCGCAAGATGGCCCGGCTGGACGCCGAGATCCGGGTCGGCTCCGACTCCGGCACCGGCGAGACCGTCGTCCTGCGCATGCACGGCGAACTGGCCAACCACGCCGAGTCCGTCGTGCTCCCGCTGCTGCTGCCGGACGCCCCCGTGGTGGTCTGGTGGCCCGAGGACGCGCCGGACAACCCGTCCGCGGACCCGCTCGGCAAGCTGGCCCAGCGCCGGATCACCGACGCCGCCGCCGCGGAGGACCCGGTGACCGCGCTCGGGGTACGCGCCGAGGCGTACGCGCCCGGCGACACCGACCTGGCCTGGACCCGGATCACGCCGTGGCGCAGCATGCTGGCCGCGGCGCTGGACCAGAAGCACTCCAAGATCGGTTCCGCGGTCGTGGAGGGCGAGGCGTACAACCCGAGCAGCGAGCTGCTCGCGCTGTGGCTCGCCGACCGGCTGAAGGTGCCGGTCGAGCGGAAGGTCTCGGAGGGCCCCGGGCTCACCGCGGTGCGGCTGGCCACGCCGGACGGCGTCATCTGCCTCGACCGGGCGGACGGTGCGCTGGCCGAGCTGGCCATGCCCGGCCAGCCGGACCGGCACGTGGCGCTCAAGCGGCGGGAGACCGCCGATCTGATCGCCGAGGAGCTGCGCCGGCTCGACCCGGACGACGTCTACCGGGCGACGGTGACGCTCGGCGTCAAGCAGCTGACGAGCGCGGACAAGCCGGCCGAGGCGTCGGACGCCGCCGACGGCGGGTCCGGTGGCCCGGCGGCCGGCGAGGCGTCGGAGCAGGGCGCTCCGGCGGCCGCGAAGAAGAGCGCCTCGGCGAAGGGCGCTTCGGCGAAGAAGGCGACGTCCAAGTGAGCGCGCCGCAGATCGTCGTGCACCGGGACAAGGAGCTGATGGCGCAGGCCGCGGCGGCCCGGCTGATCACGAAGATCGTGGACGCTCAGGCCGCCCGGGGCTCCGCCTCGGTCGTGCTGACCGGCGGGCGCAACGGCAACGGGCTGCTCGCGGCCCTCGCCGCGGCGCCCGCCCGGGACGCCGTGGACTTCTCGCGGCTCGACCTGTGGTGGGGCGACGAGCGGTTCCTGCCGGACGGGGACCCGGAGCGCAATGTCACCCAGGCGCGCGAGGCGCTGCTGGACGCGGTGGACCTGGACCCGGCCCGGGTGCACGAGATGCCGGCGTCCCACGGCCCGTACGGCAACGACCCGGACGCGGCGGCGGAAGCCTACGCGGCCGAGCTGGCCGCGGCCGCCGGGCCCGAGGACCACGGCCCGGTGCCGTCGTTCGACGTGCTGCTGCTGGGCGTCGGCCCGGATACGCACGTGGCGTCGCTCTTCCCCGAGCAGCCGGGCGTACGGGAGACCGAGCGCACCGTCGTCGGGGTGCGCGGCGCGCCCAAGCCCCCGCCCAACCGCGTCTCCCTGACGCTGCCGGCGATCCGCGCGGCGCGCGAGGTCTGGCTGCTGGCGGCGGGCGAGGACAAGGCGCGGGCGGTGACGATCGCCCTGTCGGGGGCGGGTGAGATCCAGGCCCCGGCGGCCGGCGCGTACGGCCGCGGCCGCACCCTGTGGCTGCTGGACCGGGCCGCGGCGGCGGGCCTCCCCCGCTCGCTGTACCCACCGGCCTCGGCGTAGGACGGACGGAACGCCAAGCGCCGGACGGGCCGGGGAATCCGGCCCGTCCGGCGCTTGCTGCCGACCGGCCACCGGTTTCGAGCCCGTACCGCGGTCGAGTGGCGGGGCCCCGATCAGTGACCCGTCCCAACGCACCAGGCCCCGGCCACCGCGAAGGCGGCCGGGGCCTGGTGCGTACGGCTGCCGCAGGACCTCAGCGCCCGCGCAGCGAGCGGTAACGCCCGACCAGCGCCGTCGTGGACGCGTCCAGCCCCGGCACCTCGGCCCCCTCGCTGAGCGCGGGCTCGATCCGCTTCGCGAGCACCTTGCCGAGCTCGACGCCCCACTGGTCGAAGGAGTCGATGTTCCAGATGGCTCCCTGTACGAACACCTTGTGCTCGTAGAGCGCGATCAGCTGTCCGAGCACCGATGGGGTGAGCTCACGGGCGAGGATCGTGCTGGTGGGCCGGTTCCCCTTGAACGTCTTGTGCGGGACCAGCTCGGCCGGCACACCCTCCGCCGCGACCTCTTCCGGCGTCTTGCCGAAGGCGAGCGCCTGGCCCTGTGCGAACAGGTTCGCCATCAGCAGGTCGTGCTGGGCCACGAGGTCCGGCAGCAGGTCGTCGACCGGGTTGGCGAAGCCGATGAGGTCGGCGGGGATGAGCTTGGTGCCCTGGTGCAGCAGCTGGTAGTACGCGTGCTGGCCGTTGGTGCCGGGCGTGCCCCAGACGACGGGCCCGGTCTGCCAGCCGACCGGCTCGCCCTCCCGGTCCACGGACTTGCCATTCGACTCCATGTCCAGCTGCTGGAGGTAGGCCGTGAACTTCGACAGGTAGTGGCTGTAGGGCAGGACCGCGTGCGACTGCGCGTCGTGGAAGTTGCCGTACCAGACGCCCAGCAGGCCCAGCAGCAGCGGGACGTTCTCCTCGGGCGGGGCGCAGCGGAAGTGCTCGTCGACGAGGTGGAAGCCCGCCAGCATCTCCCGGAACCGGTCCGGCCCGATGGCGACCATCAGGGAGAGGCCGATCGCCGAGTCGTACGAGTAGCGCCCGCCGACCCAGTCCCAGAACTCGAACATGTTGGTCACGTCGATGCCGAACTCCGAGACCTTCTCGGCGTTCGTCGACAGCGCCACGAAGTGCTTGGCGACGGCTTCCTGGCCGGCTCCGAGCCCGCCGAGGAGCCAGTTGCGGGCGGAGGTGGCGTTGGTGATGGTCTCGATGGTGGTGAAGGTCTTCGAGGCGATGATGAACAGCGTCTCGGCCGGGTCGAGGTCCCGCACGGCCTCGTGCAGGTCCGCGCCGTCCACGTTCGACACGAAGCGGAACTGGAGGTCGCGGGCGGTGAAGGCGCGCAGCGCCTCGTAGGCCATCGCCGGGCCGAGGTCGGAGCCGCCGATGCCGATGTTGACGACGGTCTTGATCGGCTTGCCGGTGTGGCCCTTCCAGTCGCCCGAGCGCACCCGGTCGGCGAAGACCTGCATCTTGGTGAGCACCGCGTGCACGGCGGGGACCACGTTCTCGCCGCCCGCCTCGATGACCGCGGACTCGGGGGCGCGCAGCGCCGTGTGGAGGACGGCGCGGTCCTCGGTGGTGTTGATCTTCTCGCCGCGGAACATCGCGTCCCGCAGCTCGCTCACCCCGGCCGCGGCCGCCAGCTCGCGCAGCAGGCGGAGGGTCTCGTCGGTGACGAGGTGCTTGGAGTAGTCCAGGTACAGGTCGCCCACCTGGAGGCCGTAGCGCTCGCCGCGCCCGGGGTCGTCCGCGAAGAGGTCCCGCAGGTGCACCTCCCCCAGCTCGTCCCGGTGCTTGGCCAGCGCGTTCCACTGAGGCATCTGGTCGAGCCTGCTGCGGCCGTCTGCATTCATCTCGGACATCAGCCCACTTCTTCTCGTACCTGTCCCGCTGCCTTCCAACCTAATTGATCAGACTCCGCTACGAGACGCCTGTCCGCTGTCCGCCGCCTTTCCGCTGTCGGCCTCCTTGAGGGCCGGCGAGAGGGCGAGGACCGCGAGCCCGAAGAGCGCCGCCGCGAAGAGCATCGGCGTGTTCAGCCCCCAGGCGGTGGCCACCGCTCCGCCGGCGAGCGCGCCGAAGGGCGCGCCCGCCACGCCGAGCGTGCGGAACGCGGCGCTGGTCCTGCCGAGCATCCCGGCGGGGCTGCGGTGCTGCATCAAGGTCACCTGGGTGACGTTCCAGAGCATTCCGACGAAGCCGAAGACCGCCATGGCGGCGACCGCGGCCGGCAGGGAGCGGGCGGTCCCGAGCGCCACCAGGCAGCAGGCTTGGAGCCCGCCGCCGAGGAGCAGGCTCCGGGCCGGGCCGAGCCGTCCGGTGATCCGCCCGGCGGCCAGGCCGCCGGCCACCCCGCCGATGCCGTAGGCCGCGATGGTCGCCGCATAGCCCGCGTCGCCCGCGTCCAGCCACCCCTTGACCAGCAGCGGGAGCATGGCGATGAGCGCGCCGACGCCGACATTGCACAGGGTGGTGGACGCGCACAGCCAGCGCAGCAGCCGGTCGCGCCAGAGCGCGCGTATGCCGTCGGCCATCTCGCGCCGCAGTGTGCGCCCGGCGGCGCGGGCCGGCCGCTCCGGCGGGTCCGCCCGCACCCCGGCCACGAGGACGGCCGCGAGGAGGTACGTGCCCGCGTCGGCCGCGTACGGCATGGCGAGGCCGATGCCGAGGAGCACCGGGACCAGCGGCGCCCCGACGAAGGAGCCGGCTATCTGCTGGCCGGTCATCAACCGGGCGTTCGCGGTGCCCAGCGCCGCCTCGTCCACGACGGAGGGCAGCAGGGCCGTGGCGGCGTTGTCGAAGAGCGTCTGGAGGGCGGTGAGCGCGAAGGCGACCGCGATGAGCAGGCCGATCGTCGCCGCCCCGCAGGCCACGGCGATCGCGAAGGCCGCCATGAGCAGCCCGCGGACCACGTCCACCGCCCACATCGCCCGCCGCTGGTCGACCCGGTCCGCCACGGCGCCGCCGAGCAGTCCGAACAGCAGCCACGGCAGGAATCCGGCGGCCGTCACCAGCGAGACGAGCATCGGCGAACCGGTCAGCGAGACGGCGAGCAGGGGCAGCGCGGCGGAGCGGAGCGCGTCTCCCAGGCGGGAGATCACGGCCGCCGACCACAGCCGTCCGAAGCCTCCTCCGACACTCGGACGGACCACTCGTTCGTCAACCGCTGCCACAGTTCCCCCACCCGCTCCGGCCATTGACGAAACCGTAGCGGCGACCACTGACAACGGCCCGGGGGGGGGGGGGGGGGAGGGAGGGGGGGGGGGGGGGGGGGGGGGGGGGGGGGGGTGTTTTTGGCTCTTTCCACCCTTCTCTGGGG
>NZ_JBWKFF010000008.1:0-170811 GCF_056434425.1 Streptomyces sp. NPDC044033 | reverse complement strand
TTTGTCCCTCCAGCTACCCCCCCCCCTAACCCAGCCCCGGAAACACACCCCCCCTCCCCCCCCCCCCCCCCCCCCCCCCCCCCCCCCCCCCCCCCCCCCCCCCCCCCCCCCCGGGCCGTGTTGGTCAGGGTCGTGCTTCCTGCCGCCGCTCCCGTCCGGTCGGACGTGCTCAGATCTCGCCGCGGAGCTTGGCGAGCGCCTCGGCGAGGATCGCCTCGCCGTCCGCGTCGCTGCGCCGCTCGCGCACGTACGCGAGGTGCGTCTTGTACGGCTCGGTGCGCGGCGGGTCCGGCGGGTTGTCCCGGTCCTTGCCTGCGGGGAAGCCACAGCGCGGGCAGTCCCAAGTGTCGGGAATCTGCGCGTCGCTGGCGAAGCTCGGCTGCGTCTCGTGCCCGTTCGAGCACCAGAAGGAGATGCGGAGGCGGGGCGCGGACTCGCCTCGCTCTGCCTCCCCCATCGGCCCCGCTCCGACCCGACTTCCTCGGATCGCGTTGCCACTTGCCACGGTCGTAACTCCCTGCGTGATGGTGCCGCGAAACGTCAATGAGCCGCTCCGCTGCGGGCGCCCCAGTCTACGTAAGGCCCAACGCGCGTCCAGTGGCCGGAGTTACCGCCCGTCCGCGAGACGCAAGGCCCATGATAGGCCGCGCATACGACGGTACGTCAGCTGTCGAGTTTCATCAGCAGGCCGAGCACGATGATGCAGATGAACCAGAGCACGCCGACGGCGATGGTGATCCGGTCGAGGTTGCGCTCGGCGACCGAGGAACCCCCGACGGAGGACTGCATGCCGCCACCGAACATGTCGGAGAGGCCGCCGCCCTTCCCCTTGTGCATGAGCACCAGCATCATCATCAGCAGGCTGAAGACGATGAGGGCGATCGAGAACCCCAAGACCACGGCTGGACCAACTCTCTCGGACTGAACACTCTCGGACTGAAAACGCCAGAACCGCTAAGGAACACTGAAAACGGCGCAGGGCCGGGCGGTGCGTGTACACCGGTCCCGGCCCCGACAGGGTACGACGGGTGGGCCCCATCGTCATAGCAGCCGTAGCCGCCGCCCGCTGCTACTGGTCGCGGAACCTGACGATCTTGACGAACTCGTCCACGTCCAGCGCCGCGCCGCCCACCAGGGCGCCGTCGATGTCCGGCTGCGCCATGATCGCCGCGACGTTGCCGGACTTCACGGAGCCGCCGTACTGGATGCGGACCTTGTCGGCCAGCTCCTGGCTGTAGAGCTCCGCGAGGCGCCCGCGGATGGCGCCGCAGACCTCCTGCGCGTCCTCGGGGGTGGCGACCTCGCCGGTGCCGATCGCCCAGACCGGCTCGTACGCGATCACGATGGACTCGGCCTGCTCGGCGGGGATGTCCGCGAGGGCGCCGTCGAGCTGCGCGAGGGTGTGCGCGACCTGGTTGCCGGCCTTGCGGACCTCCAGGCCCTCGCCGACGCAGAGGATCGGCGTGAGGCCGTTGAGGTAGGCGGCCTTGACCTTGGCGTTGCAGATCTCTTCGTTCTCGCCGTGGTACTGGCGGCGCTCGGAGTGCCCGATCGCGACGTACGCGCACTTCAGCTTGGCGAGCATCGCGCCGGAGATCTCGCCGGTGTACGCACCGGAGTCGTGCGCCGACAGGTCCTGGGCGCCGTACTTGATCTTGAGCTTGTCGCCGTCGACCAGCGTCTGCACCGACCGGAGGTCGGTGAACGGCGTCAGGACGGCGACCTCGACGGACTCGTAGTCCTTGTCGGCGAGGGCGAAGGCGAGCTTCTGGACGTGTGCGATGCCCTCAAGGTGGTTGAGGTTCATCTTCCAGTTGCCCGCCATCAGCGGGGTGCGGTCACTCACGGTGATTCAGTCCTCCAGTGCGGCGAGGCCGGGGAGCGTCTTGCCTTCGAGGTATTCGAGGCTCGCGCCGCCGCCGGTCGAGATGTGATCGAATCCCCGACCGGTCTTCTCGTCGAAGCCCAGCTGGCGCACGGCCGCGGCCGAGTCGCCGCCGCCGACGACGGTGAACGCCGGGCTGTCGAGAAGCGCCTGGGCGACGGCTTTGGTGCCCTCGGCGTAGTCGGGGTGCTCGAAGACGCCCATCGGCCCGTTCCAGAAGACGGTGGCCGCGTCGGCGAGCTTCGAGGCGTACAGCTTGCGGGTCTCGGGACCGATGTCCAGACCCTCCTGGTCGGCCGGGATGGCGTCCGCGGCGACCGTCGTGGGGTTGGCCGGGGCCTTGGTCTTCAGGTCCGGGAACTCCGGGGCGACCAGGACGTCGACGGGGAGTACGAACTCCACGCCGCGCTCCTCGGCGCGCCGGAGGTAGCCCTGGACCTTCGGGATCTGGTCCTCCTGGAGCAGCGAGATGCCGACCTCGTGGCCCTGGGCCTTGAGGAAGGTGTACGCCATGCCGCCGCCGATCAGGATGCGGTCGGCCTTCTCCAGCAGGTGGTCGATGACCCCGAGCTTGTCGGAGACCTTCGCGCCGCCCAGGACGACGGCGTAGGGCCGCTCGGCCTCGGCGGTGAGCTTCTTCAGGACGTCGACCTCGGTGGCGATGAGGTAGCCGACGGCGTGCGGCAGCCGGGCCGGGAGGTCGAAGACCGAGGCGTGCTTGCGGTGCACCGCACCGAAGCCGTCGCCCACGTACAGGTCCGCGAGCTCCGCGAGCCGGTCGGCGAACGCGCCGCGCTCGGCGTCGTCCTTGCTCGTCTCGCCCGCGTTGAAACGGAGGTTCTCCAGCAGCGTGACCTCGCCGTTCGCCATGGCGGCTACGGTGGCCTTCGCGCTGTCGCCGACCGTGTCGGTGGCGAACGAGACGTTCTTGCCGAGCAGTTCGCCCAGCCGCGCCGCGGCCGGCGCGAGGGAGAACCGCGGGTCCGGGGCGCCCTTCGGGCGGCCCAGGTGCGAGGCGACGATCACCTTGGCGCCCGCCTCGGCGAGCGCGGTGACCGTCGGAACGACGGCGCGGATGCGCCCGTCGTCGGTGATGGCTGTGCCGTCCAGCGGCACGTTGAGGTCGGCGCGGACGAAGATCCGCTTGCCTTCGACCCCACCCTGAATGAGTTCGTCGATCGTCTTCATGGTGACTCCGTCGTAGTCAGTCATGAGACAGGGCCCGGACGACGCGCCATCGCGTCGCACGAGCCCTGTCCTTCACATCTCGGTGCCCGGGTCAGGCAGCGTTCAGAGCCGGCCACCGACGTAGGTGGTCAGGTCCACCAGACGGTTGGAGTAGCCCCACTCGTTGTCGTACCAGCCGATGACCTTGACGCTCTTGCCCTGGACCATGGTCAGGGAGGAGTCGAAGGTGCAGGAGGCCGGCCAGTTGACGATGTCCGAGGAGACGATCGGGTCCTCGGTGTACTCCAGGATGCCCTTGAGCTGGCCCTCGGCGGCCTTCTGGAACGCGGCGTTGACCTCGTCCTTGGAGACTTCCTGCTCCAGCTCGATGACCAGGTCGGTGACCGAGCCGGTGGGGACGGGGACGCGCATCGCGATGCCGTCCAGCTTGCCGGCGAGCTCCGGGATCACCAGGGCGGTGGCCTTGGCGGCACCGGTGGTGGTCGGGATGATGTTCTCGGCGGCGGCACGGGCGCGGCGCAGGTCCGAGTGCGGGAAGTCCAGGATGCGCTGGTCGTTCGTGTACGCGTGGACCGTGGTCATCATGCCCTTGACGATGCCGAAGTTCTCCAGGAGAACCTTGGCCATCGGCGCCACGCAGTTGGTGGTGCAGGAGGCGTTGGAGATGACGTGGTGGTTGTCCGCGTCGTACTTGTCCTGGTTGACGCCCATCACGATCGTGATGTCCTCGTCCTTGGCGGGCGCGGAGATCAGGACCTTCTTGGCACCGGCGGCGAGGTGCTTGGAGGCGTCGGCCTTCTTGGTGAAGATGCCGGTCGACTCGATGACGATGTCGGCGCCGAGCTCGCCCCACGGGAGGGCGGCCGGGTCGCGCTCGGCCATCGTCTTGAAGGTCTGGTTGCCGACCGTGATGGTGTCGTCGGTGTGGCTGACCTCTTGCTTCAGGCGACCCAGGATGGTGTCGTACTTCAGCAGGTGAACCAGGGTGGCGTTGTCGGTCAGGTCGTTGACACCGACGATCTCGATGTCCGCACCCTGCTCCAGCAGTGCGCGGAAGTAGTTACGACCGATACGGCCAAAGCCGTTGATGCCTACGCGGATCGTCACGAACCGATCTCCTCGTTGGTTTGCCGGTCTGGACGCCGGCGAGCTGTATGGGATGTCCCCGACCGACTCCGACCCTACCTCTAACAAGGGACGTACGTGACATTGGCAGCGCTGGCCCGCACCCCCTTGCCGCGGGGTGCGGGCCGGCGCCATCGGTCACGCTCGGTCAGCCGCGTACGGCGCGCAGCGCGCCGCCCAGGAGCTTCGCCCGCTCGGCCGCTCCCGGCACGTGTTCCAGGCCGAAGCCCAGCAGGACGGTGTCGCGGGTGGTGACGGCCGCCGAGGAGTGGAAGAGCTCCTTGGAGCGGGTCCAGTCGAGGGTGCTCGCCGGGCTGCCGGGCGGCGGCCCGGGCACGGTCCAGGGGGCGAGGGCGGTCTCGAACCCCTCGGTGGGCTGTGCGGCGCCGCCGATGACGACCTTGGTGCTGTCGACGAAGACGCCGCGGCCTCCGGTGCTGGGGTCGGTGATGTAGGAGACGGCCAGCTCGGCCTTCTTGCCCGCGTAGGCGCTCAGGTCGAAGGAGGCCGGCTGCCAGCCCGCGGAGGCGCCGGTGAAGCGGTGCCACGCCCCCGAGGTGCCGCGCGGCTGGCAGCTGCCGTCGCCCAGGGTCAGGTAGTGGGTGAGCCAGGGATGCAGGTTGATGTAGTAGCCCTGGCCGCATTCGGCGGGGACGTCGGTGGTGGTTCCGCCGTTCGCGTCGGGCAGCGTGGTCCAGTCGTCCTGGCCCACCGTGTGCGCCTCGACGACCGCGTTGTCGTAACCGGTCTCGGTGTCGAAGCTGAGCCGGAGGGCGAGGCTCGGCTTGTCCGCGGCGCTCGCGCCGGTCAGGTCGACGGTGCGGGCCAGCCGGGTGTAGGCGCTGTCCTGGTGCTGGGTGGCCGCCATCCAGTCGCCCTCGTATGGCTGGGAGGGCGGGCGGAGGCCCGGGTAGTCCCCGGCGGCGGCGCTGCTGAACTGCGGGAATGAGGCCGGGGGCAGGGTGTCCGAGGTGACCGCGTACGAGCCGGCAGCGTCGAGGGGGTTGCCCGCGACGCCGGTGAGGTTCGCGGCGAGGTCCTTGAGGCTGCCGGCGCCGGTGAACTTCGTGGGCCCCTTGAGGGACGTACGGCCGTACGCGCCCAGGTAGTACTGGCTGAAGTCGTCGGTGTCGGCCGCGCCGACGCGCGCGCTGCCGCCGGCCAGTTCGCCGCTGGTGACGACCTTGCCGCCCTCGTTGATGAAGGCGCGCACGGCGAGCAGCGTCGCGCCGCCGGGGCGGTTCGCGCCGGAGTACCACAGGACGGTCTTGAAGTGGCCGAGCACGCCGAGCGCGTGCGGCGCGCCCTGTTTGGCGACGTCCCAGACGGCGGCCTCGCGGCCGTTGTCCGCGAGGGCCTCGGTATAGGCGGCGAGGTGCCGGGCGGGGCCGGCGCCGCCCTCGTCCGCGAGTACCAGGGTGTCGGCGCGGGGCCGCTCGGCGACCGTGTAGGTGAAGGGCTTGCTGGACGTGCTCGCGCCGTCGCGCGTACGGCCGGTGAACCACACCTGCGCCTTGGAGCCGACGCCGGCGTCCTCCACCTGGGCCCGGTACTGGTCGAAGCGGAGGTTGTCGTCGCCTCCGTACCGTTCGCCGCCGGTCCACGCCTTCAGCGGTTCGGTGTGCGTACGGCCGCCGTCCACGCGGTAGTTGAGCCGCTTGTCGCGGAGGCTCCTGCGGGCGGTGACGGCGACTTCCTGGCCCTCGCCGCGCGCGTAGGAGGTGGCGAAGGTGTCAGGGGTGAAGTCGGGCGCGGGGATGCCCACCGAGGAGGACGGCCGGTCGGGGTGGCGGGAGCTCTCGGCGACCGAGAGGGCGAACGGGATGTTCTTGGCGAACTCCCGCTGGATCAGCTTCTCGTCGTCGGGGAAGTTGAAGACGGACTGGCAGTCGGCCGGGTTCCAGGGGTCGTCCGGGTCGACGGCGGAGGCGGTCTGGCAGGTCGACATCTCCGGGGTGAACATCATGACCCCGTTGGCGTTGGCCGCGTGTCCGTCGGCCTCGCCGTTGGTGGTGTAGAGCTCGGAGGAGACCTGCGGGTGGTAGCCGGGGATCGCGGAGTTCTCGGGGGTGCCGGCCAGCGACCGGTAGATCACGTCGTCCGGGGTCGGGGTGGCGACCTGCCAGCCGACGCCGTAGAGCAGGAGTTCGGCCGCGGAGTGGTAGTTGATGGCGTACGTGAAGCCGACGCGCTTCTCGAACGCGTCGAGGGCCTGGGTCTCCGGCTCGGAGGAGGGGCCCGCGCCGCGGTAGGTCTCGCTCGTCGGACGGGGCGACGAACCCTCGTTGTCGTAGCCCCATTTATAGGAGAAGTTGCGGTTGAGGTCGACGCCGTCGCCGGCGGTGATCTTGCCGTCGCCGTTGTTGTCCCGGAGGTTCTTGCGCCAGAGCCGGTTGGCGGGGGCCTTGAAGGTGTAGTCGTAGCCGTCCGGGTTGGCGGAGAGCACGAACCACAGCTCGGTCTGGTCCACGAGCTTGGTGATCTGCTCGTTCTTGCCGTAGTTGTCGAGGTAGTAGTGCATCAGCCGGCGGGTCGTCTCGGGCGTGATCCACTCGCGGGCGTGCTGGTTGGAGCTGTACAGCGTCGAGGGCTTCTCGCCGTCGGCGGTCTTCTTCGCGCCCTTGCTGAGCTTGAGGGCGAGGATGTCCTGGCCGTTCACCGTCTTGCCGATGCTGACGACCTTGGTGATGTCCGGGTGGGCCTGCCCGGTCTCGACGATCTCCTGCTGGAGGCCGTTCTTGCCGCTGTACGGGCGGAAGACGCCGTCCCCGGCGGCCTTGAGCCGCGCGGCCGTCCGCTGGGAGATCTTCTTCTCGGTGAGGCGGATGCCCTGGCCACGCAGGTTCGCGGCCTGGCCGCCGGTGAGGTACAGCTCAACCGGGGCCGTGCCCTTGTCCGGTATGCGCGTACCGAGTTCCTGCCCGTCCACGCCCTCCCGGAGCAGCAGCGGCATCTGCGCGTGGCCCACCTCGGCGGTCCATACGGACAGCCCGTCCCCACCCGGCTGTGCCTGTGCCTGTGCCTGTGCGAAGGGTGCCGCGGCCAGTCCGCCGAGTAACAGCGATGCCACTGCGAGAACCGCTCTCGCCTTGCGTCTCATGTGCCCCCCTTGCCGTTGTCTGTCGCGTCTGTACGCAGACGACAGGCTTGCCACACTTCATGATCATGTCAATGACTCATCCGGGAGCGGACACAGCACTGTCCCCGGCACCCGTTCTTTTCGGACGCCGGGGACAGCCAAGGGCAGCTCAGCCGCCGCGGGCGGTCAGCCGACCAGCCCCTCGGCCAGGTCGTCGGCCAGGTCCTCGGTGAGATTCGACTCCGTACCCGGAATCCCGAGATCCTGCGCGCGCTTGTCCGCCATCGCCAGCAGCCGGCGGATACGGCCCGCCACCGCGTCCTTGGTCAGGGCCGGGTCGGCGAGCGCGCCCAGCTCCTCCAGCGACGCCTGCTTGTGCTCCATGCGCAGCCGGCCGGCCGCGGCGAGGTGCTCGGGCACCTCCTCGCCGAGGATCTCCAGCGCCCGCTGCACCCGCGCGCCCGCGGCGACGGCCGCCCGCGCCGAGCGGCGCAGATTGGCGTCGTCGAAGTTGGCGAGCCGGTTGGCGGTGGCCCGCACCTCGCGCCGCATCCGGCGCTCCTCCCAGGCCAGCACCGACTCGTGCGCGCCGAGCCGGGTCAGCAGCGCGCCGATCGCGTCCCCGTCCCGTACGACCACCCGGTCCACGCCGCGCACCTCGCGCGCCTTGGCGGCGATCTGCAGCCTGCGGGCGGCGCCGACCAGCGCGAGCGCGGCCTCCGGGCCCGGACAGGTCACCTCCAGCGACGAGGAGCGGCCGGGCTCGGTGAGCGAGCCGTGGGCGAGGAACGCCCCGCGCCAGGCGGCCTCCGCGTCGCAGGTGGCACCCGAGACGACCTGCGGGGGCAGTCCGCGGATCGGCCGGCCGCGGCCGTCGACCAGGCCGGTCTGCCGCGCCAGCTGGTCACCGCCCGCCACTACCCGCACCACGTATCTGCTGCCGCGCCGCAGCCCGCCAGGGGCCATCACCACCAGGTCGGAGGCGTGCCCGAAGATCTCCAGGATGTCCTTGCGCAGCCGCCGCGCCGCGATCCCGGTGTCCAGCTCCGCCTCGATCACGATGCGTCCGCTCACCAGGTGCAGCCCGCCCGCGAACCGCAGGATCGCCGAGACCTCCGCTTTCCGGCAGCAGGTCCGGGTGACGGGAAGCCGGGAGATTTCGTCCTTCACCGCTGCCGTCATCGCCATGGGCCGATCCTTCCATGCATCCGAAAAATACGGTCGTACGCGGCGGCCAACAGCTCCGGGTCGTGCTTCGGGGAGCCGTCGAGCGCGGCCACCGGCGCCAGCTCGACCGCGCCGCCGAGCCGTTTCGCGGCATCGGTGAGGCTCTCTCGGTCGGGCACGGCGGCCTCGTCGGCCAACACCACGTCCAGGGCGAGTTTAGGGGCGTGTCGGGCCAAAACCTCCAAATGACGCTGCGGGGAAAAGCCATCTGTTTCACCGGGTTGCGGTGCCAGATTCAACGAGAGGACCCGGCGCGCCTTGGTCTCCTGGAGCGCTTCGAGCAGTTCGGGAACGAGCAGATGCGGGATGACGGAGGAGAACCAGGAGCCGGGGCCGAGCACCACCCAGTCGGCGTCGAGCACCGCCGCCACGGCCTCCGGCACCGCCGGCGGGTCCTCCGGCACGACGTGCACCGACTGCACCTCGCCGGGGGTGAGCGCCACGGTGGCCTGCCCCCGGACGGTGGACAGCTCGTCCGGGCGGTCCGCGTCGTGGCCCCGTACGAGCGCCTGGAGCTCCAGCGGCACCGCCGACATCGGCAGTACCCGGCCGTGCGCCCCGAGCAGCTTGCCGACCAGGTCCAGGGCGCTCACATGGTCGCCGAGCTGCTCCCAGAGGGCGACGATCAGCAGATTGCCGACAGCGTGCTCGTGCAGCTCTCCCTCGCTGGTGAAGCGGTGCTGGATCACCCGCGCCCAGGTCTGGCCCCAGTCGTCGTCGCCGCAGAGCGCGGCCAGCGCCTTGCGCAGGTCGCCGGGCGGCAGCACGCCGAGCTCGTCGCGCAGCCGTCCGCTGGAGCCGCCGTCGTCGGCGACGGTGACGACGGCGGTCAGGTCGCCGGTGATCCGGCGCAGTGCGGTGAGCGAGGCGGACAGCCCGTGGCCGCCGCCGAGGGCGACGACCTTGGGCTGAGCGCCCCGCGCGCCCCGGCGCGTACGACTGCCCGGTACGAGCTTGCGTACGCGCCCCATGCGCATCGTGCGGCCCGTCATTCGCGCCCCATGTCCCGGTGGACGACCACGGTCTCGACGCCTTCCGAGACGAGGCGCTGGGCGAGCCGCTCGGACATGGCGACGCTGCGGTGCTTGCCGCCGGTGCAGCCGACCGCGATGGTCACATAGCGCTTGCCCTCGCGGCGGTAACCGGCGGCGATGAGCTGGAGCAGCTCGGCGTACCGGTCGAGGAACTCCTTGGCGCCGGGCTGGTTGAAGACATAGCCCGAGACCTCCTCGTTGAGGCCGGTGAAGGGCCGCAGCTCCGGGACCCAGTGCGGGTTCGGCAGGAAGCGGCAGTCCACCACGAGGTCGGCGTCGACGGGGAGCCCGTACTTGTAGCCGAACGACATGACGGTCGCCCGCAGCTCCGGCTCCTCCTCGCCCGCGAACTGGGCGTCCATCTTGGCGCGCAGCTCATGCACGTTGAGGCTGGAGGTGTCGATGACCAGGTCGGCGTCGCCCCGCAGCTCGCGCAGCAGCTCGCGCTCGGCCGCGATGCCGTCGACGATGCGGCCGGGGCCCTGCAGCGGGTGCGGCCGGCGGACCGACTCGAAGCGGCGGACCAGGGCCTCGTCGGACGCCTCCAGGAAGATCACGCGCCGCTTGACGTGCTTGGCCGCCAGGGCGGCGAGCGATTCGCGGAGGTTGTCGAAGAAGCGCCGGCCGCGTACGTCCACGACCACGGCGATACGGGCCACGTTGCCCTGCGAGCGGGCGCCGAGGTCCACCATGGTGGGGATCAGGGCGGGCGGCAGGTTGTCGACGACGAACCAGCCGAGGTCCTCCAGGCACTTCGCGGCGGTGCTGCGGCCCGCCCCCGACATGCCGGAGATGATCACCAGTTCGGGGATGGCCGGCGTCTCGCCGCTCGGCTCCGCCGTCGTCGCCGTACTCACCTGTGCCTCGTCTCCGTGGATCTCATTCATGCCTCGTGCCCCCGTTCCGATGAGGACGCAGCGGGCGCGGCCTCCTCATCCTCAATGATCTCTCCTGTCGCGGTGTTCACCGCAGGGGCGGCCGGAGCCGCCTTGGCGAGGGCCGCGGCGACCGTCTCGGCGGTCTTGCGGCCGATGCCGGGCACCTCGCAGATCTGGTCGACCGTCGCGGCGCGCAGCCGCTTGACGGACCCGAAGTGCTTGATCAGCGCCTGCTTGCGGGTGTCGCCGAGGCCGGCCACGGCGTCCAGCGGGCCGGCCTTGATGGCCTTGGCGCGCTTGCTGCGCTGGTAGGTGATGGCGAACCGGTGCGCCTCGTCGCGGACGCGCTGGAGGAGGTAGAGCCCCTCGCTGCTGCGCGGCAGGACGACCGGATCGTCGTCGTCCGGCAGCCAGACCTCTTCGAGCCGCTTGGCGAGCCCGCAGACGGCGACGTCGTCGACGCCCAGCTCGTCCAGGGCCCGCTTGGCGGCGGCGACCTGCGGCTGCCCGCCGTCGACCACGACGAGCTGCGGCGGGTACGCGAACCGCTTGGGCCGGCCGTCCTCGTCGAGGGAACCGGATTCCAGGGGCTCCGAGGGGGCCGCCGGGTCGGACAAGGCGGCCGGGTCGGACGGGGCCGCCGGGTTCATCAGAGCCGGGGCGCCCGTCAGGGCCAAGGCGTCCGTCGGAGCCGCGGGGCCCGTACCGGCCGCGGCGTCCGCCGTCGCCGCCGCGTCCTGCTCGCCCGCCCACTCCCCCGTCTTCTGCTTCTCCTGGAGATAGCGGCGGAAGCGGCGCCCGATGACCTCGTGCATGGACCGGACGTCGTCCTGGCCCTCGAACGTCTTGATCTGGAAGCGGCGGTACTCGCTCTTGCGGGCGAGCCCGTCCTCGAAGACGACCATGGAGGCCACCACGTCGTCGCCCTGGAGGTGCGAGATGTCGAAGCACTCGATGCGCAGCGGCGCGGAGTCCAGGCCGATCGCCTCCGCGATCTCCTCCAGGGCGCGGGAGCGGGTGGTCAGGTCGGAGGCCCGCTTGGTCTTGTGGAGCACGAGCGACTGCTGGGCGTTCCGCTGGACCGTCGCCATCAGGTCCTTCTTGTCGCCGCGCTGCGGGATGCGCAGGCTGACACCGGAGCCGCGGCGCTCGGCGAGCCACTGCGCGACGGGCTCGACCGGGTCCGGGAGGGCGGGGACGAGGACCTCCTTGGGGACCGCGTCCCCCTTCTCCTCGCCGTACAGCTGCTGGAGGGCGTGCTCGACGAGGCCCGCGGTGTCGACGGCCTCGACCTTGTCGGTGACCCATCCGCGCTGTCCGCGGACCCGGCCGCCGCGCACGTGGAAGATCTGCACGGCGGCTTCGAGTTCGTCCTCGGCGACGGCGATCAGGTCGGCGTCGGTGGCGTCGGCGAGGACGACGGCGTTCTTCTCCATGGCGCGCTTGAGCGCCTCTATGTCGTCACGGAGGCGGGCCGCCCTCTCGTACTCCATGTCCTCGGCGGCCTCCCGCATCCCCGCTTCGAGGCGCCGGATGTACGTACCGGTGCGGCCGGCCATGAAGTCGCAGAACTCCTCGGCCAGTTCGCGGTGCTCCTCGGGGGTGACCCGGCCGACGCAGGGGGCGGAGCACTTGCCGATATAGCCGAGCAGGCAGGGCCGGCCGATCTGGGCCGAGCGCTTGAACACCCCGGCGGAGCAGGTCCGTACCGGAAAGACCCGGAGCATCAGGTCGACGGTCTCGCGGATCGCCCACGCGTGCCCGTACGGCCCGAAGTAGCGCACGCCCTTCTTCTTGGGCCCGCGCATCACCTGGACCCGCGGGAACTCCTCGTTGAGGGTGACGGCGAGGGAGGGATAGCTCTTGTCGTCGCGGTACTTGACGTTGAACCGCGGGTCGAACTCCTTGATCCACGAGTACTCCAGCTGGAGCGCCTCGACCTCGGTGGACACGACGGTCCACTCGACGGAGGCGGCCGTGGTGACCATGGTCCGGGTACGCGGATGCAGACCGGCGAGGTCCTGGAAGTACGAGGCGAGCCGCTGGCGGAGGCTCTTCGCCTTCCCGACGTAGATCACCCGGCCGTGCTCGTCACGGAATTTGTAGACCCCGGGCGAGTCGGGGATCTGTCCCGGCTTGGGTCGGTAGCTGCTGGGGTCGGCCATGTCAGACACCCTACTTGCGGCCGGTGACAGTTCCGTCGCCGAGCGGTGCCGGCTCCGGGCCGGGGAACCCGCTCGCACTGGGGCCTCGGGGCCGTGCGGGGCACGGGAGAGCAGAGGCTTCGGCGGGGGCGGCCGGGGGCGAGGGGCCGATGGAGCCCCGGCGGCGGGGAGGCACTGCCGCCGGGGCCGCTGGTCGAGGACGGTCCGGCCGAAGCCGGTACGGGCGGGACCGCGGGCCGATCCGCGGCTCAGGCCGTCCGTCCAGGGGCCCCGGCGGCGATCCGCGGCCCAGGCCGTCCGTCCAGGGGCCCCGGCGGCGATCCGCGGCCCAGGCCGTCCGCGAGGCCGCGGGCCGGTCCGAGGCTCAGGCCGCGCCCTGCCCGTACCGGCCCCGGCGAACCGTTTCCTGCCAGGGCCGGGACCGGATTCGCGGTCAGGTCCTCCGCCGCCGCCTGGCCGCCACCACGGAGAGGCCGAGTGCCACCACGGCCGCCCCGCCCGTCGCGAGGGAGGTCGCGTTCAGCAGGCCGTCGTTGCCGTGTTCCACCGACGCGGCCTGCGTCACGGCCGGCGCCCCGGCCTCGGCGGAGCCGGCCTTGGCGGAGTCGGCGCCGTAGCCGCCCGCCAGGCCCTTCTTGGCGTACGCGGAGCCCGGCAGCTTGTCGCCGTACGCCTTGTGCACCCGTGCCTGGTACGCCTCGACGCTGATCCCCTTCGCGCCCACGGCGCGCTCGGCATCGGCGTCCAGCGGCAGTACCCGGTCGCCGCGCTGCACGTACCAGGCGTCGATCTGCGGCTCACGGAAGACGGTCCCGCCGCTCGCCTTCTCGGCACCGGCCGCGACGTAGCGCGTCTCGTCGTCGCCGGTCGAGATGTTGACCACCTTGTACGAGCCGCCCTGCCGGACGGCCCACACCGACGCCTTCCGCCCGTCGGCGGAGACGGCCTTGGTGGCGAGGAAGTCGAGCTTCGCCACAGGGGCCTTCGCCGTGCCCGCCACGAACTCCGGAGCGAGCGTGTAGACCGGCACGGTCGCGCCCTCGACCTTGGGGGCCGCCTTCGCCTTGGAGACCGCGCCGCCGGCCGCGCTGTCGCGGGCGAAGAAGCGGGAGAGCGTGTCGAGCGTGGCGGGGTCGGTCGCTGCCCGGTGGGCCTCGGTGACCGCGGAGGCGGCCGGGGCGGCCGGCGGGGCCGGTGGGGCGGCGGCCTGGGCCGACGGGGCGAAGCCCAGGAGCACTCCGGCGAGCGCGCCACCGGCGGCGGCCGCGCGCACCGCGTGCGTCTTGGTGCGGTTCGCCGTTTTGGTGCGGTTCGTCGCGTCGGTGCGGTTCGCAGCGTTGACGTGGTTCACCGCGTTGGTGCGGTTCGTCGCGGTCATGACCTCACGCTCCGATCCCGTAGAGCGAGTGGGTCCAGGAGAATTCTTGATTGCTGACATACCAGTCGTGCGAGGCCCAGTTGTAGCGGTTGTTGGAGGGCCACGGGTCGCCCCAGGAGACCTGGTTGTCGCGGGAGTTGTCGTAGCCGTACAGCACATGCATGTGCCCGCCGCCGGAGGCCCACTCGATGCGGGTCTCGATCGGCCGGCCGGCGCTGATCTCATTCTGCACGGTCGGGTAGCGCAGCCATCCGGTCACATAATTGCCGGAATTGATCCCGGCCCAGCGCAGCGCGGTCTGCACATTGCCGAGGTTGGCCTGGTTGTTGGGGCAGTCGGTGCCCTGGCGGCGGTTGAAGGCCGCGTTGCAGAACTGGTTCTGGTTGTAGTTCTTGCCGAAGAACGTGGCGATGGTGTCGCCTGAGGCGGCCCAGCACCAGTTGTCCTTCTGCTGGGCCTGCATGGTGATGTTGAGCTTCCTGGCGCCGGGCACGGCCTGCAGGCCGGCGCGCTGGCCGCTCGCGGCCTGGACCGACGCGGCGCTCGGTGCGGCGCTGCCGGCGGGCGCGGCCGTGGCGGCGGTCGCCGTCGTCACAGCGGTTCCGGCCAGCAGCGCCGAGGCTATGAAGCCTGCTATCGGCAGCCGTCTGCCGCGCGCGCGGCTCTTCTGTGAGGGTGCGGGTGCACGGGTCATCGCGTTCCTCCCGAGCTGGGGGGGTTGGTGTGGAGGAGCGCGTCCGGACGCTGGTGAGGAGCATCCGCGTGTTGTCGGGGGTCGGTCAACACGATTCAATGCGAGTGAGGCGGAGGTGTGAATGGCGGGAACCTGATGTGAACAGAGCACATCTGTCAGCCAGGAACACAACGGTCCCAGCGAATGAGACCTGCCACACTGGTTGTGAAAATTCACAGAGGGGCGCGGTCGCCGTGCACATCACCTCACGGTCGAAGCCGACCGAGGCCGAACTCGCGCAGACGCTGCGCACGGGCCCCTTCGACCTCGCCCTCCGCACGGCACTGGCCGCTCGCGGGCTCGCCCTGCACCGGGTGCAGCACCGGCTCGCGCAGCGCGGCATCAAGGTCGGGGTGACGAGCCTCAGTTACTGGCAGCAGGGGGCCCGCCGCCCGATGCGCCCGGAGTCGCTACGGGCCGTACGGGCCCTGGAAGACATCCTGGACCTGCCCGCGCAGGCCCTGACCCGGCTGCTGGCACCATCCGTCCGCGGCGCCGACCACGAGCGCCCGGCCGGTCGCACGTACCGCTCACTGGTGGACGAACCGCGCCCCCTGGAGCGGCTCCTGACCGAACTCGAAGCGCCCTCGGACGGCGGTCTGCACACCCTCTGCCACATGGAGCGGGTCCGCATAGGCGACCGGCGTGAACTGCGGGGCCGGGACTCGCACCATGTGGTGCGCGCGCACCGGGACGGCGTGGACCGCTACGTGGCCATCCACCACGGGGACCCCGGCTGCGACCCCGGCAGGGTGGCGGTACGGGCCATGGAGAACTGCCGGGTCGGGCGCGTGCGGTGGCACGCGGACACGGGCGTCGTCGTCTGCGAGCTGCTCTTCGACACGCGGCTGCGGGCCGGTGACACCTATGTCTTCGCCTACGGCTTCGAGGACGGCACCGGCGGACCGAGCACCGAGTACGTACGCGGGTTCGGCTTCGCGGGCGCCCAGTACGTCCTTCAGGTGTGCTTCGACGCGGCGGCCCTGCCGGTGCGCTGCCGGCGCTTCACCCAGGCCGCGGCCGGCGCGCCGCGCGGCAGACTGCAGGATCTGACGCTCGCCGGGCGGCATCGCGGGGTGCATCTGGTCGAGCAGAGCGTACGGCCGGGGATCCTGGGCATCGACTGGGACTGGAACTGAACCGGCGGCCGGACCGCTGGGAGCCGTCGAAGGCGGTACGCGGCGGCGGCCCGGCCGGAGCGCCTGCACGGCCGAGTCCGGCGAGACGGCGTCCCAGGCGCCGAACCGGGTCAGCCCGGCCGACCGGGCCGCCGCCGAGGCGTGACTGTCGGGCCGGCAGCGGTACTGCGGCTCATGGCCCCGTGCGATGGCATGCCGGAAGATCGCGCGTACGAGGCGCCGAGCGTGGCCCTTGCCCCGGCTGGGCGGGAGCGTCAGCACGCCGAGGTCGGCCGGCGGCGCGCCGCCCCACGGGTACATGCTCGCCACGCCCACCAGCCGTTCGCCCTCGAACGCTCCGTAGACCGCCCAGTGATCCGGCCGGACGTAGACGTCGTCGAGGTCCTGTTCCGGCGCCGCTTCCTCGAACCGCTCGGACGCCCGCGCGTCGGCCTCGGTGAGCGGGCGGGCGGAGGGCCCGTCCGGGCCTTCTGTCCGTCATGGCCGGGCGGCGGGGCGCGTGCCCCGCGGGTGAGTGGAGGGCGGTCAGAAGCGCTTGACGAGGCTGACCGCGCGGTCGCCGACGGTGAAGCCGAGGCTCTGGTAGAGGCCGAGGGCGCCGGAGGGGTTCTCGGCGTCGACGTCGAGTACGGCCTTGTCCAGCCCCTCGGCCCGCAGCGTCCGCAGCATGTGGGCCAGCAGCGTGCGCGCCAGCCCCTGCCCCCGCGCGTCCCGCCGTACCCCGAGGGCCGTGACGTAACCGAAGGGGCCGCCGCGCAGCGGCCACTCGTCCTTGGCCACGTCGACGAAGCAGAAGCCGACGACGCGGTCGCCGTCGGGAGCGGCGGGCGCGCCGGGAGTGTCCGGGGCGGCGGAGGCGACGGCGAGTACGGACAGGTCCGGGCGGAACGCTTCGAGACGGTCGCCTGCGGCCCACTCGGCGACGGTGACCGGCTGCGAGCCCCAGTGGTCCCGGAAGGAGTCGTTGAACGCGTCTCTGGCCTGCTCCTGCCACTGCTGTCCATAGGGCACCAGCCGCACTGCCGGTGCGGACGCCGGTTCGGCGACCGGCTCGGCGAGGTCGCGCTCCAGCTCCAGCCACCACCGGGCGCGCTCGTAGCCGTGTGCTCCGAGGAGGCGGAGCGTGGAGGTGTCGTGGTCGTTCGCGGATGAGGCGAGCCACCCGGGCAGGGTGGCGTCGCAGGCCGCGAGGTGCTGGAGCCCACGGGCCTCCTGCCACGCCAGCAGCGCCTCGCCGATGCCTTCACCGCGGCGGTCCGGGACCACCTCGCCGTCGAGGCCGACCCATACGATCGTCTCGCGGCTCGACGGGGCAGCGGCCGAACCGTAGGCGACGGCCCGCCCGGCGGCGTCCACGGCGATCACCGCGTCGCGCTCGGGTTCGAAGCTCTCGCCCTTGAACTCCTCCTCCAGCTCGTCTCTCGTCACCAGCCAGCGCGGATGATCGACCTCTCCGGCGGCCCGCTTCAGGTCGAGGATCAGACCGATGTCGGCGGCGGTGGCAGGTCGCCAGGTGAGTCCGTCGCCGACCGAGGGCAGCGCGATGGACGACGGAGCGGTCACCCGGTCGCGCAGCGGACGGAGCTCGGGGCTGTGGTGTGTCGTCCCGCTCATGGGGGTCCTTTCTCGATACCGGGCGCACCCGCTTGGGGGCCGCTGCGACAGTGGGCAGGCAGGCGGACGGGCCTGGCGGCCGCTTCCCGCAGGGCTTGCGCCGAGCTGACGCAGCGTCAGCCAAGCTCGGCCCGTTCGGGCTCCACCGGCTGCCGGTCCGAGCGTATCTGGGTAAAACTATGGAAAAAACTGATTATTGGTGCACCCCTACGCGACGCTGGCAGGCCCGGCCGCCGAGCCCAGGGCGTGCGCATGACACCCCGGCTCCCGGGCGGCCCATTGCCCGCCTCGGGGGCGTACGTGCTCCGGAACCGCGGCGGCTCCCTGCGGACACGACAGCGCGGCTCCGTACGGACACGACAGCGCGTCCCGCCGAGAGCCGGCCGCGTCCTTCGCGTACGTGCCCCGCCCTCCGGCCGGACCTCACGCCCGCCCGGCACGCGGAACCGCCACGGCGGCACACTCCGGTCCGCTCAGGCGTCCGGGCCCGCCACGAGCTTGCCGCCGTCCGTCTTGAGCGGCACGGGCGGCAGGGGCGCGCCCGCCGGACCGCGCAGGACCTTCCCGGTCTCCGCGTCGAACTGGCTGCCGTGGCACGGGCAGTTGATCTTGCCGTCCTCGATCTTGTCGACGACGCAGCCCGCGTGCGTGCAGACCGCGCTGAACGCCTTGAACTCGCCCTTGGCGGGCTGCGCCACGACGACCCGCTTCTCCCGGTAGAGCTTCGCGCCGCCCACCGGCACCGCGGCGGCCGCGCCGAGGTCGACCGGCGCCGTGGGGGTGGCCGGCGGCTTCCCCCCGGACGTGCCGCCCGAGCAGGCCGCCACGCCGAACCCGGCGGCCCCGGCCAGGGCGGCTCCGCGCAGCACGGTTCGGCGGGCGGGCGACTGGCTGCTCATGAGTGCTCCACGGGGCGGCTGGGGCGGTGCGCTGGCTCCCCGACGATACCGCCACAGATCATTCCGCTTCGGCCGCCCCACCCGGACTCCCCACTCGCGAGGGACCCGGCCCGCCAAGAAGAAAGAAGTGCTCGGCACGCCCGCTCGCGCCGCAGGTGTGATGGGATTCGCCGGGGCCACGGCGGTGGGGCGGGCGGCCCGGCCGCCTGCCCGCGCCACGCGCCCGCGACGCCGGGAGAACCCGGCTCAGGGATCAGGAAAGGAACGCCCGCGTGATCGTCGTCGCCGGAGAAGCCCTCATCGACCTCGTGCCCGGCAGCGCCCCGGCGGACGGCGGACTGCCCGCGCTGCTCCCCCAGCGTGGCGGCGGCCCGTACAACACCGCGGTGGCGCTCGGCCGGCTCGGATCGCCGACCGCCTTCTGCTCGCGGGTCTCGACGGATTCCTTCGGCGAGGCGCTCCTGGCCCAGCTGCGGGCGTCCGGGGTGGACGTGGAGCCGGTGCAGCGCGGCCCGCAGCCGACGACGCTCGCCGTGGCCGACATCGGCGCCGACGGCTCGGCGGGCTACGGCTTCTACGTCGAGGGCACGGCGGACCGGCTCTTCGAGCTGCCCGCCGCGCTTCCGGAGGGGACCCGGGCGCTGTCGCTGGGCACCTGCTCCCTGGTGCTGGAGCCGGGCGCGAGCGCGTACGAGGAGCTGCTGCGGCGCGAGGCGGGGCGCGGCGTCTTCACCACGCTCGACCCCAATATCCGGGCCGGGCTGATCCCGGACGCGGCCGCCTACCGTGCCCGCTTCCGCTCCTGGCTGCCGCATGTGACGCTGCTCAAACTGTCGGTCGAGGACGCCGAGTGGCTGGCCGACGGCTCGGACGTCGACGCCGCGGTGGCCCACTGGCTGGCGGCCGGCCCCGCCGCCGCCGTCCTGACCAGGGGTGGCGCCGGGCTGAGCGTACGGACCCGGTCCGGCGCCGCGTACGCGGTGCCCGGTGAGCGGGTCGACGTGGTGGACACGATCGGCGCGGGCGACACCGTGAACGCGGCCCTGCTCCACCGGCTCGCGGAGCACGGCGCGCTCTCGCCCGCCGCGGTCTCCTCGCTGGACGCCGGGCAGTGGCGCGACATCCTGGAATTCGCCGCCCGGGCGGCGGCGGTCACCTGCTCCCGCGCCGGAGCTCAGCCCCCTTACGCGTCGGAGCTCGTCTGAGGCGGCCCGAGAGTTCCGCGCCGGACCGGGGGCATGGCCGCCGAGCACCCCTAGAGTGTCGTCCGGGGCGTGCGAGGAGTCGTGCGAGAGCGGGACAGGTGCGGGAAGCCGTACGTGATCCGCGTGCACGGGACGTCGTACGAGAGCGGCGTGTACGGGAAGGGGCAGCTGCCATGTCTGATCCTCGATCGGTTCCTCCGGTACTCCGGTCCCGCCGTGAGCTCGCCGGCCGCGGGGTGGCCTCGCCGCCCCGGCCGACGCCGGCGGCGGCGTTGCCGATCACTTCCAGTGGTGCGACGTACGAGATGGCGCAGCGGCTCGCGTGGCTGGACGACGACCAGTTCGCCGTCGGCCGCTGGGACGGCTCCATGAGCGTCTTCCGCTTCACCGAGTCGGCGGTCGCCGGGCCGCGCATCAGTGTGGCGGTCAACAGCCCCGCCTTCCAGGGCGTGCAGATGCTCGCCCCCTTGCCCGGCCGGACGATCGCGAGCTCGAACGACGACCGCTCCATCGCCCTGTGGCACTCGCCGCGCGGCGATTGGAGCGACCTGTGCCCGGCCGGGACCGTCCCCTACGATCCGGCGCTGGGGGTCGCCACCAGCGGGCAAGGGGTCCGCGCCGGTTCACCGGGCACCTTGGTGGTCGGGCACTCCACGGGTCATGTCTCCCTGTGGGATTACGACCCGGCGCGGCGCCGCCTGAGGTTCGCGCGCAGCGTGGACATCCGGAACCCGCGTCCGGTCAACCCCTGGGGGCTGCACGATGTGCAGGCGATCGAGGTGATGTCCGACGCGGACGGCACCGCCTATGTGGTGACCGGTTCCGAGGACGGCTACGTCTGCGTTCTCCAGGTGCCGTCCGGCCGGATCATGTCGCAGACGGTGTTCAACCCCGAGGCGCAGCGCGGCATCAACAGCCTCTCCGTGCGCGGTGACGCGCTGCTGGTGGCGAACTGCTCAGTGGGCCCCCAGGACCACAACCTCTGGTACTTCACGGTGTCCGAGAAGACCTGGAAACCCTCGCTCCGGGGCCGGGCCAACCTCCTGGTCGACCCGCAGCGCCCGCAAGCCTTCAATTTCAGTACGACCTGGGGCGCGTACGCGGACGGGCCGTGCTGGTTCGCGTCGACGGAAGAGGGCGCGCTGTGGATGGGCACCACCACCCATGACGCGCTGAACGTCATCGGCTATCAAGAGGTCACCAGCCCCTTGGGCTCGGCGCTCGGCTACCGGGGCGGCCCCGGGCGGCTGGCCATGGTCGCGTACGACCTGTACGAATTCACGACCGGCGCGGCCTGAGCCGAAGCCGCTCCGGACCAGCCGCAGCGGGTCCCGGTCCGTACCCCGCCCGCTGCCGAACGACCGAGGACGTTCGACAGCGGCGAGGCCGGACGCGGGCGCGGCTCACCGACCGGTCAGGCGCCACGCGCCTTCGTGGTCTTCTTCGCGGCGGTCTTCTTCCCCGTGGCCGTCTTCGCGGCGGCGGCCTTCGTGACCGGCTTCTTCGCCACCGGCTTCCCAGCGGCCGCGGCCACCGACTTCTTCGCCGGTGCCTTCTTCGCCGCCTTCCGCGCCGCCGGCGCCGCGTCGCTCACCCGGTCGCCCAGCAGCTCGCGGAGGAACTTCCCGGTGTGGCTGGCCGGAACTGCCGCGACCTCTTCGGGCGTGCCCTCGGCGATGACCAGCCCGCCGCCGTTGCCGCCCTCCGGGCCCATGTCGACGACCCAGTCCGCCGTCTTGATCACATCGAGGTTGTGCTCGATGACGATGACGGTGTTGCCCTTGTCGACCAGCCCGGACAGCACATTGATCAACTTGCTGATGTCCTCGAAGTGCAGTCCGGTGGTGGGCTCGTCCAGGACGTAGACCGTACGGCCGGTCGAGCGCTTCTGGAGCTCGCTGGCGAGCTTGACGCGCTGCGCCTCACCGCCCGACAGCGTCGGCGCCGACTGCCCGAGCCGCACATAGCCGAGGCCGACCTCATGGAGCGTGCGCAGGTGCCGCGAGATCGTCGGCACCGACTCGAAGAAGTCGAGCGCCTCCTCGATGGGCATGTCCAGCACCTCGGCGATGGACTTGCCCTTGTAGTGCACCTCCAGGGTCTCCCGGTTGTAGCGCGCACCGTGGCAGACCTCGCACGGCACGTACACATCGGGCAGGAAGTTCATCTCGATCTTGATGGTGCCGTCGCCGGAGCAGTTCTCGCAGCGGCCGCCCTTGACGTTGAAGGAGAAGCGGCCCGGCAGATAGCCGCGGACCTTCGCCTCCATCGTCTCGGCGAAGAGCCTGCGCACATGGTCGAAGACGCCCGTGTACGTGGCCGGGTTGGAGCGCGGCGTACGGCCGATGGGCGACTGGTCGACGTGCACGACCTTGTCGACGAGATCGTCGCCGTCCACCCGGGTGTGCCGTCCGGGCACGGACTTGGCGCCGTTCAGCTCGCGGGCCAGGTGGGTGTAGAGGATGTCGTTGACCAGCGTCGACTTGCCGGAGCCGGAGACTCCGGTGACGGCGGTCAGCAGCCCGAGGGGGAAGGACACGTCGATGTCGCGCAGGTTGTTCTCGCGCGCGCCGTGCACCGTGAGCTGCCGCTCCACGTCCAGCGGCCGCCGGACGTCCGGGGTGGCGATGGCCCGCTTGCCGGCCAGGTACTGCCCGGTGATGGAGTCCTTGTTGCGCAGCAGATCCTTCAGCGAGCCGCTGTGCACGACCTTGCCGCCGTGCTCACCGGCGCCCGGGCCGATGTCGACCACCCAGTCGGCGACCTTGATGGTGTCCTCGTCGTGCTCGACGACGATCAGGGTGTTGCCCATGTCGCGCAGGCGCACGAGGGTCTCGATGAGCCGGTGGTTGTCGCGCTGGTGCAGACCGATGGACGGCTCGTCCAGTACGTACAGGACGCCGACCAGGCCGGAGCCGATCTGCGTGGCGAGCCGGATGCGCTGCGCCTCGCCGCCGGAGAGGGTGCCCGCCGCGCGGTTCAGCGACAGATAGTCGAGACCGACGTCGACGAGGAACCGCAGCCGTTCGTTGACCTCCTTGAGCACGCGCTCGGCGATCTTCTTCTCGCGGGCGGTGAGCTTCATGCCCCGCAGGAAGTCCGCGCACTCGCTGATCGACATCGCGGAGACCTCCGCGATCGACTTCTGCTGCACCGTGACCGCGAGGACGATCGGCTTGAGGCGCGTCCCGTCGCAGGTGGGGCACGGCACCTCGCGCATATAGCCCTCGAAGCGCTCGCGGCTGGAGTCGCTCTCCGCCTCGGAGTGGCGCCGCTTCACGAACGGCACCGCGCCCTCGAAGGCGGTCGTGTAGGCGCGCTCCCGCCCGTAGCGGTTGCGGTAGCGCACCTCGATCTGGGTCTTGTGGCCGTTCAGCAGGGCCTTCTTGGCGCGCTGGGGCAGGCCGGCCCAGGGGATGTCCATCCGGAAGCCGAGCTCCGTGGCGAGCGCGCCGACCAGCCGGTTGAAATAGTCCTTGGTGTGCCCGTGCGACCAGGGGTTGATCGCGCCCTCTTCGAGGGACTTGTCCTCGTCCGGGATGATCAGCTCGGGGTCGACCTCCATGCGGGTGCCGATGCCGGTGCAGTCCGGGCAGGCGCCGAAGGGCGAGTTGAAGGAGAAGGAGCGCGGCTCCAGCTCCTCGAAGGACAGGTCGTCGTACGGGCAGTAGAGGTGCTCGGAGTACATCCGCTCACGCTCGGGGTCGTCCTCGGCGAGATCCACGAAGTCGAGGATCACCATGCCGCCGGAGAGCCCGAGCGCGGTCTCGACCGAGTCGGTGAGCCGCCGCTTGGCGCTGTCCTTCACCGTCAGGCGGTCGATGACCACCTCGATGGTGTGCTTCTCCTGCTTCTTGAGCTTGGGCGGCTCGGCGAGCTGGATCGTCTGCCCGTCCACCCGGGCCCGGCTGTAGCCCTTGGTCTGGAGGTCGGAGAAGAGATCGACGAACTCGCCCTTGCGCTCGCGCACCAGCGGGGACAGCACCTGGAAGCGGCTGCCCTCGGGCAGCTCCAGCACCTTGTCCACGATGGCCTGCGGCGACTGCCGGGAGATCGGGCGGCCGCACTCGGGGCAGTGCGGCTTGCCGATGCGCGCGAAGAGGAGCCGGAGGTAGTCGTAGACCTCGGTGATCGTGCCGACCGTGGAGCGCGGGTTGCGCGAGGTCGACTTCTGATCGATGGACACCGCCGGGGAGAGCCCCTCGATGAAGTCCACATCGGGCTTGTCCATCTGGCCCAGGAACTGGCGGGCGTAGGAGGAGAGCGACTCGACGTAGCGACGCTGCCCCTCGGCGAAGATCGTGTCGAACGCGAGGGATGACTTGCCCGACCCCGAAAGCCCGGTGAAGACGATGAGGGAGTCACGGGGGAGGTCGAGCGAGACGTTCTTGAGGTTGTGCTCGCGAGCGCCACGGACGATGAGACGGTCGGCCACGCCGGTAGGCACCTTTCTTGAGAGCTGCGGGGTGCGCCGCACCCCGGACCCAGGGTATGGGGGCGTCGCTCGGATGTCGTTTCTCGTGCCTCACCCGAGCCTATAGCACGCACATTCGATTCACGGCCTGAGCCGACCACCTTCACCCGAATGGGTGGCCGCCGCTAGGGTGCCGATCATGAGCGATTTCGCATCCGTCACCGCCGCCGTGCGGACCGCCACCGACCGGCTCCTCACCGGGGCCCGGGCACTGGACGACGCCGGAGCGGCCGCCCCGTCGCTGCTCCCCGGCTGGACCCGGGGCCATGTGTTCGCGCACATCGCCCGTAACGCCGACGCCATCACCAACCTCCTCACCTGGGCCCGTACGGACGTCAAGACGCCGATGTACGCCAGCTCCGAGGCGCGCGACGCCGACATCGAGCGCGACGCCGCGCGCCCGCTGGCCGCGCACCTCGACGACCTCCGCGCCAGCGCCGCCCGCTTCGACGAGGCCGCCGCGGCCGTGCCCGAGGAGCGCCTGCGGTTCGAGGTGGAGATGCGCAACGGCGTCATGGAGCGGGCGGCCATGCTGCCGTTCCGCAGGCTCGTGGAGGTCGAGCTGCACCACGTGGACCTCGGGATCGGCTACGGGCTGGACGACCTGCCGGCCTCCTTCGTCACGCTGGAGATCGAATTCATGACCGGCGTGAAGCTCGCGGGCCGCGCCGGGGTGCCCGCGCTGCGGCTGACCACCCCCGACGGGAGCAGCTGGCGCACGGGCCGTGAGGACGGCGACATCACCACCGTCACGGGCTCCTCCCCCGACCTGCTCGGCTGGCTCACCGGGCGTACGGACGGCGCCGGCCTCGACGCCCGGGGCGCCTCCTCCGGCGGCCTGCTGCCCGCGCTCCCGCCGCTATAGGGTTGGAGCCATGACATACAGCGGAGCGGTGAAGGTCGGCGGACCGGCGGACGTACACGAGCTGACCGAGCTGATGATCTCGAAGGTCGCGGTCGGCCCGACGGACAACAACGCTTATCTGCTGCGCTGCCGCGCGACCGACGAGCAGTTGCTGATCGACGCCGCCGCGGAGCCGGCGACCCTGCTGCGCCTGATCGGCGACAGCGGCATCGCCTCGGTGGTCACCACCCACCGGCACGGCGACCACTGGGGGGCGCTGCGCGAGGTGGTGGACGCCACCGGCGCCCGCACCTACGCCGGGCGCTACGACGCCGAGGGCATTCCGGTGCCGACCGATGTGCTCGTCGAGGACGGCGACACGATCCGGGTCGGCCAGGTCGAGCTGACCGCGCGCCACCTCGTGGGCCACACGCCGGGCAGCATCGCCCTGGTCTACGACGACCCGCACGGCCACCCGCACCTGTTCACGGGCGACTGCCTCTTCCCGGGCGGCATCGGCAACACCTGGGGCGACGCCGAGGCGTTCGCCCGGTTGCTCGACGACGTCGAGAACAAGCTCATGGCCCCCCTCCCCGACGAGACCTGGGTCTACCCCGGCCACGGCGGGGACACCGCCCTCGGCGCCGAGCGTCCGCAGCTCGCCCAGTGGCGCGAGCGCGGCTGGTGACGCCGGGCGGCGGTGCGTGGTGACGTCAGGTCAGCACAGGACCGAGGAGCGGCGGGAGTTGCTGTAGGAGCACGAGTCGGCCTTGGCGCCGCTCGACTTGCGCAGCGTCGCCGTGTCCCGGTCGTTGTTCCAGACGTAGGCCCGGCGGTCCTGGTAGCGGTTGGCCGAGGTGTCGTTGCCCTGGCCGGTACGCACCTTCACCGACTTCCCGGCCCCCAGGGTGTAGGCGCGGAACTTGTACTGGTGGCGGGAGGCGTCCGTCAGCGTCCAGTTCTTCAGGCTCACGGCGTGTTTCGTCGGATTCTTTATCCGTACCCATTCGGCGTTGAGGCTGGAGTTGGAACGGGTGTCCTTGCCGGGGCTGTTGTAGTAGATCTCCGTGATGTGCACGGAGGGCGCGGCGGATGCCGGCGCCGCGGCGAACAGGGTCGCCGCTGCCGTGCCCGTCGCCAGAACGACGGCTGCGATGCGGTGGTGCATGGGGTCCCCCCTCGGGACGAGCGGCGCCGGTCGCGGGCCGCTGTGCGCACCACGGTAGTGGGGCGGCCGGGTTACGGCCCCTCTCCGGAGGGCCCGTAACCCGGCACATGCCCGTGTCAGACTCCGAGGCTGTCCTTGCTGTCCGCGGCGTCCGCCAGGGCCTGCTTCTTCGAGGCCCGCAGGCTGGTGATCGTGGTGATGACCAGGACCGCGCAGATGACGCCGAGCGAGACGGGGATGCTGATCTCCGGGACGCTCAGACCGGACTCGTGCAGCGCGTGCAGCACCAGCTTCACCCCGATGAAACCGAGGATGACCGACAGGCCGTACGAGAGGTGGACCAGCTTCTTCAGCAGGCCGCCGATGAGGAAGTACAGCTGGCGCAGGCCCATCAGCGCGAAGGCGTTGGCGGTGAAGACGATGTACGGGTCCTGGGTGAGGCCGAAGATCGCCGGGATGGAGTCGAGCGCGAAGAGGACGTCGGTCGTGCCGATCGCCAGCATGACGACCAGCATCGGCGTCATCAGCCGCTTGCCGTTCTCGGCGATGAACAGCTTGGTGCCGTGGTACTCGCTGGTGGAGGGGACGCGCCGCTCGACCGCCTTGAGGAGGCGGTTCTCCTCGAACTCCTCTTCCTCCTCGCCGCTCCGCGCGTCCTGGATGAGCTTCCAGGCCGTCCAGATCAGGAACGCGCCGAAGAGGTAGAAGATCCAGGAGAAGTTGGCGATGATCGCGGCGCCCGCACCGATGAAGATCGCCCGCAGAACGAGCGCGATGAGCACGCCGACCATCAGCACCCGCTGCTGATAGATCGGCGGGACCGCGAACTTGGCCATGATCAGGACGAAGACGAAGAGATTGTCGACGCTCAACGACTTCTCGGTGATGTATCCGGCGAAGAACTCACCCGCGGGCTGACCGCCGCCGAACACGAAGAGGCCGAGGCCGAAGAGGGCCGCGAGGGCGACCCAGACGACCGTCCAGACACCGGCCTCCTTGATGGAGACCGCGTGCGGCTTGCGGCCGCCGATGAAGAAGTCGGCGGCGACGAGGGCGCACAGACCGACGATCGTCAGCGCCCACAGGATCAGGGAAACATGCACTGCAGCTCCTCCGGCAGAGTCGTACGGCACTCACAGCGTCGTCGCTGCCGGAGGTCCCGGCCCGCTCACACGCCGACCATGACCTCCACACTCCAGAGGGTACAGGAAAAGCCAATAACAGGTAAAGAGAAAGGCAAATCAGCAGGTCAGCGGCGGTAAGCTTGCAGCGCCTGGCCCACTTCCCGGATCAGCCGCCCCAGCACTTCGCTCCCCCGCGGCACGGCCGGCGGCTCGTACGTCCAGGCGTGCCCGACCCACGGGTCGGCCAGGTGGTCGTCGGGGACCGGCGTGAGCCGCAGCAGCGCCCGCCACAGCGGATCGAGCACCGGCCCGTACTCCCGGGCCTCCTGCCGGTCGGCCACCATCATCAGATGGACGCCCACCGACGGCCCCTCGTCCGCGAGGTAGCGCAGCTGGTTGACGGCCCGGTCGTCGAAGCCGTGCGGGAAGTCGTTGACGATCAGCAGCTGTTCGGCCGTGTCGAGGTCGGGCGGCAGTGAGTCCACGGCACCGCTGCGGACGGCCATCTGCACCAGGTCGACGCGGTGCGTGAGCTTCGTCAGCGTCGAGGACACCCCTCGCGCCCCGGCCGCCGGGGGCTCCCGGAGCACGCCCGAGCGCAGCAGCGGGGCGAGCGAGGCGCCCGCCGCGCCGGCCGGGTCGATCACCTGCACCGCGAAGTCACCGACCGGGTGGACCGCGAGCAGCCGCGCGGCGTGCGCTATCGCGGTGTCCATGGCCAGTCGGCGCACCTCGGCCGGGGCCATCAGCGCCGCCTCCGGAGCACCCGTCCGGCCACTGTCGATCCACAGCCCGCGCTCCAGCGGCAGCCGCACCAGCATGGGGATGCGCAGGCCATCGCGCTCCGGCAGGCGCAGATCGCCGAGGCGCAGGGCCATCGGGGTCTCGGACGGCGCCTGGTAGCCCTGCCAGACGGGGCTGTCCCACCGGGCGAAGGCGGGCGGCAGCGCGTGCTCGACGACCTCGGACTCGGCGGCGAGCCGGCCGAGGTCGCGGTCGAGGACGGCGCGGGCCTGTTCGACGAGCCGGGACTGCTTGCCGCGCGCCGCCACGCGGGCGGCGTCGGCGGCCGGGCCGACGCGGGTGCGCGGGTCCGAGAGGACCTCGTCGAGCTCCCGCTCCATGCGGGACTCGGCGAAGTCCACCGCGCTGCGGTACGCCGCGACCGTACGGGCCAGGTCCTCGAACATGCCCCAGACCTGGTTGTAGAGCCGCTCGTCCATCGTCCAGCCGCTGGCATCGCCCGCTACGGGCGGGGCTGGCCGCTCCTGACCGCCGGGCTGCTCCTGACCGCCGGGCTGCTCCTGACCGCCGGGCTGCTCCTGACCGCTGGGCCGCCCTTCCGCTCCGGCCCGCGGCGGGGCGTCCGGGGCGGCAGAGGGCTGATCGGCCGGCGGCGCCTGGGGCGGCTTCGCGGGCCGGCGCCCGGGGTGCCGGTAGCTGATCGGTCCGGGCGCGGCCGGTTCAGACGCGGCCGGTTCGGGGGGCTCGTTCTCGCCGCCGGGGTGCCGCAGCCGCTCGCCCTTGTCTTGGTCCTTGTCCTTGTCCTGGCCCTTGTCCTGATCCCGCTCCTGATCCCGCTCCTGGCCCCGCTCCTGAGAGGGCCGCGGCGGTGGGGCGATCGAGCGGGCCGCCCCCTGAGCCACCGACGCCTCGATCGCGGCGGCCAGTTCGGCAGCGCCGGGGAGCCCCTGGTCGTGCAGCATCGCGGTCAGCCCGCCCGCGTACCCCTGGCCCACGGCCCGTACCTTCCACGCGCCCTGCCTGCGGTAGAGCTCCAGCGCGACGACCGCGGTCTCGCGGTCCAGATCGGTGATGGTGTAGGCGGCGGCCTCGGTGCCGTCGAGGCCGGTGACGGCTACGGACGGCGCGGCCATCGCGCCGAAGCGCACCGGTCCGCCCGTGCCGGCCGGCAGCGCGAGCAGCACGCTGACCCGGTGGGCGGCGGCGGGGAGCGCGTCCAGGTCCACGGCCAGCCGGTGGTCGGCGGCGGCCTGCTGGGACACTTCGAGGCCGGGGAGGCGCGGCGCGGCGGGATGCGCCACCCACGCGGCGTCCGCGGCCCGGCCCCGCTCATCGCCGAGAACCGCCCCGGCCACGACCGGGCTTCCCGCCGAGACCCGGATCTCCAAACGGGTCTGAGGCAGTGGATGGTTCTGGCCCCGGACCAGTTCGGCCGTCATCGGCACGCCCCCTCGCTATGTCGTTCGCGGCCGTGCCCGTCGCGCACGGCCGTGCCCCCGGCCCGGCGGATCACTCCCGCCAGGCCCGGCCGGAGTCTCCGCCCCGGCCCGTTCCCACCGCCTACAGGCTGGGCAGGATCGCCGGCATCAGGTCCTGGAAGGTGCGGCCGTTGGCCGGGACGCCGATCGCCGTCATCTGCCAGCCGTCGCCGGACCGGTGCACCTTCGCCATGATCTGCGCGGTGTACTGGCCACCGCCGTCGAGGGTGTAGCGGGCGAGCTCCTGGCCGTTGGTCTCGTCGACCAGCCGGCAGAAGGCGTTCTTCACCTCGGCGAAGGTCTGGCCGGTGAACGAGTTCACCGTGAACACGATCTGGTCGACGTGCACCGGAACCCGCTGCAGGTCGACGAGGATCGCCTCGTCGTCGCCGCCCTGGCCGGCGCCGCCGACCAGGTTGTCGCCGGTGTGCTGAACCGAGCCGTCTTTGCTGACGAGGTGGCGGAAGAACACCACGTCGACCGGTTGCTCGTCGGCGAACAGCACCGCCGAGGCGTCCAGGTCGATCTCCTTCGTGCGCGAGCCGAACAAGCCGCGGCGGGGAGCTGCCTGCCAGCCCAGCCCCATCCGCACCGCGGTCAGGGTGCCCCCGTCGGCCTTCTTCAGGCTGATGCCCTGGCCCTTGGCCAAGTTGACCGTCACGCGCTGTCCCTTCTCGATGTACCGAGTATCCCCGTGGCCGCGCGGTCGGCGCGGCCTCCTGGGAAAACCCTATGCACTGACGCTCCCGCGGCCATCGGTCGGGCGTGGTTTGTGGCGTTCTTGCAACACGTCACGGCCGCCCGTCAGGCGATTCCGGCCTCCCGCATCTGCCGCAACTCCTTCTTCAACTCCCCCACCTCGTCGCGCAGCCTGGCCGCGACCTCGAACTGCAGCTCCGCCGCCGCCGTCCGCATCCGCTCCGTCATCTCCTCGATGAGCTCAGCGAGCTCCGCGGCGGGGCGGTCCGTGAGCGGGGCGCCCTTGCCGGTGCCGGCGGCCGCCTTGCCGGACGCCGCGGGCACCGGCGCCTTGCCCTTGCTCTTGTCGCCCTGGCGGTAACCGGTGCCCAGCAGCTCCTGGGTGTCGATCTCCTCGCGCGCGATGGTCGCGACGATGTCGCCGATCTTCTTCCGCAGCGGCTGCGGGTCGATCCCCCGCTCCGTGTTGTAGGCGATCTGCTTCTCCCGGCGGCGGTTGGTCTCGTCGATGGCCTTCTCCATCGCCGGGGTGACCTTGTCGGCGTACATATGGACCTGGCCGGATACGTTGCGCGCCGCGCGTCCGATGGTCTGGATCAGCGAGGTCCCGGAGCGCAGGAACCCTTCCTTGTCGGCGTCGAGGATCGCGACCAGGGAGACCTCGGGAAGGTCGAGCCCCTCGCGCAGCAGGTTGATGCCGACCAGCACGTCGTACTCGCCGGCCCGCAGCTCGCGCAGCAGCTCGATGCGGCGCAGGGTGTCGACGTCGCTGTGCAGGTAGCGCACCTGGATGCCCAGTTCCAGGAAGTAGTCGGTGAGGTCCTCGGCCATCTTCTTGGTGAGGGTGGTCACCAGGACGCGCTCGTCCTTCTCCGTGCGCGTCCGGATCTCGTGCACCAGGTCGTCGATCTGCCCGTCCGTCGGCTTGACGACGACCTCCGGGTCGACGAGGCCGGTGGGGCGGATGATCTGCTCCACGAAGCCGTCGCCGCGCGCCAGTTCGTACTTGCCGGGGGTGGCGGAGAGGTAGACGGTCTGGTCGACCCGCTCGACGAACTCCTCCCACTTGAGCGGGCGGTTGTCCATGGCGGACGGCAGCCGGAAGCCGTGCTCCACCAGGGTGCGCTTCCGGGAGGCGTCGCCCTCGTACATCGCGCCGATCTGCGGGACGGTGACGTGCGACTCGTCGATGACGAGGAGGAAGTCCTCCGGGAAGTAGTCGAGGAGGGTGTTGGGCGGCGAGCCGGGCTCGCGGTCGTCCATGTGCAGCGAGTAGTTCTCGATGCCGGAGCAGGAGCCGATCTGGCGCATCATCTCGATGTCGTACGTCGTACGCATCCGCAGCCGCTGGGCCTCCAGCAGCTTGCCCTGCTTCTCCATGGTGGCGAGGGTCTCCGCCAGCTCGGCCTCGATCCCCGCGACGGCCTTCTCCATGCGCTCCGGACCGGCGATGTAGTGGCTGGCCGGGAAAACGTACAGCTCCCGGTCCTCGGAGATCACCTCGCCGGTGAGCGGGTGGAGCGTGGAGAGCGCCTCGATCTCGTCCCCGAACATCTCGATCCGGACGGCGAGCTCCTCGTAGACCGGGAAGATCTCGATGGTGTCGCCCCGGACCCGGAAGGTGCCGCGGGTGAAGGCCATGTCGTTGCGGGTGTACTGGATCTCCACGAACCGGCGCAGCAGCTGGTCGCGGTCGATCTCCTCGCCGACCTTGAGCGGCACCATGCGGTCCACGTACTCCTGCGGGGTGCCCAGGCCGTAGATGCAGGAGACGGAGGCCACCACGACCACGTCCCGGCGCGTGAGCAGCGAGTTCGTCGCGGAGTGGCGCAGCCGTTCGACCTCCTCGTTGATGGAGGAGTCCTTCTCGATGTAGGTGTCCGACTGCGGTACGTACGCCTCGGGCTGGTAGTAGTCGTAGTACGAGACGAAGTACTCGACCGCGTTATTGGGCAGCAGCTCCCGGAATTCGTTGGCGAGCTGGGCCGCGAGGGTCTTGTTCGGCGCCATGACCAGGGTGGGCCGCTGCAACTTCTCGATCATCCACGCGGTGGTCGCCGACTTGCCGGTACCGGTCGCGCCGAGCAGCACTACATCTTTCTCACCTGCGAGAACACGCCGCTCCAGCTCGGCGATGGCCGTCGGCTGGTCGCCGCTGGGCTGGTAGGGGCTGACGACCTCGAAGGGCGCCACAGTGCGTTCGATCTTGGATACGGGCCGCATGGAACCACCGTACGACCCACCACTGACAACGGCCCGGCTACCGGGGTCCGGGGCCCGTCACGCGGCCGAACGGGGGGCGAAATATCCGCGAAGGCCACCGATGCCCGCGCGCGCTCGCCCGGCATCGCGTACTTATCTTCTTGTACGCCACATCCGGGGCGCTCCCCCGCCCCGGATCGGACGCCGCGAGGAGACCGTATGCAACTGCGCCCCGCCGCCGCCGTCGCCAGTGCGCTTCTGGGCATGTCAGCGCTGCTCACCGGCCCTGCCCCCGCCCACGCCACCCCCCATTCGCACGAACTCGTCGTCATCGGCCACCGCGGCTCGCCCGTCCGCGCGCCCGAGAACACGCTCGCCTCCGTCGACACCGCCGCCCGCCTCGGCATCACATGGGTCGAGAACGACGTCCAGCGGACCAGGGACGGCGCACTGGTCGTCATGCACGACACCACTCTCAGCCGGACGACCGACGTCGAGCGGCGCTACCCGGACCGGTCGCCGTGGAGGGTCTCGGACTTCACGCTCGCCGAGATCGAGCGGCTCGACGCGGGCAGCTGGTTCGGCCGCCGGTTCGCCGGGCAGCGCGTGCCGGCCCTCGGCCGCTACCTCGACCACGTCGAGCGGAACCGCCAGAACCTCCTCATGGAGGTCAAGGCGCCGGAGCTCTACCCCGGAATCGAGCGCCGGCTCACGGCGGAGCTGGGCCGCCGAGGCTGGCTGGACCGGCGGCACGTGGCCCGCAGGCTGGTCGTCCAGAGCTTCAGCGCCGCCTCGCTGCGCACCCTCAACCGGCTCCGCCCCGACCTGACGCTCGGGTTCCTCGGCACCCCGAGGGCCGCCGAGCTCCGCTCGTACGCGGCGTTCGCCGACCAGATCAACCCGAACCACCAGAGCGTCACGGCGCGGTACCTGCGCGCCGTCCACGCGCTCCGGGGGCCGCACGGCCGCCCCCTGCGGCTCTCCACATGGACCGTCGACGACGCCGGCACCGCGCGGTCCCTGGCCCGGATGGGCGTGGACGGCATCATCACCAACAAACCCGCGGAGGTCCGCCGGGCCCTCGCCGCGGGTGCCGCGGGCGCCGCGGGCGCCGCCGGCCCAGCCGACCGCGTGCCGGCCGCGGCCTGACCGGGGGCGCCGCGGGGGCGGCGTTCCAGGGCCTACGCTGCTGGTGTGACAGACACCGACGGCGCTGCGAGCGCCGCGAGCGTCCCGCGGGCACCGGAGCCCGGCGCGGCGGAGAGGGCCGTGGCCCGGTCCTGGTCCTGGACGACGCTGGAGACCTCCATCGGCGCGCTGGGCATCGCCGTCACGGCCGAGGGGCTGCTCAACGTCGTCTTCGACGCCGACGAGGAGCGAGCGGCGCAGGCCGTGGAGCGGCTGACCCGCCGCCTCGGCACCGGGCCCGAGGCGGCGACCGGAGCGGCCCGTGACCGGCTGGCGGAGCCGGAGAGCCAGCTCGGGGCCTACTTCGACGGCCGGCTGCGGGCGTTCACCGTGCCGCTGGACTGGTCGCTCACCGCCGGCTTCAACCGCCGGGTGCTGCACGCGCTCGCCGCCCACGTCCCGTACGGCACGGTCGTCGGCTATCAGGACCTCGCCCACCGCGTCGGCGACCCCGGCGCCGCCCGCGCCGTGGGGGCGGCGATGGGCTCCAACCCGCTGCCGGTCGTCGTCCCGTGCCACCGGGTGATCGAGAGCGGCGGGGGCCTCGGCGGCTTCGGCGGGGGCCTGGAGGTCAAGCGCGCCCTGCTGGCCCTGGAGGGCGTCCTGCCGGAGCCGCTTTTCTGAGCCCGGCCGACTTCTCCCGGCCCGGCCGACTTCTCCCGGCCCGGCCGACTTCTCCCGGCCCGGCCGACTTCTCCCGGCCCGGCCGACTTCCTCCGGCCCGGCCGACTCTTCCGCCCCGGCCGGACCCGCCTCTTCCCGCCCGGTCGGGCCGTTCCTCCAGCCCGGACGGGCCGCTCGCCCGGTCGATTGTCAGTGGCAGCCCCTAGCGTTTCCCAGCAGTAGAGGTCGGCCGCTGGAGGCCGCCCTGGGAGAGGGGTATGCCGTGACGCAGGCGTCGGGCGACAAGACGTATCTGGAGCTGTCACAGGACGGCGGCGGGGCGCACAAGTTCTATGAGGTGACCGTGGACGGGGTCACCGTCTCCGTCCGGTACGGACGGATCGGCGCCGCGGGACAGTTGCAGACCTCCTCCTTCCCCACCGTCGCGAAGGCACAGGCCGCGGCGGCGAAGAAGATCGGCGAGAAGGTCCGCAAGGGGTACGCGCCGGCCGTGCGGGGCGGGCGCGCCGCCCGGTCCGTGACGCGCCGTCAGGCAACGTCCGCGCCGTCGACGGCGCGCGCCGTGGCCCCCGTGCTGTGGCGGTTCCGCACGGAATCCTCGGCGTTCGGCATCCACATCGACCAGGACCGCTGCTGGGTGGGCAATCAGTCCGGCGATGTCTACACCCTCACGCACGACGGCGAGGTGCTCTCCCGCTACCGGCTGCCGGACGGCGTCAAGTGCCTGGTGGCGGACGACTTCTGGATCTACGCGGGCTGCGACGACGGCACGGTCTACGACCTGTCCTCCAAGCTCCCCTTCGCCGCCTATCAGATCGCGGCGGACGTCGACATCTTCTGGCTGGACGTCCACGAGGGCGTGCTCAACGTGGCGGACCGGAACGGCGGCCTGACGGTCATCGACCACGAGGACGAGTACCAGTGGTCGCGCAAGAGCGCCGGCGCGCACGCCTGGATGGTCCGCCGTGACGAACGGGCCGTCTACCACGGTCACACCCACGGCGTGACGGCGTACGCCCACGACGGCAGCGGCGAGTTGTGGCACACGAAGACCAACGGCGCGGTGCTGTTCGGCTGGCAGGAGGACGACGCGGTCTACGCGGGCACCAGCCACCACGTCGTCCAGCGCCTGTCGAAGGCGACAGGCCGGACGGAGGCCACCTTCCCGTGCGACACCACGGTCTACTCCTGCGCCACCGCTCCCGGCGGGCGCTACGTCTTCGCGGGTGACTCCGCCTCGTCCGTGTACTGCTTCGCGGCGGACGGCACCCGGCTGTGGAAGCTGGGCACCGGCGGCGGTTCGGCGCTGTCGATGCAGTACCTCGACGAGAAGCTCTACATGGTCACCACGGACGGGTCTCTGGTGTGCGTCGACGCGTCGGAGGCCGCGATCGCCGCGGCGCGGACCGGCACCGTACCGGTCCCCGTGGACGTCAAGTCGGCCGAGGCGCTGCCCACTTACGCGCCGACGACCACGCTGGCGACGGTGGCGGCCGCCCCGGCGTCGGGCGTCGTCGTGGAGTGCGTCGAGGAGGGCGGCCGGCTCCGGGTCCACGTCCTGTCCGAAGGCTACGAACCCATGTGGAACGTCCAGTTCCCACGCCAGATACGCCAGCCCGGCGTCCGTTACGTGGTCGACGCGCTCGCCCCCGCCCCGGCCGGTTTCTACCGTGTCCGCGGCGAGATCAAGCGCCTGCTGTGAACCCGCTCCACGCCGGATGGCGCGGGTCGTCGGCCCGTACGACCACCTGGGCGGCCTCTTCCGGCCGCACCTCGTCCGCGTAGCGCGCGAACGCGGGTACGGTCCAGGCTTCCGCCTCGTCCGTGTGGCGCGCCAGCGCGGCGGGGGACATCCGCAGATGCACCGCCAGGTCGAACGGGAACCAGTGCCCGAGGAGGAGCGGGCCGTGCACGATCACCACGCCTCCGGGCCGCACCGTCGTGTACGGGCTCCGCGTCGCCCGGTCCGCCACCGGGTCCCAGAGGTCGGGCAGCACCCGGCCGCTTCCGCCGGGCTCCAGCGGGGCGAACACCTCGCGGTGGAGCGCGCCGGTGTCGAGCCACAGGTCGTAGTACGCGTCGGCGTCCTGCCGCCCGTATTCGTACCGCAGCGAAGCGGGCCGCAGGAATCCGCCGGCCCCGATGACGGCCACCGGCCGCCCTCGCGCCCGCAGTTCCTCGGCCATGCCGAGCGCCAGTTCCGCGGGCCGGGCGGCGGCGGCCCCGTCGACGGCGACTCTCAGCCAGGGGCCGCCGTCTTCCGCTTCCGCCCCCGCGATCCGCTCCACGAGCGCTTCCGTCAACCGCGTCCACGAGATCGCTTCCCACTGCACGGACCCATGATGCACGCTCCGCTCCACTCTGCTCCGAGGGGAGGGGCCCGGCCCGGTCCGCTGAGGGGCCGCCGGTCCCCCGCGAGCGGTCGGGCCGAGCGGCGCGACGGCCGGCCACCGCGCCCCCTCGGCCCGGGGGATGTCAGCGCGGGGGCGCCGCCGGCGGTATCGAGTCGTCCCGCTGCCGCAGGGCCGTCAGGGCGTCCACCGGGTCATCGGCCGCGGGGCCCGCGGGCCACCAGTCCGGGTCCGGTCCCGGATCCGCCTCGTAGGGGTACCAGCGGCCGTCGTGGCCGAAGCGGAGCTGGAGGCCCTGGGCGTCGTCGGTGAGGTGGTTGTGGCGCGGACGCAGGGGCGGCAGATCCGCGGCGGCCAGGGCGGGGCGGGCCCGGTCGAAGGGGCCCGCCGGGGGGTTCCAGGGGGTTTCCAGGAGCGTGAGCCCCTCCAGGCCGCCCTGCCGCCAGGCGGCCACCGCGCGGGCCACGTCCGTCGGGGTGCGGCCGGTGCCGGCGGCCAGGCTCCGGTAGAGGGTGCGGGTGGTGGCGGTCAGTCCGGAGGTGGGCCGGGTGGCGGCGAGCCGCACCGCGTCCTGCCAGGGGGTGAGGCCGGGGTGCGGGTCGCTGCCCGTGGTGAGGAACGCGTGGGCGCGGGCGGCAGCGTCCGTGGCCAGCAGGTCGAGCGCCGCCGGGTCCACGGGCAGCCGGCCGGCGGGCGGGAGCGCGGGCGGAATGCCGGGGTGCGGCGGGGCGGGGAGCGGCTCCGGAAGGGCCGCGAGGACGCGCTCTTGGTCGCAGAGCGCGGTCCGGGCATCGACGCCTGTGCGTGCGGCGCGTGATTCGCGGGACGCGTGGGCCGCGTTGCGACGGGCGAGGTCGTCGAGGAGCGCGCGTTCGTCGCGGCCCCGCATCAGGAGGAGGACGAGCGGGTCCGCGTCCAGCAGCCGGGCGGCCTCGTAGCAGAGGGCGGCGGCGTGCTTGCACGGGTGTCCCCGGTCGGGGCAGGTGCACCGCGGCGACAGGTCGCCGGGGCCCGGGAGCAGCCGCACGCCGGCCTCGGCGGCGGCGTCGACGAGCGCGTGCGGCATGTCGTGGTCGAGCAGGGCCGCGATGTGCGACGGCTGGGCGGCCACCGCGCTCAGGAAGCGGTCCCAGTCGGCGTCGGAGAAGACGCCCAGCCCGATACCGGTGCGGTACGGGCGCGGGCGGCTGCCGTCGACGCGGGCCCCGATGCGGCCGGGCGTGACGGTGATGTCGTGGACGTGGCCGCCGCGCGCGTAGGTGCGGCCCCTGGAGAGCCGCCCCGCGTCGAGCGAGGCGCTCTCCAGGGCTTCGATCCAGGCGTTCCCCCACCAGGACTCGGCGAAGGTCATCGCGGCCCCCTCAAGGTCACCAGCTCGGCGAGTTCCGCGTCGCTCAGCTCGGTCAGCGCCGACTCGCCGCCGCTGAGAACCGCGTCGGCCAGCGCGCGCTTCGCCTCCAGCATCTCGGCGACGCGGTCCTCGACCGTGCCCTCGGTGACGAGGCGGTGGACCTGTACAGGCTGGGTCTGGCCGATGCGGTAGGCGCGGTCGGTCGCCTGGTCCTCGACGGCCGGGTTCCACCAGCGGTCGTAGTGCACGACATGGCTCGCGCGGGTGAGGTTGAGCCCCGTGCCGGCCGCCTTCAGCGACAGCAGGAAGACGGGGACCTCGCCGGCCTGGAAGCGGTCCACGAGTTCCTCGCGCCGCGCGACCGGGGTGCCGCCGTGCAGCAGTTGGGACGGTACGCCGCGCGCCGTCAGGTGGGCGGAGAGCAGCCGGGCCATCTCCACGTACTGCGTGAAGACCAGGACCGACGCGCCCTCGGACAGGATGGTGTCCAGCAGCTCGTCGAGCAGTTCCAGCTTCCCCGAACGGCCGGCCAGCCGCTCCCCGCCCTCCTTCAGATACTGGGCGGGGTGGTTGCAGACCTGCTTCAGCGCGGTGAGCAGCTTCATCACCAGGCCGCGCCGCGCCATGCCCTCGGCCCCCTCGATGTGCACCAGGGTCTCCCTGACGACGGCCTCGTAGAGGGCGGCCTGTTCGCGCAGCAGCGCCACCGGCTGATCGGTCTCCGTCTTGGGCGGCAGTTCGGGGGCGATGCCCGGGTCGGATTTCCTCCGGCGCAGCAGGAAGGGCGCGACGATGCGGGCCAGCCGCTCGACGGCCTCCTGGGCCTGTTCGTCGCCCTCGCCGCTCTCGATGGCGCGGGCGTGGCGGGCCCGGAAGTTCTTGAGGGAGCCCAGCAGCCCCGGGTTGGTCCAGTCCAGGAGCGCCCACAGCTCGGAGAGGTTGTTCTCCACGGGGGTGCCGGTGAGGGCGATCCGGGCGGTGGAGGGGATGGTGCGCAGCGCCACGGCGGTGGTCGCGTACGGGTTCTTCACGTGCTGAGCCTCGTCCGCCACCACCAGCCCCCAGCGGTGCTCGGCGAGTTCCCCGGCGCTGGCGCGCATCGTGCCGTACGTGGTGAGGACGAAGCCCCCGGCCAGGCCCTCCAGAGTCCGGCCGGCGCCGTGGAAGCGGCGCACGGGGACGCCGGGCGCGAAGCGCTCGATCTCGCGCTGCCAGTTGCCGAGCAGGGAGGCCGGGCAGACCACCAGCGTGGGGTCGGCGGGGGCGCGGTGCAGGTGGAGGGCGATGACGGTGATCGTTTTGCCGAGCCCCATGTCGTCGGCGAGGCAGCCGCCGAGGCCGAGTGAGGTGATCCGGTCGAGCCACCCGAGCCCGCGCAGCTGGTAGTCGCGGAGCGTGGCGCGCAGTCCGGGCGGCTGGACGACGGGTTTGGCCTCGGAGGTGAGCCGGTCGCGCAGGACCGCGAGCGCCCCGGTCGGCACGGCCTCGACCCGTTCGCCGTCGGCTTCGGCGGTGCCGGTGAGCGTCATGGCCAGCGCTTCGGCGGGGTCGAGCCGTCCGAGTTCGCGCTTGCGGGCCTTGCGTACGAGCGCGGGGTCGACCAGCACCCACTGGTCGCGGAGGCGCACGACGGGCCGGTGCGCTTCGGCGAGCGCGTCCATCTCCTGCTCGGTGAGCGGGGAGCCGCCGATCGCCAGCTGCCAGCGGAATTCGAGGATCTGCTCCGCGTCGAAGAAGCTCGGTTCGTCGGACGCGGTGCCCGGGGCGATCCGGATGACCGCGCGGGCGGTCATATCGCGGGCCAGCTCCCGGGGCCAGTGGACGGCGACCCCGGCCGCCGACAGGCACTGGGCGGCCATACCGAGCAGCTCGTGCAGCTCGTCCTCGTCGAGCGTCAGCACGTCGGGGACGGGCCGGTCCAGGAGGCGTCCGAGCGGTGGCCAGACGCGGGCGGCGCGCCGGAGCGAGAGGACCGTGTCGATGCGGGCGCGTGCCCCGAAATGCGCCCCCGCGCGCCCCTCCCACAACTCGGCCGCGTCCGTGAGCAGGGTGGGGTCGGTGAGGCTGTGCACCTGGACCACGGCCGCCGCGAGCGCGCCGTCCTCTTCAAAGAGGTCGTACGCACGAAGGTCCAGGCGGAGCGAGATCCGTACCCCGCCGTCCGTCCCGGCGGCGGCTTCCGCGGCCCACTCACGCAACGCGGGCAGGCGGTGCGCGGCGCGCGCGGCGTACGCCTGCCCCGCCGCGTACGGCGCCGCGGGCGTCCGCGGCAGGGTGTCCGCGACCGCGTCCAGCAGCGCCCGTACGAGGCCGTCGGGGTCCGGGAGCCGCAGCGGTCCGGGGCCGGGCAGCGGCACCGCGTACGCCTCGGACGGCATGGCGGCGGCGACTGCCCGCAGGTGCGCGAGATCCTCGGTGTCCAGCGGTCCGGCCCGCCAGGTGTCCTGGTCGTCCTCGGTGAGGCCGGGCAGCAGCCGGCCACGCGCCACGAGCTGCAACCCGTGCAGCGCAGCGGCCCCCCAGCAGGCGGCGGCCGGATGGGCCGAGGGATCGTGACGGGCGCTGACCAGGAGGGAGACGGCCTGCTCCAGGGGGAGCACGATTGCGGGCACAGCACGCTCTTGTACGCCGTCTCCACTCCGGCGCACGACCGTCAGCTCGGTGCGCTCCCCCGCCACCGCGGCCGGGAGTTCGTCGCCGTCCGGCCGCCAGAAGGCGACGCTGCCCTCCCGCGGGGGTCCGCCGGGCAGGAAGACAGCGGCGCAGCGGGCCAGCGGACCGGCTGAACCGGCCTGACCCACTCGGTCAGCCGCACCGTCCGGACCGGCCCCGCCGACCCGACCGGTCGAAGGGCCACGAGGGTCCGCGACGGCCGACAGCCTCCCCGGTACCAGCCTCACCCGTCCCACCACCTCGCCGTTTACCGTGCTCGCCGAGCCGCTTTCCGTGCTCTGCGAGCCGTTTCCCGTGTTGTCCGAGCGGTTCCCGAGTCTACGGAGGGGCACTGACAATCCGGCTGGGTCAGCCCCGCAGCAGCCTCTCGGCGAGGGCGAGCGGTCCGGCGGCCTTGCGGGAGGCGGGCAGCGGCGCCGGAGCCTTCGCGCGGTGCGCGGCGACGCGTTCGACGACCGTCGTACCGGTCTCCGCCTCCAGTACGGGCGCGTACCCGGCCGCCCGCAGGGCCCGCAGCACGGCGTCCGGCGGTTCGGCGGCGACCAGGACCGTCGGCGCGACGGCGCGCAGCCCCAGGGCACGCAGCTCGCGGTGGGCGGCGAGCTCCCGTACCAGTGCCTCGTCGTCGGAGCGGAGGCAGCAGGCGGTGCGTACGACGCGTACCCGGCCGTGTGTGCGGGCGGCGTCGCCGATCAGGTACGTCAGGGGCTGCGGCAGCGATCCCGAGGCGGACGCTCCGGTCAGCTCGGCGATCAGCCCGGCGGGGGTGTGCCCCGCGTCCAGGGCGCGCCGTACGGAGTCGGCGCTGAACCGCCAGGTGACGGCGTGCCCCTCCGATTCGCGGTCGGCGCAGGCGCCGAGGAGCTCCGCGAGCCCGGCCGATGGCGCCCCGGGGGCGACGGCGGTCAGGTCGGCCTGGAAGTGGGCGAGTTCGAGTGGCGGCGGCAGGAGGCGGCCGAGCTCGGCGCGGAGTTCGGCGGGGCCCGCGAGCAGGGCCCTGCCGAGCGGGCTGAGCGCGCCATGGGCGACGACGCCGAGGAACGCCGCCTCGCTCAGGGTGTGCGCCGACCGCTCCGCCGCCATCGGCCGCCCGGTGACGGCGAGCGGACGGTACCAGTCCGCGGCCTGGACGAGCGCGTGCAGCGGCTGGAGCGCGGCCGTGTCCGGCGCGTCCGGCAGCGGCGGCGCGGGAACGGCGACGCCGGCCCCCTCGGGCAGCGTGGCGAGGGCCTCCAGCAGCGCTCTGCGCAGGGGCGCGGCGTACCGGTCGTGACCGCGTACGAGCGTGGCCGGCGGCTCCCCCAGCGCGCCCAGGGTGGGTATGGCGTGCAGTTCCGCCCAGGCCACGAGCACGGGCTCCAGCCGTTCGCCCGCGGGCCGCGCCAGCCAGTCGTCGTACGCGGCGGTGGGCAGCGCCGTCGTGCCGCCGCGGTCCCGGCTGAGCGCGATCAGCCCGGCGGCCTCGGCGGTGTCGAGGAGCAGCCGGGCGCGGTCTTCGCCGGTGCCGGCGGCTTTGGCCAGGCGCTTGGTCTCGCGGACGGCCAGCCCGCCGGACTTCCGCAGGGCGGCGGGCTGCGCGGCGAGAGCGGCGAGGAGCCGGTCCATGGCCGCCGAGAGGGCGGCCGCGGCGGCCTGCGTCTCCGCGCTGATGAGCCCGGGGCCGGTCTGTGTCAGGGCGGCGGGCGCGGGCAGCGGGGCGCGGCGGGCGAAGTCTCCGAGGTCGAGGCCGCCGATGAGCTGCGGAATGCGGGGCGGTACGACAATCCGGCCGTCTTCGCCGGGTGCGGCCACCCCGTCCTCGTACAGGGCGTGCAGTGCGGCGGTGGCGGCCTCCCTGTCGGGTCCGGGGGCGGCCGCGCCGAGCGCCTCGTACACCGCCTCGGCCGGTACGGGCTCCGCGGCGAGCTGCGGGAACGACAGGCTGTGCGACATCAGCGCCTCGAAGCCGGCCCCGGAGCGCGGCGCGGGCGGCCGGGGCGGCGCGTTCTCCTCGGCGAGCCGCTGCCCGGCCCGGGCGACGGCGGCGAGGAGCTGGAGCCGGGGCCGGTCGAGCTGGAGGACGAGGTGGTGGACGGTCTCGTACGACCACAGGGAGGCGGCCAGCGCACGCAGCCGAGTGGGCGCGGGCCGGTGGGAGAGGGGCTCGCGGTGGCGCGCGAGGAGGCCCGCGAGCTGCTCCGGGGTGCGCTGTCCGAGCGCGCGGGCGAGGGTGTCGAGGCCGTCCATGACCCCGACCCTACTGGCCGCCGAGAGCCCCGATTCGCAGGTGGGAGGGGAGCCCGCGGGCGCGGGCCGCGGGGGCGTTTCGCGGGGGCCGGGTTCGGGTGGATGCTGGGAGGAGGAGATGCGTGACTATGCGTACGGGCAGCGAACCGATGCGGGCACGCAGCCCGCTCAGGCTCAGGTGCGGGCTGGCCGTGTGGGGGCTGGCCTGGGCCGTCGCGGGCACGGTGCTCTTCGCGTACGCCGGCCGGCCGGGGTGGGCGATCGCCTGCGGGGTGCTCTCCGCGGTGACGAGCGTGGACCTGGTCATGGTGGTACGCCATATCCGCCAGGGCCCCCGGTACCAGCCGGGTCGGGATGTCCCGCCGTATGGTCCGGTCGAGGGCGATGGCCGGGGGCGGCGGAGCGGCCCCCGGTAGCCCCCTTCCCGGGGCCGTCCCCGGCCTCGGTTCCGCTTCGGGGGAACCCGAGGGCCCGCGGAAGAGTCTTCTCTTCACGATGTTGATCATCCGGCAAAGGAGAATTCCCTCGTGGAGACTTTCGGAACGCGCCCGAGCCGCCGCACTGTTCTCGCCCTCGGCGCGGGAGCGGCGCTGGGCACCGCTGTATTCACCAGCGGGTCGGCTCACGCGGCGTCACCGCGCACGGACGACGGCGTTTCGCGGGCGCTGGGCGAGCTTGAGCGGCAGCACTCCGCCCGCCTGGGAGTGGTCGCGCGCAATACGGTCACGGGCAGGAGCGTGCGGTACCGCGCGGACGAGCTCTTTCCGGTGTGCTCGGCGTTCAAGGCGATGGCCGCGGCCGCCATCCTCAGGGACCTCGACCGCGACGGCGAATTCCTCGCCAAACGCATCCGGTACACCGAGAAGGATGTCGCGGGTTCGGGCTACTCCCCCATAACCCGTACGCCCGAACACCTCGCGAACGGCATGACCGTCGCCGAACTGTGCGCGGCGGCCCTCGACTACAGCGACAACACCGCGGCGAACCTCATGCTCCGCGAGCTCGGCGGCCCGGCTGCCGTCACCCGCTTCTGCCGCTCGATCGGCGACCGGACGACCCGGCTCGACCGGTGGGAGCCCGAGCTGAACTCGTCCGAACCCGGGCGCGTGACGGACACCACCAGTCCGGAGGCCATCGGGCGCACCTATACGGAGCTCGTACTCGGCGACGCGCTCGCGCCCCGCGACCGGCAGCAGCTGACCACGTGGCTGCTCGCCAACACCACCAGCGAGGCCCGCTTCCGCGCCGGCCTCCCCAAGGGCTGGACACTCGCGGACAAGACCGGCACCGGCGACTACGGCACCACCAATGACGTCGGCATCGCCTGGACCCCGGACCGAACGCCGATCGTTCTGTCCGTCCTGTCCACCAAGCAGCATGCCGACGACCCCTCGGACGACGCTCTCCTCGCCAAAACGGCCGCCCTGCTGGCGCCCGCGCTCACTTAGGGCCGCACGGAGGACACATCAGCGGGGCGGCGCAAGGAGACGGCCGCCCCGCTGCCGGCCCGCCCCGGTAGGCGTTGGCCCCGGAACAGCCGTCAGGCCGTACGGGCGTCAGGCCCCCTCGTCGAAACGCGCCGCCTCGACGAAGTCGGGCCGCGGGTCGAGGGCCGCCGCCAGGCGGAAGTGGCGGGTGGCCTCGGCGGGGCGACCGTCGCGCTGGAGGGTGCGGGCCAGGGCGAAATGGGCGAAGGCGTTGTCCGGTTCGCGCTCCAGAACCAGCTGGAATTCCAGTTCGGCGGGGCGCAATTGGGCCGCGGCGAAGAAGGCACGGGCGCGCAGCAGACGTGCCGCGGTGTTCTCGGGGTGGGCGGTGATGACCGAGTCGAGGAGCTTGACGGCCCCGCGCGGATCGCGGGCGTCCAGCAGCTGCTCCGCTGCGCGGTAGTCGATGACGTGGGTCTCGGGCGTCGGCTCGGACACGTACCGTTCTCCTTCCCGGACACGGAATGCCGGGGTCCGCCCCCGGTCGCGCGTGATCGCGGCGTATGCCGGTGCGAACGCGGCCCGGCCGCGGCCTATTCCGGCCGCCGTCCGGACAGCCGCTCGGCCCGCTCCACCAGCTCCGTCCAGACCTCGCGGACCTGCGGCTCCAGCGCTTCGAGCGGACCGTCGTTGTCGATGACGAGATCCGCGACCGCCAGCCGGTCCGCGCGGGTCACCTGAGCCGACATGCGCGCCCGCGCGTCGTCCGGTGTCATGCCGCGCAGCCGTACGAGCCGGTCGAGCTGGGTCCCGGGAGCCGCGTCGATGACGACGACGGCTTCGTAGAGCGGTGCGAGGCCATTCTCCGCGAGGAGCGGCACGTCATGGACGACGATGGCGTCCGGGCCGGCCGCGGCCTCCAACTCGGCGGAGCGGGCCCCCACCAGGGGGTGCATGATCGCGTTGAGGGCCGCGAGCCGGTCCGGGTCGGCGAAGACGACCGCGCCCAGCGCCGGCCGGTCCAGGGAGCCGTCGGCCGCGAGCGCCTCGGGGCCGAACTCGGCGGCGACGGCCGCCAGTCCGGGTGTGCCCGGCTCCACCACCTCGCGCGCGATCCTGTCGGCGTCCACGACCACCGCCCCGTAGGAGGCGAGCAGCCGCGACACCTCGCTCTTGCCGGCTCCGATCCCGCCCGTAAGGCCCACCTTCAGCATGCGGCCCACGCTATCCGGCCGGAGGTCACTGGCCCGCGTCGCCCTCGCGGTCGGCGAGGAAACGCTCGAATTCCGCGCCGAGTTCGTCAGCGGAGGGCAGTTCCACGGGCTCCGCCACGAGGTTGCCGCGCGCCTCGGAGCCCGCCACCGCGTCGTACTGGTGCTCAAGGCCCCGTACCAGCGCGACGAGGTCCTCGTCGCCCTCGCCGATCTGCCGCTCGATCTCCTCCTGCGTGCGCAGCGCCTCGGTGCGCAGCGAGTGCGCGGCGCTCGGCAGGACGAGCCCGGTGGCGGCGGTGACCGCCTCCAGCGCGGTGAGGGCGGCATCGGGGTAGGAGGAGCGGGCCACATAGTGCGGGACGTGGGCCGCCACGCCGAGCACGTCGTGGCCGGCCTCCGCGAGACGGTATTCGACGAGCGCCTCCGCGCTGCCGGGGACCTGCGCCTCATCGAAGAAAGCGGCGTGGCCGGGCATGAGGTCCGTGCGGTTGCCGTGCGGCGTGACGCCTACGGGGCGCGTGTGGGGGACGCCCATGGGGATGCCGTGGAAGTTGACCGACAGCCGTACGCCGAGCCGCTCGACCATCTCGCGCACGGCCGCCGCGAACCGCTCCCACTCGACGTCCGGCTCGGGGCCGGCCAGCAGCAGGAACGGCGCGCCGGTGGCGTCCTGCACCAGGTGCAGCTCGATCCGGGGCGTCTCGTACGCGGTCCAGCGGTTGCGCTGGAAGGTGAGCAGAGGACGGCGGGCCCGGTAGTCGACGAGCCGGTCGTGGTCGAAGCGGGCGACGACCTGATGCGGCAGCCCGTCCAGGAGCCGCTCCACGATCTGATCGCCGGTCTCGCCGGCGTCGATGTAGCCATCGAAGTGGTAGAGCATGACCAGTCCCGCCGAGTCCTGGGCGAGGGCCAGGTCGGCTACGGCGAGCCCCTTGGGCTCCCATTCGTACAAACCCTGCGGTTCCAGCACAGTGACCGCTCCTCCTTGTGTATCCGTCTTGAAGAACACCGGGTACCGGTCGGCCATTCCCGCTTGCCGGTAGCGGGAGTTGAGGCGGAGTCCCTGGTACGGGCGCGGCCCGTTCCGGTGTATCGCGCATGCGTCCCGCTGGGTTGACGCTGCGTCAGGCAGGCCCTAGGTTCGCGAACCGCTGCACGGGTTCATATCCACGCCCCTCGTTCACATACAGGAAAGGATTTCGGATGCGTGCCAGACCGCTCCTGATGGCCCCCACCGCCGCTCTGCTCGCCGCCGGCGGCCTCGTGGCCCCCGCGTCGGCCGCGAACGGCGCCCCGGCCGCCGGTCACGTCCCGTCCTCCGCCTCCCACTCGTCCGTGATCTCCGTCTCCACCGCGGCCCAGCTCAAGTCCGCCCTCGCCGCCGCCGGGCCCGGCGACACGATCCGGCTCGCCGACGGCACGTACAACGGGAACTTCAAGACCACCGTCCACGGCTCCGCGTCCTCGCGCATCACGCTCACCGGTTCGCCGAGGGCCGTACTCACGGCCGGCGGCGGCTACGGGCTCCACCTCGACGGGGCCTCGTACTGGACGGTCAAAGGCATCACCGTCACCGGCGGCCAGAAGGGGATCATGATGGACGGCGCGGACGGCGTCGCCATCGACTCGGCGACCGTCCACGGACTCGACATGGAGGGCGTGCACTTCCGCAAATCCAGCCGCGACGGCGTCGTCAAGAACTCGAAGATCTACGACACCGGCAAGGACGGCCAGGGCATGGGCGAGGGCGTCTACATAGGCTCGGCCGGCGGGCTCTCCGACAAGAGCGACAACATAGTGATCCAGTCCAACACCATCGGCCCGGACGTCCGCGGCGAGAACGTCGACATCAAGGAAGGCACCACCGGGGCGAGGATCTCCGGCAACGCCTTCGACGGAAGCGGGCTCAGCAACGCCAACTACGACGACTCCTGGGTCGATGTGAAGGGCAACGGCGTGCTCGTCGAGAACAACACGGGCAAGCACACCAGCAACGACGGCTACCAGACCCACACCCAGCAGTCCGGCTGGGGCTGCGGGGCCGTCTTCCGCGGCAACACGTCCGATCTGAACGGCGCCAAGGGCTCTTCGCGGCTCGCCGTCAACGTCACCAATTACGACGCGAGCAGTTGCAAGGCCACCGTGTACGCGAGCAACTCCGTCTCCGGCGGCAAGGGGCTGACCAACATCAAGGTCACCTCCGGCGGCTGAGCCACGAGGGACGCTCTCCGCCACGCGCCCCGTTACATGAGTAAGGCCCGCTCCCCATGGGGGAGCGGGCCTTACTTCAGTCAGCCACTACGACCGACCGCAGAGCAGAGTGTCAGCTCTGACCACCGGCCAGCTTCTCGCGAAGCGCGGCCAGGGCCTCGTCCGACGCCAGGGCGCCGGAGTTGTCCGCCGACTCCGAGGAGTACGAGCCACCGGAGACGTTGCTGCCGCCACCCGTGCTGGCGCTGCCGGCGGCGGGAGCCGCAGCACCCTCGGCCGCGGCCTGCTCGTCGGCCTCGCGGGACTTGATGACCTGGGCCTGGTGCTGCTCGAAGCGCTGCTGCGCCTCGGCGTACTGGGTCTCCCAGGCCTCGCGCTGCTGCTCGTAGCCCTCAAGCCAGTCGTTGGCCTCGGGGTCGAAGCCCTCGGGGTAGATGTAGTTGCCCTGGTCGTCGTAGGACGCGGCCATGCCGTACAGGGTCGGGTCGAACTCGACCACGGACGGGTCGCCGCCGAAGGACTCGTTGGCCTGCTTCAGCGAGAGGCTGATGCGACGGCGCTCCAGGTCGATGTCGATGACCTTGACGAAGATCTCGTCGTTGACCTGGACGACCTGCTCCGGGATCTCCACGTGGCGCTCGGCCAGCTCGGAGATGTGGACCAGGCCCTCGATGCCCTCGTCGACGCGCACGAACGCACCGAACGGAACGAGCTTGGTGACCTTACCCGGGACGACCTGACCGATCTGGTGGGTCCGGGCGAACTGCTGCCACGGGTCTTCCTGCGTCGCCTTGAGCGACAGGGACACGCGCTCGCGGTCCATGTCCACGTCGAGAACCTCGACGGTGACCTCCTGGCCGACCTCGACAACCTCGGAGGGGTGGTCGATGTGCTTCCAGGAGAGCTCGGAGACGTGCACCAGACCGTCGACGCCGCCGAGGTCCACGAACGCACCGAAGTTGACGATCGAGGAAACGACGCCGGAGCGGACCTGGCCCTTCTGCAGGGTCGTGAGGAAGGTCTGGCGGACCTCGCTCTGGGTCTGCTCAAGCCAGGCACGGCGGGACAGGACCACGTTGTTGCGGTTCTTGTCCAGCTCGATGATCTTGGCTTCGAGCTCCTTGCCCACGTAGGGCTGGAGGTCGCGGACGCGGCGCATCTCGACGAGAGACGCCGGCAGGAAGCCACGGAGGCCGATGTCGAGGATGAGACCACCCTTGACGACCTCGATGACGGTACCGGTGACGATCCCGTCCTCTTCCTTGATCTTCTCGATCGTGCCCCAGGCACGCTCGTACTGAGCGCGCTTCTTGGACAGGATGAGTCGACCTTCCTTGTCCTCCTTCTGGAGAACAAGGGCCTCGATCTCGTCGCCGACCTTGACGACCTCGTTCGGGTCGACGTCGTGCTTGATCGAAAGCTCGCGGGAAGGGATGACGCCTTCGGTCTTGTAACCGATGTCGAGCAGGACCTCGTCCCGGTCGACCTTCACGATGACGCCGTCGACGATGTCGCCGTCGTTGAAGTACTTGATCGTCTCGTCGATCGCGGCGAGGAAAGCTTCCTCGTTACCGATGTCGTTGACCGCAACCTGCGGGGTGGTGGCGGTGGTCTCGGTGCTGCTCGTCATGTGGGAAAGGGCTCCGGTACGGACAGTGAGTCGTAGGTACTGCTACGCCGTGAGCCGGTGTCGCACTGCCGAAGCCGGACAGCCTTAGAAGCGCACCTCCGGAAAATCCCGGAACGCCTCGGCAACCGAGGGGACATACAACAAGTGCGAGCGCGACCTGCTCTGTCTGAGGTGCGCAGGCCCGCAGCGCAACTTGTAGCATACGGGGGCAGCCGGGCACGGTCAATGCGCGAAGGCGCACACCCAGGACAGAACACCCCATACCTGGCACAACTCATGTTCAGCGAGGCCACAAGGGTCGTGCCGCGCACCGCGGCCATCGGCCCGAACGAAGGGTACGACGGGCGTCACGATGATCCAAGAGCATGAGCCGGAGGCTACCCGACGCGCCGCCGGGGAGACCGAGAGCAGCCGGGCCAACCGCGGCTGGTGGGACCGGAACGCCGACGAGTACCAACTCGATCACGGTGGGTTCCTGGGCGACGACCGGTTCGTGTGGGGCCCGGAGGGACTGGACGAGGCCGAGGCCGAGCTGCTCGGCCCGGCCGCCGGCCTGAAGGGCCGCGACGTCCTGGAGATCGGGGCAGGCGCGGCGCAGTGCTCCCGCTGGCTGGCCGCACAGGGCGCGCGCCCGGTGGCGCTCGACCTCTCGCACCGGCAGTTGCAGCACGCGCTGCGCATCGGCTCCGCGTTCCCCGTGGTGGAGGCCGACGCCGGGGCGCTGCCGTTCCCCGACGAGTCGTTCGACCTCGCGTGCTCGGCCTACGGAGCCGTCCCCTTCGTCTCCGACCCGGTACGCGTGATGCGCGAGGTACGGCGAGTGCTGCGGCCCGGAGGCCGCTGGGTCTTCTCCGTCACCCACCCCGTCCGGTGGGCGTTCCCGGACGAACCAGGACCGGAAGGGCTCTCCGTCGCCGCCTCGTACTTCGACCGCACGCCCTATGTGGAACAGGAAGAGGACGGCCGCGCCGTCTACGTGGAACACCACCGGACCATGGGCGACCGGGTGCGGGACGTGGTGGCCGGCGGCTTCCGCCTGGTCGACCTGGTCGAGCCGGAGTGGCCGGCGTGGAACAGCCAGGAATGGGGCGGCTGGTCCCCGCTGCGCGGAAACCTCATCCCCGGGACGGCCATCTTCATCTGCGAGCGCGACTGACCCGGCCGTACGGGCGGCCCGCCCCGCCGCCCCGGCCGCGGCGGTTGCCCCGGCCGTACGGGCGGTTGTCCACAGGCGCCCGGCGCCGCGCGGGGTCGCTGCGAAGATGAACCGGTGACCATCCGCACTGACGCGCTCGACCGACTGCCCGTACGCACCGCGGTGCCCGCCCTGACCCGGGCCCTGGACGAGCACGGGGTGGCGGTGCTCTGCGCGCCGCCCGGCACCGGCAAGACGACCCTGGTGCCGCTGGTGCTCGCCGGGCTGGTCGGGGACGGGCCCGCGCGCCGGGTGATCGTCGCCGAACCGCGCCGGATCGCGGCCCGGGCCGCCGCCCGCCGGATGGCCTGGCTGCTGGGCGAGAACGTCGGCGAGCGGGTCGGGTTCACCGTGCGCGGCGAGCGCACGGCGGGGCGGCGCACCGTCGTCGAGGTGGTGACGACGGGTGTGCTGCTGCAACGACTGCAACGCGACCAGGAGTTGGCGGGCGTCGACGCCGTCGTGCTCGACGAGTGCCATGAACGGCACCTCGACGCCGACACCACCGCCGCCTTCCTGCTGGACGTACGGGCCGCGCTCCGGCCCGAGCTGCGCCTGGTGGCGGCGTCCGCGACGACGGACGCGGAGGGCTGGGCACGGCTGCTCGGCGACGCGCCCGTCGTGACGGCCGAGGGCGTCTCGCACCCCGTGGAGACCGTCTGGGCGCCACCGCCGCGCCCGGTGCGGCCACCGCACGGCATGCGGGTGGACCCGGCCCTGTTGGAGCACGTCGCCGCGGTGGTGCGCCGGGCGCTGCGCGAGCGGGGCGGGGACGTGCTGTGCTTCCTGCCGGGCGTCGGCGAGATCGGCCGGGTCGCCGGGCTGCTGGGCGGCGCGGAAGCGCTGGGCGCCGAGGTGTTGCAGGTGCACGGCCGTGCGCCGGCCGCCGTGCAGGACGCGGTTCTCGCGGGCGGCACCGGGCGGCGGGTGGTGCTGGCGACCTCGGTCGCGGAGTCGAGCCTCACGGTGCCGGGGGTGCGGGTCGTGGTGGACGCGGGGCTGGCCCGTGAGCCCCGCACGGACCACGCCCGGGGGCTGAGCGCGCTCACGACCGTACGGGCCTCCCGGGCCGCCGCGCGGCAGCGGGCCGGGCGGGCCGGGCGTGAGGCGCCGGGTGCCGTCTACCGCTGCTGGGCGGAGGCCGACGACGCGCGGCTGCCGCGTTTCCCGGCCCCGGAGATCACGGTCGCGGACCTGACGGCGTTCGCGCTGCAGGCCGCCTGCTGGGGCGCGCCGGACGCGTCGGGGCTCGCCCTGCTCGACCCGCCGCCGGCCGGCGCGCTGGCCGCCGCCCGGGACGTGCTGACCGCCATCGGCGCGGTGGGGGCGGACGGCCGCGCCACGCGGCGGGGCGTGCGGATGGCCCGGCTGGGGCTGCATCCCCGGCTCGCGCGGGCGCTTCTGGACGGCGCTGCGGAGATCGGCGCGCGCCGGGCCGCGGAGGTGGTGGCGCTGCTGAGCGAGGAACCGCCGCGCGAGTACGGCGACGACCTGGCGGGCGCGTGGCGGGCCGCCCGCCGTGGCGGGGACGGCTATGGCGCGCGCTGGCGCGTGGAGGCCCGCCGCCTGGAGGGCGCGCTCCGCGACAGGCCGCCCCGGGGCCGACCGCCGGAGGGCCCCGGGGCGGCCGCGGGGCCGGGCGGGGACGCGAGCGCGCGTACGGACGCCGGCGCGCGTACGGACAGGTCCGGCGCGGCAGCGGCCCTCGGCAGCGATGACGTGGCCGCCGGTCTCGTGGCGGCTCTCGCGTTCCCGGAGCGGGTGGCCCGGGCGCGGGGCGCGGGCGCGTATCTGATGGCGTCGGGCACCGGTGCGGAGCTCGGCGACGGGTCGCGGACGCGCAGCGCGGCGTGGCTCGCGATCGCCGTCGCCGATCGGCCGGTGGCGGCGGTGTCCGCGCGGGTGCGGCTCGCCGCCGTGATCGACGAGCACACGGCCCGCAGGGCCGCTGCCGCTCTGTGGGAGGAGAGCGAGGAGGTCGGCTGGAGCGAGGAGCGGCGGGATGTCGTGGCGCGCCGGGTGGAGCGGCTGGGGGCGATCGAGCTGGGCGAGCGGCGGTTGTCGGCTCCGGATCCCGCGCGCGTGCGGTCGGCGCTGCTGGAGGGGTTGCGGCGGGAGGGGCTGGGGCTGCTGCGCTGGACGGCCGACGGGGCCGTGCTGCGCGAGCGGTTGGCCTTTCTGCACCGGGAGTTGGGGGCGCCGTGGCCGGACGTGAGCGATGCGGCGCTGTTGGACCGTATCGATGACTGGCTGGGGTTTGAACTCGATCGCGCGCAGAAGCGGGCCGGTTTGGAGCGTGTGGACGCCGCGAAGGCGCTCGCCCGGCTGCTGCCGTGGGCGACCGGGGACGCCGCTCGCTTCGACGAGCTGGCCCCTGAGCGGATCGAGGTGCCGAGCGGTTCGCGGGTCCGTGTGGACTACGGCGGCGATCAACCGGTGCTGGCGGCGAAGCTGCAAGAGCTCTTCGGCTGGCAGGAGGCGCCGCGGATCGCGGGTGGCCGAGTGCCCCTGCTCGTACATCTGCTGTCGCCGGCCGGCCGCCCGGCGGCCGTCACCGCCGATCTGGCGTCCTTCTGGAAGGAGGGGTACCGGTCCGTGCGGGCCGAGTTGCGCGGCCGCTACCCCCGGCACCCCTGGCCCGAGGACCCGGCGGCCGCGGCTCCGACGCGCCGCACGAACGCGCGGCGCTGATCAGGCGGGCACGGGTTCGGGGTCCGGTGCCGGGGCCTCGGCCGGGGTGGCGCCGGAGCCCGGGCGGCGGGAGCGGGCTTCGAGGACGAGGGAGAGCGCGAGGAGGACGCCGCCCAGTCCGAGGAGGCCCCACGGGAGGTAGCTGGTGAGCAGCAGGACGAGCGTCCGCTGGGACTTGACCAGTTCGACGGTGGACTCGACGTAGTCCGGCCGCATCTTCACATGCCCGGCGAAGGCGGTGATCGGCTTCTTCTCGGGGTGGCCGATCCAGCGCATCTCCTCTTTGTGGAGCTCCTCGCCGTTGACGGGGGCCCCGGTGACGGGGTCGACCCAGAACATCCGCTTGGTGCTGTACCAGCGCTCCAGGCCGGTCTGTTCGACGACCTTCGGTGTGACGCCCAGCGGCATCTTCTGGGGCAGTGGGACCTTGGTCCACGGGATGGTCTGCTCGAAGTAGTAGACCTTCAGGCCGTGGAAGGTCCGGGTGCCCCCGTAGTGGATGGGCGCGGAGGTGCGGGTCTGCATGTCGAAGTACTGGTAGTCGCGCTTCTCGGTGAGGAAGGGCCACTTGTACTCGATGCCGTCGCGGCGCACCGGGGTGCCGTCCACGCTCTCGCCGCCCGCGTGGACGGGCTCCTGGCTGTGGGCGTCGAAGACGTAGCGCTCGGGGATCCGGGAGACCATCTTGCCGTCGGGGCCGACGATGTAGCTGAGGGTGTCCCAGACGACGACGTCGCGGCCGGTGGCGTCCTTGACCTTCTTGGCCTGCTCGACGTTGCCCTTGAGGGTCTGCACGATGTCGACCTTGGAGACCTTTCTGGCCTCCATCTTGTTGTAGTCGATCAGATCGGCGTCCTTGGCCTCCATGACGACCGACTGGTACTGGCTGGGCGGGACCTTCGCGAGCCGCGGGAAGGCGTACCAGCGCATCAGTGGCGAGAGGGCGGCGCAGAAGACGGCCAGGGCGAGCAGCACGAGACTGGCCCTGCGGCGCATCCCGCCGCGGGTGCGGGGTTCGGCCGGGGGGCCGGGGGGTGGGGCTTCCCGGTCTTCCCCGGGTGGCACAGCGCGGCGCATGGCGGTACGTCCCTCCCTCAGGGGTGTTCGGGGATGGTGGTCATCAGGGGTTTGGGGGAGGTTTCGCCGCTGGGCGGTCCGATGGCGGTGATGGCGAGGACGAGCCCGAGGGCGGCGATCAGTCCGATGGCCGCGGCGATGAGTGCGCGCATGCTCGGCCTCCCAGTTGCTGATGTGGCGTCAGGGCTGGGGCACCGTAGCAACGGGGGGCTGAGATGAGAACACGTTGCACCGCCCTGTGCCGCCCGGCTCGGAACCGGGCGGCACAGGGCGGGCACGTGCGAGGGGCGGCGGCGCGCCCCGGTGGGTCAGTGGGCCGCGGGTGCGGTGACGGTCAGCTCGATGGTCAGGGCCGCGCCGTCGGCGGTGGTGAGGCGGAGCTGGAAGGTGCCGGTGTGGCCATCGGTGAAGATCTCCGGGAGCGTGAGGACGCCGCTCGCGTCCGTCTTGAGGCCGGAGAGGGCGCGGATCGGCTTGTCGACGCCCTTGTCCTTGCCGTTGGCTCCGGCACCGGCGTCGGAGCCCTTGCCGCCCGAGTTCTCGGGCGCCTTGAAGTACGGGCCCTTGTCGTTCTCGGCGGGCTTGCCGGGGCCGGGTGCGACCATCGTCGCGGTCACGGGCACGCCCGCCGCGAGCTTGCCCCGGTACGTCGCCTTGACGCCGATGTGCCCGGCGAAGGAGCTGCCGGCCTCGGCCGTGAGGGGCCCGGTGCCCGTACGAACCAGCGTGTCGGCCTTCGGGGTGGGTACGGGGCGGGCGGTGACGGTCGCCGCGAAGTCGACCGCGGACACGTTCTGCCCGGGAACGGTGGCCCGTACGGTGAACGCGCCGGTCTGCTCGCCCGCGCGGAGCTTCGGGGCGGTCGCGGTGCCGTCGCGGCCGGTGACCACGGAGGCGCGGGTCGCGTCGCCCGGGAACCGCGCCTTGGTCCTGCCGACGATCTCGTACTGGACGCGCACCCCGGCGAGCGGCTTGCCCGCCTTGTCCTTGGCCTTGACCCGGGGCCGCTCGGTGAAGTCGGCGCCCGCCGTGGCCGTCAGCTCGCGCGCGCCGACGGAGTCGAGGCCGGCGGGCTGGGCGGGCGTGGTGGGCGGGGTCGTCGGGGGCTTCGTGGGAGGCGTCGTGGGGGGCTTCGGCTTGGGTTCGGGCGAGGGCTTGGACGGCACCTCGATGCCGCCGTGGCCGGTCTTCGGCGGGAGGTGCGAGGGCGAGGGGCTCTTGCCGTGCCCCCCGGCGCCGCCCTTGCCGGCGCCCGCGCCCTTGCCCGTACCGGGGAGGTCCTTGCCGGCGCCCTTGGCCGTGCCGCCGCCCGTGCCGGGGGTCGGGGTGGCCTTCGGGAGCTTGGGGAGTTCGCCGGTGCCGTCGGGCACCCCGTGCGTGCCCTTGCGGTAGTACTCGTACCAGGTGCGGACCGTGTTCAGATAGTCCGTCGAGTGGTTGTAGCCGAGGATCGCGAGATCCATCTTGGCGCCGTCCGACAGATCGCCGCCCACCCCGCACAGGTAATACCCCGTGGTGAGCGCCGCGTCGTAGATGTTGTTGGGGTCCTTGATCCCGTCGCCGTTGCCGTCCTTGCCCCATATCGCCCATGTCGAGGGGATGAACTGCATCGGGCCGACCGCGCGGTCGTACTGCGAGTCGCCGTCGTACTTGCCGCCGTCGGTGTCCTTGATCAGCGCGAAGCCCTTGCCGTCGAGGACCGGGCCGAGGATCGGCTGAAGGGTCGTGCCGGCCTCGTCGACCGCGCCGCCATGGGCGTGGCCCGACTCGACCTTGCCGATCGCGGCCAGCAGTTCCCAGGGCAGGTTGCAGCCGGGCTTGGCGGTCCCCAGGGTCGACTCGGCCTTCTTATAGGCGTCCAGAACGGTCGCGGGTATGCCGGACTCCGGCGTGCCCGTGCCCGAACCGGCCGACGAGCCGGGCGAAGTGCCCGGCTTGTTCGGGGTGTTCAGGGGCGGCAGGTCCGTGTGGTAGGGCGAACCGCCGTCGGCCGGTGGGCCGGGAGGCGGCGTCGCCTCCGTGGCCGGGTCCGTGCGGGACACGGCGAACCCGGGGGCCTGGGAGGCCGTCATCGCGGCCATCGCCGCCGCGGCGACCGCGGTCGTCGCGGCCCCCCTGCGCAGTCGCCGACCGAACTTCGCTGCCATCCGTCTGTCCCCTCCGTGGGCGATGCGGCGCTCCCCCGCGTGTCAACGCAGGTGACACTACGGCAACTTCCTGCCCTCAGCCACAGACTCGACCCGGCCTTGATGAGCCGCTGCGATGGCCGCCCGTACCCCACTCACGGAGTGGGGTACGGGCGGCACGGTCCGTACCGGGAACGGTCAGTGCGCGGCGGATTCCCAATCCGCTCCGACGCCCACCGACACATCCAGCGGAGCCCGCAGTTCGACCGCTCCGGCCATCTCGCGGCGGACCAGTTCCTCGACGCTGTCGCGCTCGCCCGGGGCGATCTCCAGCACGATTTCGTCGTGTACCTGGAGCAGCATCCGGGAGGCCAGCCCCGCGGCCGCGATGGCCGCGTCCACCCGGAGCATCGCGATCTTGACGATGTCCGCGGCGGTGCCCTGGATCGGCGCGTTGAGCGCCATGCGCTCCGCCATCTCCCGGCGCTGGCGGTTGTCGCTGTTCAGATCGGGGAGGTAGCGGCGGCGGCCGAGAATCGTCTGGGTGTACCCCGTTGCCCGCGCCTCCTCGACGACGTGCTGGAGGTAGTCGCGCACCCCGCCGAACCGCTCGAAGAACGTGTCCATCAGCCGGCGCGCCTCGTCCGGGGCGATCCCCAGCTGCTGGGACAGGCCGAACGCCGACAGGCCGTACGCCAGCCCGTACGACATGGCCTTGATCTTGCGGCGCATCTCGGGGTCGACCTCGGACTTGGCGACGCCGAAGACCTGCGAGGCGACCGTGGTGTGCAGGTCCTCCCCGGAGGTGAACGCCTCCAGCAGCCCCTCGTCCTCGGAGAGGTGCGCCATCACCCGCAGCTCGATCTGGCTGTAGTCGGCGGTCAGCAGCGACTCATAGCCCTCGCCGACGACGAAGCCGCGGCGGATCGCCCGCCCCTCGTCCGTGCGCACCGGGATGTTCTGGAGGTTCGGATCGGTGGACGAGAGCCGGCCCGTGGCCGCCACCGTCTGGTTGAACGTCGTGTGGATGCGACCGCCGCCGGGCGAGATGGCCTTGATCAGCCCCTCGACCGTCGAGCGCAGCTTGGACTGCTCACGGTGGCGCAGCATGATCACCGGGAGTTCGTTCTCGGTCTGCCCCGCGAGCCAGGCCAGGGCATCCGCGTCCGTGGTGTACCCGGTCTTGGTCTTCTTCGTCTTGGGCAGTGCCAGCTCCCCGAAGAGGACCTCCTGCAGCTGCTTGGTCGACCCCACATTGAACTCGTGCCCCGCCGCGGCGTGCGCCTCCTGGACCGCCTGCTGCACGGCCCCGGCGAACTGCTGCTCCATCCGCTCCAGCCAGTCCCGGTCCGCGGCGATGCCCGCCCGCTCCATCCGGGCCAGCAGCGCGCTCGTCGGCAGCTCCATGTCCGTCAGCAGCCCGGCGGCGCCCACCTCCCGCAGCCTGCCGGTGAACGCCTCGCCCAGATCGAGGACCGTACGGGCGTGGCCCATCAGCGCGTCCGCCTCAGCCTGTTCGTCGGCGCCGAAGGCGAGCTGCCCGCTGTCGGCCGCCGCCGTCGGCAGCTCACGGCCCAGGTACTCCACGGACAGCGCGTCCAGCGCGAAGGACCGCCGGCCCGGCTTGACGAGGTACGCGGCGAGCGCCGTGTCCATCCGCACGCCCGCGACCGGCCAGCCGTGCTCCGCGAAGACCCGCATCACTGCCTTGGCGTCGTGCATCACCTTCGGCTTGGACTCGTCGGACACCCACGCCGCGAACGCCTTCTCGTCCGCCTCGTCGAGCTGCGACGGATCGAACCAGGCGGCCGGGCCCTGCGCCGCGGCCAGCGCGATCTCGCTGACGCTGCCGCTGCCCAGCGCCCAGGCGTGCACCGTCGCCAGCCCCAGCGGATGCGAACCGTGCTCCGCCAGCCACGGCGCGAGCCCGCCCGCGCCCAGCACCGAACCGTCCAGCTCGACGCCAACCTCCGGGGCCGCCTCCGCCGCCTCCGCGGTGCCCGGGTCCACCGCCAGCAGCCGGTCCCGAAGACCCGCGTTACGGATTTCGAGGCCCTCCAGGAAGACCGTCAGCGCCTGCCGGTCGTACGGCTCGCGGGCCAGCTCCAGCGGCCCGCACGGCAGCTCCACATCGAGGACCATCTCCGTCAGCCGGCGGTTGAGCTTCACGGACTCCAGGTGGTCGCGGAGATTCTGCCCGGCCTTGCCCTTGACCTCGTCCGCCCGCTCCACCAGCTCGGCGAACGAACCGAACTGGTTGATCCACTTCGCGGCGGTCTTCTCGCCCACCCCCGGGATACCCGGCAGATTGTCCGACGGGTCGCCGCGCAGCGCCGCGAAGTCCGGATACTGCTGGGGCGTGAGCCCGTACTTCTCCACCACCTTCTCCGGCGTGTAGCGCGTCAGCTCCGAGACGCCCTTCGTCGGATACAGCACCGTCACATCGTCGGTGACCAGCTGGAAGGAGTCACGGTCGCCCGTGACGATCGACACCTCGAACCCCTCCGCCGTCGCCTGCTTCGCGAGCGTCGCGATGACGTCGTCGGCCTCGAAGCCCTCCACCGCGAACCGCTTCGCGCTCATCGTGTCGAGCATCTCCCCGATCAGTTCGACCTGACCCTTGAACTCATCCGGGGTCTTCGAACGGTTCGCCTTGTACTCGGGGAACTCCTCCGACCGCCACGTCTTGCGCGACACGTCGAACGCCACCGCGAAATGCGTAGGCGCCTCGTCGCGCAACGTGTTCGCCAGCATCGACGCGAAGCCGTACACCGCGTTCGTCGGCTGGCCCGTCGAGGTCGTGAAATTCTCCACGGGCAGCGCGAAGAACGCCCGGTACGCCATGGAGTGCCCGTCCATCAGGAGCAGGCGGGGCCGCCCTCCCCCCGCTGCCTCGGTGCCGGTCGTTGCGCTCGTCTTCGATGCCTTTGCTGCCACGCCCCCGATCCTGCCACGCCCCACTGACAATCCCCGCCGCACACGACCTCGGCACCGTCGCTGTCAGCCCCGCGTGTCAGGATCTAAGCAGCACCAAGGTCGCAGGCACACCGCCGAAGGGGAGCCGACATGGCAGGCAAACCGCCCGCAGGAGATCCGGTCCAGGACGCACCCGACGTCACCGCGCCACAGCACTCCGCCGCCGGGCTGCCGGCCGTCGCCCACTCACTGCTCATGGCCCGGCAGCAGATGGGCGTGCGCCGCACCGCCCTCACCCTCCTCAAGGTCAACCAGAAGGACGGCTTCGACTGCCCCGGCTGCGCCTGGCCCGAGCCCGACCACCGGCACAAAGCCGAATTCTGCGAGAACGGCGCGAAGGCCGTCGCCGAGGAAGCCACGCTGCGCCGCGTCACCCCCGACTTCTTCGCCGCCCACCCCGTGGCCGACCTCGCCACCCGCAGCGGGTACTGGCTCGGCCAGCAGGGCCGCCTCACCCAGCCCATGTACCTCGCCGAGGGCGCCGAGCGCTACGAGCCCGTGCCCTGGGAGCGGGCCTTCGACATCATCACCGAGGAACTCACCGCCCTGGACTCCCCCGACGAGGCCGTCTTCTACACCTCCGGGCGCACCAGCAACGAAGCCGCCTTCCTCTACCAGCTCTTCGCCCGCGAATTCGGCACCAACAACCTGCCCGACTGCTCCAACATGTGCCACGAGTCCTCCGGCTCCGCCCTCACGGAGACCATCGGCATCGGCAAGGGCAGCGTCCTCCTCGAAGACCTCTACAAAGCCGACCTGATCATCGTCGCCGGACAGAACCCCGGCACCAACCACCCCCGCATGCTCTCCGCCCTGGAGAAGGCCAAGCAGAGCGGCGCGAAGATCATTTCGGTCAATCCGCTGCCCGAAGCCGGCCTGGAACGCTTCAAGAACCCCCAGAAGGCACGCGGCCTCGCCGGCAACGGCACCTCGCTCACCGACCTCTTCCTCCAGATCCGCCTCGGCGGCGACCAAGCCCTCTTCCGAGCCCTCAACAAACTCATCCTCGACACCGAGGGCGCCGTCGACCAGGACTTCGTCGACGAACACACCCACGGCTTCGAGGAGTTCGCCCGAGCGGCCCGCACCGCCGACTGGGACGAAACCCTCCAGGCCACCGGCCTCGAACGCACCGAGATCGAACGCATGCTGCGCATGGTCCTCGACTCCCGGCGCACCATCGTCTGCTGGGCCATGGGCCTCACCCAGCACAAACACTCCGTGCCCACCATCCAGGAAGTCGTCAACTTCCTCCTGCTGCGCGGCGACATCGGCCGCCCCGGCGCCGGCGTCTGCCCCGTACGCGGCCACAGCAACGTCCAAGGCGACCGCACCATGGGCATCTTCGAACGCCCCAGCCCCGCCTTCCTCGACGCCCTCCAAAAGGAATTCGGCTTCGCACCGCCCCGCGCCCACGGCCTCGACGTCGTACGGGCCATCCGCGCACTCCGCGACGGCGACGCCAAGGTCTTCTTCGCCATGGGCGGCAACTTCGTCTCCGCCACCCCCGACACCGACGTCACCGAAGCCGCGATGCGCCGCGCCCGCCTCACCGTCCACGTGTCGACCAAACTCAACCGCTCCCACACGGTGACCGGCGCCCGCGCCCTCATCCTCCCCACCCTGGGCCGCACCGAACGCGACACCCAGAGCGGCGGCGACCAGTTCGTCACCGTCGAGGACTCCATGGGCATGGTCCACGCCTCCCGCGGCCGGCTGGAGCCCGCCGGCCCCCACCTGCTCTCCGAGCCCGCCATCGTCAGCCGCCTGGCACGGAGCGTCCTGGGCCCCCACAGCCGCACCCCATGGGAAGAGTTCGAAAAGGACTACGGGACGATCCGCGACCGCGTAGCCGCCGTCATCCCCGGCTTCGAGGACTTCAACGCCAAAGTCGCGCGGCCCGGCGGCTTCACCCTGCCGCACGCCCCACGCGACGACCGCCGCTTCCCCACCGCCACCGGAAAAGCCAACTTCACCGCCTCCCCCGTCGAATACCCCAAGGTGCCCGAAGGCCGGCTGCTCCTGCAGACCCTCCGCTCCCACGACCAGTACAACACCACCATCTACGGCCTCGACGACCGTTACCGAGGCATCAAGAACGGCCGCCGCGTCGTCCTCGTCCACCCCGACGACGCCAACGCCCTCAACCTCGCCGACGGCTCGTACGCCGACCTCGTCAGCGAATGGACGGACGGCACCGAACGGCGCGCCCCCGGCTTCCGGATCGTGCACTACCCCACCGCACGCGGCTGCGCCGCCGCCTACTACCCCGAGACCAACGTCCTGGTCCCCCTGGACCACACCGCCGACACCAGCAACACCCCCGCCTCGAAATCCGTGGTGATACGGCTGGAGCCCACCCCGCCCGCACCCGGCCCCGACCCCGGCACCGGCCCCGGCCGCCAGGACCCGGCCTGAACACCCACCGGGCCGCCTGGTAAGACTTCCGGCAAGACCGTTGCCGCATCAACGACCAAGGACGATCGGAGCCGCGACCCCATGGGCGAACAGAGCCGGACCACGTTCCCACAAGAAGTCCTGGACCGGTGGGCCGACAGCGGCCTCGACCTGTCCCTGATGATGACCGCCGGACACCTCGGCGACCGCATGAGCGTGCAAATCGTCCACGCCTCCCCCGAGCGCGTGGTCGCCACCATGCCCGTCGAAGGCAACACCCAGCCCTACGGCCTGCTGCACGGCGGCGCCTCCGCCGTACTCGCCGAAACCCTCGGCTCCGTCGGCTCGATGCTGCACGGCGGCCCCACCAAGATCGCCGTCGGCGTCGACCTCAACTGCACCCACCACCGCAGCGCCCGCTCCGGACTCGTCACCGGCGTCGCCACCCCCGTACACCGCGGCCGCTCCACCGCCACCTACGAAATCGTCATCACCGACGAAAACGACAAGCGCGTCTGCACCGCCCGCCTCACCTGCCTGCTCCGCGACGCACCCCCCACCACGAACACCGAACCCGGCACCGCGGCCGACCGCTGACGACGGGAGGAGCCCGGACCCGACGCCCCCTCACAGCCCGGCTCCTCCCCAACAGCCTCCCCGGAACACCCCGGCACCGCAGGCCACAAGCGGCGGCCCGAAGCCGCCGCGCCCACTTCCCACCCCCGCGGGGCAGCCCTACCGTTCCCCCATGAGGGCCCCGCCCCACACCCCCGCACGGCGCACCGCCGCCCGCGCACTGGCGCTCGCCGCCACCCTCACCCTCGCACTCGGCGGCTGCGACGGACAGGACTCCACGCCCCGCCACGCGACCACCGCCGCCACCCCCAGCGCCGCACCCACCATGTCCCCCGTCCAGGCATGCACCCGCCTCATCGCCTACTGGGCCCAGCAGGAACTCACCGGCGGCAAAGGGGCCGGCCTCGACTGGGAGCAGAAGGGGCTCTCCAACGACCAGCGCACGATCTACGACGACATCGTGCACGCCGCACACGCCGAACGCGACGCCCACGGCCCCGCCGCCGCACACCGGCTGATCCAGCACCAGGCCGAACAGCGCTGCACCGCCGCGAACGGCGCGACCCGCAGCTCCGAGAACTGGCGCCCGCCGACATGACCGCACCCCGCGCCCGGCCGAGGCCCCCGGCGAGCACACAATGAGCGGCATCGGCCCCGTCGAAGCCGGCAGCGGCACGACCCCCGCCGACGAACACCCCCGCCCCACCCCGCGCCGCCGGTACGGACACCGGGCCACCCTCCCCGCCCTCGCCCTCACCGTCGCCTGCGCCCTCGCCGCCGCGGGCGGTTACCTCCACGCCACCCGGCAGGCGCCGCCGCCACCGCCCCGGCCCAACCAAGCCACGGAGATCACCTACACCGGCCGCACCACCCCACCCGACCGCACACGGCGCACCTTCACCTACCAGCTCCGGATCACCGTCACCACCGGCCCCGCCGTGACCGTCGAATCCATCACCCAGCCCTACCCGGGCATCACCATCACCACCCGGCCCCGCCCGCCCTTCACCCTTCGCGCCACCACCCACCGGCCCGTCACCGTCAACTCAACGGTCAACCACTGCGCCGGCCTGCCGCGCGGCGTGGAACTCCCCTTCCTCGACATAACACTCCGTAGCATTCGCGCCATTCAGAGCCAGAGCTTCCTCCTCGGCGAAAGCTACGCCCGCGACCTCTCGTCATCGCTCCGCGCCATCTGCGACCCGCCACCGGCCACATCCCGCCCGACTCCTTAACAGAACTGCGGAATCAGGTGATCCAGATCAACGAAGAAGTCATGATCTGCACCAACTATCCGCTTAGAGCTGCTACATAAAGCCCAAACAGTGATCCGCGTCATAACAAGACAGTCACAGCATGGACCGCACCACTGCCCCATCCCGCCGCACACCCTTATAGTCACGGCCAGTCACCACCCCGCCGGGCGGCTCGCACCTTCAAGCACCGCACATTCCACATCCGCCCGGCGAGCGATACGGCACCTCAGCAGAGGAGGCCGCGCCAGGGAAAGGAATCGACGTGCGACACCGTTCCTTGCTCATCCTCACCACCACGCTCACCACAGGGGCCCTCACCCTGAGCGCCTGCGGATCCCGCGACGACACCAAGGGCAGCGACGACGGCAAGAAGACCACCGTCACCATCGGCGTCGACGCCCCGCTGACCGGCTCCCTCTCCGCGCTCGGCCAAGGAATCAAGAACTCCGTCGACCTCGCCGTCAAAACCGCCAACAAGAACAACGAAGTCAAAGGCGTGACCTTCAAGATCGAATCCCTCGACGACCAGGCCGTCCCCGCCTCCGGCCAGCAGAACGCCACCAAACTCGCCGCCGACACCAGCGTCCTCGGCGCCGTCGGCCCCCTCAACTCCGGCGTCTCCCAGTCGATGCAGCGCGTCTTCGCCAACGCCAACCTCACCCAGGTCTCCCCCGCCAACACCAACCCCGCCCTCAGCCAGGGCGACCAGTGGGGCCAAGGAAAGAAAACCCGCCCCTTCAAAACCTACTTCCGCACCGCCACCACCGACATCATCCAAGGCCGCTTCGCCGCCCAATACCTCTACAACGACGCCAAAAAACGCAAAGCCTTCGTCGTCGACGACAAACAGACCTACGGCGCCGGCCTCGCCACCATCTTCAGCCAAGAATTCAAACGCCTCGGCGGACAAGTAGTCGGCACCGACCACCTCACCACCAAGGAAACCGACTTCTCCAGCACCGCCAACAAAATCAAGAACTCAGGCGCCGACTCCGTCTACTTCGGCGGCCAATACCCCGAAGGCGGCCTCCTCTCCGGCCAGACCAAACGCGCCGGCGCCAACGTACCCGTCATGGGCGGCGACGGCATCTACGACCCCGCCTTCATCAAAGCAGCAGGCGGCACCAACAACGGAGACCTGGCCACCTCCGTCGGCTACCCCGTACAGCAACTCGACTCCGCCAAAAACTTCATCAAGGACTACACCGCCCAAAAATACAACGACCCCTACGCCGCATACGGCGGATACTCCTACGACGCCGCCTGGGCCATCATCCAATCCGTCAAAAAAGTCGTCGCCGACAACAACGGAAAACTCCCGACCAACGCCCGCACCAAAGTCGTCGACGCCATGTCCCAAGTCTCCTTCCAAGGTGTCACCGGCAAAGTCTCCTTCGACCAGTACGGAGACACCACCAACAAACAACTCACCGTCTACACCGTCAAAAACGGCACATGGACGACCGTGAAGAGCGCCACGTTCAAGGAATGACCACCGCACCGCCCCGCCACAGCACCCCCGCGCGAGGGCGCCACCAGCGCCCCCGCGCGGCGTCACATCCGACACCCCCAGCGGAGGCCCCGCGGTGCACGAACTACCCCAGACACTGATCACCGGCCTGGCCCTCGGCGCCACCTACGGGCTGATCGCCATCGGCTACACCATGGTCTACGGCATCGTCCAACTCATCAACTTCGCCCACGGCGAGATCGTCATGATCGGCGGCTTCGGCGCCCTCACCATCTGGCTCTGGCTCCCCAGCAGCACCCCCCTCGCCGCCGCCATCCCCCTCATGCTCATCGGCGCCGTCATCGCCTCCGTCGCCGTCGCCACCGCCGCCGAACGCTTCGCCTACCGCCCCCTGCGCAACGCACCCCGACTCGCCCCACTGATCACCGCGATCGGACTCTCCCTCGCCCTCCAGCAAATCGTCTGGAGCTTCTACCCCGACGCCAAAAAAGCCCGCAGCTTCCCCCAGATCAGCGGCAACTCCTTCGAACTCGCCAGCAACCTCCACCTCCAGCGCAACGACATCTTCGTCCTCGTCGCCGCCCCCGTCTGCATGATCGCCCTCGGACTCTTCATCGCCAACAGCCGCACCGGCCGCGCCATGCAAGCCACCGCCCAAGACCCCGACACCGCACAACTCATGGGCATCAACACCGACCGCATCATCGTCCTCGCCTTCGCCATCGGCGGCGGCTTCGCCGGCGTCGCAGGCGTCGCCTACGGACTGCGCATCGGACAAGTCGAAGTCCTCATGGGCTTCATCCTCGGCCTCAAAGCCTTCACCGCCGCCGTACTCGGCGGCATCGGCAACATCTACGGAGCCATGCTCGGCGGCGTCGTCCTCGGCCTCGCCGAAGCCCTCACCATCACCTACGTCCAGGACATCCCCGGCATGCAACAACTCGGCGGCGGCAGCTGGGCCAACGTCTGGGCCTTCGTACTCCTCATCGCCGTGCTCCTCCTACGGCCACAAGGACTCCTCGGCGAACGCGTAGCGGATCGGGCGTGACAGCGATGACCACACCTACCCACACCGAAACCACCCCCGTCATCCCCCTCCCCACCACCACCGCCCGCGCCCTCACCACCGCCGGAGCAGCCCTCACCATCCTCTCCACGTTCCTCGCCTGGACCTGGACCACCGAATTCCCCGGCAACCTCACCGTCACCGGCTACCCCGGCGGCCTCCAAATCCTCACCCTCGTCGGAGGCGCCCTCACCCTCGCCTTCACCCTCTCCGCCTGGAAAACCCCCGGCCTCACCTGGCTCACCCCCGCAGGCGGCAACAACGCCACCGCCTACCTCGCCGCCGGAACCCTCGCCACCACCTGGTACACCCTCATCACCATCGCCGACCAACTCGGCGGCCTCGCCAACCTCGAACCCGGCGGCTACACAGCCGCCGCCGCCACCCTCGCCACCCTCCTCGGCGCCCTCGCCCTGCCCATCGACCGACGCACCGCCGCCTCACTCCCCCAACACGGCCGACTCCACACCGGACCCCTCGGCGCCACCCTCCACGGCATCTACCGGACCGTACGCCCCGGCCACACCCCCCGCCCTCTACGCCCCACCCGCCCCCTCCCCGCCTGGGCCGAAATCCTCATCATCGCCGCCTCATTCGGCCTCGCCCTCTACATCACCACCTACGGCATCGACACCGAATACGGCGAACTCTTCACCGGCTTCCTCATCCTCGTCGTCTTCGCCGCCATCGCACTCTTCAAAGCCGGCCTCATCGCCCGACTCACCACCCTCACCAACAAACACCGCAACATCACCACCATCGGCGCATTCACCGCCGCAGCAGCATTCCCCTTCACCCAGAACACCGACCAATACACCCTCATCGCCGTCAACATCCTCATCTTCGCCACCGTCGCCCTCGGCCTCAACGTCGTCGTCGGCCTCGCCGGCCTACTCGACCTCGGCTACGTCGCATTCCTCGGCGTCGGCGCCTACACCGCCGCCCTCGTCTCCGGCTCCACCGCCTCCACCTTCAATATCCACTTCCCCTTCTGGGCCGCCGCCCTCACCGGCACCGCCGCCTCACTCATCTTCGGCGTCATCATCGGCGCCCCCACCCTGCGACTACGCGGCGACTACCTCGCCATCGTCACCCTCGGATTCGGAGAAATCTTCCGCATCACCGTCGGAAACCTCGACGGAAACTCCGGACCATCCGTCACCAACGGACCGAACGGCATCCCCAACATCCCCGACCTCGTCGTCTTCGGCTACTCATTCGACACCCCCCACAACATCGCCGGAATCACCCTCACCCCCTTCGCCAACTACTACCTCCTCATGCTCCTCATCACCATCCTCGTCGTCCTCGTCTTCAGCCGCGCCGGAAACTCCCGCATAGGCCGCGCCTGGATAGCCATCCGCGAAGACGAAACCGCCGCCACCGCCAGCGGAATCAACAGCTTCCGCCTCAAACTCCTCGCCTTCGCCCTCGGCGCCACCCTCGCCGGACTCGCCGGCACCGTCCAAGCCCACGTCACCTCCACCGTCGTCCCCGAGCAATACGTCTTCGCCGGCCCCGTACCCCCCAACTCCGCCTTCCTCCTCGCCGCCGTCATCCTCGGCGGAATGGGCACCATCAGCGGCCCCCTCCTCGGCGCCGCACTCCTCTACCTCATCCCCGCCAAACTCCAATTCCTCCAGGACTACCAACTCCTCGCCTTCGGCATCGCACTCATCCTCCTCATGCGGCTACGCCCCGAAGGAATCATCCCCAACCGCCGCCAGCAGCTCGAATACCACGACACCGGCCAACTCGACACCCCCAACCGCGACCTACCACCCGGCACCGTCGGCGTCACCAAGGCAGAGGCGTGAAAGCCATGACGACCACCACCGACACCCCCGTCCTGACCGCCACCGGCGTCACCATGCGCTTCGGCGGACTCACCGCCGTACGCGCCGTCGACCTCACCGTCCACCCACGCGAAATCGTCGGACTCATCGGCCCCAACGGAGCCGGAAAAACCACCTTCTTCAACTGCCTGACCGGCCTCTACATACCCACCAGCGGAAAAGTCACCTACAAAAACACCACCCTCCCCCCAAAACCCCACCTCGTCGCCAAAGCAGGAATCTCCCGCACCTTCCAGAACATCCGCCTCTTCGCCAACATGACCGTCCTCGAAAACGTCCTCGTCGGCCACCACACCCGAACCAAAGAAGGACTCTTCTCCGCACTGCTCCGCGGCCCCTCCTTCCACCGCGCCGAAGCCGCCTCCACCCAACGAGCCCAAGAACTCCTCGAATTCACCGGCCTCACCCCCAAAGCCGACCACCTCGCCCGCAACCTCCCCTACGGCGAACAACGAAAACTCGAAATCGCCCGCGCCCTCGCCGGCGACCCCGGCCTACTCCTCCTCGACGAACCCACCGCCGGAATGAACCCCCAAGAAACCCGCACCACCCAACAACTCGTCTTCGCCATCCGCGACCAAGGCACCGCAGTCCTCGTCATCGAGCACGACATGCGCTTCATCTTCAACCTCTGCGACCGCGTCGCCGTCCTCGTCCAAGGCGAAAAACTCACCGAAGGCACAACCGACGTCGTACAAGCCGACGAACGCGTCATCGCCGCCTACCTCGGAACCCCCTTCGAAGGCGCCCCCGGAGCCGAAGAACTAGCAGAAGTCGAAGCCGCCGAAGCAGCGACACCCGCACCACCGGAAACCGGCGCCCACACGGAGGAAGAACAGTGACCCCACTCCTCGAAGTGGACGACCTCAAAGTCGCCTACGGCAAAATCCAAGCCGTAAAAGGAATATCCTTCACCGTCGACACAGGCCAAATAGTCACCCTCATCGGCACCAACGGAGCCGGAAAAACCACCACCCTACGCACCATCTCCGGCCTCCTCACCCCCCTCAGCGGCACCATCAACTTCGACGGCCGACCACTCACCGGAACACCCGCCCACCAAATCGTCGCCCGCGGCCTGGCCCACTCCCCCGAAGGCCGCCGCATCTTCCCCCGACTCTCCGTCGCCGAAAACCTTCAACTCGGCGCATTCCTCAGAAAAAACCCCACCGAAATCAACAAGGACACCGAACGCGCCTACGAACTCTTCCCCATACTCGGCGAACGCCGCAAACAAGCGGCCGGCACCCTCTCCGGCGGCGAACAACAAATGCTCGCCATGGGCCGCGCCCTCATGTCCCGCCCCAAACTCCTCATGCTCGACGAGCCATCCATGGGGCTCTCCCCCATCATGATGCAGAAAATCATGGAAACAATCGCAGAACTCAAAGCGACCGGCACCACCATCCTCCTCGTCGAACAGAACGCCCAAGCCGCCCTCTCCTTGGCCGACTACGGCCACGTCATGGAAGTCGGCACCATCGCCCTCTCCGGCACCGGCGACCACCTCCTCCACGACGAATCCGTACGCAAGGCATACCTGGGCGAAGACTGAACACCGGAACCACACCGAACGGGGACAGCCACCACCCACAGCGCGCATCGCGCCCAGCACGTCACAAGGCCAGACCGCACGGGTCCACAGCGACCGCTCGTGCGCGTCCGCTCGGATACCGGTACCGGCCACCTCGACAGCGCCGAGGCCAGCACGCCGAGCAGGACACCCGCCGGATCGGCCGGCGCGGCAGCGGCCAAGCCGGGCGGCAATGCCATCAGCCGGGCATGCCCCAGTCCGACCGGGCGGCCAGTACGGACCAGGCACGCCGCCATCATCCTCAGCGAGGACTGCGGCCAAACGGCAACGGAGCCCAAACGCGAGCTCGATCGCCTGCTACCTGCTCGCCGCCAGACCTCACCCGCGGCCGGCGTGCGATCGCGGCGGCATCGCCGAGATCATGACCGCCGCTCCGGCCGGGCAACCAGAGTCAGCCGCATGCGTGGCCCTGCCGGCGGCGACGGAACGGAGGCCCTACTCCCCCTTGGACGCCTTCTTCTCCTCGGCATCCTCGATCACGGCCTCAGCCACCTGCTGCATCGAGAGCCTGCGATCCATCGACGTCTTCTGAATCCACCGGAACGCCGCCGGCTCCGTCAGCCCGTACTGCGTCTGCAGCACGCTCTTCGCCCGGTCCACCAGCTTGCGCGTCTCCAGCCGTTGCGAAAGGTCCGCGACCTCCCGCTCCAGCGCCCGCAGCTCCGTGAACCGCGAAACTGCCATCTCGATGGCCGGCACCACGTCGCTCTTGCTGAACGGCTTCACCAGATACGCCATCGCCCCGGCGTCCCGCGCCCGCTCCACCAGCTCGCGCTGCGAGAAGGCCGTGAGCATCAGTACGGGCGCGATGGACTCCGCGGCGATCCGCTCCGCGGCCGAGATCCCATCGAGTACAGGCATCTTCACATCGAGGATGACGAGATCGGGCTTGTGCTCCCGGGCCAGGTCGACGGCGGTCTCGCCATCGCCGGCTTCGCCGACGACGCTGTAGCCCTCTTCCTCAAGCATCTCTTTGAGATCGAGCCGGATCAGGGCCTCGTCCTCCGCGATGACGACGCGGGTCGTCAGCGGGGGGACGTGCGACTGCTCGTCGTCGGCGTGCGGCTGGGGCTCGGCGGCGGTCACGGGACTCCTCGTTCCAGACAGGGCGGTGCCCCATGAGCCTACCTAGCTCCTGTATGTTTGATGCAACGCGGTTCTCCGCTAACCTCTGTTTCACAGGAAGCCTCGGTAGTCCAGCGGCAGAGACACGGTGCTCAAACCACCGACAGCGTGGGTTCGAATCCCACCCGAGGCACTTTCCCTTTAATTCCAAGGTTCATAGCCTGCTAGTGATCTTCACTCGCCACGGTGAACAGATAGGCGATTAGCCCCCGCCCACAAAGGCGCCGGCCAAGCTCGTCCTCATGTACGACATCGATACGCGCAGGCGTGCACTCGCACTCGTCAGCCAAGGTCGAAGCCTCAACTCCGTCAGCCGAGAGACCGGAATATCCCGGTCTGTGCTCCGCAGCTGGCATACGCGAGTCGAGCCCCTCCCCCGAGCGAGGCGAGCCGACTGCCCACGCTGCGACGGCCTCCCCCTCGACGAAGCCGCATACGCCTACCTACTCGGCCTCTATCTCGGGGACGGCTGCATCAGCCGGCAACCGCGCGGCGGTCACCAACTGCGCATCGCCTGCGCTGACGCATGGCCGGGCCTCATTGACGCCTGTCACAGCGCGATCCTGGCCGTACGGCCTGCCCTACGGGCGTACTCGCTCCAGCGGAAAGGGTGCGTGACCGTGACCAGCTACGGCCAACATTGGCCCTGCCTGTTCCCACAACACGGCCCCGGCAAGAAGCACGACCGCCTCATAGCCCTCGAACCATGGCAGCAGCAGATCGTGGACGCCCGCCCCTGGGAGTTCTTGCGCGGTCTCATCCACTCCGACGGATGCCGCATTACCAACTGGACCACCCGCCTCGTAGGCGGCGAGCGCAAGCGCTATGAATATCCGCGCTACTTCTTCACCAACAGGTCCGAGGACGTCCTCAAGCTCTGCACCGATACCTTCGACAAGGTCGGCGTCGAATGGAAGATGACGCAACGCGGGAGCGGACCGGCCAATGTCTCCGTCGCCCGCCGCGCCTCCGTGGCCCTCATGGATCAGTACATCGGGCCGAAGTACTGACATGAAGCGTCGGCCTCAAGCACTGGCCTACTTCTTCGGCGAATCGTCCTCGCCGATGTGGTGCACCCGCACCAGGTTGGTCGAGCCGGGGACTCCCGGCGGGGAGCCCGCGGTGATGATGACCACGTCCCCCTTCTGGCAGCGGCCGATGCGCAGGAGGTGTTCGTCGACCTGCTGGACCATCTGGTCGGTGTTCTCGGCTCGGGGGCCCAGGAAGGTCTCGACTCCCCAGGTCAGGTTGAGCTGGGAGCGGGTGGCGGGTTCCGGGGTGAAGGCGAGGAGGGGGATCGGGGAGCGGTAGCGGGAGAGGCGGCGGACGGTGTCGCCGCTCTGGGTGCAGGCTACGAGGTATTTGGCGCCCAGGAAGTCGCCGATTTCGGCTGCGGCGCGGGCGACGGCGCCGCCTTGGGTGCGGGGTTTGCTGCGTTCGGTGAGTGGGGGGAGTCCTTTGAGGAGGACGTCTTCTTCGGCCGCTTCGACGATGCGGCTCATGGTTTTGACGGTTTCGACGGGGTATTTGCCGACGCTGGTTTCGCCGGAGAGCATGACGGCGTCGGTGCCGTCGATGACGGCGTTGGCGACGTCGGAGGCTTCGGCGCGGGTGGGGCGGGATGAGTCGATCATGGAGTCGAGCATCTGGGTGGCGACGATGACCGGCTTGGCGTTGCGTTTGGTGAGTTTGATGGCGCGTTTTTGGACGATGGGTACGGATTCGAGTGGCATTTCGACGCCGAGGTCGCCGCGGGCGACCATGATGCTGTCGAAGGCGTCGACGATGCCTTCGAGGTTGTCGACTGCCTGTGGTTTTTCGATTTTCGCCATGACGGGGAGGCGGCGGCCTTCTTCGTCCATGATGCGGTGGACGTCGAGGATGTCGTCGGCGCTGCGGACGAAGGAGAGGGCGATCATGTCGGCGCCGGCGTGGAGTGCCCAGCGGAGGTCTTCTATGTCTTTTTCGGAGAGGGCGGGGACGGAGACGGCGACGCCGGGGAGGTTGAGTCCCTTGTGGTCGGAGACCATGCCGCCTTCGATGACGATGGTTTTGACGTCGGGGCCGTCGACTTCGATGACTTCGAGGGTGACGCGGCCGTCGTCGACGAGGATGCGTTCGCCGCGGGTGACGTCGGCGGCGAGTCCTTCGTAGGTGGTGCCGCAGCGGTGGCGGTCGCCTTCGGTGGGTTCGACGGTGATGGTGAACTCGTCGCCGCGTTCAAGGAGTACAGGTCCTTCGCGGAAACGACCGAGGCGAATCTTCGGGCCTTGAAGGTCGGCGAGGATGCCGACGTTGCGGCCGGTTTCTTCTGAGGCTTTACGCACCCGGTGGTACCGCGCTTCGTGGTCGGCGTAGGTGCCGTGGCTGAGGTTGAAGCGGGCGATGTCCATTCCAGCCTCGACGAGTGCCTTGATCTGCTCGTACGAGTCGGTGGCGGGTCCCAGGGTGCAGACGATTTTCGCTCGGCGCATGCTTCGACTCTATGACGTACTGATGGGTAGGGAATCCGCCGGTTGCGGCCGGCCAACGGCCTTTGGGTGAAGGCTTGTTGACAAGTAGTGAAACGTGCGCGGGGGCGCTCTGATGAGCGGTCTGCGGGTGGTGTCAGAGGGTTGGGCGGGTCATGGTGAAGCGTGCGTTGACCTGGGCGTGGACGTATTGGCGTTGGGGTTCGAGGTCGAGGGTGGGTTCGGGGTGTGCGGATCCGCCGTATCCGGCGGAGCGGTTGGTGCCGGGGGCTCCGTAGGCCATGGGTGCGGGGGGTGTGGGGTCGTCGGCTCCGATGTCGGCGAGTTCGGTGATGGCGGCGAGTTGAGCGCCGAGTGCGTCGGCGTATTCGCGTGCGCGTTGGAGGGCTTCGTGGACGGCTTGGCGGCGGGCGTCGCGGTGGGCTGGTGAGTCGGGGCGCAGGCTCCACCAGGGGCCGTCGACGCGGGTGAGTTCGAGGGTGGTGAGTTGGGTGGTGAGTTCGCCGAGGGTGGTGAAGTCGCTGATGGTGGCGGTGGTGTGGACGTGGCCGTGGTAGGCGTGGATGCGTTCGTGGCGGCCTTTTTCGGTGAGTTGGGGGGTGATGGTGAAGCTGCCGGTTTCGAGTTTTTCGATGGCTTGGCCGTAGTTCTTGAGCAGGTTGAGTACGTGGGTGTTGCGGCGAGTGAGGTCTTCGAGGGTGGTGTGGCGTTCGGTGCCGCGGGCGTTGACGGTGATGTCAAGGCGGGCGGTTTCGGGGTCGACTTCGAGGTGGGCTTCGCCGCGGACGGCGAGGCGGGGGGTTTCGGGGGTTCCGTGGGGGAGGTGTTGGGTCATGGCTTCAGCCTCTCAGGTGTGGGGGCTGTGTGCCGGGGAGTGTGGTGGTCGGGGTTGGGCCTGTAGGTGGTTGGCGGGTTGTTTTCCGGTGGTGGGGGTTCGGGGTTGTTGTGGTGGGAGGCCGAAGGTGGTGAAGGCGGTGCGGTGTGGTTGGGGGTAGGGGGTGGTGTCGGTGAGGTTGTTGAGGATGGTGGCGCTGCGCCAGGCGGCGAGGCCGAGGTCGGGGGCGCCTGGGCCGTGGGTGTGGCGTTCGGCGTTCTGTACGTAGATGGAGCCTTTGACGCTGGGGTCGAGGGTGAGGCGGTGGTGTTCGTCGATGCGGGGGCGGCCTGTGGTGTCGCGGTGTAGGTAGGGGTCGAGGGGGGCGAGGAGGGTGTCGGTGGGGCGTTCGCGGTAGCCGGTGGCGAGGATGACGGCGTCGGTGGTGAGGCTGGTGCGGGTGCCTTGTTGGGCGTGGTCGAGGTGGAGTTCGATGCGGGTGGTGCCGGCGCGGCCGGCGGTGCGGACGGTGACTCCGGGGGTGAGGACGGTGTCGGGCCAGCCGCCGTGGAGGGTGCGTCGGTAGAGCTCGTCGTGGATGGCGGCGAGGGTTTGGGTGTCGATTCCTTTGTAGAGCTGCCATTGCTGTGGGAGGAGTCTGTCGCGTACGGGTTCGGGGAGTGCGTGGAAGTAGTGGGTGTAGTCGGGGGTGAATTGTTCGAGGCCGAGTTTGCTGTATTCCATGGGGGCGAATGCGGGGGTGCGGGTGAGCCAGTGGATTTTTTCTTTTCCGGGTGGGCGGTGCTGGAGGAGGTCGAGGAAGATTTCGGCTCCTGATTGGCCGGAGCCGATGACGGTGATGTGTTCGGCGGTGAGGATTTTCCGGCGGTGGTCGAGGTAGTGGGCGGAGTGGATGACGGGGGTGGTGGGGGCTGTGGCGAGGGGGCGTAGGGGGGTGGGGATGTGGGGGGCGGTGCCGATGCCGAGGGCGAGGTTGCGGGTGTAGGCGCGGCCGAGTGCTTCGGCTTCGCCGTGGGTGTCGAGTTGGGTGTAGTCGATTTCGAAGTGGGTGTGTTCGGGGTTCCAGCGGATGGTGTCGATTTGGTGGTTGAAGTGGAGTCCGGTGAGGTTTTCGCTGACCCAGCGGCAGTAGGCGTCGTATTCGGTGCGGTGGATGTGGAATTTTTCGGAGAAGTAGAAGGGGTAGAGGCGTTGGTGGGTTTTTAGGTAGTTGAGGAAGGTGAAGGGGCTGGTGGGGTCGGTGAGGGTGACGAGGTCGGCGAGGAAGGGGACTTGGAGGGTGGTGTTGTCGATGAGGAGGCCGGGGTGCCAGGTGAAGGTGGGGCGTTGGTCGTAGAAGGCGGTGTGGAGGTGGGTGAGGGGGTGGGCGAGGGCGGCCAGGGAGAGGTTGAAGGGGCCGATGCCGATGCCTGCGAGGTCCAGGGGGCGGGTGGGTGTCGAGGGTCGGTCAGGGGGTGGGGTGGTGGTCATCGGCGGGGGTGCCTTCCGGGGGTGGTGCGATGAGCTGGAGGAGTGCGTGGAGGTCGGCGGGTTGGGTGTGGGGGTTGAGGAGGGTGGCTTTGAGCCAGAGGCCGGTGGGGGTGGTGGCGCGGCCGAGGACGGCGCGGCCTTGGTGGAGGAGGCGGCGTCGGGTGTCGGCGATGGTGTGGGCGGTGGCGTTGGTGGGGCGGAAGAGGACGGTGCTGAGGGTGGGGCGGGAGTGGAGTTCGAGGGTGGGGTGGGCGTCGATGAGGTCGGCGAGGTGTTGGGCGGTGGTGCAGACGGTTTCGATGAGGTGGGCGAGGCCGTGGCGGCCGAGTGCGCGGAGGGTGACGGCGATTTTGAGGGTGTCGGGGCGTCGGGTGGTGCGGAGGGAGCGGCCGAGGAGGTCGGGGAGGCCGGCTTCGGTGTCGTCGTCGGCGTTGAGGTAGTCGGCGCGGTGGTCGAGGGGGCGGAGGGCGGTGGTGTCGGGGACCAGGAGGAGCCCTGCGGCGATGGGCTGCCAGCCGAGTTTGTGGAGGTCGAGGGTGATGGTGTGGGCGCGGTCGAGTCCGTTGAGGAGGGGGCGGAGTCGGTGGCTGAAGAGGAGTGGTCCGCCGTAGGCGGCGTCTACGTGGAGGGTGGCTCGGTGGGTGTGGCAGAGGGTGGCGATGTGTGGGAGGGGGTCGATTTGGCCGGTGTCGGTGGTGCCGGCGGTGGCGGCGACGAGGAGGGGGCCGGGGTGGTGGGTGCGTGTGGTGGTGAGGGTTTCGTTGAGTTGGGTGGGGTTGATGGTGCCGGTGGGGGTGGGGATGGTGATGGGGGCGGGGAGGCCGAGGAGCCAGGCGGCGCGGTGGATGCTGTGGTGGGCGTTGGCGCCGCAGATGATGCGGAGGGGCTGGGGGTGGGGTGTTTCGCGGGCGAGGAGGAGGGCGAGTTGGTTGGCTTCGGTGCCGCCGGTGGTGATGAGGGCGTCGGGTGCGGGGTGGTCGGGGTAGGCGAGGGCGGCGAGGGCTCGGGTGGTGCGGGCTTCGAGTTGGGAGGCGGCGGGGGCTTGGTCCCAGGAGTCCATTGAGGGGTTGAGGGCGCTGGCGGCGAGGTCGGCGGCGGTGGCGAGGGCGAGTGGGGGGCAGTGGAGGTGGGCGGCGCAGTGGGGGTGTGCGGGGTCGGCGGTGCCTGCGGTGAGGGTGTGGACGAGGGTGTGGAGGGCTTCGTGGGCTCCGGTGCCGGTTTCGGGGATGACGGGGTCGGTGGCGGCTCGTACGCGGTGGTTGACGGTGTCGGGGCCGCCGGCGGGCAGGGGGCCGTCGCGGGTGGTGGCGCCGTGGGTGAGTGCGTCGAGGACGGTGGCGAGGAGGGGGCGTAAGGCGTCGGGTCCGTGGGTGCCGCCGGCGAGGGCGTGGGTGGGGTCGGGGGCGGGGGCAGGCATGGGGGTGCCTCTTCGGGGGTGTGGGGGGGGCTGCCCGTGGGGTGGTGGGGTGGGCGATAGCCGCATCAAGTTACTGGGTTCGTGCGATTTTCGGTTGTGATCCGGTCATGGTTCGCCCAATGGTGGTACTGCCGTGCGGTGTGGGGCGGTTGAGTCTGCTAATGGGGGGTCGCGCATGGGTGGGGGTGTTTCGACTAATCTTCACGTCATGGACATTGCTATGGACATTGGTCCGCTCAAGCCGGAGCCCGTGCCGCTCGTCTTGGGGCTGGTTCTCTTCTTCTTGCTGTTCGCGGTGATGGCGAAGGTGTTGCTGCCGCGGATCGCGAGGGTGCTCGTGGAGCGGGAGGAGGCCACCGAGGGCCGGATCGAGGTGGCGGAGGCGACGCGTGCGGAGGCCGCGCGTGTCCATGCGGAGTACGAGGCGCTGTTGGCGGAGGCGCGTCATGAGGCGGCTCGGTTGCGGCAGGACTCCGCTGAGCAGGGGACGGCGCTGATCGCGGAGTTGCGGGCCGAGGGGCAGCGGCAGCGTGAGGAGATCGTCGCGGCGGGTCATGCGGTGATCGATGCGGAGCGTGCGGTGGCCGAGGCGGAGCTGCGGGAGCAGGTCGGGTCGCTGGCTACGGAGTTGGCGGGTCGGATCGTGGGCGAGCCGGTGGAGGGCTTCGCGCGGGAGAGCGGTGTGGTGGAGCGTTTCGTGGCGGAGTTGCGTACGGCGCGGCCGTCGGATGCCGCGGGTGGGTCGCGTGATTGAGTGTGGTCGCCGCTGAGGGCGGCGTCGGTATGGCGGGCTCCCGCACCCTTCGGGGTGGCGGGGGCCCTTTCGTATGTGGTGGCTGTGGCGGGTGTGGTGGCTGTGGCGGGGGTCGCTGGGGTCAGTGGGTGGTGTCGCGGATGTTCAGTGCGCGCTTGAGGTCGTCGAGTTGGTCGGCGAGCTTGCGGCGCAGGGTGGGGGTGGGGCCGGTGGTGCGGAGGCATTCTTCGCCGAGGCGGAGGTTTTCGCCGGTGACGAGCGGGTGGGGGAAGGCGTGGGTGCCGGCGGAGGCGGCGAGGGCGGTGCCGCGGCGGGTGGCGAGGGCGGTGGCGGCCGGGTAGTAGCGGTCGAGGTAGGGGTGTACGAGGTCGAGTTGTTCGGATTGCCAGAAGCCTTGGGCGGTGGCGTTGAAGAGGTAGTTGGAGAGGTCGTCGGTTTCGAAGAGGGCGTGCCAGGCGGTTGCTTTGGCGGTGGGGTCGGGGAGGGCGGCGTGGCAGCGGGCGGCGCCTTCGCGGCCGGTGGCGCTGGGATCGCGGGTGAGTTCGGCGTCGATGTCGGTGGGGGTGGTGGCGCCGAGGGTGGCGAGTCGGGTGAGGATGCGCCAGCGGAGTTCGGGGTCGAGGTGGGGGCCGCCGGGGACGGTGTCTGTTTGGAGCCAGTCGTGGAGAGTGCCGGGGGTGGTGGCGCTGTCGATGTAGGTGCGTACGGCGGTGAGGCGGATGCCGTGGCCGTCGTTCTCGGTGCGGGTGAGGAGGTCGCGGCAGAGTTCGGTGAGGGTGGTGAGGGCGACGGGGCGGGCTTCGGGGGTGACGTAGTGGTCGGCGATGTGGGTGCGGGCGAAGGTGAGGACGGCGTGGGTGATGGGGGTGTTGGTTTCGTGGGGCAGGTGGGCGCGGGCGGCGTCGAGGTAGGCGGCGGGGGCGAGGGCTCCGTCGCGGACCATGTCGCGGGCGGCGTTCCAGACGGTGGCGCGGGTGAGGGGGTCGGGGAGGCCGGAGAGGGTGTGGAGGGCGGTGTCCCAGGAGTGGGGGTCGAGGCGGATTTTGGTGTAGGTGAGGTCGTTGTCGTTGAGGAGGATGAGGGCGGGGCGTTGGCCGGGGTGGGTGTGGGTGTGGGTGCCGCCGCCTGCGGGGAGGTCGGTTTCGGTGCGTTCGCGGAGGGTGAGGCGGTGGGGGTCGGTGGGTGACTGGTCGTAGAGGCCGATGGCGATGTGGTGGGGGCGGGTGCCGTGGTGGTGGATGGTCAGTTGCCAGGTGTCGTTTTCGGGGTGGTCGGCGGGGTCGGTGATTTCGGGGGTGAGGGTGTCGACTCCGGTGGTGCGGAGCCAGTTTTCGGCCCAGGTGTGGACGTCGCGGTCGCAGGTGTGGGCGAGGGAGTCGATGAAGTCGTCGAGGGTGGCGTTGGCGAAGCGGTGGCGGGCGAAGTGTTCGTTGATTCCGGCGAGGAAGTTCTTCTCGCCGAGCCAGGCGACGAGTTGGCGTAGGGCGCCGGCGCCTTTGGCGTAGGAGATGCCGTCGAAGTTGAGTTCGGCGGCGGCGGTGTCGAGGACGTCGTGGGGTTCGGGGGCGACGGGGTGGGTGGAGGGGCGCTGGTCGGCGTCGTAGCCCCAGCTTTTGCGGGCGATGGCGAAGTCGGCCCAGGTGTCGGTGTACTGGGTGGCTTCGGTGAGGGTCTGGTAGCCCATGTATTCGGCGAAGGATTCGTTGAGCCAGATGTCGTCCCACCATTGGAGGGTGACGAGGTCGCCGAACCACATGTGGGCCATTTCGTGGGCGATGACCATGGCGCGGGTCTGACGTTCGGCGTCGGTGACGGCCGAGCGGTAGATGAATTCGTCGCGGAAGGTGACGAGTCCGGGGTTTTCCACGGCGCCGGAGTTGAATTCGGGGACGAATGCCTGGTCGTAGGAGTCGAAGGGGTAGGGTTCGTCGAATTTCTGGTGGTAGCGATCGAAGCAGCGGGTGGTGAGGTCGAGGATCTCCTCGGCGTCGGTGTCGAGGTGGGGGGCGAGGGACTGGCGTACGTGGAGGCCGAAGGGGATGCCGCGGTGTTCGGTGCGTACGGAGTGCCAGGGGCCTGCGGCGATGGCCATGAGGTAGGTGCTGATGGGCGGGGTGGGGGCGATCTCCCAGTGTCCTTCGGCGGGGTCTCCGGTGCGGGTGGCGATGCCGTTGCCGAGGACGGTCCATTCGGGGGGTGCGGTGACGGTGATGTGGAAGACGGCTTTGAGGTCGGGTTGGTCGAAGGCGGCGAAGACGTTGGGGGCGTCGGCGAGGCAGCACTGGGTGTAGAGGTAGGTGGCCTGGTCGAGGGGGTCGGTGAAGCGGTGCATGCCTTCGCCGGTGTGGGAGTAGCGCGGGGCCGCTTCGACGCGTAGTACGTGCTCGCCTCGGGTGAGGGCGGTGAGGGGGTATCTGCCGTCGGAGGCGGCGGCCGGGTCGAGGTCGGTGCCGTCGAGGGTGATGCGGCGCAGCGCGTGGGCCGGGAGTTCGATGAAGGTGTCCGCGCCGGGTTCGCGTGCGTCGAAGCGGATGGTGGTGGTGGAACCGAAGTGTTCCTCGCCGCGGGTGAGGTCGAGGTGGATGGTGTAGCGGTGGACGTCGAGGAGGCGGGCTCGGGTCTGCGCTTCGTCGCGCGTGAGTACGGGCATGGCCTCATGGTGCCGCAGTCGGTGATGGGCGGGCATGGCGGTTTGGGGCAAGCTGTGGGCGTCGTCGTGTCCGTACTGTCGTCTGGAGTCGGCTGTGTCTTTCGCTGCTGTCCGTGATCGTGCTCGTGGTCTTGTGGATGCCCGGATCGGGGAGTTCTCGGGGCGGTTGGTGGAGCTCGGGAGGGCTCTGCACGCGGAGCCCGAGTTGTCGTTCGAGGAGCGTGCTTCGGCGGCTCGGCTCGCGGATCTGCTGGATGGGGCCGGGTTCGCGGTGGAGCGGGGGGCGTACGGGTTGGAGACCGCGGTGGTCGCCTCATACGGGAGCGGCGATCTGACGGTGGGGGTGTGCGCGGAGTACGACGCGCTGCCGGGGATCGGGCATGCCTGCGGGCACAACGTGATCTGTGCGGCGGGTGCGGGTGCGGCGATCGGGTTGGCGGCCGCCGCCGAGGTGTTGGGGATTCGGGTGGTGCTGTTGGGGACGCCGGCGGAGGAGGCGGGTGGCGGGAAGGTGCTGATGCTGGAGCGCGGGGCGTTCGACGGGGTGACGGTGGCGATGATGGCGCATCCGGCGCGCCATGACGATGTGGATCCGCGGTCCTCGACGACGTCGGTGTCCCGTTTCGAGGTGACGTTCACGGGCCGGTCGGCGCATGCGGCGCTGGCTCCGGAGGCGGGGGTGAACGCGGGGGACGCGGCGGTGGTGGCGCAGGTTGCCGTGGGGCAGTTGCGGCAGCAGTTGCCGGACGGTTTTCGGGTGGCGGGGGTGGTGCGGGACGGCGGCGAGCGGTCGAACATCATTCCCGAGCGCACGGTCCTGGAGTGGGAGGTGCGGACGCCGACGGCGGAGGAGCTGGACCCGCTGAAGGAGCGGGTGCAGGCGTGTTTCCGGGGTGCGGCGATCGCGACGGGGTGTTCGGTGTCGTTCCGTCCGACGCAGCCGGACTATCTGGATCTGCGGAACGATCCGTGGCTGATGGACGCGTACGCGGAGGGGTTGCGGGCGACGGGCCGCACGGTGGGCGCGCCGCCGGTGGTGCCGGTGCGGCTGGGCGCGTCGACGGACATGGGCAATGTGACGCATGCGCTGCCGGCGATCCATCCGAGCATCGGCATTCTGGGCGCGGAGGGTTCGCCGCATACGCGGGAGTTCACGCGGTGCACGGTGGGCGCGGCGGCGGACGACGCGGTGCTGACGGCGGCGCGGGCGATGGCCTGGACCGGGGTGGCGGTGGCGGCCGACGCGGAGCGCCGCGCGCACTATCTGTCCGTGCGGGGGTGACGCCGGGGCGGGGCCGTCCGTCTGTCCGTCCGTGCGGGGGTGACGCCGGGACGGGGCCGTCCGTGCGTACGGGGTGGCGCCGGGACGGGGGCCGTGAGACGCCGGGACGGGGCCCGTCCGCGCGTACGGGGGTGGCGTGCGTACAGGGGTGGCGTCGGTCCGTGCGGGGGTGATGTCGGTACGGGGAGGGTGGTCCGTACCGGGTGGCGGCGTCCGTACGGGGCGGGTGGTCCGTACCGGTGCGGCGCTCGTACGGGCGGGTGGTCCGTACGGGCGTGGGGCCGGGCGGCGCCGGGGCGGCCGGGGTCCGTCAGGAGCGGGCGATCGTCTCGTGGTGGCGGATCACTTCGGCGATGATGAAGTTGAGGAACTTCTCCGCGAAGGCGGGGTCGAGTTTGGCGTTCTCGGCGAGTTCGCGCAGGCGGGCGATCTGGCGGGCTTCGCGGGCGGGGTCGGCGGGCGGCAGCTTGTGCGCGGCTTTGAGGTGGCCGACCTGCTGGGTGCATTTGAAGCGTTCGGCGAGCATGTGGATCACGGCTGCGTCGATGTTGTCGATGCTGTCGCGGAGCCGGCCGAGTTCCGCGCGCACGGTCTCATCGCTGTCGCCGGTGGTGTCCATGGCGGTGTCTGGAGCGGTGTCGCTGTGGCTGTTCGTCATGGGCCCCGACCCTATGCGGCGGCGCTCCCAGGGGGCGGTGCGGGGGCCGATGAGCGGTGTCGCGCCCCTCAGCTGCGCGCCCCTCGGTAACGCGGCCCGCGGCAGCGCGCCTCGCGGTGACGCGCCGGGCGGCCGTCAGCCCCTCGTTGCCGGCTCTCCCCCACCCGCGCGCTCCGCGCCCCTGGCCCTCGGCCCGTCAGCTCGTGGAGCGGCGGCGGGCGAGACGCAGCGCTCCGTACGCGCCGGTGCCCGCGACGAGTACGGCGGCGCCCGCGAGGACGGGGCGCGGGATGTCGTGGTGGTCGCGGACGTCCTGGCCGATGTCGACGGCCTGCTTGAGGGGGTTGGTGAAGGCCATGGCCTGGCTCTTCCCGTCGCGCTCGGCTGCGTGGGCGCTGCCTGCCGGGACGGCCACGACTCCGACGGCGACGGTGGCCGTGGCGAAGGCGGTGGCGAGGAAGATGCGGGCCTTGGTGGGCACGGGCGGTCCTTTTCTGTGTGCGTCTCGGGGTGCGGCCGCCAGGTGGTCGCGGGTGGCGGCGCCGGGCTCCAGGTCAGGGGCCCGGGTCAAGGGGCCCGGCTCGGGGCTCGTACCGGGGAGAGCCCCAGGCCGGGAAGTGGGTTCCTTGACCATGAGACGCACGTTACGGAGTGGTGGGCTGCCCGCACCACGGCCGTATGGTCACTGTTGCCTCCGTCCGAAGGATGACGTCGGGCCCGTCCGCGTCATACGAAAGTCGATGGGGCGCGCCCGTCCGCGCCTCGGCCGGTGTCAGCCGCCGAGGCCCTTGGCCGCCTTCTTGATGTCGGCGGCGAAGGTGCTCACTTCGGTGTAGACGCCGGGGTGGCCGGGCTCCGCGCAGCCCTGGCCCCAGCTGACGATGCCGACCTGTATCCATCCGCCGGCCGCGTCCTTGCGGAACATCGGGCCGCCGGAGTCGCCCTGGCAGGTGTCGACGCCGCCCTTGTCGAGGTATCCGGCGCAGATCTCGTCGCCCGGGGTGAGCTGGTTGCCGTATGCCTTCTTGCAGGCGGCATCGTCGACGAAGGGGACCTTCGCCTTGAGGAGGTAGCGCTGCTGCTGGCCGCCCTCCTTGTCGGCGCCCCAGCCGGCGATGGTGAACTCGCCGGAGTTGTCGGCGGCGGTGTCGGCTGTTTTCAGGGTGGGCTGGTTGAGCGGCTTGGCGAGTTTGACCAGCGCCCAGTCTTTGCCCTTGCCGTTGTATCCGGGGGCTTGGAGGATGTCGGTCGACTTCACCGATACGGCCTTGGAGCCCTTGAGGTCGACGTCGCCGGCGGTCGCGGTGATGGAGGTGTCGGGGCCGCTGCCGTCCACGCAGTGGGCGGCGGTCAGGACGATCTGCTTGGTGTAGAGGGCGCCGCCGCAGCCCATGGACAGCCGTACCATCCAGGGGAATTCGCCCTGCTGGGCGCGGGTGCCGCCGACGACTCCGGGGCTGGGGTCGGCCGGTTCCGCGGTGGCCTGGGCGCTGCCGGGCTGGAGGCTGAACGCGGCGAGGGCGACGGCGGCGACGGCGAGGGCTCTCTTGAGGGGCTTCAGGTGGCGGGGCATGGGCTTCCTTCCGTGGGGGGCTAACGCCTTGGCAGGCTCATGCCAATCCACGGTCCGGAAGTCGCCACCGGGAGAGCTGGGTCGGAATGCGGCGGTGACGGTGTGCGACGTGAGTCGCACGGGCGTCCGGTCTCCGTGGGGTGAGCCCGTGAAGCGCCCTGTGATTATGTGGACGGAGTGAACGGTGTGACAAGGGTTCCATTCCGGCCACGTTCGAGCTGTCAGTGCGCGCCCGTAGAGTTGGGGCAACGTCTCGGAGCCGACGTCGCCGACGTCTCGGGGCGGGTCGACCGAGCAGCACGGGGGTGATCGCATGACGGTGCCGGGCAGCGATATCGAACACGGCTTTCCGCATCTGGAGACGGTCCGCGGCGCGATCACCGCGCTCTACAAACGGCTCTCCTACGACACGGTGCACACCTTCGGGCTGAGCATGCTCCCCGTCGACGTCGCCTTCGACGATGACGAGGACCTCCACCTCGGTGTGCAGCGCGTCGCGCGGGCGATGGTGGCGCATCTGCATCTCCCCGACGCCCGGATGATCGTCAGCTTCCGCGAGATGCAGCACGCCGCGAACGTCGAACTGGCGGCGGGGCCCGAGTACTTCATCGAGCTCAACGACCGCTTCAAGAACCACCGCCGCGACATCGGCGCCGCCCTCGCGCACGAGGTGATGCACGTCTATCTGCACCGCCTCGACCTCGCCTTCCCCGGCACCCGGGACAACGAGATCCTCACCGACACCGCGGCGGCCTACCTCGGAGCGGGATGGCTGCTGCTGGACGCGTACCGGGAGGACTCCCTCTCCAGCCAGAAGCTCGGCTACCTCACCCCCGAGGAGTACGGCTACGTCCTCGCCAAGCGGGCGCTGGCCTTCGACGAGGACCCCGCGCCGTGGTTCACCAGCCCGCAGGCGTACGAGGCGTACGAGAAGGGGCTGGCCCGCGCCCGGCGCGACGAGCAGCGACCGCCGCTGGCCGCCGCCGGGCGGCTCGCCCGCCATCGGTACTCCAGGGACCGCCGCCATGTGGAGGCGGACGCGGAGGCCGCCGCGTCGGTCCTCCCCAACGGCGGCTATACCTTCGAGGGCCGCGCGCCGCTGCGCGTCGTCTTCCCCTGCCCGACCTGCCATCAGCGGATCAGGGTGCCGGTCCAGGGCAGGCTGCGGGCGCGCTGCGGGCTGTGCCGTACGGTCCTGGACTGCGACACGTAGGCCGTCCCGACCCTCCTCGTCCTGCCCTGCTCCCCCGGCCGGCGGCGGGGCTCCGCCCGCGGCCGGGTGGCGACGACGGGCACGGGCGAGGACGCGGGCCGCCCCGGCCGGCGCCGGGTGAACGTACAAGTGCGGCGCCTGCCTCCGGTCGGGGAAAAGCAGGCGCCGCTGTGGCCCGTACGGCGCTGTACGGACGTCTGTCGGGCCGTCGCTCAGACCATCAGCGAGCGGTCCGTGGGCTTGATGGGGGCGGGCAGCGCGCTGGCCCCCGCGAGGAAGCGGTCCACGCCGCGGGCGGCCGAGCGGCCCTCGGCGATGGCCCACACGATGAGCGACTGGCCGCGGCCCGCGTCGCCCGCCACGTACACGCCCGGCACGTTGGTGGCGTACTCGTCGTCGCGCGCGACGTTGCCGCGGACGTCGAGTTCCAGGCCGAACTGGCGGACGAGGCCGTTCTCCTGGTCCGTGCCGGTGAAGCCCATGGCCAGCGTCACCAGCTGGGCGGGGATCTTCCGCTCGGTGCCCGGCTTCTGTTCGGGCCTGCCGTCCTTGAACTCGACCTCGGCGAGGTGCAGGAACTGCACGTTCCCGTCCTCGTCGCCCTCGAAGTGGGTGGTGGAGACAGAGTAGACCCGCTCGCCGCCCTCCTCGTGGGCCGAGGTGACCTTGTAGAGCATGGGGAAGGTCGGCCACGGCTGGTTGGCCGGCCGGTCCTCGCCCGGCCGGGGCATGATCTCCAGCTGGGTGACGGAGACGGCGCCCTGGCGGTGGGCGGTGCCGACGCAGTCCGCGCCGGTGTCGCCGCCGCCGATGACGATGACGTGCTTGCCCTCGGCGGTGATCGGGGCGACCGTCAGATCGCCCTCCTGCACCTTGTTGGCGAGCGGCAGGTACTCCATCGCCTGGTGGATGCCGTTCAGTTCGCGGCCCGGTACCGGCAGGTCGCGGGCGGTGGTGGCGCCCGCGGCGATCACGACGGCGTCGTAGCGCTTGCGCAGCTTGGCGGCGTCCACGTCCCGGCCGATCTCCACCTCCGTACGGAACTTGGTGCCCTCCGCGCGCATCTGCTCGATGCGGCGGTTGATGTGGCGCTTCTCCATCTTGAACTCGGGGATGCCGTAGCGCAGCAGACCGCCGATGCGGTCGGCGCGCTCGTACACGGCGACGGTGTGTCCGGCGCGGGTCAGCTGCTGGGCGGCGGCGAGCCCGGCCGGGCCGGAGCCGATGACGGCGACGGTCTTGCCGGAGAGCCGCTCGGGGGGCTGCGGGGTGACGTCGCCGCTGTCCCACGCCTTGTCGATGATGGTGACTTCGACGTTCTTGATGGTGACGGCGGGCTGGTTGATGGCCAGTACGCACGCGGATTCACAGGGGGCCGGGCACAGCCGGCCGGTGAACTCGGGGAAGTTGTTGGTCGCGTGCAGCCGCTCGCTGGCGGCGGACCAGTCCTCGCGGTAGGCGTAGTCGTTCCACTCGGGGATGAGGTTCCCGAGCGGGCAGCCCTGGTGGCAGAAGGGGATGCCGCAGTCCATGCAGCGCCCGGCCTGCTTGCTGATGATCGGCAGCAGGGAACCGGGGACGTACACCTCGTTCCAGTCCTGGACGCGCTCGCCGACGGGGCGGGTCCGCGCGACCTCGCGGCCGGTGGTCAGGAAGCCCTTGGGGTCAGCCATTGGTCGCCGCCTCCATCATCTTCTCGTGGATCTCGGACTCGGAGAGTCCGGCTCGCTCGGCGGCGTCCTTGGCGGCGAGCACTGCCTGGTAGGTGGCCGGTACGACCTTGGTGAAGCGGGCGGCGGCGGCCGGCCAGTCGGCGAGGAGGGTCGCGGCGACGGTGGAGCCGGTCTCCTCCTGGTGGCGGCGCACGACGTCGTGCAGCCACTGCCGGTCCTCGGCGGTCAGCGTCGTGACGGCGGAGCCCAGTTCCTTGTTGACGTTGCGGGGGTCGAGGTCGATGACGTACGCGGTGCCGCCGGACATGCCGGCCGCGAAGTTGCGCCCGGTCTCGCCGAGGATGACGGCGGCGCCGCCGGTCATGTACTCGCAGCCGTGGTCGCCGACGCCCTCGGAGACGACGGTGGCGCCGGAGTTGCGGACGCAGAACCGCTCGCCGGTCCGGCCGCGCAGGAAGAGTTCGCCGCCGGTCGCCCCGTACGCGATGGTGTTGCCGGCGATGGTCGAGTACTCGGCGAGGTGGTCGGCGCCCCGGTCGGGCCGTACGACGACGCGGCCGCCGGAGAGGCCCTTGCCGACGTAGTCGTTGGCGTCGCCCTCCAGGCGCAGCGTGATGCCGCGCGGCAGGAACGCGCCGAAGGACTGGCCGGCGGAGCCGGTGAAGGTGATGTCTATGGTGTCGTCCGGCAGGCCCGCGCCGCCGAACTTCTTCGTCACCTCGTGGCCGAGCATGGTGCCGACGGTGCGGTTGATGTTGCGGATGGCGACCTGGGCGCGTACGGGCTGGGCCTCGGCCGGTGAGGCCGCGGCGAGCGCGTCGGCGGCGAGCTTGATCAGCTCGTTGTCGAGAGCCTTGGCGAGGCCGTGGTCCTGGGCGGCGATGTGGTGGCGGGCGGCGCCGCTGGGCAGGTCGGGGACGTGCAGCAGCGGGGCCAGGTCCAGCCCTTGGGCCTTCCAGTGGTCGACGGCGCGGGCGGTGTCGAGGAGTTCGGCGTGGCCGACGGCCTCCTCGATGGAGCGGAAGCCGAGTTCGGCGAGGAGCTCGCGGACCTCTTCGGCGATGAACTCGAAGAAGTTGACGACGTATTCGGCCTTGCCGGCGAAGCGTTCGCGGAGCACCGGGTTCTGGGTGGCGATGCCGACGGGACAGGTGTCGAGGTGGCAGACGCGCATCATGACGCAGCCGGAGACAACGAGGGGGGCGGTCGCGAAGCCGAACTCCTCGGCGCCGAGGAGGGCGGCGATCAGGACGTCGCGGCCGGTCTTGAGCTGGCCGTCGGTCTGGACGACGATGCGGTCCCGCAGGCCGTTGAGCAGCAGGGTCTGCTGGGTCTCGGCGAGGCCGAGCTCCCAGGGGCCGCCGGCGTGCTTGAGGGAGGTCAGCGGGGACGCGCCCGTACCGCCGTCGTGGCCGGAGATGAGGACGACGTCCGCGTGGGCCTTGGAGACGCCCGCCGCGACGGTTCCGACGCCGACTTCGGAGACCAGCTTCACGTGGATGCGGGCGGCGGGGTTGGCGTTCTTGAGGTCGTGGATGAGCTGGGCGAGGTCCTCGATGGAGTAGATGTCGTGGTGCGGGGGCGGGGAGATGAGGCCCACGCCCGGCGTCGAGTACCGGGTCTTGGCGACCCAGGGGTAGACCTTGTGGCCGGGCAGTTGGCCGCCCTCGCCGGGCTTGGCGCCCTGGGCCATCTTGATCTGGATGTCGTCGGCGTTGACCAGGTATTCGGAGGTGACGCCGAAGCGGCCGGAGGCGACCTGCTTGATGGAGGAGCGGCGCGCGGGGTCGTAGAGGCGGTCCGCGTCCTCGCCGCCCTCGCCGGTGTTGGACTTGCCGCCGATCTGGTTCATGGCGATGGCGAGGGTCTCGTGCGCCTCGCGGGAGATGGAGCCGTACGACATGGCGCCGGTGGAGAAGCGCCTGACGATGTCGCTGACGGGCTCGACCTCGTCGAGCGGTACGGGGGTGCGGCCGGTGTTCTTGAGGGTGAACAGGCCGCGGAGCGTCATGAGCCGCTCGGACTGTTCGTTCACGCGCTCCGTGTACTGCTTGAAGATGTCGTAGCGGCGGGAGCGGGTGGAGTGCTGGAGGCGGAAGACGGTGTCGGGGTCGAAGAGGTGCGGCTCCCCCTCGCGGCGCCACTGGTATTCGCCGCCGATGTCGAGGCGGCGGTGGGTCGCGGCGATTCCGGTGGCGGGGTACGCCTTGGCGTGCCGGGCGGCGACTTCCCGGGCGATGACGTCGAGGCCGGCGCCGCCGATCTTGGTGGCGGTGCCGTGGAAGTAGGCGTCGACGAAGGAGTCCTGGAGGCCGACGGCCTCGAAGACCTGGGCGCCGCGGTAGGAGGCGACGGTGGAGATGCCCATCTTGGACATCACCTTCAGGACGCCCTTGCCGAGGGCCTTGATGAGGTTGCGGATGGCGTCCTCGGCCTCGATGCCCGGCAGGAAGGTGCCGGCGCTCACGAGGTCCTCGACGGACTCCATCGCGAGGTAGGGGTTGACGGCCGCGGCGCCGTAGCCGATGAGCAGGGCGACGTGGTGCACCTCGCGGACGTCGCCCGCCTCGACGAGCAGGCCGACCTGGGTGCGCTGCTTGGTGCCGATGAGGTGGTGGTGGACGGCGGCGGTGAGCAGCAGCGAGGGGATCGGGGCGTGCTCGGCGTCGGAGTGCCGGTCGGAGAGGACGATCAGGCGTGCGCCGTCCTCTATGGCGGCGTCGGCCTCGGCGCAGATCTCGGCGATCCGGTCGGCGAGGGCTTCGCCGCCGCCGCTGACGCGGTAGAGGCCGGAGAGGGTGGCGGCCTTGAGGCCGGGCATGTCGCCGTCGGCGTTGATGTGGATGAGCTTGGCGAGCTCGTCGTTGTCGATCACCGGGAAGGTCAGGGCGACGCTGCGGCAGGAGGCGGCGGCGGGTGCGAGGAGGTTGCCCTGGGGGCCGAGGGAGGAGATCAGCGAGGTGACGAGTTCCTCGCGGATGGCATCCAGCGGCGGGTTGGTGACCTGCGCGAAGAGCTGGGTGAAGTAGTCGAAGAGCAGGCGCGGGCGGTCGGAGAGGGCGGCGATGGGTGAGTCCGTGCCCATGGAGCCGATCGGCTCGGCGGCGGACTTGGCCATGGGCGCGAGGATGACCCGCAGCTCTTCCTCGGTGTAGCCGAACGTCTGCTGGCGGCGGGTGACCGAGGCGTGGGTGTGCACGATGTGTTCGCGCTCGGGCAGGTCGGCGAGGTCGATGAGGCCGGCGTCCAGCCATTCCCGGTAGGGCTGTTCGGCGGCGAGGCCGGCCTTGATCTCGTCGTCCTCGATGATGCGGTGCTGCTCGGTGTCGACGAGGAACATCCGGCCGGGCTGGAGGCGGCCCTTGCGGACGACCTTGGCGGGGTCGATGTCGAGGACGCCGACCTCGGAGGAGAGGACGACGAGGCCGTCGTCGGTGACCCAGTACCGGCCGGGGCGCAGGCCGTTGCGGTCGAGGACGGCGCCGACGAGGGTGCCGTCGGTGAAGGTGACGCAGGCGGGGCCGTCCCAGGGCTCCATCATCGTGGAGTGGTACTGGTAGAAGGCGCGGCGGGCCGGGTCCATGGAGGCGTGGTTCTCCCATGCCTCGGGGATCATCATCAGCACGCTGTGCGGGAGTGAGCGGCCGCCGAGGTGGAGGAGTTCCAGCACCTCATCGAAGGTGGCGGAGTCGGAGGCGTCGGGGGTGCAGACCGGGAACAGCCGCTCGCGGTTGTCCGCGCCGAGCAGGTCTCCGGCGAGCTGGGATTCGCGGGCCCGCATCCAGTTGCGGTTGCCCTGGACGGTGTTGATCTCGCCGTTGTGCGCGACGAAGCGGTACGGGTGGGCGAGCGGCCAGGACGGGAAGGTGTTGGTCGAGAACCGCGAGTGGACCAGCGCGATGGCGGTCGCGAGGCGGCGGTCGGAGAGGTCCGGGAAGAACGGCTCCAGCTGTCCGGTGGTGAGCATGCCCTTGTAGACGAGGGTCCGGGCGGAGAGCGAGGGGAAGTAGACGCCCGCCTCGCGTTCGGCGCGCTTGCGCAGCGCGAACGCCTTGCGGTCGAGGGCGAGGCCGCTGAGTTCTTCGTCGCCGTCGCGGGCGGCGACGAAGAGCTGGGAGAAGGCGGGCATGGTGGCGCGGGCGCCGCTGCCGAGCAGCTGGGGGGCGACGGGGACGACGCGCCAGCCGAGGATGTCGAGTCCTTCGGCGGCGGCGATCGTCTCGATGCGGGAGACGGCGGCGGCGGCTTCCTCGGCGTCGGCCGGGAGGAAGGCGATGCCCACGGCGTACGCGCCGGCTTCGGGGAGGGGGAAGGTGACGGCTTCGCGCAGGAACGCGTCGGGGACCTGGAGCAGGATGCCCGCGCCGTCGCCGGAGTCGGGCTCGGAGCCGGTGGCGCCGCGGTGTTCGAGGTTCCGCAGGACGGTGAGGGCCTGCTCGACGAGCGCGTGGCTCGCCTCGCCGGTGAGGGTCGCGACAAAGCCCACGCCACAGGCGTCGTGTTCGTTGCGCGGGTCGTACAAACCCTGCTGGGCGGGGTGGGATGCGGATCGCATCGGCTCTCCCGTCGTCGTCATGGCATCTGAGGGTGCCGAGGGACGACTCTGGCCCTCTGCGAAGAATTTCGTGCAGGTTACATGATGGCCTGCTTCTCGAACAGCGGATGCCTGATTCCAGGATGTGGACTTCAGACGGAAAGTGCGAGTCGGGGCGAATGCGGATTGATCGCCCGCTGGTGGGACATCGTGCAGCGGGCGACGTTGCCCGCGACGCTCCGGCCTTATGCCCGGCCGTCTGGAGCCTGAAACCGCACGGTAACTCGCTCACTATGCGGCCGACCGCATAAAGCGTCAACCTATGGCGGTACCGAAAAGGATGCCGAGGGCGTACGTCACACCGGCGGCGGCCCCGCCCAGGCCCAGCTGCCGCAGTCCGCTGAACCACCACGACCGCGCCGTCACCCGCGCCACCACCGCACCGCAGCCGAAGAGCCCGATCAGCGCGAGCAGCACGGCGGGCCACAGCGTCGTCGCGCCCAGCAGGTAGGGCAGTACGGGCAGCAGCGCGCCCAGCGCGAAGGAGCCGAAGGAGGAGACCGCGGCGACCGTCGGCGACGGCAGGTCGGAGGGGTCGATGCCCAGCTCCTCGCGGGCGTGGATCTCCAGGGCCTGCTCCGGATCCTTGGAGAGCTGCCCGGCGACCTCACGGGCCAGGGCGGCGTCGACGCCCCGCGACTCGTACAGCGCGGCCAGCTCCTCGACCTCGTCCTCGGGGTGCTTGCGCAGCTCGCGGCGTTCCACGTCCAGCTCGGCCTGGACGAGTTCGCGCTGCGAGGCCACGGAGGTGTACTCGCCCGCGGCCATCGAGAACGCGCCGGCCGCGAGCCCCGCGAGCCCGGTGATCACAATGGTCTGCGAGGAGGCGGAGCCGCCCGCGACACCGGTCATCAGGGCGATGTTGGAGACCAGTCCGTCCATGGCGCCGAAGACCGCCGGACGCAGCCAGCCGCCGTTCACATCGCGGTGGGTGTGGTTGTCGCGGTGGGCGACGTGTGGTGCCTCGGTCGTATCCAGGACAGACATTGCTGCGCGTGCTCCTCACTCCGGGGACGGGCCCGATGCCCCACCCCGAACGATTCAAAAGTACGCACGATTTACGGTGATCCGCTAGCAAGGAAGGCCGAACTTACCTCTCTGACCTGCACAAACGCGCGGGGGCCCAGGAAATTGCCCCGGGACGCACCGAGGCCGCCGCACCCGGTGGGGTGCGGCGGCCTCGAAAGGGTGGAGGAGGAGCGGGGTCCGTCAGGGCTTCTCGGAGGGTCCTTCAGCCTTCGCCGCGCTCTTCTCGGCCTTCTCAGCTTCGGCGGCGGGGGCATCGGCTTCGGCAGGGGCCTTGGCTTCGGCGGGGGCTCCGGCTTTGGCGGGCGCCTTGGCTTCGGCGGGAGCCTTGGCGGAGCCCTTGGCCTTGTCGGTAGCCCCGGCGGCCTTCCCGGCCGCTCCGGGCTTCGCCATGGATACGGCGGCCTCGTCGTCGACTTCGGCGTTCCCGCCGACTGCTTCCGCGCTCGCCGCGGGCTCGATGACGGACTCCCGGCCGGGCCTGCGCTTGACGGAGAGGACCATGAACACCACGGCGGCGACGAAGACGACGATCGACGTCCAGCCGTTCAGCCGCAGCCCGAGGAAGTGGTGGGCGTCGTCCACCCGCAGGTACTCGATCCAGAACCGGCCCACCGTGTACGCGGCGACGTACAGCGCGAAGGACCGTCCGTGCCCGAGCTTGAAGCGCCGGTCGGCCCAGATGACCAGCAGCGCGACGCCGACGCACCACAGCGACTCGTACAGGAAGGTCGGGTGGTACGTACCGGCGACCCGGCCGATCGACGGGTCGGCGTCGATCTTCAGCGCCCAGGGCAGATCGGTCTTGCGCCCGTACAGCTCCTGGTTGAACCAGTTGCCCCAGCGGCCGATGGCCTGAGCGATGGCGAGGCCGGGCGCGAGCGTGTCGGCCCAGGCCGGGAACGGGACGCCGCGGCGGCGGCAGCCGATCCACGCGCCGAGCGCACCGAGCGCCACGGCGCCCCAGATGCCGAGCCCGCCCTCCCAGATCTTGAACGCGTCCACCCAGTTCCGACCCGCGCCGAAATACAGCTCGTAGTCGGTGATCACGTGGTAGAGCCGTCCGCCGACGAGCCCGAAGGGCACCGCCCACACGGCGATGTCGGCGACAGTCCCCGACGTGCCGCCCCGGGCGACCCACCGCCTGTTGCCGAGCCAGACGGCGACGAAGACGCCGATGATGATGCAGAACGCGTAGCCGCGCAGCGGTACCGGGCCGAGGTGAATCACGCCGGTCGACGGGCTGGGAATGTAAGCGAGGTCCATGACAGGGACGACGCTACCGTGCCGGACGGGAACCACGGCAACCCACCCGACGCAACAGCTGCGTAACGAGGCCCCGGACGCGGGCCGGCCCGCCCCCGGAGCCTCGGCGCCGGGCCGCCAGTCCGCCGGTGCCCACACCGGCTCGGCCGGCAGACGGGCGGCGGGCGCGGCCCGGTTCGGATGCCGCGCTGTACGGGCGGGACCCCGGGGACGCCCTTACCCATACGGCGCGTATCACCGTCGCACTGGACCGGAGAGGCGAGGAGCGCGGTATGCGCCTCTGGGCCGGTCCGAGCCACCCACGGTGGCGTCCGGTCTGAAACCTTGCCAGGTCACAGCGAATGCCGCCGATCCCCCTCAAGGGAGCGGCGGCATTCGTCCGTGCGCGGAGGTCACTTCTTATTGGCGTCCGCGACCATCTTCTTGAGCTTGTCGGGGGTCAGTGGGTTGCTCTGGTCCGCGTAGATGTTCTTGCCGTCGAGCAGGACGGTCGGTGTCGAGTGGTAGGAGGACTTCCCGAAGGCTTCGTTGGTCTTCTTCACCCAGCCGTCGTGGGCGCCGTCGTTCACGCACTTCTGGAAGGCCGGGGTGTCCAGGCCCTTGACCTGGCCGGCGAGTTTGATCAGGTGGGCCTTGTCCGCGAAGGCGTCCTCGCGCTCGTCGGGCTGGTTCTTGTAGAGCAGGTCGTGGTAGTCGGGGAATTTGCCCGCGTCCTGGGCGCAGGCGGCGGCGTTGGCGGCGTTGAGGGAGCCCGTGCCGCCCATGTTGCCGTCGATGATCGTGACCAGGTGGTACTCGGTCTTGAGTTGGCCCTTGTCCTGGAGATCGTGGATGGTGTCGTGGAATTGGGCCTCGAAGCCCCCGCAGCCGGGGCAGCGGAAGTCCTCGTAGACGGTGAGGGTGGCCTTGGCGGCGGGCTTGCCCTCGGGGATCACCACGTTGCCGTCGCCGGTGGCGCCCTTCGGGGCGACGGCCGGCCCGGACGCCTGTTCATCCTTGCCCTTGTCCTTGCCGGAGCTGCTGACGAGGGCGCTCACCCCGGCCGCGATCCCTAGCACCGCCACCACCGCGACGGCCGCGATCAGCGTCCGCTTCCGCTTTTCACGCGCCCGGTCCGCTTCGCGCTGTTCCCGCAGCCGCTCGCGGGCGCTGCGCGTTCCGTCGTCCTTGCCTGGCTTGCCTGGGTTCCTCTGGTTCACGCCCTCGTACAACGAGCCGGGGACGCGCGCATGCGCGTCCCCGGCCGATGTTTCCTTCCAAAGAGTTACCGCGAGGCGTATCAGCCCCGCTGGCGCACTCCCTTGGCGAGTTCGCCCGCGAGCGTGGAGACCGCCGCGAGCCCCGAGTCCAGGTCGGGGGCGTCCAGCAGCCGCTTGACGAACGCCGTGCCGACGATCACCCCGTCCGCGAACCCGGCCACCTCGGCGGCCTGTTCGGGGTTGGAGACGCCGAGCCCGACGCACACCGGCAGTTCGGTGGTCACCCGGGTGCGTTCGACGAGGTCGTGTGCCTGCCGGCCCACGGATTCGCGGGTGCCGGTGACGCCCATCAGCGAGGCGGCGTACACGAAGCCGGTGCCCGCCGCGGTGACGCGGGCGAGCCGTTCGTCACGGCTGCTCGGCGCGACGACGAACACCGTGGCCAGCCCGTGCTGCTGGGCGGCCTTGCGCCAGGCCTCGGACTCCTCGACCGGCAGGTCGGGCAGGATGCAGCCCGCTCCCCCGGCCGCCGCGAGATCGGCGGCGAACCGCTCGACGCCGTACTGGTCGACCGGGTTCCAGTACGTCATGCACAGGACGGGCGCGCCCGTCGCGGTGTGCACGTCGCGGATGGTGTTTATGACGTCGACGATCTTGACCCCGCCGCGCAGGGCGATGTCGTCGGCGGTCTGGATGACCGGGCCGTCGAGGACCGGGTCGCTGTGCGGCAGCCCGACCTCGATGATGTCGCAGCCGCCCTCGATCATCGCGCGGATGGCCCGTACGCCGCCGTCCACGGTGGGGAAGCCGGCTGGGAGGTAGCCGATCAGCGCCGCGCGCCCCTCGGCCTTGGCCGCGGCCAGAACCTGGCTCAACAGCTCGATGTTGCCGCTCACTTGTCTCGCTCCGGGTTCGTCTCGGCCTGTCCGGCGCGCTCGGTCTGCTCGGTCTGCTCGGTCTGCTCGGTCTGCTCAGGGTCGTACAGGCCGAAATAGCGTGCCGCCGTGTCCATGTCCTTGTCGCCGCGCCCGGAGAGGTTGACCAGGATCAGGCCGTCCTCGCCCAGGTCCTGGCCGACTGTCAGGGCGCCCGCGAGGGCGTGCGCGCTCTCTATCGCCGGGATGATGCCCTCGGTACGGGACAGCAGCCGCAGGGCCCGCATCGCCTCGTCGTCCGTGATCGCCCGGTACTCGGCGCGGCCGGTGTCCTTGAGGTAGGCGTGCTCGGGGCCGATGCCCGGGTAGTCCAGGCCCGCCGAGATCGAGTACGGCTCGGTGATCTGGCCGTCCGCGTCCTGGAGTACGTAGCTGCGCGAGCCGTGCAGTATGCCCGGGGTGCCGGCGGTGAGGGTCGCGGCGTGTTCGCCGGTGGTGACGCCGTGGCCGCCCGGCTCGCAGCCGATCAGGCGGACGTCCTCGTCGGGCAGGAAGGCGTGGAAGAGGCCGATGGCGTTGGAGCCGCCGCCGACGCAGGCGATGGCGGCGTCCGGCAGCCGGCCCGTACGGTCCAGGATCTGGCGGCGCGCCTCGACGCCGATGACGCGGTGGAAGTCGCGGACGAGGGCGGGGAAGGGGTGCGGGCCCGCGACGGTGCCGAAGAGGTAGTGCGTGTGATCGACGTTGGCGACCCAGTCGCGGAACGCCTCGTTGATGGCGTCCTTGAGGGTGCGGCTGCCGGAGGTGACGCTGACGACCTCGGCGCCGAGCATCCGCATCCGCGCGACGTTGAGGGCCTGCCGCTCGGTGTCGATCTCGCCCATGTAGACGGTGCAGTCGAGGCCGAAGAGGGCGCAGGCGGTGGCGGTGGCCACGCCGTGCTGGCCGGCGCCGGTCTCGGCGATGACGCGGGTCTTGCCCATCCGCTTGGTGAGCAGGGCCTGGCCCAGCACGTTGTTGATCTTGTGTGAGCCGGTGTGGTTGAGGTCCTCGCGCTTGAGGAAGACCCGCGCGCCGCCCGCGTGTTCGGCGAAGCGCGGCACCTCGGTCAGGGCGCTGGGGCGCCCGGTGTAGTTGGCCATCAGGTCGTTCAGCTCGACCGTGAAGGACGGGTCCGCCTTGGCCTTCTCGTACTCGGCGGCGACCTCGTCCACCGCGGCCACCAGCGCCTCGGGGATGAACCTGCCGCCGAACGCGCCGAAGTAGCCCTCGGTGCTCGGGATGTGACCCTCCGGGTCCGGAATGAAGAAGTCAGATGACATCCGACGTACTCCTCGATCGGGGCCTTGGCCCCGCAAAGTATCGGTCTGTGGGCATCACGCGGTGCGCGCCCCGCGCCCGGCACTCAAGCGGGCGTACGGGCCCGGCGCTCGCGCGGGCGTACGGCTGAGCGAAGCCCCGCCGCGCGCCGATCAGGCGTGCGGCGAAGCGTCTAGCGCTCGGTCGTGCGACGCCATCGTGCTCCGTTGACCTGACCCGGCTCACAGCCGATGTGGTAGCGCACCCGGCGCCCGTGCACCCGGCGGGCAGGCGCACGGCAGCCGCGCGGCCGACAGCCGCGAGCCAACCGTGCGTACGCGCCCATGGCTGCTCAGCCCCGCCCGTGCCGGATCGCCGGGTGCGAGCCCGCGGCGACGAGGTCGGCGACGGCGGTCCTGGGGTCGCGGCCGGTGACCAGAGACTCGCCGACCAGGACGGCGTCCGCGCCGTCGTTGGCGTAGGCGATGAGGTCGTGCGGGCCGCGCACGCCGGACTCGGCGATCTTGACGATGTGGTCCGGGATCTCGGGGGCGACGCGGGCGAAGTTGTCCCGGTCGACCTCAAGGGTCTTGAGGTTGCGGGCGTTGACGCCGATGATCCGCGCCCCGGCGTCGACGGCGCGCTCGACCTCGTCCTCGTCGTGCACCTCGACGATCGGGGTGAGCCCGATCGACTCGGCCCGCTCGACGAGGGAGACCAGGGCCTCCTGCTCCAGGGCGGAGACGATCAGGAGCGCCAGGTCGGCGCCGTACGCGCGGGCCTCCCAGAGCTGGTAGGCGGTGACGATGAAGTCCTTGCGCAGGACCGGGATGTCGACCTTGGCGCGGACGGCCTCCAGGTCGGCGAGGGAGCCGCCGAAGCGGCGCTGCTCGGTCAGCACGCTGATGACGGCCGCACCGCCCGCCTCGTAGTCCGCGGCGAGCCCTGCGGGGTCCGCGATGGCGGCGAGCGCGCCCTTGGAGGGGCTGGACCGCTTGACCTCGCAGATCACGGTGACACTGTCGCCCTTGAGGGCCGCGACACCGTCCCGGGCCTGGCGCGCCTTCGCCGCTCGCTCCTTGAGCTCGTCGAGAGTGACGCGTGCCTGCCGCTCCGCGAGGTCGGCACGGACCCCGTCGATGATCTCGTCGAGCACACTCACGCGAGCGGCCCCCTTCCGGACTGGAGCGAGTAGTCGCGCCGGCGAGGTCAGCTGGTCGAGCTGATCCACCGGGCACTGTCGATGCACGGTCGATGGTATCTGCCGACGGGCCGAGGTCCCGCATCCGGTGGAGGGCACGTCCTCGACCTGGCCCTTCAGAGCCTGTGTCATGGGGCGAGAAAACCCCCGAAGGGCAGGTTCCGCACCAGGGTGAAGATCAGTACGAGCCCGCCGAGCGCCCACCAGTGCCCGGCCCGCAGGGTGAGGGTCACGGCGCGCCCCTGGACCGAGCGCAGCAGCCATACGGTCCAGAAGACCGCGAAGACGGCGTACCCGGCCGTGGCGAGGGCGTTGGCGCCCAGCGCGGCGGCGAGGTCGCCGTGCGCGACGGCGTGGACGCTGCGCAGGCCGCCGCAGCCGGGGCAGTACACACCGGTGTAGCGCAGCAGCGGGCAGGCGGGGTAGTGACCGCTCTCGTTGGGGTCGACCGCGCCGACGTAGACGAAGGCGGCGGCGAGCCCGGCGGCGACGCCGAGCGGCGCCGAGAGCCGGCGCGTGAGGGACTCGGGGGCTGCGGCGCGGTGCGCGGGTTCCTCGGTCACACCGCCGAGTCTCCTCCTTCGACCGCGAACGCTCACCGCGAACGCTCGCCGCGCGCTGTCACCGTGCACTGTCACCGCGAAGGCGCGGCTCAGGGCTGAGTACGTACGTCCGTACGGGCCCGGGCCGCGCCTGCGAGTGGTGCGGGGGTGCTGCTGGAGGAGCGGAGCGCCGCGGCGGTCAGCTCTGGGTCTGGGTCCGCGGGGTGGCGTTCCGCTTGGGCTGGCCGAGGCCCGCCGCGCGCATGCCGAGGCCCACGATGCCGCCGATGGCGATGACCACGATTCCGGCCCAGAAGCCGAGCGGCATCGCCATCACCGTGAAGGCGCCGGAGACGCAGAAGCCGATGAAGGCGATGATGACACCGGTCCAGGCGGCCGGGGTGTGTCCGTGGCTGGTTCCCGCCATGAGTACTCCTCATTGCTGTGTTGCGCCTGGTTCCGGGCGCGACGAACGCTCGGATGCATTGTCTCTCGACGCGCTCGCTCCCGGACGACCGGGGTCGGTCTGTCAGTTCCGCGTGTCCTCGGTGGGGTCCTCGCCGCGGTCCATGGCCTTCCACAGCTCCTCGGGCCGTTCCGGGTCCGGGGCGGTGCGGGGGCGGCGCGGGCGGGGGGCGCCGTCGCGCTCGTACCGGCCGGACATCGCGGGCCAGTGGCGGCCGTAGCGCAGCGCGAGGAGCCCGGCGAGGAGGAGCAGCACGCCACCCGCGAGGGCGACCCACGGCCAGCCGGTGGAGCTGACGTCCTGGATGGTGGCGTTGGTCAGGCCGCTCGCCTTGGCGGCCTTGGCCTGGAGGGCGGCGGTGTCGAAGGCGCCGGCCGCCGAGGCGGCCACGACTCCGGCGCCGCACAGGGTGAGCAGCCCGGCGACGACGGTCCGGCCGACGCGGCGGACGGCGAAGACCGCGACCAGGGCGGCGAGCCCGACGATCGCGAGCGCGCCGGGCAGCCCGGTGATGTCCTGGCCGCTCGCCTGCTGGTCGACGGTGCCGCCGGCGACGGAGGCGGTGCCGTTGGCCCAGACGCGGCCGGAGGCGACGAGGGCGAGCGCCGCGCCGAGCGCGCCGAAGAACAGGGCGACGGCGATGCTGCGCCGGCCCCTGCGCACGGAGGCGGCGGAGGGCTCGGCGTGGACTCGGGGGTGGGGAACGGCTGCACTCACATCCACCACTATCCCTCGCGGCGGCGCGTGGGACACACGCGGGGGCGGCCGGGGCGTGCCGAGCGCGGGCCCCGACCAGTGCGCCGGGGCCGCCGGTCGGGTCGGCCGGGGCCGCCGGTCGGGTCAGTCGGCCCCGCCCGCCGGATCACCCGGGGCCGCCCGCCTGGTCGGCCGGCGCGCCTGCCGGGTCAGTCGCGCTGGCGCGCGAGGCGGTTGGCGGAGGCTACGGCCCGCAGTACGGCGGCCGCCTTGTTGCGGCACTCGGCGTCCTCGGCGGCCGGGTCCGAGTCCGCGACGACGCCCGCGCCGGCCTGTACGTACGCCGTGCCGTCGCGCAGCAGCGCCGTGCGGATCGCGATGGCCGTGTCGGAGTCCCCGGCGAAGTCGAGGTAGCCCACACATCCGCCGTACAGGCCGCGCTTGCTCGGCTCCAGCTCCTCGATGATCTGGAGCGCGCGGGGCTTGGGCGCGCCGGAGAGGGTGCCCGCCGGGAAGCAGGCGGTGAGCACGTCGAAGGCGGTGCGGCCGGGCGCGAGCCGGCCGGTCACGGTGGAGACGATGTGCATGACGTGGCTGTAGCGCTCGATCGACATGAAGTCGACGACCTCGACGCTGCCCGGCTCGCAGACCCGCCCCAGGTCGTTGCGGCCGAGGTCCACGAGCATCAGGTGCTCGGCGCGCTCCTTGGGGTCGGCCAGCAGCTCGTCGCCGAGGGCCGCGTCCTGCTGCGGGGTCGCGCCGCGCGGCCTGGTGCCGGCGATGGGGTGCACCATGGCGCGCCCGCCCTCGACCTTGACCAGCGCCTCGGGGCTGGAGCCGACGACGTCGAAGCCGTCGAGGCGCAGCAGGTACATGTACGGGCTGGGGTTGGTGGCGCGCAGCACCCGGTAGACGTCCAGCGCGGACGCCTCGCAGGGGGTTTCGAAGCGCTGCGAGGGGACGACCTGGAACGCCTCGCCCGCGCGGATGCGCTCCTTGATGTCCTCGACGGCCTTCATATACGTCTCGCCGCCCCACAGGGCGGTGTACTCGGGCAGTTCGGAGGGCGGCAGCACGGCGGGTTTGGTGTGTACGGGCCGTACGAGGTCGGCGGCCATCGCGTCGAGGCGGGCGACGGCGTCGGCGTACGCCTCTTCGATGCCGGTGTCGAGGTCGTTGTGGTTGATCGCGTTGGCGATCAGCAGGACGGTGCCGTTCCAGTGGTCGAGCACGGCCAGGTCCGAGGTGAGCAGCATGGTCAGCTCGGGCAGCCGCAGGTCGTCGCGGGTGCTGTCCTCGATCTTCTCCAGCCGCCGGACGATGTCGTAGCCGAGGTAGCCGACCATGCCGCCGGTGAAGGGCGGCAGCCCGGCGCCCTCGATCAGGTCGCGCGGGGTGTGCAGGGCCTCGATGGTGGCGCGCAGGGCGTGCAGCGGGTCGCCGTCGGTGGGGACGCCGACGGGCGGCGTGCCGAGCCAGTGCGCCTGCCCGTCGCGCGCGGTGAGGGTGGCGGCGCTGCGGACTCCGATGAAGGAGTAGCGGGACCACGTGCGGCCGTTCTCGGCCGACTCCAGGAGGAAGGTGCCGGGGCGCTCGCCGGCGAGCTTGCGGTAGAGGCCGACAGGGGTGTCGCCGTCGGCGAGGAAGCGCCGGGTGACGGGGATGGCCCGGCGGTCCCGCGCGAGCGTCCGGAAGGTGTCGAGGTCAGGTGTGACGTCACCCGTGGTCGTGGCAGCCATGGCAGCGGAGCCTACTGGCCCAGGGGCAGGACATCGGCATCGAAGCAGGTCCGGTCGCCGGTGTGGCAGGCCGCGCCGACCTGGTCGACCTTGACGAGGATCGTGTCGGCGTCGCAGTCGAGGGCCACGGACTTGACGTGCTGGACGTGGCCGGAGGTGTCGCCCTTGACCCAGTACTCCTGGCGGCTGCGGCTCCAGTAGGTGCAGCGGCCGGTGGTCAGGGTGCGGTGCAGCGCCTCGTCGTCCATCCAGCCGAGCATGAGCACCTCGCCGGTGTCGTACTGCTGGGCGATGGCGGGGACCAGGCCGTCGGCGTCGCGCTTGAGGCGGGCGGCGACGGCGGGGTCGAGCGCGGAGGGGCCGCCGGGGCGGGTAGTACCGGTCATGGGTCCATTCTGCCGCGTCACCGGAGCCCCCCGGCCGCCTGCCGCCCCCTCCCGGCCGGACGGGCCGCCCACCGGGTTGTCAGTGGTGTACGGCATGCTTCGGCCATGACGCTTCCGCCTCCGCCGAACTCCTCTCAACCACCGGGCGCCGATGGTGGTTTCGGTCCGCCGCCGCAGGGGTTCGGGCCGCCCGAGCCGCAGGGCGGCCACGACCAGGGGCCGGGCCCCGGTCCGGTCCAGGGGTACGGGCCGGCGCCTGCTCAGGGGTACGGACCGGGGTACGGGCAGGCGCCCGCGCCGGGGTACGGGCAGGGGCAGGGGTACGGCCAAGGGCCGGGGTACGGGCCGGAGCCGGGGTACGGGCAGCAGTTCCCGGGGCCGCCGCCTCCGCCGCTGCCGTCTTCGGGCGGTCCGGGGGGTTCGGGCGGTTCAGGCGGTTCGGGCGGCAACGGCGCGAAGATCGCGGCGATCGTCGTCGCCGCGGTGCTGGTCGCTGGGCTGGTCGTGACAGGTGTCGTCCTCACCAGCGGGGACGGCAAGAGCAACAAGGCAGCGGGCGGCGGACCGTCCGCTTCCTCTTCTTCCTCCCCCACGGCCTCCCCTTCAGGCCCTTCGTCGGGTTCGGACGGCGGTGTGGGGGCGCCGTTGCAGGGGGCGCCGGGCCAGGGGGAGGACGGCTCCCAGCCCTCGGATTCGGGCTCGGGCTCGGATTCCGACTCGGCGGGGAGCCCGGCCGACGGGCAGGTGGGATATGTGGAGTTGAAGCCCGGCGAGTGCTTCGACCACCCCGGTCTGGACAGCGCCGTGAAGCGGATAGAGGTCCGCTCGTGCGCCAGTCCCCACGACGGTGAGGTCATCGCGAACGAGACGCTGACCGGCACGTTCACAACGGACAAGGAGCTTCAGGCCAAGGCCCTGTCGATGTGCAAGGCGGACGCGGGCAAGCGCATGCACTCCATAGGCGCCGACGGGCGCACGTATTACTACTACGCCCTCTTCCCGTCCGAGGCGACCTACGCCCAGCAGGGCAAGGACCAGGTCTCCTGCTCCCTGACGCTGAGCGACAGGCCGGGCGGCAAGAAGCTGACCGAGGCGCTGCCGGGGTAGCCGGGACGTCGTGTGGCGGGAGGGGTACGGGCCGGGCGCGGCGGCGTGGCACCGGGCCCGTACCGGTCGTAGGCTTGCCGCATGTCGACCCACGCGAAGCGCGAACGCCTGCTACTGGCCGATCTGTTGGAGACGTCGGGGCCCGAGTCCCCGACCCTGTGCGCGGGGTGGACCGCCCGGGAGCTCGCCGCGCACGTGGTGGTGCGGGAGCGGCGCGCGGACGCGGCGGGCGGCATCCTGATCAAGCCGCTGGCCCGGCGCCTGGAGCGGGTGCAGGCCGAGTTCGCGTCGAAGCCGTACCAGGAGCTGATTCAGCTCATCCGCACCGGCCCGCCACGCATGTCGCCGTTTTCGCTCAAGCAGATCGACGAGGCGTCCAACACCGTCGAATTCTACGTGCACGCCGAGGACGTGCGCCGCGCCGCCCCGGAGTGGACGCCACGCGAACTCGACCCGGTCTTCGAGGACGCGCTCTGGTCCCGGCTGGAGCGGATGGCGCGGGTACTGGGCCGCAAGTCCCCCGTCGGCCTGGTGCTGCGGCGGCCGGACGGCCGGACAGCGGTGGCGAACCGTTCCACGCCGGTCGTCACGATCACCGGGGAGCCGGGCGAGCTGACACTCTTCGCCTTCGGCCGCCAGGAAGCCGCGCGCGTGGAGATCGACGGGGACAAGGAGGCCGTGGCGCGGCTCTATGACGCCAAGCTCGGCCTCTGACGGAGCGTCAGTCAGGGGCGCGCCGAGCGCTCCTGACCGGCGATTTCCGTACGGGCGCCCCGGGCAGGCCATGAGCCGCGCGCGGGCGCTATGGCTCGTACGCCCATGAGCCTGGCACGGCCCCGCACCCGTCCCACGTGGATCCTGGCGTTCCTGCACACCGGGATCACCGATGCCGGCTCCGAAGGCACCAACCGGGTCATCAAGACCGTCGCCCGCGACGCCTACGACTTCCGCAGCCCCGTCACCCAGCAGCACCTACGCACGCTCTGCGCAACCACCCGGCGAGCCCGTGGGCACCGTCGACGCCCGCTAATTTCGTTGAGCCCGCGCCTGTGATCGTGTTGGCTGGCGGCGCCGAACTGTCGGTACCGCTGGTGTCCGCTTGGCTGTAGCAGGGAGCTGAACGTGCAGGACCTTGCCGTCGATCCCGGTGCCCATAATCGGGCAGCCTGGGACAGGTATGTCCAGGAGGGCAACGAATGGTCGAGGCCGGTGAGTGCTGAGGATGTCGAGCGCGCCCGCATGGGCGACTGGTCGATTGTTCTCAGCGGGCGTGAGCCGGTCGACCGCTCCTGGCTGCCGACGGACCTGACCGGCAAGGACGTGTTGTGCCTGGCCTCCGGCGGCGGCCAGCAGGGTCCGATCCTCGCCGCCGCAGGGGCGCGGGTCACCGTGTTCGACAACTCGCCCCGTCAGCTCGGCCAGGACCAGATGGTGGCGGCGCGGGACGGACTTGAGCTGCGCACCGTCCTGGGTGACATGCGCGACCTCGGCGCCTTGGGCGACGCGGCATTCGATGTGGTGTTCCAGCCGGTCTCGAACCTGTTCGTACCCGACTTGGCACCGGTGTGGCGCGAGTGCTTCCGCGTCCTGCGGCCGGGCGGAACTCTGCTCGTGGGCTTCCTCAACCCTGATGTGTACTTGTTCGACCACGAGGCGCTCGACGAGCGCGGCGAGCTGATCGTCGTGCACAAGCTGCCCTATAGCGATGTCACGCAGTACTCCGCCGAGGAACGCGCCACGAAGTTCGGCGCGGATGCCCCTCTTGAATATAGCCACACCCTCACCGACCAGATCGGCGGGCAACTCGCCGCGGGGTTCGTCCTCACCGGCTTCACGGAAGCACCGGACCAATCGAATGCATCCGCCCCATACATGTCGACCTATTTTGCGACGCTGGCGGTCAAGCCAGGCTGACCCAGCAGCAGCGCCGGCCGATAGGCCGTGAACAACCAAATACCATTCGAAGATTGGCTACTGATTTATTCGATATGGCCAATCTCCGACTGACCAAATGGCAGGGCTTGATCAAATTCCGCAGGTGTCCGGGGCGTTGCTGATGCCCAGGATGGGGAGCGCCGGCCGGTCTGCGTGCGGCGTGTGGTGTCGTTCTTCTTCGCGCCGACCTCGCCTGGGCGAGGGTCACGACGGTGCCGTGAGTGACCGCGGAGAGCAGGTGCCGGCGCGTCGCGGTGAGGCGGGCTGATCCCTTGAGTGCTTTGCCGTCGACAGCGATCACGCGGGGCCGCCCGGACGCGGAGGGCGACGGCGCCGGGACGGGTTCGGTGGCGGCGCAGTGCCGGTCGGCTCGTGGATGAGTGGGGCGGAGGTTCACCGTCTCGGAACACCTGGTCGGTGGCTGAACCGTCTGTCTCATGGAACGGCCTTCACAACAGCGGCGAGCTCAGCATGCGGCAGTGACGCACGAGGCGATTGTCGATGCAGCCAGGCGCCTCTTCGCGGAGCGAGGGTATTTCGCCACCACGATCCAGGACATCGCCAAGCTCGCGGACCTTTCTCCTCCTGGCCGGCATGGTGTGCCGGTCGGCGATGCTGAGAATCCTGAAGTCCTCTCCGGAACTGCTCGACGAGGGGGACGGTCCGGGAACCCGGCGGAGGATCGAGGACTCGTACACCGAGAGCTACCTCAACGTCATAGCGCTGGTCGTCGCCTTCGCCCTCGCCGTACCCGCGCTGCAGTACTACAGCTTGCTTCTGCTGCTCGTGCCGGAACGCGTGCGCCTCCGACGCCGGCGTACCGCCCGCTGAAGCCCGAGCCCGCGAGGGCCTCCCGGCCGCGCCGTACGGTCACGCCCTGGTCGAGTACGGCACGCTCGGCGGGTTCCAACTCGGCGGCGCGCAGTCCGTCGTAGGCCGGTTCCCGTTGGAGGTCTCGCTGGAGTTCGCCGGCGGCGGCGAGTGTCTGCACCATGAACTTCACGGTGGGCAGCGGCCCACCGGTGCGCGGGCGGCGGGCGGTGAGGTCCATCGCGGAGAACGCGCCGTCGTGGATGCGCAGGGCGAGCCGGTCGCGGTGGAGGACGTCGAGAACGTCGAGGATGCGCTCGGCGCCACGTACGAGGCGGCACATTTCGGAGATGTGCACGGCGTCGCCCGGCCGCGCGTACGTCAGCAGCTCGCTGAACTTCGGCCGCTGGAGCGGGTGGAGGCGGCTGGAGGTGCCCGGGTCCCCCTCGAAGACGGCCGGGTCCTCGATCCCCGCGGATTGCACGGGTTCATCGGACGCGTCGGCCGCCTGTCGTCAAACGGCAGCGATGCGTGAACCGCCAACGCTCTGCCTTCAGTCGGTGAGCGCGCGCACTATCTGGTCGAGGTCTTCCAGAAGTCCGGTCAGGCGTTCCTCGGGGATCGCCTCGATCATGCGCGCCTCGACGGCGTAGACGGCCCCCTGTGCCGAGCCCAGCCGGTGTCGCCCTTCGTCGGTGAGGGCGGTGGGGCGGGCCCGGCCGGTTTCCACCGTGGCGGGCCGAGTGAGCAGACCCGCGCCCTGGAGTCCGCGCAGGACCACGTTCATCGACTGGCGGGTGACGAAGGTGACGCGGGCGAGGTCCGCGTTGGACAGGCCGGGCCGTGCGGCGAGGACTTCGAGGCAGGCGTACTGCGGGACGGTCAGCCCGTGCCCGCGCAGCGCCTGGTCCATGGCGCCGCGCAAGGCGGTGTGGGCGCGCTTGAGTCGGTATCCCACGTGGTCGAGCACATCCTCGGCAGGGTGGGGCAAGGGGGCCCGTGGATGCGAACTGTCCTTCATGTCCATATTTTGACACCTGTCAGGTCGGGGTCTAACGTCGAGTATGTCAAAGTCCTGACATTGAACGAGGAGAGCACCATGCCCGTCAGCATCGATGGCCCCGACTTCATCGCCCTCAAGGTCCGTGACCTGGAGGCGGCCGCGGAGTTCTGCGAGAAGAACCTCGGCCTGACCCGTACCCCCGCCTCGCCCCCCGGCGCGGTCGTCTTCGACACCAAGCCGGTCCCGATGGCCGTACGCGAACCGCTGCCCGGCACCGACCTGGACTCCGGCCGCCCCGGCCTCGGCGTCGCCCTGTGGTTCGCCACCCCCGACACCCAGGCCCTGCACGACCAGCTCACCGCCAACAGCGTCGAGATCCTCACCCCGGTCACGGACAGCCCGTTCGGCCCGATGTTCTCCTTCGTCGGACCCGAGGGCTACGTCCTGACCGTCCACCAGGCGCGCTGACCGTGCCCGCCGCCTCCTTCACGCCCCAGGGCCCGTTCTCACTGGCCGCCTCCATCCAGTTCCTGGAGGGTTTCACCCCCGCCTCCTACGACCACGCTCCCGACGGAGTACTCCGGCTGGCCTTCCCCGCCGACGACGGCCACTCCGTCATCGGATGCGCCCTGCGGCAGAAGGAGACGGCGGACGCCGCCGGAACCGTCCACGCCGAATACACCGTTCATGTAGACGGCAAGGCCGCAGAGCCCGGTACGGGCACGTCGGCCGCCAAGGCGGTACGGGCCCAGATCGCCCGCATCCTCTCCCTCGACACCGACGCCACCGGCTTTCCCGCCCTCGGGGACGGCGACCCGGTCGCCGCCGGGCTCCAGGCGGCGTTCCCGGGCCTGCGGCCGGTGCTCTTCTACTCCCCGTACGAGGCAGCCGCCTGGACGATCATCGGCAACCGCATCCGCAGGACCCAGGCTGCCCGCATCAAAGCCCGCCTCGCCGAGGAGTACGGCCAGGCCGTCGACGTCGCGGGCCGGCAGCTGCACGCCTTCCCCACCCCGGGTGAGCTGCGCCGGATCGACAGCGTTCCCGGCCTGACCGATATCAAGGTCGAGCGCCTGCACGCGCTGGCCGACGCGGCTCTCGACGGACGCCTCGACGCCGCCCGCCTCCGCGACCAGCCCGCCGAGTTCGCTCTCACCGACCTCAGGGAACTACCCGGCATCGGCCCTTTCTCCGCCGAGCTGATCCTCATCCGCGGCGCCGGGCACCCCGATGTCTTCCCCGTAGCCGAGCCCCGCGTCCACCAAGCCATGGCCGCCGCATACGGCCTCGACCGCCTCGACCCCGCCACGGCCACCGACACCACCCGCCTCGCCAAGATCGCCGATGCCTGGCGCCCCTACCGCAGCTGGGTCGCACTCCTCCTGCGCGCCCACGCACAAGACCACCCCGCCTTCCGCTAATGAACGCTGACCGTTCGCACAACCGGTGGGCCGACGGGCGACCGTCGCCCCGAAGCCACGGCCGATTCACCGGCGGGGGTGCACGGACCCGGCATGGTGCGGACGGACGGTCAGATCCAGGTCGAGGCACCGGTTCATGTCGAGTTCGAACCGTCCGCACGACGGTCGAGGCCCGGGTGAGCACGATGGCTGTCAGCTGGTCGTCTACCCGGCGGGGGCGGGCCGGTACTCGGCGGGGGCGGGCCGGTCGTCCTCCGGGGCGCGCCACCGGTTCGCCCCCACCGCCCAGATCTCCCACCGGCGCACCGCGTCCCGCAGCGCGATCACCAATCCCAGTTGGACGGGAAGCGCAGAACCGCACCCCAGGCTCATCACGTGCTGCTATATGACGGGTAACGGCAGCTTCCCGAGAACAGGGCAGGTTCAACGGGGCAGGTCAGCGCGGCAGTTCGGCCCGGCGCAGCGAGGGGGTGAGCAGGCCGATCGCCGCGCCGCTCACGATGACCGCCGCGCAGACCGTGAACACCGGCGCGGGGCCCCAGGCGCCGACCGCCGCGCCCGTCAGCGGATAGCTGAGGGGTGCGGTGCCGACGGTGAAGAGCATGGCGACGGAGGTGACCCGGCCCAGGTGTTCGGGGGCGGCCTCGGTCTGCATCAGGGCGCCGGACAGGGTGCCGCTGAGCCCCGCCGTCAGCCCCACGACCACGCCGGCCGTGACAGCTGCCGCGAGCGTCGGCACGTACGCGAGCGCGGCGACGGCAACCGCTCCGGCGGTCAAGCAGCAGGAGAACAACAGCCCGGCCCGCCCCAGTCGGCCGCGCACGGCGAGCAGCAGTGCGGCTACGCCCGCGCCCAGTCCGAAACCGGCGATGACCCAGCCCAAGCCGGACGCGCCCCAGCCCCGCTCCTGGACGAGCAGGGCCAGGCCGACGTTCATCGGCCCGCTGAAGCCCAGTTCGCCGACGGCCATGGCGACGACCAGTGGGCCGAGCAGCCGGTGGCGCCTGATGTAGCGCAGCCCGTCGGTCAGGTCGTGCCAGGGGGTGGTGGGGGTCTTCCCGGCCGCGTCGGCGGGGAGCGGGGCGACGCGTACGGCCAGGAGCAGGCCAAGCGATCCGGCGAAGAACACCCCGGCCGCGGCGAAGGCCGCCGCCGAACCGCCGAGCGCGACCGCGAGGCCGCCGAGCGGTGCGCCTGCGATCAGGGCCGTACGCGAGGCCATCCCGCGCATCCCTTGGACGCGCGCCAGTTGGCCGGGGGTGGTGATGCGCGGCGGCAGCGCGCCGACGACGGGCATGAACAGGGCGTCGACCGCCCCGAAGACCAGCGCTATCGCCGCCAGCGCCCAGAGCCCGGGGGTGGCGAGCGCCAGCAGTCCGGCCGCGGCGAGGATCACGACGCAGCGCACAAGGTCGCTGCCGATCACCACCCGGCGCGGCCCGAGCCGGTCGGCCACCACTCCCCCGCCCAGCATCAGCACGGCCCGCGGCACGGCGCCGATCGCCAGCACGAACCCGACCTGTGAGGGCCCGCCGGTCTGGGTCGCCGCCCAGGACAGGGCGACGAAGTAGACGGTGTCACCGAGGAGCGAAGCGATGTAAGCGGCGAGCCAGCGCAGGACGTTGGGGTCCCGGTGCGCGGGCCGCTCGGCGGCGGGGTTCGGCGCGGGGGCCGCCGGGGCCCATGCCTCTAACGGTCCGGCCGGGCCCGCCTGGTCTCGTGCCGGGTTGCTCGCGGGCGCGGTCACTGGCGGAAGGGGAAGCCGTAGACGTGCAGCGCCACGTTCTCGCGTCCTTCGGTATCGCCCGCTTCCTCGGCGGCGCGGCTGTGCTCGGACCACCGCTTCGCCAGGGCGTGCATCTCGTCGTTGAGCCGCGCCAGTTCCTCGGCGGTCAGCCGGGGCAGGAACTCGGAGCTGAAGGCCGCGGAGCGCCACGCCTGCGGCCAGGCGGACTGCTCGTCCAGATACCGCTCGTACATCTCGTTCCTCTGCCGGAAGAGCGTCCGGGAGAACGCCGCGTGCGCGGCAACGCTCTCCGGCGCGTCCCGGAAGTCCTGGTCCCTGACGCTCACCCCGCCGGTCGCCATCTGCCACCAGCGCTCGCGCCCGTCGGCGCTCTGCGGCTCGGCCTCCTCGATCAGCCCGTGGGCGGCGAGTTTGCGCAGGTGGTAGCTGACGAGCGAGACCGCTTCGTCGACCGTTTCGGCCAGTTGGGAGGCGGTGGCGGTACGAGCCACGGTCAACGCGCGGTAGAGCTTCATGCGGAGCGGGTGGGCGAACGCCTTGAGCGTGTCCAGGTCGGCGATCCGCTGCATCTCGGGGTTGGTCATGGCCGTAACGCTAGATAGGAAAGGAAAGTTGCGCAATAAAAATTGCACTTCTTCCGCACATCCCGCCGGGCCTGCGTGGCAGTAACCGGCGGGGTGGCGGAGCAGCGGGAGCGTCAGGGACGGACGACGGCGACGATCAGCGCGAACGCGAGCACGCTCACGAACGAAGCCGTCGTCACAGCGAGCGCGGAGACTCGGGCCAGGGTCACTGCTCGCCGCCGCTCGTAGGCCGGGACGGGAGTACGAGCCGGGTCGGCCCCGTCTCACCGATGACCGAGCGGCCCTTGCGCCCCTCCGGCGGCGCCATCGTCACGTAGTCGGTGACAGTCCGGCAGTAGTCGGTATGGCCCGTCTCCTCGGTATGGCGGCGCATCCATTCCTCGACCCACTCCAGGCCGCCGGAACGGATCATCTCGCCGCAGCCACTCCCCTTGCCGGGTTCTTGGCCGGTGACGCAGTCGGCACGGTAGTCGGGCCGCGTCAGCGGATCCGGCGTGATCTTCCACGGTACGTACCGGTAGTACCGATAGCCGCGACTCATCGGTGCCTCCTCATGATCTGTTCGGCCTCAGGGCCGAGAAGTCGCCGGAGAAGCCGGCTCTCGTCCGGCTTTCCCGTGGCGGTTTCGATGTCCTTGATCCGCAGCGCGATTCGCCGCAACGCCGCGCTGTAGTGACCGGGTTCGGCGCATCGGGTCATCACGGCGTCATGCACCCGCCGCCGACTGGGCCACACGGCGCGCACCGGGCGGGAGAACTGTCCGTACAGCGACCACCAACGCGCGGCCTCGCACCAGGCCCTGCGGAGTCGACGCCGTACGGGAGGCCGCCTCACCGTCCGTCCCCGTTCCTCGGGTCACTGACGTCGCGCGCGGTCAGCTTGACGTCCGTATCGGCCTTGCCCCGCCCTTTACGGTGCTCGGGACATTGGCACGGCGGAAACGCGATGGAGCCGGGCAGAAGGTCCGCCCCATCCGCAGCCTCACTCGACCACCCGTACACGGCCGCCGACTTGGGGACGACGAGCGTCCCATTGATGCCCCGCTCAGCCATCAACCGGGACAGCGCCACCCGCGCCCGGCTCCTCACGAGAACAGCCACTTCATGCGGCCCAACTCGGTCCGTACGCGCGCCAGTACGGTCCGGTCGGTGCGGCACTCACTCGCGGCCGGCCAGTCCGCCGGCGCTATGGCCCACGCACCACCGGCGCGGAGCATTGCGTCAACAACATTACCTTCGACCCCCGTTGGGGTGTTTTCACCCCAACGGGCATGACGGATTGTGGGATGGTTCTTTCCAGCCACCATCGCTCCTCTCCGTAGTGGTTCCACTACTAAGGGAGTTCATCGTGGCCCGAATTCGGGGACTCTTCAACTAATCGGGAGCGAAGGAAGGGACAGGTGACGACATGGTCAACCGCAAGGAATTGAACCCCGAGCGCAGCCCGCGAGAAGCGTACGGAGCCCGTGTACGCAGGCTGCGGGAGGAGCGCGGGTGGAGCCAGGAAGATCTGGCCGGGAAGACGGAGTACTCCAGTCAGCACATTTCAGCGGTCGAAACTGGCCGGAAACCGCCAACCCTCCCGTTCTCGCGCCAGATTGACATCGCGTTCGGTACCACCGACTCCGCCGATTCGTTCGAACGCGAGTGGCGCGACATTCGGCATGGCGCGTTGCTGGAGGGGTTCCCGGAGTACGTCGCGCACGAGGGCCGGGCGGTGGAGATCCGGCTGTACGAAATCGGGATCATCCCCGGACTGTTGCAGACACCGGCCTACGCACGGGTGCTGGCAGACAGCGCCGTACGACGGGGAGCAATCACTCCTGAGCAAGGAGCCGAACGAGTCTCGTTCCTGGCGGAGCGACAAGGGGCTCTAGAGCGGCAACGGCCACCCATGATGTTCGTGGTGATGGACGAAAGCTGCATCCGACGGCCCATCGGCGGTCGCGAAGTCATGAACGCCCAGCTCGAATGGTTGGCTGAGTTCGCGAGCCTTCCCACCACGATGCTGCAAGTGGCACCGTTCGACATAGGCGAGCGCAGGCCGTTCGACCTGCCAGTTAACTTGCTGACGATGTCTGACCGGTCGGTCGTCGCCTATGCCGAGTCGCAAGCTCAAGGACACTTGGACCGCGAGACCGCATCCGTGCTGCCCATGCTGACGGCCTACCATCAGCTACAGGCCGAATCACTCTCCCAGGCCGCTTCCGTGGCCGTTATTGAACAGGTACGAAAGGGCACCCCATGACCGATGAATCCGCCACTCCCCACTGGTACAAATCCTCCTACAGCAACAACGGCGGTAACTGCATAGAGATCGCCACCAACCTCACCGACACACACCGCGTCGTCCCCATCCGCGACAGCAAAAACCCCCACGGCCCCGTGCTCACCGTCTCGCCGGACGCATGGGGCGAGTTCGTCGCCTTCACCGTCGGCCGCGACGCCTGAGCAACACGAAAGGGCGCCCCGTGACACCCACCGAATCCCCCCGCTGGTACAAATCCTCCTACAGCAGCAACGGCGGCGACTGCATAGAGATCGCCACCAACCTCGCCGACACACACGGCATCGTCCCCATCCGCGACAGCAAAAACCCCTACGGCCCCGCCCTCACGGTCCCGCCGAACGCGTGGCGCGCCTTCGTCGCCTTCACCGTCAGCCGCGACGCCTGAGCCACACGAAAGGGCACCCCCGTGACACCCACCGAATCCCCCCAGTGGTTCAAGTCCTCCTACAGCAGCAACGGCGGTAACTGCCTAGAGATCGCCACCAACCTCACCGACACACACCACGCCATCCCCATCCGCGACAGCAAAAACCCACACAGCCCCGCCCTCACGGTCTCACCGGACGCGTGGCGCGCCTTCCTCGCCTTCACCACCGAACACGACGCCTGACCAACACGAAAGGGCACTCTGTGGCACCCACCAGATCCCCCCGTTGGTTCAAATCCTCGTACAGCGACAACGGCGGCAACTGCCTAGAAATCGCTACCAACCTCACCGACACACACGGCATCGTCTCCATCCGCGACAGCAAAAACCCGCACGGCCCCGCCCTCACGGTCCCGCCGAACGCGTGGCGCGCGTTCATCGCCTTCACCATCGGCCGCGACGCCTGAGCAACACGCCCCACGGACGACAATCCGGAAGAGCCCCGTACCCGCCGCCCCACCCCGGGGAAACGAATACGGGGCTCTCCTCATCCCCTCAGCCGTCGGCAGACAGCCGTCAGCGAACCGGCTGCCCAGCCGCCCGCAGCGCGTCCTTGACCTCGCCGATGCGCAGGTCGCCGAAGTGGAAGACGGAGGCGGCCAGTACCGCGTCCGCGCCCGCCTCGACAGCCGGGGCGAAGTGTTCGAGGCGGCCCGCGCCGCCGCTGGCGATGACGGGGACCGTGACGTGGCGGCGTACGGCCGCGATCATCTCGGTGTTGTAGCCGTCCTTGGTGCCGTCCGCGTCCATGGCGTTGAGCAGGATCTCCCCCGCCCCCAACTCGGCGGCGCGGTGCGCCCATTCGACGGCGTCGAGGCCCGTACCGCGGCGCCCGCCGTGGGTGGTGACCTCGAAGCCGGACGCGGTGCCCGCGTCGGTGCGGCGGGCGTCGACGGAGAGGACCAGGACCTGGCTGCCGAACCGCTCCGCGATCTCGCGGATCAGCTCCGGCCGTTCGATGGCGGCGGTGGCCACGCCGACCTTGTCGGCCCCGGCGCGCAGCAGCTTGTCGACGTCGTCGGCGGTGCGGACGCCGCCGCCGACCGTCAGGGGGATGAAGACCTGTTCGGCGGTGCGGCGGACCACGTCGTAGGTGGTCTCCCGGTTGCCGGAGGAGGCGGTGATGTCGAGGAACGTCAGCTCGTCGGCGCCCTCCTCCCCGTAGATCTTGGCCATCTCCACGGGGTCGCCCGCGTCGCGCAGGTTCTGGAAGTTGACGCCCTTGACCACCCGGCCGCCGTCCACGTCCAGGCAGGGGATCACTCGGACCGCGAGGGTCATGGTTCAGGCTCCTCGGAATGCTTCCACTTCGACCTCGACCACCATGCGTGAGTCGACGAAGCCGGATACGACGATCATCGAGGCGGCCGGCCGGACCGCGTCGAACAGTTCCTTGTGGGCGCGGCCCACCGCGTCCACGTCCCGGGCGTGCGTGAGGTATACCCGGGTGCGGACGACGTCCGCGGGGCCGAGGCCGAACTTCTCCAGCGCCTCGAAGGCCACCCCGAAGGAGGTGCGGGCCTGCTCGTAGGGGTCGCCTTCGTGCGCGATGGCACCGTCCACGACCGAGGTGCAGCCGGAGACCAGCACCAGCCCGTTGCCGAGCCGTACGGCCCGCGAGTAACCGAAGGCTTCCTCATAAGGCGAGCTGGAGGTCACACGCTGTACGGGCTCGGGTGCGGTCATACAGACACAGCCTCCAACGCTTCTTCCAAGGTGAACGCCTTGGCGTAAAGAGCCTTGCCCACAATGGCACCTTCGACGCCATCCGGTACCAGCGTGGCGAGCGCGCGCAGGTCGTCGAGGGAGGAGACGCCGCCGGAGGCGACGACGGGCTGGTCGGTCGCGGCGCACACGTTCCTCAGGAGTTCCAGGTTGGGGCCCTGGAGCGTGCCGTCCTTGGCGATGTCGGTGACGACGTAGCGGGCGCAGCCCTCGGAGTCGAGGCGCGCGAGGGTCTCGTACAGGTCGCCGCCGTCGCGGGTCCAGCCGCGCCCGCGCAGGGTGGTGCCGCGCACGTCGAGGCCGACCGCGATGCGGTCGCCGTGGTCGGCGATGATCCGGGCGACCCACTCCGGGGACTCCAGGGCGGCGGTGCCGAGGTTGACGCGGGTGCAGCCGGTGGTGAGGGCCGCGGCGAGCGAGGCGTCGTCGCGGATGCCGCCGGAGAGCTCGACCTTGATGTCCATGGCCTGGGCGACCTCGGCGATCCGCGCCCGGTTGTCGCCGGTGCCGAAGGCGGCGTCGAGGTCCACCAGGTGCAGCCACTCGGCGCCCGCCCGCTGCCAGGCGAGGGCCGCGGACAGCGGGTCGCCGTAGGACGTCTCGGAGCCGGACTCGCCGTGCACGAGGCGGACGGCCTGGCCGTCGCGGACGTCGACGGCGGGGAGGAGTTCGAGGCGGTTGGAGCTCATGGAGGCGGGTCCTAGAGGGTCTTGAGCCAATTGGTCAGGAGCTGGGCTCCGGCGTCGCCGGACTTCTCGGGGTGGAACTGGGTGGCCCACAGCGGGCCGTTCTCGACCGCGGCGACGAACGGCTCGCCGTGCGTCGCCCAGGTGACCTTCGGCGGGTTGATGTAGTCGTTGGAGATCTCGAAGCCCCACTCGCGCACCGCGTAGGAGTGCACGAAGTAGTAGTACGCGTCGGCGTCGAGGCCCGCGAACAGCCGCGAGCCGTCGGCCGGTTCGACGGTGTTCCAGCCCATGTGGGGCACGACGGGCGCCTTGAGGGGTTCGACGACGCCGGGCCACTCGTCGAGGCCCTCGGTCTCGACGCCGTGCTCGATGCCGCGCTGAAAGAGGATCTGCATACCGACGCAGATGCCCATGACCGGGCGGCCGCCGGCCAGCCGGCGGCCGACGATCCAGTCGCCACGGGCCTCGCGGAGCCCCGCCATGCAGGCGGCGAAGGCCCCGACGCCGGGCACCAGCAGCCCGTCGGCGTTCATCGCCCGGTCGTAGTCGCGGGTGATCTCGACGTCCGCGCCGACGTGCGCGAGCGCCCGCTCGGCGGAGCGTACGTTGCCGAATCCGTAGTCGAAGACCACGACCTTCTTTGCCGGGGCGCCCATCAGTCCCAGACCCCTTGCAGCCGCATCACGCCGGCGACCAGGCACATCACGGCGCCGATCGAGACGAGCACGATGAGGCCCATCGGCATCTTCTGCTTCCAGAAGGAGTAGACGCCGCCGGCCAGGAAGAGGCCCACGACGATCAGAATGGTGGAAAGGCCGGTCACAGTCTCGTCTTTCTGTTCGCTTCTCCGCCCACGCGCGCGTCGCTCACAGGGCGCCCTTCGTGGAGGGGAGGATCCCCGCGGCGCGCGGGTCGCGCTCCGCGGCGTAGCGCAGGGCCCGGGCCAGCGCCTTGAACTGGCACTCCACGATGTGGTGCGCGTTGCGCCCGTACGGCACGTGGACGTGCAGCGCTACCTGGGCCTGCGCGACGAAGGACTCCAGGATGTGCCGGGTCATCGTCGTGTCGTACGCGCCGATCATCGGCGCGATGTTCTCGGGCTCCGTGTGCACCAGGTACGGGCGGCCGGAGAGGTCGACGGTGACCTGGGCGAGGGACTCGTCCAGCGGCACCGTGCAGTTGCCGAAGCGGTAGATCCCCACCTTGTCGCCGAGCGCCTGCCGGAAGGCGGCGCCGAGCGCGAGGGCGGTGTCCTCGATGGTGTGGTGGGTGTCGATGTGCAGGTCGCCTTCGGTCTTGACCTTGAGGTCGAAGAGGCCGTGGCGGCCGAGCTGGTCGAGCATGTGGTCGTAGAAGCCGACTCCGGTCGAGACTTCCACCTCGCCCGTGCCGTCGAGGTCGATCTCGACGAGGACCGAGGTCTCCTTGGTGGTGCGTTCGACGCGCCCAACGCGGCTCATCGCTTGGTCTCCTTCATGCTGCGGTCCTTGAAAAGCGCGCGCACCGCGTCCAGGAACGCGTCGTTCTCGGCCGGGGTGCCCGCGGTGACCCGCAGCCAGCCCGGTACGCCGTTGTCGCGGACCAGGACGCCCCCGTCGAGGATGGCCTGCCAGGCGGCGTGCGCGCCGCCCTCGCCGTCGAATCGGCCGAATTGCACGAAGTTGGCGTCCGAGTCGGTGACCTGGCAGCCGATGGCGCGCAACTCGGTGACCAGGCGGTCGCGTTCGGTCTTGAGCTGCTCGACGTAGGCGAGCAGCGTATCGGTGTGCTCCAGCGCGGCGAGCGCGGTGGCCTGGGTGACGGAGGACAGGTGGTACGGCAGGCGGACCAGCTGGACGGCGTCGACGACGGCGGGGTCGGCGGCGAGGTAGCCCAGGCGCAGCCCGGCCGCGCCGAACGCCTTGGACATGGTGCGGGAGACGACGAGGTTGGGGCGGCCCTCGATGAGCGGGAGCAGCGAGGGGCGGTGGCTGAACTCGCCGTACGCCTCGTCGACGACGACGAGCGCGCCGCGCCCGCCGTGGGCCGCCTGGGCGGCGTCGTACAGCCGCAGCACGGTCTCCGCCTCGACGGCGGTGCCGGTGGGGTTGTTGGGCGAGCAGATGAAGACCGCCTCGGGGCGCTGCTCGCCGATGGTCCGTACGGCGGCGTCGACATCGATGGTGAAGTCGTCGTTGCGGGGGCCGGAGATCCAGCCGGTTCCGGTGCCGCGCGAGATGAGCGCGTGCATCGAGTACGAGGGCTCGAAGCCGATCGCCGTGCGGCCCGGCCCGGCGAAGGTCTGGAGCAGCTGCTGAATGATCTCGTTGGAGCCGTTGGCCGCCCAGACGTTCTCGGTGGCGACGCGGTGTCCCGCGGTGCGCGTGAGGTACGCGGCGAGTTCGCGGCGCAGCTCGACCGCGTCCCGGTCGGGGTAGCGGTTGAGGGAGCGGGCGGCCTCGGTGACGCGCTCGGCGATCCGCTGGACGAGCGGCTCGGGCAGCGGGTACGGGCTCTCGTTGGTGTTCAGCCGTACGGGCACGTCGAGCTGCGGCGCCCCGTACGGGGACTTGCCGCGCAGCTCGTCCCTGATGGGGAGAGCGTCCATACGGGACGGAGAGGGGTTGCCGGTCACTTACTCGGGCACCTTCCAGTCGAACCGCGCCTTGAGCGCGGCTCCGTGTGCGGGCAGGTCCTCGGCTTCGGCGAGCGTCACCACATGGCGGGTGACCTCGGCGAGCGCGTCGCGGGTGTAGTCCACGACATGGATGCCGCGCAGGAAGGACTGGACGGACAGACCGGAGGAGTGGCAGGCGCAGCCGCCGGTGGGCAGGACGTGGTTGGAGCCGGCGCAGTAGTCGCCGAGGGAGACCGGTGCGTACGGGCCGACGAAGACGGCGCCCGCGTTGCGGACCCGGGCGGCGACCTCGGCCGCGTTCTCGGTCTGGATCTCCAGGTGCTCGGCGGCGTAGGCGTCGACGACGGCGAGGCCGTGGTCGAGGGAGTCGACGAGGACGATGCCGGACTGCCGGCCGGCGAGCGCCTCGGTGATGCGCTCGCGGTGCTTGGCCGCCGCGACCTGGGTGGTCAGCGCGGCCTCGACGGCCTCGGCGAGCGCCTCGGAGGGCGTGACGAGGACGGCGGCGGCCAGCGTGTCGTGCTCGGCCTGGCTGATCAGGTCGGCGGCGACGTGCGCGGCGTCGGCGGTGTCGTCGGCGAGGACGGCGATCTCTGTCGGACCGGCCTCGGCGTCGATGCCGATACGGCCCTTGAGCAGGCGCTTGGCGGCGGCGACCCAGATGTTGCCGGGGCCGGTGACGAGCTGCGCGGGGCGGCACTCCTCGGTGCCGTACGCGAACATCGCGATGGCCTGGGCGCCGCCCGCGGCGTACACCTCGTCGACGCCGAGCAGGGCGCACGCGGCGAGGATCGTCGGGTGCGGCAGGCCGCCGAAGTCCTTCTGCGGCGGGGAGGAGACGGCGAGCGAGGCGACGCCCGCCTCCTGGGCGGGCACGACGTTCATGATGACGGAGGAGGGGTAGACGGCGTTGCCGCCCGGTACGTACAGGCCGACGCGCTCGACGGGGACCCAGCGCTCGGTGACGGTGCCGCCGGGCACGACCTTGACGGTCGCGTCGGTGCGGCGCTGCTCGCGGTGGACGAGGCGGGCGCGCCTGATCGATTCTTCCAGGGCGGCCCGTACGTCCGCGTCGAGGTTGTCGAGGGCGCTCTCGATGGCCTCGACGGGCACCCGGACCCGGTCGATCCGTACGCCGTCGAAGCGCTCCGCGTAGTCGATCAGCGCCGCGGTGCCCCGATGATGCACGTCGTCGCAGATGGGCCGCACCTTCTCCAGGGCGGCCTCGACGTCGAGTTCGGCTCGGGGCAGCAGGTCGCGGTCGATGCCGGCCGCGGGAGAACCCTCGGCCGCGGTGGCACCGCGCAGATCGATTCGGGAGATCACACGGTCAATTGTCTCAGACCGCCTCCGGCGGCCGGCGGCCTGTATCACTCACTGATATGGACGGCCCAGGTTCTCTCTGACCACATGCGTTCAAGCAGTCACTCAGCGGGCATGGGGTGCCGTACAGGCGTACGGCGAACCAGAGGGGGTGTGGCCATGTCCGAGCCGCCCAGCGAGCCGCCCGCCGGACTTGAGCTGACCACGGCCGAATGGGGGATGTGGCAGGCGTTCCGCAATGGCAGCACACAGGATCTGCGCTCCCCCCACCCCGAGCAGAACGACCCGACGGGCCCGCACACCTGGGGCCCGGAGCGCACGGTGCGGGCGCGGGTCGTCGCGCTGCTGATGCTCAACGGGCCGCCCGCGCAGCCCGGCCGGGTCTCCTCGCTGAAGCTGGCGGGCGCGCAGATCAGCGGGGTGCTGAACATTTCCGGCGGGACGGTCGTCCCGTATGTCGAGATGCAGAACTGCCGGTTCGAGGAACAGGTCCTGCTGCCCGAGTCGCGGTTCACCACGCTGCGCCTGATCGGCTGCTCGATACCCCGGCTGGAGGCGGCGCGGCTGACCACGGAGGGCGATCTGCATCTGCCGCGCTGCACCGTCGAGAACGGCATCCGCCTCACCGACGCGCACATCGGCACGGACCTGCTGCTCAACCAGCTCATCGTGCACAAGGACCGGCACGACCGGTCCATCGCCGCGGACGGGCTGACCGTCGCGCAGGACCTCCAGGCCGAGATGATGGAGTCGTACGGCGAGCTGAGCCTGCGCGGCGCGAAGATCGGCGTCTCGCTCAGCTTCCGCGGCTCCCGGCTCAACAACCCGTTCGGTCGGCGGGCGCTCAACGCCCCCCAGCTGACCGTCGAGCGGACCCTGTACATGACGGCGGCCGGGCTCACCGGCGCGTCGCCCTTCAGCAGCGGCACCACCCCGCCGTACGGCGTCCCCGTCACCCCCGAGCGCGGCACGCGCATGCAGCCGTTCGAGTGCCAGGGCGGGGTGCGGCTCGACGACGGGCGGTTCGGGGACGCGATCGATTTCAGCCAGGCGCGGTTCGTCATGGAGACCGAGCAGGAGCTGTCGCTGCGCCGCATCCAGACGCCCGAGCTGCGCTTCCTCGGCGAGGCGCAGCAGCGCGGGCGGGTCGTCCTGTCCGGCGCCAAGGTCGGCAATCTGATCGACCGGGCGTCGAGCTGGCCGGGTCCGGGCAGCCTGGTGATGGCCGGATTCGCCTACGAGACCCTGATTCCGCACGGCCACTTCCCGCTGTCGCTGCGGCTGGAGTGGGTGGCGGCCGCGACTCCGGAGTACGCGCCGGAGCCGTATGAGCAGCTGGCCGGGGCGCTGCGGAGCAGCGGCGAGGACGCGGACGCGCGTGAGGCGCTGCTCGCCAAGCAGCGCCGCCGACGGGAGACGCTGCCACTCGCCGGGAAGGCATGGGGCTATCTCCAGGACTGGACGGTGGCCTACGGCTACAAGCCCGGCCGCGCCCTGGTGTGGATGGCGGTGCTGTGGGCCATCGGCGCGCTGTATTTCTCGCTGTACCCGCCGAGCGCTCTGGTGCGCGGCCAGGCCCCGCACTGGAACCCGGCGCTGTACGCCCTGGACCTGCTGCTGCCGGTCATCGATCTGGGTCAGGACACCTACTGGAAGCCGCTGGGCGTCGCCCAGTGGGCGGCCACCGCACTGATCCTGCTCGGCTGGATACTGGCCACCACGGTGGCCGCGGGAGCGACCCGCTTGCTGCGCCGCCAGTGAAACGGCGGACGGTACCCCTCCGGCGGCTATTAGGCTTGCGGGCTGTGACCACCGCGCGCCTTCCGCTCTTCCCGTTGAACTCGGTGCTGTTCCCGGGCCTCGTGATGCCCCTGAACGTCTTCGAGCAGCGGTACCGCGCGCTGATGCGCGACCTGTCCGAGCTCCCGGAGGAGGAACCGCGCCGGTTCGGGGTCGTCGCCATCCGCGACGGCCGCGAGGTCGCGTTCAGCGCGCCGGGCCTGCCGGACGAGACGGGCCGGCTGGAGCGCGGCCCGGGCGCGGGGTTCGGGGCCGACCCGATGAACGCCTTCTACGCGGTGGGCTGCGCGGCGGACGCCGCCACCATCCGGGAGCGCGAGGACGGCTCGTACGAGGTCCTGGCCACCGGCACCACCCGGTTCCGGCTGCTGTCGGTCGACGCGAGCGGCGCGTATCTGACGGGTGAGGTCGAGGAGGTCGAGGAGGAGCAGGGCGACGGGGCCGGAGCGCTCGCCTCCGGTGTCGTACGGGCCTTCCGTACGTATCAGAAGCGGCTGGCCGGAGCGCGTGAGCGGTCGCTGTCGGGCGAGACGGACCTGCCGGACGAGCCGTCGGTACTGTCGTATCTGGTCGCGGCCGCGGCGGTGCTGGACACCCCGACCAAGCAGCGGCTGCTCCAGGCTCCGGACACCGCGTCCCGGCTCGCGGAGGAGCTGAAGCTGCTGCGCGCGGAGGCGGCGGTCATCGGTAAGCTCCCGTCGGTGCCCGCTGTGGACCTGACACGGCGGCCGACCAGCCCCAACTGATGGCGCCGCGGCGCCGCAGCGTCCCCTACCGCGGAGGGCCCCGGTGAAGAAGTCCAAGAAGCAGCAGTCCGGCGGCACGCCCGCCACCGTCGCCCTCACCGCGGCCGGCACCGCCTTCACCCTGCACGCGTACGAGCACGACCCCGCCGCCGCGTCCTACGGCGAGGAGGCCGCGCAGGCGCTCGGCGTCGATCCGGGCCAGGTCTTCAAGACCCTCGTGGCCGAGGTGGACGGGGCGCTGACGGTCGCCGTGGTGCCGGTCTCCGGCTCGCTGGACCTCAAGGCGCTGGCCGCGGCGGTGGGCGGCAAGCGCGCGGCGATGGCCGATCCGGCGGCGGCCGAGCGGACCACCGGTTATGTGCGCGGCGGCATCTCGCCACTGGGGCAGCGGAAGAAGCTGCCGACGGCGCTGGACGCCTCCGCGAACGGATATCCCACGATCTGCGTCTCGGCGGGGCGGCGGGGCCTGGAGGTCGAGCTGGCGCCGGCCGATCTGGCCGCGCTCACGGGCGCGGTCGTCGCGCCCATCGCGCGCCCCTGAGGGCTGGACGCCGCGGCCCCGGTCCGCCCCCCTCGCACGCGCCTGAGAGCTGAACCGACGGTTCCTCTGGACCGGTGCGGTCCGTTCGGCTAGGACCGAGGGGCGGGCCGCCGCACGGGCGCCCGCTCAGGGAGGGCCGCTCATGTCCAAGCGCACCCGCAAGCGCCGTTGGCGGATCAAGAAGAACAAGTCCAACCACGGGAAGCGCCCCGCGTAGGGCACCGTCTCCGGGCCGGTCCGGTGCTCGGGCCGGCCTGGTGGACGCGCGTGAGGGGCCGTCCTGGACGTCGCGGGCCGACGTCTGTGGAGCGTCGCGGGTCAGCGGTCGTCGCGAGGCGTCGTGCGGGTCGGCGGGTGCTTCCGGGCGTCGCGCGCGTCAGCTGCCGTCCTGGAGCGGCGCGGGTGCGGGCCACTGCGGTTCGGGCTCGGGGTCGCGGGGGCCGAACAGCGCGGTCAGCGCCAGATGCACGGCCATCGCCGCGAACGGCCAGGCCAGCAGCGTGCCCATCGCACTGAGCTTGAGGGGCGCGTCGAAGGCCACGCCCTTGCCGGCCGCCCGGGCCGAGGCGACGATGTCCGTCCCGGGGCCGAGCCAGACGCCCACCCGCCAGGCGACCACGGAGGCGAGCAGCCCGCCGACCGCGAGCCCGACGACCAGGGCGATGCCGCCGCGGCGGCGGAACCAGAAGACGACGGCCGAGCTGAGCACGCCGAAGCCGAGCGCCAGCAGGACGAAGGTGCCGTCCATGCCGATCACCGCCTCGCCCTCGGGGTCCTTGAGGTAGACGGCGCGGTCGTCGGAGATCAGCGGCATGCGCGGCGCCAGCCAGAGCCACAGCAGCCCCAGCAGCACCCCGGCCACCGCCACGGCCACCGCGACGACCACCGCCTGCCGCAGCTCACCGGCCATCCCCGGGTCCGGCCGCTCCTGCGGCGGAGTACTGTGCGCTCCCCCGGCCGGGGACTGGTCGGGCGGCTGCTCGTGCGGCGTCAACGGTGCGGTCACCCCGCCATCGTGCCAGGTCGGCGCCGTACCGTCGGCAGCAGGACGCTCGCCGTGGCGCGTCATCGGACGGCCGCCCGGCGGTATGCCCAGGTCGCGACGGCCAGCGACACCACGCCCACCGCCGCGCAGACCCCGAGATCCACGCCGACCGCGAGCCAGTCGGGGCGCGCGTCGAAGCAGCGGGCCAGCGCCTCCACGCCGTAGGTGGACGGCAGCAGATCGCGCGCGAAACCGAGGACGGCCGGCAGGTGCGCGGCCGGCAGCACGCCGAGCAGCAGCGCCGCGGACATGCCCAACTGCCCGCACAGAGTGGCGAGTTCCTGGCGCGGGGCGAGCAGCCCGAGCGCCGCGCCCAGCCCCGCGAGCGCCGCCCCGGACAGCGGGATCACGGCGACGAGTACCCACAGATGGGTCATCGGCAGCTTGAAGAGCACGCTGCCGACGACCGCGGTGACGGCCGTGCCGGGCACCGTGAAGGACGCGTACGCCCCGGCCGCGCCGAGCACCACGGCGGCCGGGGGCACCGGCAGCGTGGCGTAGTGGTCGAGGCCGCCGCTGGCCCGCAGCTGGCCGAAGTACTGCGCGAGCAGGTTGAGCGCGACGAACGCGACGACCAGCACGCTGGAGCCGGCCACCACGGCGCGCGCCTCGTCGCCGCCGTCGACCACCCCGCGCATCAGGACCATGATCCCGACCGACTGGAAGGTGGCCACGAACAGCAGCGGGATGCGCGCCACCCGCGCCCGCGAGAGCTGCGCCCGGTACACGGCCGCGAGCGACGGCAGCAGCCGGGCCCGCGGCGCGAGCGGAGCGGCCTCACCGCCGCCCCGGGGACGGGGCCCGGCCTCCGGCTCGATCCGGACCCCTCCGGTCACCGCCTCGGCGGACACGGCACTCACGTTGCGCTGCTCCCCTTCGCTACGGACCGCTCGGCGGCGGCGCCCGGCCTCCGCTGTACCTCTGGGGTCACGCAGCCCTCTCGCGTCGCCCGTTCCGCTGGTGTCGCCCGGTCCCCTCGCGTCACCGCGCGGCTCACCCCTTCACCAGCCCCTCGGCCCGGCCGCCGAGGGCCAGGTACACGTCTTCCAGGCTGGGCGTGGCGAGCGTGAAGTCGTCGAGGGCCGCGAAGGCGGGGCCGCCGGTCACGGCGGCTACGGCGGCGCGGGCCTCGGCCGGGCCGAGCCGCAACGTCCAGCGGCGGCCCGCCTCGGTCGCGCCGTCCCGCAGCGCGGCCACCTCCGGTACGTCCAGCGGCGGCGCGTCGCGCCACACCAGCTCCACCCGTACCTCATCGGCGACGAGCGCCTTGAGCCCGGCCGGGGTGTCACAGGCGATGATCCGGCCGCGCTCCAGCACGGCGACCCGGTCGAGCACGGTCTCGGCCTCGATGACGTTGTGGGTGACGAGCAGCACGGTCGCGCCGTGCTCGGCGCGGCGGCGGTCGACAGCGGCCCATACGGCCCGGCGGGCGACCGGGTCCATGCCGGTGGTGGGCTCGTCGAGGACGAGCATGGGCCGCTCCCCCACCAGCACCGCGGCGAAGCAGGCGAGTCGGCGCTGGCCGCCGGAGAGCTTCTTCAGCGGGCGGCCGGCGATGGCGGCGAGCCCCAGCTCGTCGAGGACCGCGTCACGCTCGGCGCGGGCCGTTCGCAGGTCCAGGCCGCGCAGCCGGCCGGTCGTCTCGGCGGCGAGGGCGACGGTCAGCTCGTCCAGCGCGCTGGACTCCTGCCCGAGGTAGCCGATCAGGCGGGCGGCGCGCTCGGGGTGGCGGACCAGATCGTGGCCGAGCAGTTCGACGCTGCCGCCGTCGGGCCGCAGCAGGCCGGTGAGCTGCCGTACGAGGGTGGACTTGCCGGCACCGTTGGGGCCGAGCAGTCCGAAGATCTCACCGCGCCGCACATCGAGGTCGACGCCGTCACTGGCCCGCACCGCGGGGGCGCCCACCGCGCCGCGGCGGCCGCGTCCGGCGGGATAGGTCTTGACCAGGCCGCGCACGGTGCACACCGCGTCGCCCGTCACCTCGCCGCCGGAGCTCCGCTCCGCCACTCTCGCGCCCGTCCTCACGAGCTACGAGGGTACGCGCCCGGCCACCCCGTCCCGTCCGCGGGGCCGCCCGCGCGCCGCTCCCGTCCGCGCGGCCGGGGCGGCCGGCCGGCTCACTCCCCGGCCGGGGAGTGTTCGGCGGTCGTGCGGGAGTCGAGCTCGCGCCAGAAACCGGCGCGGATCGCGTAGCGGTCGTGCTCGTCGATCTGGTCGTCCTTGTGCGCGAGCAGGCCGAAACGGGCGGCGTAGCGCAGCAGTTCCCCGTCGATGCGGTGCGGGATCCGGGGGTATTCGGTGGAGACCAGCTGCAGGTGGGCGGCGTTGGAGAGGCGCTCCGTCCAGCGCCGCGCGAAGACCTGGCCGACCTCGAAGGGGTCGCCCCCGACGGTGGTGATGTCCTCTTCCCGGTCGGCCCAGCGCTGCTCGGCGCTGGTGAGCTGGGCGAGCGTCGGCAGCGCGGCGGTCTCGGAGGGCTCGCCGCCGCCGGGGCCGGAACCCCGCTCCACCCAGCCCTTGTCGGAGGACCAGCGCAGGGTGGCGCTGGGCACCGGGTGCTGGACCGGCGGTGAGCCGGAGCCGCGCCCCGGGCCGAGGCCGGCGAGGTCCTTGGGGGTGGGCACGCCCTTGCCGCCCACCGACTCGGCCACCGCGGCGGGGTCCGGCCGGGACCGCGGATCGTCGTCGGGGGAGCCGGCCGGGGGGCCCGCGCCGTTGCGCTGGGGCGTCCGCTCGACCGTGCCGTTGCCGGAGACGGCTGCGGCAGCGGCGGCCGTCTCGGGCAGCGGCGCGGAGAGGATGGCGGCGATCTCCGGGCGCGGCACGGGCGGGGGCGCGCAGGCCCCGCTGAGCTCCTTGGTCCGTACGGCCCTGGTGATCCACGTACGGTCCAGGACGCGCCGCTCGTCCGCCTCGGCGACGAGGTCCTCGGACTGGTTGTAGTCGCCGTCGGCGGCCTGGAGGGCCCACAGGTGAACGGCGACGCCGTGCTCCTTGGCGGACATCAGGCCGGGCAGCAGGTCGCCGTCGCCGGTGACGAGGACGATGTCGGAACAGGCGCGGTTGCGGGCGAGCTCGGTGAGCTCGGCGTGCATCGCGGCGTCCACCCCCTTCTGCGCCCAGCGCCCGTCGCTCCGGGTCAGGGCTCCCAGCCGCACGGTGACGCGGGGCATGACGCGCAGCCGCCGGTGCTCGGGCTGCGGCACCCGGTCGGGAGCGCCGTCGAACCAGTAGATGCGCAGGAGGGGTTGTTCGGTCTCGGCCTCCGCACGCTCCCGCAGCCCCTGGATGAGGGTCGCGTGGTCGACGGTGATGCGTGATCGCGCCGGCTCCCCGGCCAGCAGGCTCGCGGCGGCGCCCAGCAGATAGCCGGCGTCCACCAGGACGACGCAGCGGTCCACGTTCCACCCTCTTTCCTGGAGTCCAGACGTTCGGTCGCCCCCCGGTACAGCTGTGCCCCGGACTTTTCCTTCGGCTTTCCTTCGAGTCTGCCCGACCGTGCCGGGGTTATCAGCGGGAACTCGATCATCGGCGTGGCGGAAATCACGTGTGCTGGGCAATTAACCGGTTCACTCACGGTAATTGCCCGAAATGCGGCGCCGTTCGGGCCGTGCCACCGTGTTTTCGGGGGGCGACCCCGACTGGAGGCATGGCGATGAGCAAGCACAAGAACCGGGACCGCAACAAGCATCAGGCGCGGAGTGCGGCGGAGCGCGGCACGGAGGAGTCGAAGAACACCTCCATGGAGGCTCAGTCCGAGCAGATGCAGACCCAGGCGAGCCCGTCGAACATGGCTCACAAGGGGCGCGAGCGGCGGTTCGGCCACAACTGACCGGACGTACTGAGTGTGTGAGGGGCGCACCCGGTGCCGGGTGCGCCCCTCGGAGCCTGTGTCATATCCCCGGCCGGGCGCGCGGCGCCCGGCGCGCGCGCTGATCCGGCCCGGGAGACGGCACCGGCCCTTGTTGTCCGTCCCGCTGGTCACCCGGCCAGGCAGGCGGGGCCCAGCAGTACCTTGAGGTCGCCGAAGAGCGCGGGGTCCGGGTTGACCCGGTGCCGGTCGAGGCGCAGGACGGTGTTCTTGCGCGCGCCCAGGAGCTTGATCCGCACCTCGGTGGAGCCGCGGTGGTGGCTGAGCACCTGGCCGAGCTTCTCCACCAGCGGCGGGGTGACCTTCACCGTGGGGATGGTGATCAGCACGGGTGCGTTGGTCCCGGCGTTCGAGAGGTCGGGGACCATCATCTCCATGGCGACGAGGCGGGGTACGTCCTCGCGCTTGTCGAGGCGGCCCTTGACGAAGACGACGGTGTCCTCGACGAGCTGGGTGGAGACGAGCTGGTACGTCGCGGGAAAGAACATGCACTCGATGGATCCGGCGAGGTCCTCGACGGTGGCGATCGCCCAGGCGTTGCCCTGCTTGGTCATCTTCCGCTGGAGACCGGAGATGATGCCGCCGATGGTGACGATCGAGCCGTCGGAGTAGTCGCCGCCGGTGAGCTGGCCGATGCCCGCGTCGGCCTTGTCCGACAGGACGTGCTCCAGGCCGAAGAGGGGATGGTCGGAGACGTACAGACCGAGCATCTCGCGCTCCTGCGCGAGCAGATAGGTCTTCTCCCACTCGATGTCCGAGAACTCCACGTCGAGCCCGAAGCCCGGCCCCTCGTCGGCCGCGTCGTCGCCCATGCCGCCGAAGAGGTCGAACTGGCCCTCGGCCTCCTTGCGCTTGACCTGCACCACGTTGTCGATCATCGGCTCGTAGTGCGCGGTCAGGCCCTTGCGGGTGTGGCCCATCGTGTCGAAGGCGCCCGCCTTGATCAGCGACTCGGTGGTGCGCTTGTTGCAGGCGGCGGCCTCGACCTTGTCCAGGTAGTCCGGGAAGGAGAGGTACTTCCCCTTCGCCTTGCGGGACCGGATGATCGACTCCACCACGTTCGTACCGACGTTGCGGACGGCCTCCAGGCCGAAGAGGATCACGTCGTCGCCCTGGGCGGCGAAGTTGTGCACCGACTCGTTGACGTTCGGCGGGAGCACCTTGATGCCCATGCGGCGGCACTCGTTGAGGTAGACGGCCGACTTGTCCTTGTCGTCCTTGACCGAGGTGAGCAGCGCCGCCATGTACTCGGCGGGGTAGTTCGCCTTGAGGTAGGCGGTCCAGTAGGTGACCAGGCCGTACGCGGAGGAGTGGGCCTTGTTGAAGGCGTAGCCGGCGAAGGGGACCAGGACGTCCCACAGCGCCTGGATCGCGGCGTCGGAGAAGCCCTTGTCCTTGGCGCCCGCCTGGAAGAGGACGAAGTTCTTCTCCAGCTCCTCCGGCTTCTTCTTGCCCATCACGCGGCGCAGGATGTCGGCCTCGCCGAGTGAGTAGCCGGCGATGATCTGCGCGGCCTTCTGCACCTGCTCCTGGTAGACGATAAGGCCGTAGGTCAGACCGAGGGTCTCCTTCAGCGGCTCCTCGAACTCCGGGTGGATCGGAGTGATCTCCTGGCGGCCGTTCTTCCGCTCCGCGTAGTTGATGTGCGAGTTCATGCCCATCGGGCCCGGCCGGTAGAGGGCCGAGACGGCGGAAATGTCCTCGAAGTTGTCGGGCTGCATCTGGCGGAGCAGCGAGCGCATCGGGCCGCCGTCGAACTGGAAGACGCCGAGCGTGTCACCGCGGCAGAGCAGCTCGAAGGTTTTGGGGTCGTCCAGTGGGAGGTCGAGCATCTCCAGGTCGATGCCCTTGTTGACCTTCACCATCTTGACGGCGTCGTCCATGATCGTGAGGTTGCGCAGGCCCAGGAAGTCCATCTTGAGCAGGCCGAGCGACTCGCACTGGGGGTAGTCCCACTGCGTGATCGTCACGCCGTCGGTGTGCCGCGTCCAGAGCGGGGCGTGGTCGACGATCGGCTCGCTGGACATGATCACGCCGGCCGCGTGCACGCCCATCTGCCGGACCAGGCCCTCGACGCCCTTGGCGGTGTCGATGACCTTCTTGACGTCCGGTTCGCTCTCGTACATCCCCCGGATCTCGCCCGCCTCGCTGTAGCGGGGGTGCTTGGGGTCGGTGATGCCGGAGAGGTCGATGCCCTTGCCGAGGACGTCGGCGGGCATGGCCTTGGTGAGCCGGTCGCCCATCGCGTATGGATATCCGAGCACGCGCGCGGAGTCCTTGATGGCGTTCTTCGCCTTGATCTTGCCGTACGTGCCGATCATGGCGACCTTGTCGGCGCCGTATTTCTCGGTCACATACCGGATCACCTCGACGCGCCGACGCTCGTCGAAGTCGATGTCGACATCGGGCATGGAGACACGCTCGGGGTTGAGGAACCGCTCGAAGATCAGCCCGTGCGTGATCGGGTCCAGGTCGGTGATGCCCATGGCGTACGCGACGATCGAACCGGCCGCGGAGCCCCGGCCCGGGCCGACCGCGATGCCGTTGTTCTTGGCCCACATGATGAAGTCGGCGACCACGAGGAAGTACCCCGGGAACCCCATCTGGATGATGACGTCCATCTCGTACTCCGCCTGCTTCTGGCGGTCGTCGGGGACGCCGCCCGGGTAGCGGCGGCCCATGCCGACCCGGACCTCCTCCTGGAACCAGGTGACCTCGGTGAAGCCCTCCGGGATCTCGAACTTCGGCATGAGGTCGCGCTTCTCGAACATGCCGGTCGTATCGATCTGCTCGGCGACCAGGAGGGTGTTGCGGCACCCCTCCTGCCAGGCGTCCGAGGAGTCGATGGCGTACATCTCGTCCGTGGTCTTCAGGTAGTAACCCGTGCCGTCGAAGCGGAAGCGGTCCGGGTCGGAGAGGTTCTTGCCGGTCTGGATGCACAGCAGCGCGTCGTGCGCCGTCGACTCGTGCGCGTACGTGTAATGCGAGTCATTGGTCACCAGCGGCGGAATGCCGACCTCTTTGCCGATCTTGAGCAGATCCTCGCGGACCCGTCGCTCGATCTCGATGCCGTGGTCCATCAGCTCCAGGAAATACCGGTCCTTGCCGAAGATCTCCTGGTACTCCCCGGCCGCCCGGCGCGCCTCCTCGTACTGGCCCAGCCGCAGCCTCGTCTGAAGCTCACCGGAAGGACAGCCGGTGGAAGCGATCAGCCCCTCGGACCACTGCGCGATGGTCTCCTTGTCCATCCGCGGCCACTTCTGCAGCCACCCCTCCGCATACGCGTCCGAGGAGAGCTTGAACAGATTGTGCAGCCCCGTGCTGTTCGCCGCCCAGATCGTCTTATGCGTATAACCACCCGAACCGGACACATCATCGCGCTTCTGATGCGGCTGACCCCACTGCACCTTGCGCTTGTTGCGCCGGGACTCCGGCGCCACATACGCCTCGATCCCGATGATCGGCGTGACCCCCGCCTTCTGGGCGGAATGGAAGAAGTCGTACGCCCCGTGCAGGTTGCCGTGGTCGGACATGGCGATGTGCGTCATGCCCATCTCATTGCACGCGTTGAACATGTCCTTCAGCCGCGCGGCACCGTCCAGCAGTGAGTACTGGGTGTGCACGTGCAGGTGCGTGAAGGGCGGCTTGGACACGGTGGAGGACCTCCGGCGAACGGTCGAGGACGGCTTGAGGAGACGGCAACGAAGTCTACGACGGCCCACCGACAACGGCGGGGCACTCGCGGACGACCTCGCGCGTTGGAGGCGGTGGGACACATGTCCCCGGTGTGCGACAACCCAGGAGGACCCAGCGATGGCGACCGAGCAGGACCGGGCCACGCGGCGCGGCGAGGAGATACTGGCCGTTTTCCAGAGCGCCTTCGGCGAACTCCTGGCGGCCGACCCCGCGGCCTTCCGGGTCAAGTTCCGGAAGATGGCCGCCTCCGCCTTCGCCTTCTACCGGGGCACGGCCTGCCTGTTCTACAACGACCTGGCCGCCGGGCCGGACGGCGCGGCCGGCGACGACGGGGGCGCCTACCTCGACGAGCGTACGAGCCGGGTGTGGGTGCACGGCGATCTGCACGCCGAGAACTTCGGCACGTACATGGACGCCAACGGCCGGCTGGTCTTCAACGTCAACGACTTCGACGAGGCGTACGTGGGCCCCTTCACCTGGGACCTCAAGCGCTTCGCCGCCTCCATCGCCCTGATCGGCCACTCGAAGGCGCTGAGCGACGGGCAGATCGGCGAGCTGGTGGGCGTCTACGCCGCCGCGTACCGCGCCGGCATCCACGACCTGGCGACCGGCGACAAGGGGTCCGACAAGTCCGAGCTGCCGTCGTTCACCCTGGACACCGCCGAGGGCCCGCTGCTGGGCGTGCTGCGCGACGCGCGGTCGCGGACCCGTTTCTCGCTGCTCGACTCGATGACCGAGATCCGCGACTTCGAGCGCCGCTTCACCGGAGGCGGCAGCACCGTCGAGCTGGACGCGGCGAGCCGCTACAGGATCCTCGCCGCCTTCGACGGCTATCTGGAGACGCTGCCGGAGTCCAGCCTGGCCCGGCCCGACTCCTACCGCGTCAAGGACGTCGTCGGCCGCCGGGGCATCGGGATAGGCAGCGCCGGCCTGCCCTCGTACAACATCCTCCTGGAGGGCAACAGCGACGCCCTGGAGAACGATGTCGTCATCTACATGAAGCAGGCGCAGACCCCGGCCGTCTCCCGGCACATCACCGACCGGGCGGTGCGCGACTACTTCCAGCACGAGGGCCACCGCACGGTCATCTCCCAGCGCGCCCTCCAGGCGCACGCCGACCCCTGGCTGGGGTGGACGGAGCTGGAAGGGGAAGGCAGCCGGTGGGGGCAGCTGGTCGCCGAGGTGTCGCCGTACGCGGTGGACCTCGACTGGTCGGACATCGACGACCCGGCGGAGATCGCCGCCGTCGTCGCGGACCTGGGCCGGGCCACCGCCGCCATGCACGCGGCCGCCGACGACCAGAGCGGCCACTCCCTGGTGCCCTTCTCCACCGAGCGCGCGATCGACGCCGTGATCGCCGCCGACGAGGACGGCTTCGGCGAGCTGCTGACCGGCTTCGCGCACTCCTACGGGGCGCGGGCGCGGGCCGACCACCAGATCTTCGTGGACCTCTTCCGCAACGGCCGGATTCCCGGGCTCTGAGCCCCGGCGAACCCCGCGCCGCGAGCCTCGACCCGGTAAGGGGCCCCTTTAAGCGGCCCCTACCCTCGCGCATGGCAGACTCCTTTTGATGGACATTTCAGCGGTACGACTGCGGGCTCTGCGCGCGGCGCTCTTCACGGCGCTGTGCGTACTGCTGTCCGCGACGTCCCATGTGCTGCTGTCCGGCGCACCGCTGCCGCTGACGACCGTCGTCGTGCTGTCGGTCGCCGTCTTCGTGATCGCGTACGCGCTGGCGGGCCGGGAGCGCGGCTACGGGCACATCGCCGCCCTCCTCGTCCCCCTGGAGCTGGCGGCCGACGCCGCCTTCACCACAAGTCAGGACGCCTGCCACGGCCGGCTCGGCGCAGCCCCCACCGGAGGGCCGCTGGTCCTGCTGTGCGGTGGGGGCGAGATCGGCTCGCCGCTGCCGAGCGTGCCGGACACCACGGCGGCCTTCTGGCTGCTGCTCGCCGCGCACCTCGGCCTCGGGCTGCTGGGCGCGGCCTGGCTGCGGCGCGGCGAGGCCGCCCTCGGCCAACTGCTGCGCGCCGCGGCCGTGTCCGCGTTCCGCCCGCTGCTGCTCGCCCTCGCCGCGCTCACCGCGACGGCGACGCCCGTACGGGCCGCTGTGCGGCGCCCCGCGCGCCGCACTCCGCCCGCCCGTACGCGCCCTCTGCTCGTGCATTCGGTCGTCCGCCGGGGACCGCCTCTCCCGGCGACCGCCTGAGCAATCCGGTCGAACGGCCGCCGAGCGACAAGCCGGCCGGCGCACGACCGTCACACGACGCAGAGCACGACGCAGGGAGAGCATCCTCATGAGCAACCGCAACAGCCACCAGAACAAGCAGGCCGCCCGCGAGCGGCTGCGCGCCGAGCGCGAGCGCCAGGCCAAGAAGGACAGGACCCGCCGGCAGCTCGTCGTCGGCGGCTCGATCGTCGCGGTGCTGGCCGTCGCCGCGGGCATCGGAGTGGCCGCCACGCAGCTGGGCGGGGGCAGCGACAAGAGCACGAACTCGTCCTGGGACGCGGCCGCGAAGCAGACACTGGTCGAGCCCGCGAACACCGCGGGCAAGGGCGGCACCGAGGTCACCGTCGGCGACCCGAAGGCCAAGCACACGCTTGAGGTCTACCAGGACATGCGCTGCCCGATCTGCTCGGTCTTCGAGCAGAACGTCGGGCAGACGATCCAGAAGGACGTCAAGGACGGCACGTTCAAGCTCACCTACCACATCGGTACGTTCCTGGACAAGAACATGGGCGGGACCGGTTCGAAGAACGCGCTGAGCGCGATGGGCGCCGCCGTCAACGTCAGCCCGGAGGCGTTCGTCGCCTACAACGAGGCGCTGTACTCCAAGGCCAACCACCCCGAGGAGACGGCGGACAAGTTCGCCGACGACGACTACCTGCTGAAGATCGCGCAGGAGGTCCCGGCCCTCAAGGGCAACGCCGAGTTCAAGAAGAACGTGACCAAGGGCACCTTCGACAAGTGGGCGCTGAACGTCTCCGCCAAGTTCGACGCGGCGAAGGACGTCACCGGGACGCCGACCCTCAAGCTCGACGGCAAGAAGCTGACCAAGGGCGAGGGCGTGCCGATGACTCCGGCGGACTTCGACACGGCCGTGAAGGCCCACCTCTGATCCGTCGCCGATACGGACCCGAGTCCGAATCTTGACACGCCGCCTACCCGCGGCCGTGGCAAAATTCGGCGTCATGGAGGGGACGGGAGAGCAGTTGAGAGCCGTACGCGCGGCGCTGTTCACAGCCGTGTGCGTCACGCTGTCCGCCGCTTCTCACGTCGTGCTCTCCCGCACCCCCCTCCCGCTGCCGACGGTGGCCGTGCTCTGCGTCGCCTTCTTCGCGATCGCGTACGCCCTGGCGGGCCGGGAGCGCGGCTACGGGCACATCGCCGCCCTCCTCGTCCCCCTGGAACTGGCGGCCGACACGGTCTTCACCACCGGCCAGCACACGTGTTACGGCCGCTCGGGCGGCCCCGTCACGGGGCCGCTGCACTCCATGGGCGTCGATCTGCTGTGCCACGGCGGCGACTTCGGCACACCGCTGGCGAGGCTGACCGCCCGGCACGGCGACGCCGCGCCGCTGATCGGCGGCGCGTCCGCGCCCTGGCTGCTGCTGGCCGCGCACCTCGCGGTCGGGCTGCTGGCCGCTGCCTGGCTGCGGCGCGGCGAGGTGGCGCTGCGGCGGCTGCTGCGCGCGGTCGCGGCCCTGGCTTTCCGGCCGCTGCTGTTCGCCGCCGCCGTGCTCGTCGCCGCCGTGCGGCCGGGGGCTCCCGTCGCGGCGAGCGGGCGCGCGCGGGTCGCCCGTACGCTCCCACTGCTCTTCCACTCCGTCGTACGGCGCGGTCCGCCCCGCCCGGCTGCCCCCGCACTCACAGGTGCCTGAGCAGTCCGGTCCCATCCGCCACCGCGCACGTCAATCCACGGAGTCGAGATCATGAGCAACCGCAACAACCCGCAGAACAAGCAGGCCGCCCGCGAGCGGCTGCGCGCCGAGCGCGAGCGCCAGGCCAAGAAGGACAAGACCCGCCGTCAGCTCGTCGTCGGCGGCTCGATCATCGTGGTCCTCGCGATAGCCGGCGGCATCGGCTTCGCGGTCAGCAACATGGACAGCGGTTCCGGCAAGAGCAAGTCCACCGGAAGCAAGGAGTGGGACGCCGCCGACAAGAAGACCCTCGTCAAGCCCGCCAACACCACCGGCGAGAACGGCGATGTGATCACCGTCGGCGACGCGAAGGCCAAGAAGACCCTTGAGGTCTACGAGGACCCGCGGTGCCCCGCGTGCGCGGCCTTCGAGCAGAGCGCCGGCCCGCAGCTGCGCCAGGACGTCAAGGCCGGCCGCTACAAGGTGCGCTACGTCCTGGTCAACTTCATCGACAGCATGGGCGGCAAGGGGACCGGCTCGAAGAACGCCGTCAGCGCGCTGGGCGCGGCCCTGAACGTCAGCCCGGAGGCGTTCGTCGCGTACAAGGAGGCCCTGTACTCGCCGAAGAACCACCCGGAGGAGAACGACGACGCCTTCGCCAAGGACCAGAAGCTCATCGACGTCGCGCAGCAGGTCCCGGCGCTCAAGGGCAACGCCGGCTTCGAGAAGGCCGTCAAGGACGGCACGTACGACAAGTGGGCGCTGGAGATGGGCAAGCTCTTCGGCAAGAACGGCGTGCAGGGCACGCCCGCGCTGCTCCTCGACGGGAAGAAGCTGAACGTCGAGGGCACGGAGAACCCCCCGATGACCAAGGAGCAGTTCACCGCGGTGATCGACAAGGCGTTCGGCCCGAAGAGCAAGTAGCGGTACGGCCGTGGGTGGGCGACCGTAGGAATTCGCCCACCCGCCGCTGAACGGCGGCTCGTCGATCACGCGCCGCCGAGTCGTCGGTCAGGCCGAGACGCCGGTCACGCCGAGACGTCGGTCACGCGTCGCCGAGGTCCGCGAGGAAGCCCAGCGACACCTTCCAGGCCGCCTCGGCCGCCTCCTCGTCGTAGTCCGGGAGCTCGGGGTCGGTGAACACGTGCCCCGCCCCCTGGTAGCGGTAGACCTCCACGTCCGCACCGGCCCGCCGCATCCGCAGATACCAGGCGTTCAGCCAGTCCTGCGGCTCGAACGGGTCGGGGTCCGCGACATGCAGCTGTACGGGCAGCTCGTCGGCGGACGCGTCCTCCGCGAGGTCCGAGGTGCCGTGCAGGAGCAGCAGCCCCCGCGCCTTCTCGTCCCCCAGCGCCAGGTTCTGCGCGATCGATCCGCCGAGCGAGAAGCCCGCGTACACGATTCCGCGGTCGGAGAGCGGGGCGGCCGCGGCGATGGCCCGGCGCAGCAGCTCCTCCTTGCCGATCTCGTCCTTGATCACCATGCCGTCCTCGACGGTCTCGGTGGTCCGCCCGTCGTACAGGTCCGGCACATGCACCTCGTGCCCCGCCGCGCGCAGCCGCTCGGCCGCAGCCCGTACGGCAGGCCGCAGCCCGTAAGCCGAGTGAAACAGGACAATCGTGGTAGAGGACGCCACTGGAGTCACTTCCCTGTAGGTGAATCGCGATCACCCCATCGTGCCAGTTACCGTCGGTGGGATGCGGACGACCCGATTCGCAAGGGAAGGAGCCGAGGTGTCCATGGAGGACGTGCTGCGTCCGCTCATCGTGATCGGCGGATCGATCGCCGTCACCCTGCTGGTCGGCTGGGCGGCCGACCTGGTGGTGCGCCGGATCGACGCGCGCCATCCCGAGACCCCGCTGTGGGACCTGCTGCGCCGCTGCCGGCTGCCGCTCCAGCTGGTGCTGTGCGCGGCCATGCTCCGCGGCAGTTACACATCCGTGCGGTTCAAGCTGGTCGAGGAGCACGACGCGGGCATCGGCCAGACCCTGTCCCTGGTGCTGATCGCCGCCGTCGCCTGGCTGACGGTGCGCTGCGCCGCGGCCATAGTGGAGTCGACGTACGCCCGTTACGCCGCGAACGCCCACGACCGGGCCCGGGTCCGCCGGGTCCGTACGCAGGTGACGCTGATCCAGCGGATCGTGACCGCGGTCGTCGCCGTGGTGACGGTGGCGGCGATGCTGCTGACCTTCCCGGCGATGAAGACGGTGGGGACCTCGATGCTGGCCTCGGCCGGGGTGATCGGCATCGTCGCCGGTGTCGCCGCCCAGTCGACGCTCGGCAACCTCTTCGCCGGGCTCCAGATCGCCTTCGGCGACATGGTGCGGATCGGCGACACGGTGGTGGTCGACGGCGAGTGGGGCACGGTCGAGGAGATCACCCTCACCTACCTGGTGGTGACCACCTGGGACGAGCGCCGGATCACCATGCCCGTGTCGTACTTCACCAGCAAGCCGTTCGAGAACTGGACGCGCGGCAACCCCCGGATGACCGGCACGGTCTTCTTCCACCTCGACCACGCCACGCCGATCGACCTCATGCGCGAGCGGCTGCACGAGATCCTCATGAAGTGCGCCGAGTGGGACCGCCGCGCCTGGAGCCTGGTGATCACCGACACCACCCCCTCCACGATCCAGGTGCGGGCGCTGGTCACCGCGAAGGACTCGGACGACATCTGGACGCTCCGCTGCGTGGTACGCGAGCAGTTGGTGGAGTGGCTGCGCCGCGAGCACCCGTACGCGCTGCCGCGGATCAACACGGCGCACGCGCCGGGCCTGCGGGAGGCGCCCGACCGACCGCAGACGCCGCCCAGGGCCGAGGACATCGGCCCGGGCCCCGGCACCGCCTGATCGAGATCTCGGGGCCGGCCGGGAGCCCGGCTCCCCACCCGGCTTCGGGTGGGGAGCCGGGCTCGGACCACACCGCTTCGGATCAGCGCGGCGGGCCCGTCACCACTCCGCCTCGGATCAGCGCGGGCCCGTCACCGCACCGCCTCCGATCAGCGCGGGCCCGTCACCACTCCGCCTCAGATCAGCGCAGGCTCCGCACATCGAGGTGGCGCAGCACCCGGTCGACGATCTCCGGGTCGGCGCCGACCTCGCTGCGGGCGGAGAGCACCTCGTGCCGGGCGGCCGACAGCATCTCGTTCTGGATGCGCTGCACGGTGCGGATGCGCTTGACGCGCTGGGCGTGCGCCTCCCGGCGCTCGTCGTCGACCATGTCGGGGCTGATCCGCGCGCCGACGTCGTACGCGCGCCGGTTCAGCTGCTCGGCGAGGTCCTCGGGCAGTTCCTCGACCGCCTGAATCTCCTTGAGCCTGCTCTTGGCGGCCTTGGCGGCCCGGATCGCGAGCTGACGTTCCGTCTCCCGTTCGGCGTTGGTGTCGGCCTTCACCCCGAGCTTCCGCACCAGCCAGGGCAGGGTCAGCCCCTGGACGACGAGGGTGGCCATGATGACGGCGAAGGCGATGAAGAGGATCTCGTCGCGGCCGGGGAAGTCGGAGCCGTCGTCCACGGTGAGGGGGATGGCGAGGGCCAGCGCCACGGAGGCGACGCCGCGCATCCCGGACCACCACATGACCACGGTCTCGCGCCAGGTCATCGGGATCTCTTCCTCGACGTCCCGGTGGCGGTGCATCTTGCGGGCGAGCCAGGCCGCGGGCAGCAGCCACAGCAGCCGTACGCCGATCACGACGCCGATCACCGCGCCGCCGGCCGCGAGCATCTCGCCCCAGCGGCCGGAGGCCGTGCCGAAGACATTGTGGAGTTCGAGGCCGATGAGGCCGAAGGCGACTCCGGTGACGAGAGTGTCGACGATCTCCCAGAAGGTGTGGCCGGCCAGCCGGCCCAGCACGTCGTCGGCGTCCACCGCGTGCTCGGCGAGGAAGAGCGCGGTGGTGAGCACCGCCAGCACTCCCGAGCCGGCGAACTCCTCGGCCAGTACGTAGGCGACGAACGGCACCAGCAGGGTCAGGCCGATCTGGAGGGTGGCGTCGCCGAGCAGGCCCATCAGCTTGTTGGCGGCCCAGCCCAGCACCAGGCCCACCGCTATGGCGACCACGGCGGAGAGCACCAGCGCGCCGATGGCGTGCGGGAAGGAGAAGGAGCCGGTGACGGCGGCGGCGATGGCCACGTGGTACAGCACGATCGCGGTGACGTCGTTGAAGAGCCCCTCGCCCTCCAGGATGGAGACCAGGCGGCGCGGCAGCCCGAGCGACCCGGCCACGGCGGTCGCGGCGACCGGGTCGGGCGGGGCGACCAGCGCGCCGAGCGCGACGGCCGCGGCGAGCGGCAGACCGGGCACGACGGCGTTGGCGACGACGGCGACCGCGGCGGTCGTCACGAAGACCAGCGCCACCGCGAGCAGGAAGATCGGCCGCAGATTGGCCGCGAACTGCCGCCAGGACGTGCGCTGCACCGAGGCGTAGAGCAGCGGCGGCAGTACCAGCGGCAGGATGTACTCGGGCGGCACATCGACGTTCGGCACGAACGGCAGCAGCGCGAGGACGATCCCGCCCAGGGTCATCAGCACCGGCGACGGCAGTCCCAGCCGGTCGCCGAGCGGCACCATGACCACGGCCCCGAGTAGCAGTACGAACAGCAGGGCTAGCTGGTCCACGACGTATACGCTCCGGGGTCGGTCCGACGATCAACCCCTCCAGCCTGCCATGACCGGTCACACAAACCGCCCAACGCGGCATTGATCACATATCGCCGCGCCCCGGAATACCCGGAGGCCCCGGAAGGCGGACCCCCGGAATACCGGGGTGACACAGCGTCAGGAGCTCTCCGCCCGCACGATGTCCAGTGCGCGCTGGAGGTCCTCGGGGTACGCGCTCTCGAACTCCACCCAGCTCCCGTCGCCGGGGTGCTCGAAGCCGAGCCGCATCGCGTGCAGCCACTGCCGGGTGAGCCCCAGCCGCTTCCCGAGCGTCGGATCGGCGCCGTAGGTGGTGTCGCCGACGCACGGGTGCCGGTGCGCCGACATGTGCACGCGGATCTGGTGCGTACGGCCGGTCTCCAGCTTGACGTCGAGGAGGCTGGCGGCCCGGAACGCCTCGATGAGGTCGTAGTGCGTCACGGACGGCTTGCCCTCGGCCGTCACCGCCCACTTGTAGTCGTGGTTCGGGTGGCGCCCGATGGGGGCGTCGATGGTGCCGCTCATCGGGTCCGGGTGGCCCTGCACCAGCGCGTGGTAGCGCTTGTCGACCGTACGCTCCCGGAACTGCTGCTTGAGCAGGGTGTAGGCGCGCTCGGACTTGGCGACGACCATCAGCCCCGAGGTGCCCACGTCGAGGCGGTGCACGATGCCCTGGCGCTCGGCCGCCCCCGAGGTCGAGATGCGGTAGCCGGCGGCGGCGAGCCCGCCGATGACGGTGGTGCCGGTCCAGCCGGGGCTCGGGTGCGCGGCCACGCCGACCGGCTTGACGATCACCACGATGTCGTCGTCGTCGTGCACGATCTCCATGCCCTCGACGGGTTCGGCGACGATCTGCACCGGCGCCGGGGCGCCGGGCATCTCGACCTCCAGCCAGGCGCCGCCGGTCACCCGGTCGGACTTGCCGGCCACCGCGCCGTCGAGCTGAACCTTTCCCTCGGCGGCGAGCTCGGCCGCCTTGGTCCGCGAAAAGCCGAACATGCGGGCGATGGCGGCGTCCACGCGCTCGCCTTCTAGGCCATCGGGTACGGGCAGGGTGCGGATCTCGGGAATCGTGCTCACCCGTCGAGTATGCAGGACGGCGGGGGGCCGTCCGTACGCCCGTACGCGGCGTCAGTCCTTGTGCACCGTGCCGTCGGGGTCGAGACCGCGGAAGGAGAGGATCACGATCAGGATGCCGCCGCAGACGATCGCCGAGTCACCGAGGTTGAAGACCGCGAAGTGCGCCGGCGCGATCCAGTCGACGACGCCGCCCTGGAGGCCGCCGGGTGTGCGGAACACCCGGTCGGTGAGGTTGCCGAGCGCCCCGCCGAGCAGCAGGCCCAGCGCGATGGCCCACGGCACGCTGTAGAGCTTGCGGGCGAGGCGCGCGATCACCACGATCACGATCACCGCGATGCAGGTGAAGACGATGGTCATGGCCTCGCCGAAGCTGAAGGCCGCGCCGCGGTTGCGGATCACCTGAAGCTGCAGCCAGGTGCCGATCAGCTGAACCGGATCGTGGTGCTCCAGCTTGGCCACCACGACCAGCTTGCTGACCAGGTCCAGGAGGTAGACCAAGGGGGCGACCAGCAGCAGCACCCCGATACGCCGCTTCCCCTTGGGCGGTTCCACCTCCTGCGAGGCGCCGTCCCCTTCGGCCTCTCCCGGCGTACCGGTGGTCTGCTCCGCCTCTGTCACCTGAGTCCCTCGACGTCATCCCGCCCGCCGCTCACCACCGCCCGGTCCGACGGTGCTGCCCGGCAGCGCGGCGCACTCCTGCGTTGGCTGGGCGCCGGGCGCCCCCGCCCGGCTGAGGATGAGCGTACGGCACGCCGCCGCGGGCCGTTCAGCGGCGTTCCTGCCGCTGTTTGCACTCCACACACAGCATGGCTCGGGGGAATGCCTGCATCCGGGCCTTGCCGATCGGTTTGCCGCAGTTCTCGCAGATCCCGTACGTGCCGGCGTCGAGCCGCTCCAGGGCGCGCTCGGTCTGCTCCAGCATCTCGCGGGCGTTCCCGGCGAGCGCCAGCTCGTGCTCGCGCGTGATGTTCTTGGTGCCGGTGTCGGCCTGGTCGTCCCCCGCGCCGTCGCCGGAGTCGCGCATCAGCCCGGCGATGGCCTCTTCGGAGGCGATCAGCTCGGCGCGCAGCCGCAGCACCTCGCTCCGGAGCTCGTCGCGCGCCTCGGCCACCTCCGCCGGCGACCAGGGGTCCTCGCCCGGCCGTACGGCCAGCTCCCCGGGCTCGGCGGCGGCCGTACGGGCCCCCGGTACCGTCGTCGAGGCCGCTGTCGTGGCCTTGGCAGCCCGTTCCCCACCCGTGGTCTTCTTCGCAGCCACCGTCTTGGCTCCCGTCGTCTTCTTCGCGGGCACCGCCTGCTCGGCTGGTGCGGCCCTCTTGGCTGTGGTCTCGCCTGTGGTATCTGCTGCGCTGTTCTCCGCGTCGGCCTTCCCGGCCGTGCCCTTCCCGGCTGCGGCGCTCTTGGCCACGGTCTTCTTCGCCGTGCTCTTCTTCGCCGCGGCTTTCTTGGCCACGGCCTTCTTCGCCACGGTCTTCTTAGCCGCCGCTTTCCCCGTCGCGGTCTTCTTCGCCGCGGGCTTCCCCCCGGTTTCCTCGGCCGCCGCCCGCGGGGCCGACGCCTCCTCCGCGTGCTTCTTGAGGGGTTGCTCCGCGGGCTGCTCAGCGACCAGGGCGGCCTTCTTCGCCGTCGCTGCCGCCGCCTCGCCGGCCGGCGCAGTCTTCCTCGCGGCGGTCTTCTTCGCCACCATGGCCGCGACCCCTTCACATTTTGTGATCTTGCGCGCGAATCGTGCCGGAACGATAAATCGACTCCGGGCGCGCGGCAACGGGGCACGCCGCCGGATTCGCCCCGGCTTGCCCGCGAGGCAGACCGGTCTCATCGGTTGTGCCCAGCCCATGGCCCGGTAATCCGGCGGTACGGACGTCGCGGCGGAGCGCGCCCGCCCGGCGGTATGAGGAGCGCGCCGGGCGTATCGGCATTCGGGTCAACCCAGGACCGGCCCGTACCTCAGCCGACGCAGGGCGGCGGCCGCCGCTCCGGCCCGCGGCGGGAAACGGGTCGGCGGCTGTCGGTACGGGCCCGTACACTGGCCGCAGCGAAAGGCGTGGAAGGGACGAGTAGCGCCGCACGCAGCCAAGAGCGACCCGGGGACGGTGCGAGCCCGGGGGTGTGCGCGACGTGAAGATCACCCCGGAGCCGCCGGAAGAACGCCCGCCCCGGCGGGCCAGTAGACCCGGCCTCGCGAACCCCAATGAGGGGGCCTCGGGCACGGCCCGCGGCCAAGGAGGGTGGTACCGCGGGAGCGCATCAGGCTCTCGTCCCTCCGACGGACAGCGAAACGACGTTCCGCCGGAGGAAGAACTTGATGATGCCGTCGCCGCAGTACCGGCAGGTGCCCGCCCAGGTCGACCTGCCCGCCCTTGAGCACGCCGTGCTCGACTACTGGCGCGAGAACAAGATCTTCGACCGCACCCTCGCCCAGTCCGAGGGGCGCCCCGAGTGGGTCTTCTACGAGGGCCCGCCGACCGCCAACGGCATGCCGGGCGCGCACCACATCGAGGCCCGCGTCTTCAAGGACGTCTTCCCCCGCTTCCGCACCATGCAGGGCTACCACGTCGGCCGCAAGGCGGGCTGGGACTGCCACGGCCTGCCGGTGGAGCTGGCCGTCGAGAAGGAACTGGGCTTCAACGGCAAGAAGGACATCGAGGCGTTCGGCATCGCGGAGTTCAACGCGAAGTGCCGCGAGTCGGTGACCCGGCACACCGACGCCTTCGCCGAACTGACCACGCGCATGGGCTACTGGGCCGACCTCGACAACGCCTACCGCACCATGGACCCGGACTATGTGCAGTCCGTGTGGTGGTCGCTCAAGGAGATCTTCAACAAGGGGCTGCTGGTCCAGGACCACCGGGTCGCCCCCTGGTGCCCGCGCTGCGGCACCGGCCTCTCGGACCACGAGCTGGCCCAGGGGTACGAGACCGTCGTCGACCCGTCGGTCTTCGTCCGCCTCCCGCTGACCTCCGGGCCGCTGGCGGGCGGGGCCTCGCTGCTCATCTGGACGACCACCCCCTGGACCCTGGTCTCCAACACCGCCGTCGCCGCCCACCCCGACGTCCGCTACGTCGTGGCGACCGACGGCGAGGAGCGGCTCGTCGTCGCCGAGCCGCTGCTGGAGAAGGCGCTCGGCGAGGGCTGGGAGGCCACCGGGGAGGCGTTCACCGGCCGGGAGATGGAGCGCTGGGCCTACTCCCGCCCGTTCCCGCTCGTCGAGCTGGCCGACGCCAACTTCGTCGTCAACGCCGAGTACGTGACCACCGAGGACGGCACCGGCCTCGTCCACCAGGCCCCGGCCTTCGGTGAGGACGACCTCAAGACCTGCCGCGCGTACGGCCTGCCGGTCGTCAACCCGGTCCGCCCCGACGGCACCTTCGAGGAGGGGCTGCCGCTCGTCGGCGGCCAGTTCTTCAAGAAGGCCGACGAGGCGCTGGTCGAGGACCTGCGGGAGCGCGGCCTGCTCTTCAGGCACGTGCCGTACGAGCACAGCTACCCGCACTGCTGGCGCTGCCACACGGCGCTGCTCTACTACGCGCAGCCGTCCTGGTACATCCGCACCACCGCCGTCAAGGACCGGCTGCTCGCCGAGAACGAGGCGACCAACTGGTTCCCGGACTCGGTCAAGCACGGCCGCTACGGCGACTGGCTGAACAACAACATCGACTGGGCGCTGTCCCGCAACCGCTACTGGGGCACCCCGCTGCCCATCTGGCGCTGCGAGGAGGGCCACCTCACCTGCGTCGGCTCGCTCGCCGAGCTGACCGAGCTGACCGGCGCCGACCAGTCGGGGCTGGACCCGCACCGCCCGTACATCGACGCGGTCGCCTTCGGCTGCACCGCCGAGGGCTGCGCCCTGGAGGCCACCCGGGTCCCCGAGGTCATCGACGCCTGGTACGACTCGGGGTCGATGCCGTTCGCGCAGTGGGGCTATCCGTACAAGAACAAGGACCTCTTCGAGAAGCGGTACCCGGCGCAGTTCATCTCCGAGGCCATCGACCAGACCCGCGGCTGGTTCTACACGCTGATGGCGGTCGGCACCCTGGTCTTCGACAAGTCCAGTTACGAGAACGTGGTCTGCCTGGGCCACATCCTCGCCGAGGACGGCCGGAAGATGTCCAAGCACCTGGGCAACATCCTCCAGCCGATCCCGCTGATGGACCAGCACGGCGCGGACGCGGTCCGCTGGTTCATGGCGGCCGGCGGCTCCCCGTGGGCCGCGCGCCGGGTGGGGCACGCCACGATCCAGGAGGTCGTCCGCAAGACGCTCCTCACGTACTGGAACACGGTCGCCTTCCAGGCGCTGTACGCCCGTACGTCCTCCTGGGCGCCGTCCGCCGCCGACCCGGCCCCGGCCGACCGGCCGCTGCTGGACCGCTGGCTGCTCGGCGAGTTGAACGCGCTGGTCGATCAGGTCACGGTGGCGCTGGAGTCCTTCGACACCCAGCGCGCCGGCAAGCTGCTGTCCTCGTTCGTGGACGATCTGTCCAACTGGTACGTGCGCCGCTCCCGCCGCCGCTTCTGGCAGGGCGACCCGGCCGCGCTGCGCACGCTGCACGAGACCGTGGAGACGGTCACCCGGCTCATGGCACCGCTCACCCCCTTCATCACCGAGCGGGTGTGGCAGGACCTCGTCGTCCCGGTGACGCCGGACGCGCCCGAGTCGGTGCACCTGTCCAGCTGGCCGGTGGCGGACGAGAAGCTGATCGACCCGACGCTCTCCGAGCGGATGCTGCTGGTGCGCCGGCTGGTCGAGCTGGGCCGCGCGACCCGCGCGGAGTCCGGCGTGAAGACGCGTCAGCCGCTGTCGCGGGCCCTGGTCGCGGCGTCGGGCTTCGAGGCCCTGTCGGACGAGCTGCGCGCCCAGATCACGGAGGAGCTGAACGTCTCCTCGCTGGCCTCGCTCACTGATTCCTCCTCCGGTCGAGGCGGCGGCGGTTCGCTCGTCGACACCACGGCCAAGGCCAACTTCCGCGCGCTGGGCAGGCGGTTCGGCAAGGGCGTCCAGGCGGTGGCGAAGGCCGTCGCCGAGGCGGACGCCGCCGCGCTGTCGCTGGCCCTGCGCGAGGGCACGGCAGCGGTGGAGGTCGACGGCGAGCGGGTGGCGCTCGCCCCGGACGAGGTCATCATCACCGAGACGCCGCGCGAGGGCTGGTCGGTGGCGTCCGACGCGGGCGCCACGGTCGCCCTCGACCTGGAGATCACCCCGGAACTGCGCCGCGCGGGCCTGGCCCGTGACGCGATCCGGCTGATCCAGGAGGCCCGCAAGAACAGCGGCCTGGACGTCGCCGACCGGATCACGGTCCGCTGGGACGCGGCGAACGCCGAGACGTCGGAGGCGCTGGCCGAGCACGCCGGGCTGATCTCCGACGAGGTACTGGCCGAGGAGTTCGTACGGGCGGAGGCCGATGCCTCCTTCGGCGAGCCGTTCACGGACGAGGGCCTGGCCCTGACCTTCCGGCTGCGCAAGGTGTAACCGGGAGCACGGCAAGCGGTGGCCGGGCGGGCTCGAACTCCGAGCCCGCCCGGCTTTTTGACGCCTTGAGGCACGCGCGTTCTCGCTGCTCGCCTGCCCCGCGCACGCCCTGCTCCGGCGGTGTGAGCCTGTGTCGTACCCCTGGTCGCGCGCGCCACGCCTGGCACGCAGGCTGATCCGGCCGGGGAGATGACACGGCTCCGGGGAACAGCGAAACGGGCCGGGCCCCTGGGATGTCCCAGGGGCCCGGCCCGTAGATCCGCCGACGGCTACGCGCTGAGCGCGGCCCGTTCGGTCAGTTGTCGTCCTCGTCGATCAGGAAGCCCCGCATCGGCGACGGCGCCTGCTGCATCGGCTGCTGGCCCTGCGGCCGGACCGGTGCCATCGGCTGGGTCATCGCCGGGGACATCTGCTGCTGGCCGCCGTAGGACGGAGCACCGCTGGAGGGGCCGCCGTGGCCGCCCATGGACGGGTTGCCGCCCATGGAGTGCGAGCCCATGCCCGCACCGGCGCCCGCCATCGAGGGGGACGGCGGCAGCGAGGCGGTCGCCGGGGTCCGCGGCGGGGCCAGCGAGTCGTCGGCCTGGTTCTCCAACTGGCGCAGCTGGCTCTCCAGGTAGGACTTGAGCCGGGTGCGGTACTCGCGCTCGAAGCCGCGCAGGTCCTCGACCTTGCGCTCCAGCGTGGCGCGAGCGGACTCCAGCGAGCCCATCGCGACGCGGTGCTTCTCCTGCGCGTCCCGCTCCAGGGCGTCGGCCTTGGCGCGGGCGTCCCGCTCCAGACCCTCGGCGCGGCTGCGCGCCTCACCGACGATCTTGTTGGCCTCGGACCGGGCCTCCGCGATGGCCTGATCGGCCGTCTGCTGCGCGAGCGAGAGCACGCGGGCAGCGCTGTCGCCGCCCGGGCCCTGGCCCTGCTGCGGCAGCTGGGGGCCGGGGCCGCCCATCGGACCGTTCTGGCCCATGCCGTTCGGGCCCATGCCGTTCTGGCCCATCGGACCGTTCTGGCCCATGGGCCCGCCGAGCGGGCCGCCCATCGGACCGTTCTGCCCCATCGGGCCGGGTCCGTGCGGGCCCTGCGGGCCGGGCCCATGGCCGCCGGGGCCGGGCGGCAACTGCGGGGCTCCGCCGGTCAGCTGAGGGGGGCCGCCCATCTGCTGCTGCTGCTGCTGTTGCTGTTGTTGCTGCTGCTGTTGCTGCTGTGGCGGCACAGGCTGCGGACCGGATATGGCGGCGGGCACGGGTGCGCCGGGCCGCTGATCCTGCGGCTCCTGCTGCTTGCGCATACCCTGCTGCTGGTTCTGCGCGGCGGCGCGGGTGGCCGCGGCCAGCTTGGCCCGCAGGTCCTCGTTCTCGCGGAGCAGGCGGGTCAGTTCGGCTTCGACCTCATCGAGGAAGGCATCGACCTCGTCCTCGTCATAGCCTTCTCGGAGGCGGACGGTCGTGAACTGCTTGTTCCGCACGTCCTCGGGGGTCAACGGCATCTCTTCTTCACCTCAACGTAGTCGTCGGCAATCGGCAAGACCGTATCGTTCACAGCCGGCTCACGACGGTGATCAGGATGTAGACGATGATCATCAGTACGAAGAAGGACAGGTCGAGCGCCACGCCCCCGAGACGCAGCGGCGGAATGAACCGCCGCAGAAGCTTGAGTGGCGGATCAGTGACAGTGTAGGTGGCCTCCAGAACGACCACCATCGCCTTGCCGGGTTGCCATGAGCGGGCGAACTGGAAGACGTAGTCCATCACCAGCCGGAAGATCAGCACGATGAGGAAGCAATACAGCGCGATGTAGATCACCTGCAGTGCGATGCTCATCTCGCGCGTCCCTCTCCCCTTGCTCGTACTCGGCCAGTTGGCCGTTACTCACGGTGTTGCCTGGTGTTGCGTCTCAGCTCTGGTTGAAGAACCCGCCCTCTGCGATGCGGGCCTTGTCCTCCGCCGTGACATCGACGTTAGCAGGAGACAGCAGGAACACCTTCTGCGTCACCCGCTCGATGCTGCCGTGCAGTCCGAAGACCAACCCCGCGGCAAAGTCGACAAGTCGCTTCGCGTCCGTGTCGTCCATCTCCGTCAGGTTCATGATCACCGGAGTGCCCTCACGGAAGTGTTCCCCGATGGTACGGGCCTCGTTGTAGGTCCGCGGGTGCAGTGTGGTGATGCGGTACGGCTCCCGCTCGGACACAACCTTGGGCATGATCACCGGTGCGTTCTTCTCCAGAGACTGACGTTCGGGTGTGATGGACGCCACGGGGGCGATTCGCGCGGGTCGTCCGCTTTCCGCTACGAGCGGAGCAGCCTCACGCTGCGCCGGCGGGTGCGCGACTCGCACCGGTTCGTCCTGTTGCGTCTGTTGGGGCTGGTGTTGCCTTCGAGCCCGATCGGGCTCCGGCTCGGGTTCGAACTCGTCATCGGGGTCGAACCCCGGGCCGTCGTACCCATCGTCCTCCACGAGGCCGAGGTAGACCGCCATCTTGCGCATCGCGCCGGCCATGCTCCGCATCCTCCGCTCTGTGGTGGATCGGCTCCGTCACCGGTCGCCCTGGATCCACTCGGCCTGCCCGCCTTTTGGCGGAAATGACCATATTTTGTGCTGTGGTCCGACCTGCTTGGCGACGTTACCTGAGCCTGGGTCGGACTCCGAGTACCGCAGTGCCGACGCGTACATGTGTCGCCCCCGCCGCCACTGCGTCCTCAAGGTCCGCGCTCATACCTGCCGACACCATGTTCGCAGCCGGATGAGATACGCGCAGGCCCGTTGAGATTTCCCTCAACCGCTCGAACGCCGCGCGCTGCCTGCCGGCATACGTTCCGGCCAGCGGAGCGACCGTCATGACCCCGTCCAGCCGGAGCCCTTCGGCCCCCGCTATGGCATCGGCCAGCGCCTCGACACCATCCGGTGCCACCCCGCCGCGTTCCCCGCGCTCGCCCGCCCCCGCGTCGAGGGCCACCTGGACGAGCGCGCCGAGCTCCCGGCCGGCCCGCACCGCCGCCGCGGAGAGCGCCGTGACCAGCTTGACCCGGTCGACGGACTGCACCACATCGGCGTAACTCACCACAGACCGTACCTTGTTCGTCTGCAATTGACCCACAAAGTGCCAGTTGAGGGGCAGATCGACAGATTCCGCGGCCTTGGGTGCGGCGTCCTGGTCGCGGTTCTCCGCGACATGACGCACCCCCAGCTCCGCGAGCAGCCGTACATCGCTCGCGGGGTAGGTCTTGGTGACCACGATGAGGGTCACTTCTTCACGCTTGCGGCCGACAGCGGCACAGGCGGCGGAGATACGTTCCTCCACCTGCGCCAGGTTCTCGGCCAGTTGATTCCTACGATCCGTCACAGCTCAGCCGTCCAACCAGACATAGCTCGCGAGCCGCCCGGTCGTGCGCTCGCGCCGGTAGGAGAAGTGGTTCGCCGACTCCAACGTACAGACGTTCGACCGAACGCTGATGTCGACGCCGAGACGGGCGAGTTGAGCACGTACGCCCGCCGTCACATCCACGGCCGGGGTCGACCACGAGGTGGTGGACCACGCCTCGGGCACGGCCTCTGCCACCTCGTCGCGCATCGCCTCCGGCACCTCGTAGCAGCGGCCGCACACCGCGGGCCCGAGGTGGCCGACGATCCGCGCGGGCTCCGCGCCCTGCCGGACCATCTCGTCCACGAGCGCGGGCACCACCCCGGCCACCAGCCCCGGCCGCCCCGCGTGCGCGGCGCCCGCGACCCCGGCGTAGGGGTCGGCGAGCAGCACCGGAGCGCAGTCGGCGGTGAGGACCGCGAGGGCGAGGGAGCGACGGGTGGTCACCACCGCGTCCACCGCCGGGGGTTCGGAGCTCCTCCACGGGCCGTCGACCACGGCCACGTCGCGGCCGTGCACCTGCCGCATCCAGACGACCGCCGCCGGGTCGAGGCCCAGCGCGCCGGCCACGAGTCCGCGGTTGGCACCTACGGCCGCGGGGTCGTCGCCGACCGCGCCGCCGAGGTTGAGCGTGTCATACGGAGCGGCGCTCACCCCGCCCCACCGGTCGGTGAAAGCGAAGTGCGCGCCGCTGTCGTCGTGCTGTTGCCCTATCACTTCAGGCAGTTCACTTGAGGAAGTCGGGAACGTCCAGTTCCTCGGCCGTGCTGTCCTGGTACGGACGGGCCGGCGGGACCTGCGGCGAACTGATCGGGGGCGGCGGGACCTCGGAGACGGGGGTCGGGTCGGCCTGGGCCGGCTCTTCCTCGCGAGGGGACGTCACGCTGCCGAGGCCGCCGAAGGACGGGCGGGCCGGTTCGGCCGGGCGGGTCGGGGCCGGGGCGGGAGCACCCTCGTCCCGACTGCCGTAGGTGGAGCCGAGCACCTTCTCTCGATTGCCCTTGGGCGGCGGCTGGCCGCCGTCGAAGCCCGCCGCGATGACGGTGACGCGGACCTCGTCGCCGAGCGCGTCGTCGATGACCGCACCGAAGATGATGTTGGCCTCGGGGTGCGCGGCCTCGCTCACCAGCTGCGCGGCCTCATTGATCTCGAAGAGACCGAGGTCGCTGCCGCCGGAGATGGAGAGCAGCACCCCGCGGGCGCCGTCGATGGACGCCTCCAGCAGCGGGGAGGAGATCGCCATTTCGGCAGCGGCCACCGCGCGGTCGTCGCCGCGCGCCGATCCGATGCCCATGAGCGCCGAGCCCGCCTCGGACATGACGGACTTGACGTCCGCGAAGTCGAGGTTGATCAGGCCCGGGGTGGTGATGAGATCGGTGATGCCCTGGACGCCGGAGAGCAGTACCTGGTCCGCGGACTTGAACGCGTCGAGCACGCTCACCTGGCGGTCCGAGATCGACAGCAGCCGGTCGTTGGGGATGACGATCAGGGTGTCGACGTTCTCCCGCAGACCGGCGATGCCGTCCTCGGCCTGGTTGGCGCGTCGACGGCCCTCGAAGGTGAATGGCCGGGTGACCACACCGATCGTCAGGGCGCCCAGAGAGCGGGCGATATCGGCGACGACGGGCGCGCCGCCCGTGCCGGTGCCGCCGCCCTCACCCGCGGTGACGAAGACCATGTCGGCCCCCTTGAGGACCTCCTCGATCTCCTCGCGGTGGTCTTCGGCCGCCTTGCGGCCGACATCGGGGTTGGCGCCGGCGCCGAGGCCGCGGGTGAGCTCTCGGCCGACATCGAGCTTGACGTCGGCGTCGCTCATCAGCAGGGCCTGTGCATCGGTGTTGATCGCGATGAACTCGACGCCCTTGAGACCGACCTCGATCATCCGGTTGATGGCGTTCACGCCACCGCCGCCGATTCCGACGACCTTGATGACTGCGAGGTAGTTCTGCGGTGCTGCCACGTCGAAGGCCTCTCGCCTCGAGTTACGTATGCCTGGGGGACGGTTCTGAATGCCGACCCGAACCCTAACGTTGAAGTTTAGGGTTACCGGTGTCACTGTTCCGTGGGTTCTCCGAACAGGACACTAAGTCGACAAGTGGCGCACGTTCAATGAACACGCCGAACCTCCCGTTTTTCTTTTCACCCTATGTGATCACCCATAGCCCTAGCCAACCAGGGTGCTGGCCTGCTGCGATGTGCGTCAACTTCCGGACACCGCGGGCGAGCTGGGGGCACTTACGTCGAAATGATCCGCTCCATGGGCCGCTTTCATCAGCGCCGTGAGCGTCCTGGCCTTCTCCGCCCCCCGCTCGCCGCTCCCCCACACGACCTCCCGATCGCCCGTCAGCTCCAGGGTGATGGAGTCATATGAGCGTACGCGGATGGTCCGGGTCTCCTTGTGCACCCCGGCGGGCAGCTCGGCCGCCACCCGGACGGCCTCCTCGCGGAGCCGGTCCGCGCCGAATCTCCGCAGGCTCGACGCGGCCGGACCGGTGGCCTTCTCGGGTTCCACCGCCAGAAATGGGACACCTCGCGGCGGCTTGTCCACTGTGGCGAAACGCACGCCCCCCGCATCGACTTCGACGTACTTCGCACCCTTCTTGATGAGCGCTTCCGGCCGCCGCTCGGTCACTTTCAGGCCGATTCCATGCGGCCAGGACCGTACGACGTCCACGGTGTCGATGCGCGGCAGCTTCGTCCGCAGCCGCGCCGCGATGGCGTCCGTGTCCACGGCCACGAGGGGCGTGCCGAGCGGGACGAGCGCCGCGTCGCGCACCTCGCTCCGCGTCAGGGCCCCGACCCCGCTGACCTTCACCTCCGTCGCGCGCAGCCAGCTGGAGCCGTACAGCACCCAGATCGCGGCGCCGCCCACCAACACGACGGCGAAAGCGGAGACGATCAGGGTGCGGCGGTTCGGCAGTCGCCCGCCGGGCCCGGCCGGGCCGGACCCCGACGACTTCCGCTTCGGCCTCGATCCCGGTTTGAACCCCAGCTTCGCCTGAAGACGAAGCTTTGACTTACCGCTCCTCGAGTCACCGCGCTGAGCGGTCGTCGGTCCGGCCACGCTCCCCTAGCCTCCTGCTCCCGCGGGCCGTTCAGCCCGCTCTGCGTGCGGCGATCGCCTCGTACACCATCGCGACGAGCAGCTCGTCGGCGTCCCGGCGGCCGAACTCCGCGGCGTGCCGCGACATCTCGTACAGCCGGTGCGGGTCGGCGAGCACCGGCAGGACATTGCCCTGCACCCACTCGGGGGTCAGCTCGGCGTCGTCGATCAGCAGGCCACCGCCCGCCTTGACCACCGGCTGGGCGTTGAGCCGCTGTTCGCCGTTGCCGATGGGCAGCGGTACGTACACGGCGGGCAGCCCGACGGCGGACAGCTCGGCGACGGTCATCGCGCCCGCGCGGCAGAGCATCATGTCGGCCGCGGCGTACGCGAGGTCCATCCGGTCTACGTACGGTACCGGGATATAGGGCGGCATACCGGGCATGTTGTCGACATACGGCAGCTCATTCTTCGGGCCGACCGCGTGCAGGATCTGAATCCCCGAGCGCTGGAGCGCCGGAGCGACCGCCTGTACGACCTCGTTCAGCCTGCGGGCGCCCTGCGAGCCGCCGGAGACCAGCAGCGTCGGCAGGTTGGGGTCGAGGCCGAAGGCGGCGCGCGCCTCGGGCCGGACCGCGCCCCGGTCGAGGGTGGCGATGGAGCGGCGCAGCGGGATGCCGACATAGCGGGCGCCGCGCAGCTTGCTGTCGGGCGTGGAGACCGCGACGGACGCCGCGTAGCGGGAGCCGATCTTGTTGGCGAGGCCGGGGCGGGCGTTGGCCTCGTGGACGATGATCGGCACACCGAGCCGCTTGGCGGCCAGATAGCCGGGCAGCGCCACATAGCCGCCGAACCCGACCACGCAGTCGGCCTTGGTCCGCTCCAGGATCTGCTCGGCCGCCTTGATGGTGCCGCGCAGCCGCCCGGGGACGGTGATCAGCTCAGGGGTCGGCTTGCGGGGCAGCGGCACGGCGGGGATCAGCCCCAGTTCATAGCCCCGCTCCGGCACGAGCCGGGTCTCCAGCCCCTTCTCCGTGCCGAGCGCCGTGATCCCCACGGTCGGGTCCTGCCTGCGCAGGGCGTCCGCGAGGGCGAGCGCGGGCTCGATGTGGCCGGCGGTCCCCCCACCGGCGAGTACGACATGCACCGAAATTCACCGCTCTCCGGACGGTCGCTTCTTGACGCGCCGTCTCATCGTCTTCATCGCCCCAGCCCGCTTCTTGCTGAAGACAGGCTGCCGCATGGCCAACGCCGCTCGCGCACCGGGCTGCTCGCGCGCGAAGGCGATCAGCAGTCCGACGGCGAACATGGTCGGCAGCAGGGCGGACCCTCCGTAGGAGAACAGCGGGAGCGGGACTCCGGCGATCGGCAGCAGACCGAGCACCGCACCGATATTGACCATGAACTGCGCCATGATCCAGGTGGTCACGCCTCCCGCGGCATACCTCACGAAGGGGTCCTCCGTGCGTCCGGCCACGCGGATACCCGCATAGCCTAGAGCCGCGAAGAGGGCGAGTACCGACAGCGTCCCCGCCAGCCCCAGTTCCTCGCCGGTGATGGCGAAGATGAAGTCCGTGTGCGGCTCGGGGAGTTCACCCCATTTTTCCACACTCGCACCCAGTCCGGATCCGAACCATCCGCCGTTGGCCAGCGCGTAGATTCCGTGCACCGCCTGCCAGCACTGGTCGTGCGGACCGGGGTCGGTCGCGCCGATGCAGGCCAGCCGGCCCATCCGGTTGGCGCTCGTCTTGATGGCGAGCAGAGCGAGGGCCCCCGCGACGCCGAGGACGCCCGCGAAGAGCCGGGTGGGGGCGCCCGCCAGCCAGAGCATGCCGAAGAGCACGGCGGTCAGGATGATCGACGTGCCCATGTCGCCGCCGAGCATGATCAGACCGAGCAGCAGGAACGCTACGGGCACCAGCGGCACCAGCAGGTGCTTCCACTGGGTGAGCAGCTTCTTGTCCTGCTTGCGGGCCAGCAGGTCGGCGCCCCACAGGACGAGGGCGAGCTTCGCGAACTCGCTGGGCTGGAGCTGGAACGGACCGCCGAGGGAGAGCCAGTTGGTGTTGCCGTTGATCGTCTGGCCTATCCCCGGCACCTGCACCAGGCAGAGCAGGAAGACGGTGCCGGCCAGCAGCGGATAGGCGAAGGCGCGGTGCAGCCGCAGCGGGGCGCGGCAGGCCACCACCATCAGCACGCCGCCGAGCACGGCCGCGATCAGCTGCTTGCGGAAGAAGAAGGTGGGCACCTGGCCGTACTGCAACGCCTTGATCTGGGAGGCCGAGTAGACCATCACCAGGCCGAGCACGATGATCAGCAGGCTGCCGCCGAGCACGAGGTAATAGGCGGTCAGCGGCCGGTCCCACGCCCGCTTGAACCGCGTGCGCAGCCCCTTGAGGCCGCCCCCCACGCTCAGGCGCGGGGCGCGCTGCCCCCCGGTGGCCGGGCTCCGGCGCCGCGGGCCGGCGGCTCTCGCGGGGCGGGGGCCCGCCCCGCCGCGCGCCGCCCCCCGCGACGCCTTGGCGGCAGGCTGGTCGGCCTTCATCTCGTATCCCCTCCAGGGTGCCCGCGCACGGTCCTCGCACGGGGACCCGCGGGCTACCGCTCGGTCGCGCCCCGGCCCGTGGCCAGTGCGCGCACCGCGTCCGCGAAGGCGTCGCCGCGCTCGTTGTAGTTGGCGAACATATCCATCGAGGCGCACGCGGGCGCCATGAGGACCGTGTCCCCCGGTCCGGCGAGCCGCGTCGCTTCCCGGACGGCCGCCGCCATCGCACCAGTGTCCGTCCGGTCGAGGTCGACAACCGGGACATCTGCGGCGTGTCGCGCGAGCGCTTCGCCGATCAGGGCGCGGTCGGCGCCCATCAGGACCACGCCGCGCAGCCTTCCCGCGGCCGCGGTGACGAGGTCGTCGAAGGTGGCGCCCTTCGCGAGGCCGCCGGCGATCCAGACGATCGGGTCGTAGGCCGCGAGCGACGCCTCGGCGGCGTGCGTGTTGGTGGCCTTGGAGTCGTCGACGTAGGCGACGCCGTCGACGTCCGCGACGTGTTCGATGCGGTGCGCGTCGGGCCGGAAGGCCCGCAGCCCGTCCCGTACGGCCGCGGGCTCGACGCCGTAGGCGCGGGCCAGGGCCGCCGCGGCGAGGGCGTTGGCGATGTTGTGCGGTGCGGGCGGGTTGACGTCCGCGACCTCGGCCAGCTCCTGCGCCTGCTGCTGACGGTTGGTCACGAAAGCCCGGTCGACGAGGATTCCGTCGACGACGCCGAGCTGGGAGGGCGCGGGCGTGCCGAGCGTGAAGCCGACGGCCCGGCAGCCCTCCACCACGTCGGCCTCGCGGACCAGCGCCTCGGTCGCCGGGTCGGCGAGGTTGTAGACGCAGGCGACCTCGTTGCCCTCGTAGATCCGGCCCTTGTCGGCGGTGTACGCGGCCATGGAGCCGTGCCAGTCGAGGTGGTCGGGGGCGAGGTTGAGAACGGTGGCGGAGTGCGCGCGTACGCTCGGCGCCCAGTGCAGCTGGTAGCTGGAGAGTTCGACGGCGAGGACGTCGTACGGCTCGTCGGAGAGGACCACGTCGACCAGCGAGACGCCGATGTTGCCGACGGCCGCGGTCCGCAGACCGGCCGCCTCCAGGATCGAGGCCAGCATGCGGACGGTGGTCGTCTTGCCGTTGGTGCCGGTGACCGCGAGCCAGGGGGCGGCGTCGGGGCCGCGCAGCCGCCAGGCCAGTTCGACGTCGCCCCAGACGGGGACGCCGGCCCGCTCGGCGGCGCCGAAGAGCGGGCTGGTGGGCTTCCAGCCGGGCGTGGTGACGACCAGCTCGGTGCCCTCGGGGAGGGTGTCGCCGTCGCCGAGGCGGACGGTGACGCCCAGCGCTTGAAGCTCCGCGGCCTGGGCGCGCTCGCGCTCGCCGTCGCCGGCGTTGACCGCCGTGACGCGGGCGCCGAGGCCGGCCAGGGCGCGGGCGGCGGGTACGCCGCTCACGCCGAGGCCGGCGACGGTGATGTGCTTGCCGTCCCAGGTCACTTGATGGCCAGCCATCCGGCGTAGAAGAGGCCGAGTCCGACGGCGACGCACAGCCCCTGGATGATCCAGAAGCGGACCACCACAAGGACTTCGCTCCACCCCTTGAGTTCGAAGTGGTGTTGGAGTGGTGCCATGCGGAAGACGCGCTTCCCGGTGAGCCGGAAGGAGCCGACCTGGATGACCACGGACATGGTGATCAGTACGAAGAGGCCGCCCAGCAGCGCGAGGAGCAGCTCCGTACGGGAGCAGATCGCGAGCCCGGCGAGCGCGCCGCCGAGCGCGAGGGAACCGGTGTCGCCCATGAAGATCTTGGCCGGTGAGGTGTTCCACCACAGGAAGCCGAAGCACGAGCCCATCAGCGCCGAGGCGACGACCGCGAGGTCGAGCGGGTCTCTGACCTCGTAGCAGGCGGCGCCCGCGGTCAGCGGGTTGGCGCAGGACTGCCCGTACTGCCAGACGCCGATGAAGACGTATGCGCCGAAGACCATCACGGAGGCGCCGGTGGCGAGGCCGTCGAGGCCGTCGGTGAGGTTCACGCCGTTCGACATCGCGAGGATCATGAACAGCGCCCAGACCGCGAAGATCACCGGGCCGATGGACCAGCCGAAGTCCTGCACGAAGGAGAGCTTGGTGGAGGCCGGGGTCGCGCCGCGGGCGTCCTGGAACTGGAGCGCCAGGACGGCGAAGGCGATGCCGATGATCAGCTGGCCCGCCATCTTCGCCCTGGCCCGCAGGCCCAGGCTCCGCTGCTTGACGATCTTGATGTAGTCGTCCAGGAAGCCCACCAGGCCCATGCCTGCCGTGAGGAACAGCACCAGCAGGCCGGAGGGGGTCGGCCCGCCCCCGGTGAAGACCTTCGTCAGCGCGTACGCGATGACCGTGGCGAGGATGAAGGCGATGCCGCCCATGGTGGGCGTGCCGCGCTTGCTGTGGTGCTCGCGCGGCCCGTCGTCGCGGATGAACTGGCCGTAGCCCTTGCGGGCGAGGAACTTGATCAGCAGCGGGGTGCCGATGAGGGTCAGCAGGAGACCGATGACGCCCGCGAAGAGGATCTGCTTCATGACCCGGCGACCTCGCCCTCGCCGGCCGTCAACGCCTCGCCCAGCCGCTCCAGCCCCACCGACCTGGACGCCTTCACCAGCACGACGTCACCCGGGCGCAACTCTCTGCGCAACAGGTCGATCGCCGCCTGCGCGTCGGACACGTGCACCGACTCCTCACCCCACGAACCCTCGTTATAAGCGCCCATTCGCAGCCAGGCCGCTTCCCTGCCGCCGACTGCCACGAGCTTGCTGACGTTGAGCCGGACGGCCAGCCGCCCGACGGCGTCGTGCTCGGCGAGCGACTCCTCGCCGAGCTCGGCCATCTGACCGAGTACGGCCCACGTACGGCCCCCCGCTGCCGAAGCGGCTCCGCCCATGGCGACGAGCGCGCGCAGTGCCGCTCGCATGGATTCGGGGTTCGCGTTGTAGGCGTCGTTGACGATCGTCACGCCGTCCGCGCGCTCGGTGACCTCCATCCGCCAGCGGGAGAGCTGGCCCGCCTCGGAGAGCGCGCTGGCGATCTCGTCTGCGGGCATGCCCAACTCATGGGCGACGGCGGCCGCGGCGAGCGCGTTCGACACGTGGTGCTCACCGTACAGCCGCATGGTCACGGGCCCGCACCCGGTGGGTGTGTGAAGCGTGAACGCGGGCCTGCCGTCGTCGGTGAGCCGGACGTCCTCGGCCCGTACGTCCGCGGTCCGCGCCTCGCCGAAGAGGACCGTACGGGCCTTGGTGCGCGCGCCCATGGCGCGCACCAGCGGGTCGTCGGCGTTGAGCACGGCGATGCCGCCCTCGGCCTCCGTCGGCAGCGCCTCGACCAGCTCGCCCTTGGCCTCGGCGATCTGCTCGCGGCCGCCGAACTCGCCGATGTGCGCGGTGCCGACGTTGAGGACGACGCCGACCCGCGGCGGGGTCAGCTCCGTCAGATAGCGGATGTGGCCGATGGACCGGGCGCCCATCTCCAGCACGAGGTGCCGGGTCGCGGCGTCGGCGCGCAGCGCGGTGAGCGGCAGGCCGATCTCGTTGTTGAACGAGCCGGGCGTCCACACCGTGGGGCCGATCCGCTCCAGGAGCTGGGCGATCAGGTCCTTGGTGCTGGTCTTGCCGACCGATCCGGTGAGCGCGACGAGCGTCGCGCCGAGGCGCCGCGTGACGGCCCGGGCGAGCGCGCCGAGGGCCGCGACGACGTCGTCGACGACGATCGACGGCACGGCCCGGCCGTCGCCCCCGAGGGGGCGGACGGCCAGCACGGCCACCGCGCCGGCGGCGACGGCGCGCTCGGCGAAGTCGTGGCCGTCCACGTGTTCGCCGGCGAAGGCGGCGAAGAGCCCGCCCGGCCGTACGTCACGGGAGTCGATCACGACCGGCCCGGTGACCCGCTGCTCCGGGTCGGGCAGATCGTACGGCCGGCCGCCGACGATGGCGGTGATCTCGGCGAGGGACAGGTCGATCACCGGGATTCACCCCCGGCCGTTCGGGAGAGCTTCCGGGGGGAGGGTTGTACGCGCATGGCGGTCTGTCATCCCTGGTTGGTCCGGTGCTGGGGGGCCGCTTCGATGGCCTCGCGCAGAACCTGGCGGTCGTCGAAGGGGCGTACCACTCCGGCGATGTCCTGGCCCTGCTCGTGGCCCTTGCCCAGGATGAGAACGGTGTCGTCGGGGTTGGCTCGGGCGACTGCGGCTGCGATGGCGTCGGCACGCTCCTCCGCGAGGAGGACGGTGCCGCGCTCGTGGGCGGGCACCTCGGCGGCGCCCGCGAGCATGGTGGCGAGGATCGCGAGGGGATCCTCGGAGCGGGGGTTGTCGGAGGTCAGCACGGCGGTGTCGGCGAGCCGGGCCAACGCCGCGCCCATCGGGGCGCGCTTGTGCGGGTCTCGGTCGCCGCCGCAGCCGAGAACGGCGTGAATACGTCCCTCGGTGACCTTGCGCAGGGCTCGCAGAACGGACTCGACGGCGTCCGTCTTGTGCGCGTAGTCGACGACGGCGAGATAGGGCTGGCCCGCGTCGACCCGGTCCAGGCGGCCGGGGACGCCCGGGACGGCGGCCACGCCGTCGGCCGCGGTCTGCGGGTCGATCCCGGCGACGACGAGCGTGGTGATCGCGGCGAGCGCGTTGGCGACGTTGAACGGGCCGGGCAGCGGGGCCTCGGCCCGTACCCGCTGTCCGTCCGGGCCGAGCACGGTGAAGGTCGAGCCGCGCGGGCCGACCTCGACCGCGTCCGCGCGCCAGTCGGCGTCGGGGTGGCCCTCGGCGGAGAAGGTGGTGACCGGGACCTCGGACTCGCCGCGGGCGAGCCGCTGGCCGTACTCGTCGTCGAGGTTGACGACGCCGACGCGGCTGCGGGCCGCGGTGAACAGCTGGGCCTTGGCCTGGAAGTAGTCCTCCATGCCCGAGTGGAACTCCATGTGTTCCGGGCTCAGGTTGTTGAAGACCGCGACGTCGAAGACGCAGCCGTCGACCCGGCCGAGGACCAGGGCGTGGCTGGAGACCTCCATGGCGACCGAGCGGACACCGCGCTCGCGCATGACGGCGAAGAGCGCCTGGAGGTCGGTGGCTTCGGGCGTGGTGCGCTCGGACTTGATCCGCTCGTCGCCGATGCGGGTCTCGACGGTGCCGATCAGGCCGGTGAGCCCGCCGTCGCCGCGCTCGGCGGCGGCCTTGAGCCCGCCCTCCATGAGGTACGCGGTGGTGGTCTTGCCGGAGGTGCCGGTGATGCCGATCTGGAGCAGGTCGCGGCCGGGCTCGCCGTAGATCGTGGCGGCCAGCGCGCCCATCCGTGCGCGCGGGTTGTCGACCGTGAGCACCGGCAGGCCGGTGGTGGCCGCGCGGTCGGCGCCCGTCGGATCGGTCAGTACGGCGACCGCGCCGAGGCCCGCGGCCTGCGCCGCGAAGTCCGCGCCGTGGAAGCGCGCTCCGGGCAGGGCCGCGTAGACGTCGCCGGGGCGTACGGCCCGCGAGTCGTGGGTGATGCCGGTCGCGGCGCCCTGCGGGCCGTCCGCTTCGGCCGCGACGCCCAGCTGACCGGCCAGCTCCGCGAGGGACACGGGCTGGACCTGGGTGGGGCGGGGCGCTCCCGGGTACATTTCGGGGGCGTCCTTCTGGGTGGTTTGGAACTGATCAGCTTGGGGCACGGCGGTGAGCGTACCGGGCGCACCCACTTCGCCGCGAAGTGAGGGGCGTGCGGGGCCGTGGTTCCCCGGCTCGGGGGTGATGGTCGTCACGGGCGGTCCGGCTCACTGACCGGGCTCATACGTCACGGGCAGCCGAGGGGGTTGTTTTCCGGACGGCGGTACCTGCATCGTCTTCAGCGCGAACCGCATGACCTGCTGGTATACCGGCCCGCAGATCTGGCCGCCGAAGTAGCTGCCCTTGGTGGGGTTCTGGATGGCGCAGTAGACCGTGACCCGCGGCTGGTCGGCGGGGGCGAACCCGGCGAACGAGGCCGTATATCCGTGGTAGCGGCCCGTCTTGGGATCCACCCGGTTGGACGTGCCGGTCTTGCCCGCGACGCGGTAGCCGGGGATCTTCGCCTTGCCGCCGGTGCCCCCCTGGTCGTCCACGACGGATTCGAGCATCGTGGACAGGGTCTTGGCGGTCTTCTCGCTGACCACCCGGCTCTTCTCGGGGGCCGGGGCCGGCTGGAAGCGGCCGTCGGGGCCCTTGGTGCCGCGTACGAGGGTGGGGGTGACGCGCTCCCCGCCGTTGGCGATGGTGGAGTACACGGACGCGCCCTGCACGGCGTTGAGGGAGAGCCCCTGGCCGAAGGGGATCGTGTACTGCTGGGAGGCGCTCCAGTCCTTCGGCTTGGCGAGGATTCCGGCGGTCTCGCCGGGGAAGCCGAGCCCGGTCGGCTGTCCGACGCCGAACTTGCGCAGGTAGGAGTAGAGGACCTCGTTGGCCTGTTTCTGGTTCTTGCCGAGCTGCTCGCTGGCGAGGATCGTGCCGAGGTTGCTGGACTTGGCGAGCACCCCGTTGAGGGTCAGGTGCCAGGTCGGGTGGTCGATGTCGTCGGCGAAGGACCGGTCGGCGCGCGGCAGCCGGTTGGGGACCTCCACCTTGGTGGCCGGTGTGGCGACGCCCTCGTCGAGCACGGCCGACATGGTCATCAGCTTGCTGACGCTGCCCGGTTCGAACGCGTCCTCCACGGCGGCGTTGCCCATGGCCGAGGCGCTCGCGTGCGCGAGGTCGTTGGGGTTGTAGCCCGGGGCGTTGGCCATGGCCAGGATCTCGCCGGTGCGGGTGTCCTGCACTATGACGTATCCGCGGTCCGCCTCGGACTTCTTCACCTGCTCGGTGATGGCGCTCTGGGCGGCCCATTGGATGTCCCGGTCGATGGTCAGCTCCACGTCGGAGCCGGGCACGGCGGGCTGTTCCTTGACGTCGGCGGTGGGCACCTGTCGGCCGCCGGACTGGGCGTAGACGAGCTTGCCGTTCTTGCCGGCGAGCTGCTTGTCCAGCTTGGCCTCCACCCCGGCGCCGCCCTTGCCCTCGGTGTTGACGAAGCCCAGTATCCCGGCGGCGAGGTCGCCGCCGGGGTAGACGCGTTTGCTGTGCGGTTCGCGGTTGACCCCGGCCAGGACGTTGGTGCCCTTCGTCTTGACCGCCTTGTCCGCGAGCGCGGCCTTGAGGTCCTTGATCTGGTTCCAGACCTGCGGGGACTGCTGGCGGGCGAGGACCGCGTACTTCGACTTGGGGTTGGCCGTGAGCTTGTGCTCCAGGTCCTTCTCCGACTGGCCCAGGATGGGCGCGAGGAGCGTGGCGGCCTGCCGCGCCGCGTCGGGGATCTCGGCCCGGTCGGGCGTCAGCAGGTCCGGGGCGGCCGTGACGTCGTACGCGTCGATGGTGGTCGCCAGGTCCACGCCGGCCCGGTCGGTGATCGTGCCGCGCTCAGCGGTCAGCGTGACCGGAATGTAGCGGTTGACGTTCGCCTTGGCGGCGTAAGCGCTCGCGTCGACGGCCTGCACCTGGAGGAGGCGGACGACGAACGCGAGGAGGACGAGGGCCATCGCGAGCCCGACGAGCCGCAGCCGGGGGCGCGGGCTGCCGAGCCGGATGGACTGGGGGCCGCCGCGGGGCCGGGCGGGGCGCGAGCCGGGCCGCTTGGCGTTCGGCCGGACCGTCGCGGGGCGTTGCCGCGGGGGGCCGGGGGCGCGGCGGCGGGGGTCCTTGGGGTCGCTCACACGTCACCTGCCGGGAATCGGGGTGGCCTGTACGTCCGTACGGGCCGGGGGCACGGCGTCGTGGCCGGGGGCGGTGTCCAGGGCGGTGGGGGTGCCTGCCGCGGCGGGCGCCGGGGCCTCAAGGGGCACTGGAGCGGTGAGCGGCGCCGGGGCGGTGAGGGGCGCCGGGGGCCGCTGCTGGAGCGGGGCCGAGAAGGAGACGGGCTCGTCGCCCTCGGGCGCCGGGGACGGCGAGCCGTGGACCGTACCGTCCGGGCCGAGGAAGGCCGGGTTGCCGCCGGGCACCATGCCCAGCTCGCGGGCGCGCCGGTCCAGCGCGTCCGGCGCGGAGAGCTTGTCGACGTCCTGTTGCAGTGACTGCTGCTCGTCGGTCAGCTCGGTGGTCCGCTTCTCCAGCCTGCTGAGCTCGAAGGAACCCTGGTTGAGCGAGGAGTTGAGCACCAGGAGGCCGATCAGACCGGAACCGAGCAGCACCACGACGAGCAGGACGAAAGGCGTCCGCTTCGCCCCCGCGGGCCCGGCGGGCAGCAGCCTGGCGAGCCGGGTGCCGGGGCGGCGCGCGGCCGCCGTCACGGGGCCTCCTCGCGGATGCGCTGGGCGGCGCGGAGCCGGGCGGGGGCGGCGCGCCGGTTCTCGGCGACCTCCTCCTCGGTGGGCAGTTCCGCGCCGCGCGTGAGCAGCTTGAGGCGGGGCTGGTAGCGCTCGGGCACGACGGGCAGGCCGGGGGGCGCGGTGTTGGCGGCACCGGCGGCGAAGACCTGCTTGACGATCCGGTCCTCCAGTGACTGGTAGGACAGGACGGCGATCCGGCCGCCGACGGCGAGCGCGCCCACCGCGGCCGGTATGGCTTGCTCCACGCTCGCCAGTTCGCCGTTGACCTCGATGCGCAGCGCCTGGAAGGTGCGCTTGGCGGGGTTGCCGCCGGTCCGCTTGGCCGCCTGTGGCAGCGACTCGCGGATCAGGTCGACGAGTCGGGCGCTGTTGCTGAACGGCTCCTTCTCCCGTTCCCTGACAACGGCGCTGACGATCCGCTTGGCCTGCTTCTCCTCGCCGTACGCGCGCAGGATCCGCACCAGTTCGCCGGGCGGATAGGTGTTGAGGACCTCGGCGGCGCCGATGCCCGTCGTCTGGTCCATGCGCATGTCCAGCGGCGCGTCCTGCGCGTACGCGAACCCGCGGTCCGCCTCGTCCAGCTGCATGGAGGAGACGCCGAGGTCGAAGAGGACGCCCTGGACCCGCGGGATGGCGAGCCCTTCCAGTACGTCGCCGATCTCGTCGTACACGGCGTGCACGAGAGTGGCGCGGTCCCCGTACGGCGCAAGGCGCTCGCCGGCGAGCTCAAGGGCCGCGGGGTCCCGGTCGAGGGCGACGAGCCGGGCCGCGGGGAAGGTCGCGAGCAGCGCCTCACTGTGCCCGCCGAGGCCCAGGGTGCAGTCGACGACGACCGCTCCGGGCTCCGCGAGAGCGGGCGCCAGCACGTCGAGACAGCGCTGGAGCATCACCGGAACATGTCGCGCGTCGCTGGCCATGCGCCCTTCTGAAGGGTTCGGCGCGGGGTTGTGCGTACCGCTGGGTCCCCGCCCGCTCGAAGGGGAAGCGGCCGGTCTGGCGCCGGGGAAGTGACGTCAGGCGACCGGAGCGGGAGGAGGCCGAGCGGTACGTACGCCCCGCGCACGTGGGGTAATCGGATCCAAGGGGAGCGTCACGCCTCCCACTTCGCGCCACTTTAGTCCACTCGTCCCCTCGGTCAACCAACCGGCCAGCGCGTCACGCGACGGCCGGCGACGGCCGCTCTCACCCGTATGGCGGAAGCACCCTCGGCCTTGTGGGTTACCTCACAGGCATCCGTACGACCCGGGTTTATCGCCCCGCACAGAGGCCGGACGATCTGCGGCGGGCTACCTTCGTACACATGTCGATATCTGCGTCTCAGCCGCCGCTCCAGCCCGATGACGGCGCCCACGCCGAGGGAACGGTCACCGACCGCCTGGTCGAAGCCAACGAAAGCTACGCCGCGGCCTTCCGCGACCCGGGCATGGACGCCCGCCCGGTCCTCAAGGTCGCCGTCGTCGCCTGCATGGACGCCCGCCTCGACCTGCACGCCGCGCTGGGCCTGGAGCTCGGCGACTGCCACACCATACGCAACGCCGGCGGTGTGGTCACCGACGACACCATCCGCTCCCTGACGATCAGCCAGCGCGCGCTGGGCACCCGCTCGGTCGTGCTGATCCACCACACCGGCTGCGGCCTGCTGGGTCTGACCGAGGACTTCCGGCATGATCTGGAGGCCGAGGTCGGTCAGCGCCCGTCGTGGGCGGTGGAGGCGTTCAAGGATCTCGACAGCGACGTGCGGCAGTCGATGCAGCGCGTGCGCACCTCGCCGTTCCTGCCGCACACCGAGGATGTCCGGGGCTTCGTCTTCGATGTGACGACGGGTCTGCTCCGGGAGATCGACGCGCGGGGCTGACCCGGAGAATCGACGTGCGGTGGCCGAGCCCGGAAGATCGACGCGCGGTGGCCGAGCCCGGAAGCCGGGAGATCGACGCGCGGTGGCCGGCCCCGGAACGACCACAAGAACGGCCACCGGAACGACCACCGGAGCGACCGCGGGACCGGCCGCGGCAGAGAGTTATCCACAGGCGGTGACGGGATGCCGCCGGGACGGGAAGAATACGTACGTGGCCCTGCCCTCCGCCGGTGCGGAGGGCAGGGGCCACGCTTTCGGGGTGGGCCGGTCCGTACGGAGGACCAGGGCTTTGAGAACGGGCCGAGGAGGGCCGGGTGACGACCTATGACGAGCGAGCGAGCCTCAGCGATCTGACCACCACGGCGGAGCGCATCCGCAGGTCGGTGGAGGGCGTGATCGAGGGCAAGCCGGAGGTCGTACGGCTTTCGCTGACGGTGCTGATGGCCGAGGGCCATCTGCTGATCGAGGACGTGCCGGGGGTGGGCAAGACGATGCTCGCCAAGGCGCTGGCGCGGTCCATCGACTGTTCGGTGCGGCGTATCCAGTTCACGCCGGACCTGCTGCCGTCCGACATCACGGGCGTGAGCGTCTACGACCAGCAGCGGCGGGACTTCGAGTTCAAGCCGGGCGCGATCTTCGCCCAGATCGTGATCGGCGACGAGATCAACCGCGCCTCGCCCAAGACCCAGTCGGCGCTGCTGGAGTCGATGGAGGAGCGGCAGGTGACCATCGACGGGCAGACGTACCAGCTGCCGAGCCCGTTCATGGTGGTGGCCACGCAGAACCCGGTCGAGATGGAGGGCACGTATCCGCTGCCGGAGGCGCAGCGCGACCGGTTCATGGCGCGGGTGTCGATCGGCTACCCGAGCCCGGAGGCCGAGCTCCAGATGCTGGACGTGCACGGCGGGGCGTCGCCGCTGGACGACCTCCAGCCGGTGGCGCACGCGCACGAGATCGTCAAGCTCGTCGACGCGGTCCGCACCGTGCACGTGGCCGACTCCGTCCGGCGGTACGCCGTGGACCTGGTCACCGCCACCCGGCAGCACCCGGACCTCAGACTCGGTGCGTCGCCGCGCGCGACGCTGCATCTGCTGCGGGCCGCCAAGGCCGCGGCGGCGCTGGACGGCCGGGAGTTCGCGCTCCCCGACGACGTGCAGGCGCTCGCCGTCGCGGTGCTCGCGCACCGGCTGCTGCCGACCGCGCAGGCCCAGCTCAATCGGCGCACGGCCGAGCAGGTCGTGGCCGACATCCTGCAGGGCACCCCGGTGCCCACCGCCGAGCGCCGGGGTGCGCCCCCGATGCCGCCGGTGCCCCCGGCGTACGGCGGGCAGCCGCCGGGTTCCCGGCGGCTGTGATGCCGGCCGGGGGGAATGGAGAGGCGGATACGGGCGACGGCGGTGGCCTGCGGTCGGCGCTCGCCGGGCTGACCACCCGCGGCCGGTCGTTCCTCGCGGCGGGCGTGGCCGCCGCGGTGTGCTCGTATGTGCTGGGCCAGTCCGATCTGCTGCGGGTCGGGCTGCTGCTGGCCGTGCTGCCGCTGGTGTGCGTGGGCGTGCTGCACCGCACCCGGCACCGGGTCGCGGGCAGCCGTCGGCTGTCGCCCGCCCGGGTGCCGGCCGCCGCCGAGGCGCGCGTGCATCTGCGGATCGACAGCGTCTCGCGGCTCCCCACCGGTCTGCTGATGCTCCAGGACCGGGTGCCGTACGTGCTCGGTCCGCGCCCGCGCTTCGTGCTGGACCGGGTGGAGGCGGGCGGGCGGCGCGAGGTGTCCTACCGGGTCCGCTCCGACCTGCGGGGGCGCTATCCGCTGGGACCGTTGCAGCTGAGGCTGACCGACCCGTTCGGCATGTGCGAGCTGACCCGCGCCTTCAGTACGTACGACACGCTGACCGTCGTGCCGCGCGTCGAGGCGCTGCCGCCGGTGCGCCTCGCGGGCGAGGCCGCCGGGTACGGCGACGGGCGGCTGCGCTCGGTCGCGCTGGCCGGCGAGGACGACGTCATCCCCCGCGAGTACCGCCACGGCGACGATCTGCGCCGGGTGCACTGGCGCTCCACCGCCCGCTACGGCGAGCTGATGGTGCGCCGCGAGGAGCAGCCTCAGCGCGCCCACTGCACGGTGCTGCTGGACACCCGCGGCATCGCCTTCGAAGGCGCGGGGCCCGACTCCGCCTTCGAGTGGGCGGTCTCCGCCGTGGCCTCGACGGCCGTGCACCTGCTGGAGCGGGGCTTCTCGGTGCGACTGCTGACCGACACCGGCGACTCGATCCCGGGCCCCGACGGCATGGGCGGGTACGCGGGCTCCTCCCATGACTCCGCGGACGCGGCGGGGCTGGTCCTGGACACCCTGGCCGTGGTGGACCACTCCGAAGGCGAGGGGCTGTCCCCCGCCTACGACGCGCTGCGGGGCGGCGGCGAGGGGCTGCTGGTCGCGTTCTTCGGCAATCTCGACGAGGAGCAGGCCGCGCTGGCCGGCCGGATGCGGCAGCGCAGCGGCGCGGCGGTCGCCTTCCTCCTCGACTCGCCATCCTGGGCGCGGGACGTGCGCGGGGCCGACGCCGAGGAGCTGGAGGACCGGCTGCGGGTGCTGCGCGAGGCCGGGTGGACGGCCCTGCCCGTGCCGCCGGGAGCGGCGCTGGCCGCCCTGTGGCGCCAGGCGGACCAGCAGCGCGCCCGTACGAACGGGCCCTCGAAGCAGGGCGGCACGGCGGCGGGGGGCTGGTCATGAGTGGACGCGCACGGCTCACGGTGTGCGCGGCGGTGGCGACGCTGGCTTCGGCGTGCGCCCTGCTGCCGCTGGTCGACCACGTGGCGTGGTTCCTCCAAGCCGCGCTGCTCGTGTTGATCCAGAGCTCGGTGGGCGCGCTGGCCCGCCGGGTGCCGCTGGCGCGGGCGCTGACCGTGCTGGTTCAGGCGGTGGTCGCACTGCTGCTGATCACCTTGATCTTCGCTCAGAGCGAGGCGATCGGGGGGCTGCTGCCCGGCCCGGACGTCTTCCACGAGTTCGGACAGCTGCTGCGCGAAGGAGCCGACGACGTCGGGCGGTACGCCATACCGGCACCGACGACCGAGGGCATCAGGCTGCTGCTGGTCGGCGGCGTGCTGATGGTGGGGCTGGCGGTGGACGCGCTCGCCGTCACCTACCGCAGCGCGGCGCCCGCCGGACTGCCGCTCCTCGCCCTGTACTCGGTCGCGGCGGGGCTGGCCAAGGGCGGCGCCGACTGGCTGTGGTTCCTGGCGGCGGCCGGCGGCTTCCTGCTGCTGCTCCTCGCCGAGGGACGGGAGCGGCTCTCCCAGTGGGGCCGGGTCTTCGCCGGGGGCGGCGCGCGGCGCCCCACGGGTCCGGGCGGCACGCTGGGCCCGGCGCCGGGCGCGGTCGGCCCCGCTCTCGCCCCGGTCCGTACGGGGCGGCGGATCGGCGCGCTGGCGCTCGGCATCGCCCTGGCGGTGCCGGCGGTGCTGCCCGCGATGGACGACGGCCTGCTGGGGTCCCGGGGAGGCGGTGGGCAGGATTCCGACAACGGGACGATCTCGGCGGTGAACCCGCTGGTCTCGCTCCAGAACAGCCTCAATCAGCCCGAGAACCACGAGGTGCTGCGGTACCGCACCTCGACCAGCGACACCCAGAACATGTATCTGCGGATCGTCGCCCTCGACCAGTTCGACGGCTCGTCCTGGAAGGCGTCGGAGCGGCACATCACCGACGTGCCGGACCCGCTGCCCACCCCGTCCGGGCTCTCTCCCGGCGTGCGCACGGACACCGTCAACACCTCTGTCGTGGCCGCCGAGACGTACGGCCAGACCTACCTGCCGCTCCCCTACCCGGCCACCCGGGTGTCGGTCGGCGGGCGCTGGCGGTTCGAGCCCGAGGGGCGGACCCTGGTCGGCGACCACGGGCAGACCACCCGGGGTTCGCGCTACCAGGTGTCGAGCCTCCTGGTGGAGCCGACGGGCTCCCAGCTGGCGGCGGCGCCCCCGCCGTCGAAGCGGTTCCTGGACGAGTACACGAAGGTGCCGGACTCGCTGCCGTCGGTGGTAAGCGACCAGGCGAAGAAGGTGACGGCGGGAGCCGCCACCGCGTATGCGCGGGCCGTGAAGCTCCAGGACTGGTTCTCCACGACCGGCGGCTTCCGGTACAACACCGAGGTGCGGTCGGGCAGCGGCAGCGGCGCCATCGCCAAGTTCCTCCACGACAAGGAGGGGTTCTGCGTCCACTTCTCGTTCTCGATGGCGGCGATGGCGCGGACGCTGGGCATCCCGGCGCGCGTCGCGGTCGGCTTCACACCGGGGACCCCGCAGGTGGACGGCACCATGTCGGTCGGCTCCAAGGACGCGCACGCGTGGCCCGAGCTGTACTTCGAGGGGGTGGGCTGGACCCGGTTCGAGCCCACGCCCAGCCGGGGCTCGCAGCCCGAGTACACGATCGCGCAGACGCCGTCCGGCTCGGACCCCAGCAGCCCGTCTCCGACGCCCAGCCGCTCCGCGGCCCCGTCGGCGGGGGCGTCGGCCGCCGAGAGCTGCCCGCCGCAGGCGAAGCGGCTCGGGGAGTGCGGAGCCGTGGCGCAGCAGCCGAGCGGCGGCTCGGGGGACGGCGGCCGGTCGGCGAGCGTGATCGTGGGCGGCTCCGCGGGTCTGCTGGCACTGCTGGCTCTGGCGCTGCCACTGCTGTGGCGGACGCGGGTACGGGCCCGGCGGCTCGGGGAGTCGGGCGGCCGCACCCCGCGGGACGGGGCGGAGCGGACGCTCGCGGCCTGGCGGGAGCTCATCGACTCCGGCTGGGACTACGGCGTGCCGCCGGACGATTCGCAGACCCCGCGGAAGGCGGCGGCCCGGATCGTACGGCTCGGCGGGCTGGACACCACCGCGGCGGAGGCGGTGCACCGGGTGGCCGCGGCGGTCGAGCAGGTGCTGTACGCGCCGCGACCGCGGCCGGTGAGCGGCCTGGCGGGCGATGTGGAGCGGGTGCGGGCCGGACTGCGGGCCTCGGCCGGACGGGCCGGGCGGCTGCGCGGGCTGCTGGCACCGCGCTCGGCCGTGCGCGTCGTGTGGTCGCTCTCGCGGCGGTGGACGACCGCGGCCGCGCGGGTCCGGGCCGGGCGGCTCGGTTCGCTCACGCGCCGGGCGGCGACGGCACTGCGCTTCTCACGGCAGCGGGCGTGAGGACGGCCGGGCGCGCGTGGGTCGGTGAGCGCGGGGCTCCGTGACTCTGCCGCGGCCCGGCGTGGAGACCCGACGTGGAGAGGGGCCGGGGGCCGGAGGGGGCGCTCCGGCCTCCAGCCCCCGAAGCCCCGACCCCAGCCCTGGCCCCCTATACGGAGCAACGCGCGGGGGGGGGGGGGGGGGGGGGGGGGGGGGGGGGGGGGGGGGGGGGGGGGGGGGGGGGGGGGGGGGGGGGGGGGGGGGGGGGGGGGGGGGGG
>NZ_JBWKFF010000007.1:341850-344625 GCF_056434425.1 Streptomyces sp. NPDC044033 | reverse complement strand
TGGTGCCTTTTCCTCTGTGCTGCCCTTTCTCCTTTTCCCGCTTGTGCTTTCTTTCCCAACCCCCCTCCCCCCCCCCCCCCCCCTTCACCCCCCCCCCCCCCCCCCCCCCCCCCCCCCCCGGGCCGCCGTTCACCGGGTCAGGCGCCCGGGCAGTACTGCTGCTGCTTGCCGATCACCCGGTACACGCAGTCGGCGTTCTCCAGGAGTTGCAGCACGGCGTCCCGGTTGCGCGCCGTCTCCCGGCCGATCACCTCGTCCGGCGGGTAGAAGCCGCCGCCCGCGCCGCTCTCGTTGGGGTACATCTCGAAGGTGTAGCCGAAGATCTTCTGGTTGCCCCACAGCCAGTCGTCGATGGTCCCGTCGGTGATGTACAGGTCGCTGGACTGCTCCGGCTTGTAGCCGTTGCTCGCGGCCATGGACTTGCCGAGGGTCGCGAAGGCGTCCCGGTCGTCCTGGGTCATGCCGGGCGCGGTGTCGTTGTAGGTGTAGCCGTAGGGCCAGAGCACCAGTTCGCTGTAGGTGTGGAAGTCGATCGCGGCCTTGATCTGCTGCTTGCCGCCGACCACCCGGCCGCGTACGAAGTCCGCCACGACCTTGACCTCGGGCCCCGACTCGGGGGCGGAGCCGCGGTACGTCTCGGAGCCCGTACTGCCGGAGGAGCCGCCGCAGCAGCCCCACTTGAAGTCCCAGTTGCGGTTGAGGTCGGTGCCGCGCGAGGTTCCGGCGTTGGGCTGGCGGTTCTTGCGCCAGCTGCGGTACGAGCCGGTGGCGATGTCGTACTCGCCGCCGTCCGGGTTCACGTCCGGCACGATCCAGATCTCGCGGCTGTCGACGAGCTTGGTGACGCGCGGGTCGCTGCCGTACTTGGCGCCGAATTCCTTGATCAGGTAGAGCGCCATCTCCACGGTGAGGTGTTCGCGCGCGTGCTGGTGGTGGGTGAAGAGCACCTCGGGTTCGGCCTCGTCCGCGGCGACGTTGTCGCTGATCTTGATGGCGATGATGTCGCGGCCCTCGTAGGACTTGCCGATGACCTTCTTCGTCATGATGCCGGGGTACTTGCCGATGTCGGCGTTGATCTCCGCCGTCGCCTCGGCGTAGTTGTGGTAGTTCGAGTCCCGCGGCGGGAAGTCGAAGGGCTGAGGGCGCTGTCCGTCCGTACGGTCCGGGGGCGCGGCGGATTGCCGCACCCGGTAGCCGAGTCCGCGTACGCGCTCGGCCTGCGCGGCGGAGGCGGTGATGGTGACGGAGTGCTCGCGCACCGCGTCGACGGCCGCGCCGGTCGCGGCGACGGCGGTGCGCTGCGCGGCGGTCGCCGGTCCGGTGACCTCGTAGGAGTGCGTCGCTTCCGAGGCCGGGGAGGCCGGTGGATCCGGGGAGTCCGGTGCCGCGCCGGTCGCGGCGGGGGCGGCGAGGGCGACGGTGAGCAGGGCGGCGAGGGCGCCGGCCCATCGGCCGCGTAATCGGAGTCTCATGCGGTCTCCTGGGGGGGTGTGGGTGCCGACAGGTTCGGGCGATGTCATGGACCGGTCAAGGGTGCGCGTAGGGAGGAATCCGGCCAACTTCCCTGGGACTTCTGTCGACTCGATTGCCGGGCGGCTCCTCAAGCGCCAACAATGCACACGTCAAAAACGGAAGAACTCATGTACGGAGGGGACCCCCCATGAAGAAGCCTCTCGTCGGTGCGCTCGCGACGCTCCTCCTGACCGGAGCGACGCTCGCCTCCACCGGCGCGGCCTCGGCCCAGCCCGCTACCGCCGAGGCGAAGGCTCAGGCCAGGACCCATGCCACGGCCGCGGCCCAGGCCGCCGCCAAGACGAAGACCAAGGCCGTCAACTTCGCCGGCACCGTCGCCCTCAGCAACTGCTCCGGATCGCTGGTGCGGCTGCCCAACTCGCAGGACAACGATCCCGGCCTCATCCTGACCAACGGCCACTGCCTGGAAACCGGAATGCCCGGCGCGGGCGAGGTGATCGTGGACCGGCCGTCCAGCCGTACCTTCAGCCTGCTCAACGCCTCCGCCGGCAAGGTCGCCACGCTCAAGGCCACCAAGGTCTCGTACGCGACGATGACCGACACCGACGTCACGCTCTACGAACTGAACACCACCTACGCCCAGATCAAGCAGAAGTACCGGATCGACGCCCTCAAGCTCAACGCCGGCCACCCCGTCAAGGGCGCCTCCATCGCGGTCGTCTCCGGGTACTGGAAGAAGACCTACTCCTGCAACACGGACGGCTTCGCCTACCGGGTGCGCGAGGGCGACTGGACCTGGAAGGACTCGCTGCGCTACACGTCCGCCTGCCAGGTCATAGGCGGCACGTCGGGCTCGCCGGTCGTGGACACCGCCACCGGCAATGTCGTGGCCGTCAACAACACGACCAACGAGGACGGCCAGCGCTGCACGCTGAACAACCCGTGCGAGGTCGACGAGAACGGCAAGGTCACGGTCCGCAAGGGCATCGGCTACGCCCAGGAGACGTACATCCTCGCCAAGTGCATAGGCACCGGGAACAAGGTGGACCTCGGTCTGCCCGGCTGCTCCCTCCCCAAGCCCGCCGCCGAGCGGGCGCGTCAGCACTGATGTGACGCCAGCGCTGATATGACGCCAGCACTGATGCGGCGTCAGTGCTGATTGATGTGACGTCAACACGCAGCCGGGGGGGGGGGGGGGGGGGGGGGGGGGGGGGCGGAAGACAACAGGGGGGGGGGGGGGGGGGGGAGGGGGGGGGGGGGGGGGAGGGGAGGGGGAGGGATGGGGCGTATGGATAAGAGCCA
>NZ_JBWKFF010000007.1:337826-341840 GCF_056434425.1 Streptomyces sp. NPDC044033 | reverse complement strand
TGCCCGGCGGGGGGGGGGCGGCGGTGGTCTCCCCCCCCCCCCCCCCCGCCCCCTCTCCCCCCCCCCCCCCCCCCCCCCCCCCCCCCCCCCCCCCCCGGCTGGGTCGGTCGGTGCGCCGGTACGGACGGGCGCGGCTACGGCAGCTTGTGCACGTGCCCGCCGACCTGACCCGCGAACTCGTCACCGGCGGCGGCGTCCCAGTTGGTCGACCACGCCATCGCGCCGCGCAGATCCGGGTACGTCTTCGACGGCTTGAACGAGCCGCAGCCAGTGCCCTTGGTCAGGCAGTCGAGGGCGGCGTTGACCACGCTCGGCGCCACATAGCCGGAGCCCGCGGCCTTGGCGGAGGAGGGGACTCCGATGCCCACCTGGGAGGGGGCGAGGCCGCCTTCGAGCTGGACGCAGGCGAGCGAGGTGAGGAAGTCCACCGAGCCCGCGGCGTAGACCTTGCCGTCGCAGCCGTTCATCGCGCCGCTGTTGTAGTACTGCATATTGACGACGGTCAGGATGTCCTTGATGGCGAGCGCCGTCTTGAAGTACTCGTTCGACGGCGACTGCATGTCCACCGTCTGCGGCGCCATGGTGATGACCGGGTGGCCGCCCGACTTCGCGGCGAGGGACTTGAGGGCCTGGCTCATGTAAGTGGAGTTGAGGCCGTTCTCCAGGTCGATGTCGACGCCGTCGAAGCCGTACTTCTCCATCAGAGCGTGCACGCTGCTCGCGAAGTTCTCCGCGGACGCCGCGTCGCTGACGGAGATCGTGCCCTTCTCGCCGCCGATGGAGATGACGACGGACTTGCCGGCGGCGTGCTTGGCCTTGATGTCGGCCTTGAACTGGTCCTCGGAGTAGTTCAGCGCGGGGTCGAGGTGGAAGTCGACCGCGCCCGGCTTGGCGGTGGCGTCGGCGAAGGCGACGGCGATGATGTCGTAGCCGTCGTGGACGTCGCTGAGCTTCTGGACCTTCGCGCCGTTGTCGAAGTTCTGCCAGTAGCCGGTGACCGCGTGCTTGGGCACGGACGCCGGGGCGGCCGTGGAACCGGCCGCCGGACCGGCCTGGGGCTGCGCCGCGTGGGCGGCCCCGGCACTGGCGAACCCGACGCCGGTGAATCCGGCGGCGGCCACCACCGCCGCCGCCAGACCCGTGAAGATCCTGCTGTTGGACATGGTTGATCGTGCGCGAACCACGACTGCCTCCGTGTGGGGGGAGAGTTGGGGGGTGTGGTGATGGTGCGCGCTCAGGGGCCCCTGGGCTTGCCGTACAAGGTGGTCCAGACCAATAAGGTTGTCAAGACCTGTACAACAAAGGGGCAGGTGGGGCTGGAGGTGCGGCTGTGGCTACGGCAGCCCGTGCACGTGCGGCCCGACCGCGTTGGACCAGGCGTTGCCGTTGCTCGCGTCCCAGTTGGTCGACCAGGTCATCGCGCCGCGGATGCCCGGGTAGGTCTTGGCGGGCTTGAAGGAGCCGCAGCCCGTCCCCTTGGCGAGGCAGTCGAGGGCGTTGTTGACGACGGAGGGGGAGACATATCCGCTGCCCGCGCCCCTGGTGGAGGCGGGCAGACCCAGGCCCACCTGGGAGGGGGCGAGGCCGCCTTCGAGCTGGATGCAGGCCAGGGCGGTGAGGAAGTCCACGGTCCCCTGCCCGTAGACCTTGCCGTCGCAGCCGTTCATCGCGCCGCTGTTGTAGTACTGCATGTTGACGACGGTGAGGATGTCCTTGATGTTCAGGGCTGTCTTGAAATAGCCGCCCGCTGTTGACTGCATGTCGATGGTCTGCGGGGCCATGGTGATGACCAGCTTCTCCCCGGCCTTCGCCGACAGGGAGCGCAGCGCCTGCGTCATGTACGTGGGGTTGAGCCCGTTCTCCAGGTCGATGTCGACGCCGTTGAAACCGTACTTCTGCATCGCCGCGTACACGCTGTTCGCGAAGTTGTTCGCGGAGGCCGAGTCGTTGATCGACACCGTGCCCTTCTCGCCGCCGACGGAGAGGATGACGGACTTGCCGGCCGCCTGCTTGGCGGCGATGTCGGCCTTGAACTGGGCCTCGCTGTAGTTCAGCGCGGGGTCGAGGCGGAACTCGACCGCGCCCGGTGTGGTGGTGGCGTCGGCGAAGGCGACCGCGATGATGTCGTACTGGCTCTGCACATCGCTGATCTTCTGGACGGTGGCGCCGTTGTTGAAGTTCTGCCAGTACCCCGTCACGGCGTGCTTGGGCACGGTGGGCCCGGGGCCGGCCTCCTTGGTGGTGCCCGTGACGGCCGCGGACTTCGCCGACTCGCCGGCGGTGTTGGCCGCCGCCACCTGGAATTGGTACGAGGTGGCCGGGGAGAGGCCCGTCACCACGGCCGAGGTGCCGCTCACCGACTGGACCCGCGCGCCGTCCTGGTAGACGTTGTAGCCGCTCGCGCCGGTCACCGGGTTCCAGGAGAGGGCCACGGAGGAGGAGGTGGCCGCGCCCGTCGCCAGGCCGCCGGGCGTGCCCGGCACCGGCTCGCCCGGGTCGCCGCCGCCGGGCCCGTCCAGGGTGAAGTCATCGGCGAAGTAGGCGGGCTGCCCGTACCAGCCGTGGGTGTAGATGGTCACCGTCTTCGTGGCCGGGCCGGTCTTGAAGGTGGTGCGCAGCTGCTGCCAGGAGGAGGCCGAGGCGGTCCACGTCGAGACGTCCGTGGTGCCGGTGCCGCTCGCGCCGAGGTAGATGTACGAACCCTGCACCCAGCTGCTCAGCGTGTACGAGGAGTCCGGCTGCACGCTCACGGTCTGGGAGCACTTGGCGTTGTCGGACCCGGCGGGCGTGGCCTTGAGGGCTCCCGTGCCGCCGTGTACGGGGGTGGTGACGGCCGCGCCGCTGCCCCCGGAGCAGGTCCAGTTGTCCAGGCCGGACTCGAAGCCGGGGTTCTTGGCGAGGTTTGCGGCGGCCGAGGCGCGAGGGGCGGCCGAGTGGCGGGCGGTGGCCGAGGTGTGAGGAGCGGCCGAGTGGCGGGTGGTGGCCGCGCTGTCGGCGGTCGCCGCCTCGGCCCCGCCGTCGCCGATGACGGTGAGGCCGGTCGCGGCGAGCGCGGCGGCGGCGAGCGCGGTGAGGGCGCGCAGGCGGTTACGTCCCGTTCTGCGTCTGAATCGGGGGTCTGCGGTGCGGCGTGTACGGTCCACGACTGCCTCCGGTGGGAAGGGTGTTGAAGGAGGAGCTCTGGGGACGGTGGCCACCGCTTGGGCGTAAAGATGGTCCAGACCATTGGGTCAGTCAAGGGTTTGCGAGAACTCCGGCGGGCTGTTCTCTCCCGCCGCATTCGTGGATAAAGTGCTGATGCACCAGCCGAGGGCAGTAGCGAGGAGTGTCCATCTGCGGTCACCGGGACACCGGCGGCCGGAGTGAACGGGGAAACCGACGTGGCCACCGCGATTGCAGTCACCAGCCCCGACCTGGTGCTCGGGCCGCCCGACGGCCAGGCCCCGGCCGCCTCGGTGCTCCACCCCCCGGACGCGCAGCCCCTGGACGACGCCATCGCGCACATGGCCGCCCTCCTCGACCGGTGCGGCCACGTCGTCGCGCTCTACCCGGAGGCGCTCCCCGTACCGCACGCGCGCCGCCTGCACACCGTCCGCTCCATGCTCGAAAGCGACCGGATCGCGCTCCTGCCGATCGCGCTGCCACCGCTCGCCGTCGCCGTCCTCGCGCGCCAGTTACGCCAGTTGTCGGTGTCCGACCTGAGCCCCGGCGTCCTCGCCTGCGCCGCCCGCCTCCTCGCCCACTACATCCACGCGGGCGCGCAGCTGGACACCGTCGCCGGACTCGACCGGGTCGAGGTCGGCCTCGCCTCGCACGTCAAGTCCTGGCTGCCGGGCACCCGGTTCGCCGTGCTCGCCGGGCCGGCGCCGCGACTCATCCCGGTCGACGGCGCGGAGCTCCCGGCCGCGCCCGGCTTCGCCACCGCACTCACCGTCGCGGGGGGGGGGGGGGGGGGAGAGGGGGGGGGGGAGGGAAGGAAGGAAGGACTCACACCCACCCACCCAGCACAAACCA
>NZ_JBWKFF010000007.1:292377-337816 GCF_056434425.1 Streptomyces sp. NPDC044033 | reverse complement strand
GTTCTGCCGTACTCTCCTGGCCGTCCCCACCCCTCGTCCTTTTCGACGGCGCCCTTCCCCCCCCCCCCCCCCTCCTCCCCCCCCCTCCCCCCCCCCCCCCCCCCCCCCCCCCCAGACCCGGCCACGAGGACTGGGTCACGGACGTCCTCGCGCCCGCCTGGCGCGTACAGGCCGTCCAGGAGACCGCGCTGCCCGCCGAGTCGGCGCGCTGGTGGGCCACCCGCAAGACCGTCGAGTTCGCCGCCGCCATCCCGGACGCGACCGTGCTCTACCAGCTGGTGGCATCCGTGCGCAGAGAGGAGTGCCGCTGGTGCGGCCTCGAACTGATCGGTGACCGCTGCGCGTTCTGCTCCGCCGCCGTGGAGCGCGCCGAGCCGCCCGGACCGCGCGCAGCCGCCCTCGCACCATCCGTACGAGCCGCCCTGACCAGCCGGTAGGCCGCCGACCAGCGAGCCGCCGACGCCCCGCCGGCCCACGTCCCCGAACGAGGTTGCCCGTCCCATGAATTCACGCCAGCGCCGCGGAGTCATCCTGCTGCTCCTGTCGGTCCTGTGTGCCGTCGGCGCGTTCGTCGGGGTGTTCTCCGTCCTCCACGACGTGGAGTCGAAGGTCGGCCCGGAGACCACGGCGTACCGGCTGAAATCGGATATGCCCGCTTACAAGGCCCTGGACACCGGCCAGTTCGAGCGGATATCGATGCCCAAGCGCTGGCTCCCGGCCACCGCCGTCACCGACCTCGGCGACCTGCGCGGCAAGATCGCCGTCACACCGCTGCGCAAGGGCTCGCTGCTCCAGGACGACATGATCGTCTCGCGGCCCGCGCTCCGGCCCGGCCAGCAGGAGATCGCCATCATGATCGACGCGGCGACCGGCGTGGCCGGGAAGCTCAACCCCGCCGACAAGGTCAACATCTACGCGACCTTCGACGGCAAGGAACAGGGCACCAAGCCCGTATCCAAGATCATCGTCAGCGGCGCGCAGGTCCTGGCCGTCGGCAAGCTCACGGCGCTCGACCCCAACACCGACCACAGCTCCAACCCCACCACCCGGCGCGCCGGGGAAGCGGTCCCCATCACCTTCGCCCTGGACACCAAGGACGCCCAGCGCGTCGCGTACGCGGAGTCCTTCGCCTCCCACGTCCGCCTCGCCCTCGTCGCCCCCGGCGGCGACGACACGATCAGCCCGGGCGACCGCACCTACACCCTCGACGGCGACAAGTAGAGGCAGGGGACACGGTGACGATCAGAATCCTCGCGGCCGTCGGCGACCCGGACGTCGCCCGCGCCATCAGCGGGACGCTCGGCCAGCTCCCCGGCGTCGAACCCATGGAGCCGGCCGACGACTCCGCCCGCCTCCTCGACGTCCTGGCGGCCCTGGCCGCCATAGCCGTCGAGGAGCTGCCCGAAGTCGTCCTGGTCCACGAACGGCTCGGACCCGTCCCGGCCCTGGAGGCCATCCGCGAAGTCGCCCTGCGCTTCCCGGCCGTCGGCGTCGTCCTCGTCACCGCCGACGCCGGACCCGCCCTCTACTCCGCCGCCATGGACTCCGGCGCGCGCGGCATCGTCGCGCTCCCCCTCTCGTACGACGAACTCGGCACCCGCGTCCAGGCCGCCGCGCACTGGGCGACAGGTGTCCGCCGCCACCTGGGCGCCGGCCCCGAGGGGGCTCCCGCCGGGGCCGGGGGGCGGCTCGTCGCGGTGATCGGCGCGAAGGGCGGCGTGGGCACCACGGTCACGGCCGTACAGCTCGCGCTCGCCGCGCACTCGGCGGGCCGCAGCGTGGCGCTCGTCGACATGGACCTCCAGTCCGGCGACATCGCCTCCTATTTGGACGTCCAGTTCCGCCGCTCCATCGCCGACCTGGCCGGCATCAGCGACATCTCGCCGCGCGTCCTCCAGGACGCCGTCTTCCCGCACCCCACGGGGCTCGCCCTGCTGCTCGCACCGGGGGAGGGGGAGCGCGGCGAAGAGGTCGGCGACCTCGCCGCCCGGCAGATCATCGGCGCCCTGCGCGCCCGCTACGACCTGGTCGTCATCGACTGCGGCACCCAGATCACCGCCGCGGGCGCCGCGGTCGTCGAAGCCGCCGACCTCGCTCTCCTCGTCACCACCCCGGACGTGGTGTCCGTACGGGCCGCCAAACGCATGGTCCGGCTCTGGGACCGGCTCCAGATCCGCAAGGCGGAGGACACCACGACGGTCGTCAACCGCCACACCCGCGGCGCCGAGATCCAGCCCTCGCTGGTGGCCCGGACCACCGGCACCCGCACCGCCCGCACCCCGATCCCCGCGGGCTACAAGGAACTGCAACCGGCCGTCGACTCCGGCCGCATGCAGGACCTGGACGCCAAGTCGGCCGTCAGGCAGGCGCTGTGGGCGCTGGCCGGCGAGCTGGGCCTGATCGAGGCGCCGGACGGCGGCGGACGCCCCGCGCGCGGCGGCAGCCATGCCGACCGCTCCGCCGAGCGCGCGTCCGTGACGGCCGGGCTGCGGCGACGCCGGGCCATAGGGAGCGGCGGTGACGGCGAGGGAACGGGCGCGGACCAGCTCTCTCCCGTGCCCACCGGCAAGTTCCGCAAGCGCCTGGGCGGTGACCGGGGGCAGGTCGCCGTGGAGTTCGTGGGCGTACTGCCGCTGGTGCTGGTGGTGCTGGTGGTCGTCTGGCAGTGCGTCCTGGTCGGCTATACGTACTCACTGGCCGGAAACTCGGCGGACAAGGGAGCGCGCGCGGGCGCCACGGGAGGCGCGGCGGCCTGCTCCGGCGCGGCCCGCGAGGACCTGCCGGGGGCGTGGTCCGCGGGGACGGTCGACTGCGGCCCGGCCGGGGACATGGCGCGGGCGTCGGTGGACCTGAAGGTCCCGGTCCTCTTCCCCGGCGTACTCGACTGGCCATGGTCGGTACGGGGCTCGGCGGCGGCTCCCAGGGAGGACCCGCGGTCATGACGAGGGCTGAGCGGGTGGGGGGCGCCAGGGGCGGCTCGTACGGCGACGGGGCCGGACCTTGCCGCGGAAGGGGCGGGCCGGGGCGCCGCCGCCCCACCGGCCGCTCCCGCCCCGTCGGCCCCGCGCGTCGCTACCGGCGCTGCGACGTGCTCCGGGGGAGGCGTGGCCGACCGCACCGGGCCCACCGCGACCGGGGCTCCGCCGCGATCGAGTTCCTCGGGTTCCTGCCCCTGCTGCTCGTCATCGGGCTGGCCGCCATCCAGCTGGGCCTGGCCGCGTTCGCCGCGCAGCAGGCCGGGAGCGCGGCGCGGGCCGCGGCCCGTACGGCCACGCTCGACGACTCCCGGATGTCGCCCGGGGCCGCGGGCAAGGCCGCCGTGAGCGGCTGGCTGGCGAGCCGCACCGACGTCGGCGCGGCGCTGTGCGACGGCGGCGGGCAGACCACCGGCAGCGCCACCGTCGAGATCCCCGCCGTCCTCCCCTTCGACTTCGGTACGGCCACGCGCACCGCCACCATGCCCTGCCCCGCGGACCCCAGGAGCACCCCATGAGCCTACGGGCGCGAATCGCCGCCCCCGAAAGCCCCGCGGACGGGCGGGAGTCGAGCCATCTCGTCCCCGTCTACCGCGCGAAGCTCCTCGAAGAGATCGACCTCGCCGAGATGTCCTCGCTGGCGGCGGCCGAGCGGCGCAGCCGCCTGGAGCGCGTACTCGGCCACATCATCAGCCGCGAGGGCCCCGTCCTGTCCACCGTCGAACGCGACCGGCTGATCCGCCGCGTCGTCGACGAGGCGCTCGGCCTCGGCGTGCTCGAACCGCTCCTCGAAGACCCCTCCATCACCGAGATCATGGTCAACGGGCCCGACCAGATCTACGTCGAGCGGGCGGGGAGGGTCGAGCCGGTGCCCGTACGGTTCGCCTCGCACGAGCAGCTGATGCAGACCATCGAGCGCATCGTCTCCACCGTCAACCGCCGCGTGGACGAGTCGAATCCGATGGTCGACGCCCGGCTTCCCTCGGGCGAGCGCGTCAACGTCATCATCCCGCCGCTCGCCCTCAACGGCGCCACCCTCACCATCCGCCGCTTCCCGCGCGCGTACACGCTGCGCGAGCTGATCGGCATGGGCACGCTGGACGCGACGATGCTGACGCTGCTGGGCGCGCTCGTACGGGCCAAGTTCAACGTGGTCGTCTCCGGCCCGACGGGCTCCGGCAAGACCACCCTCCTGAACGCGCTCTCCGGCCTCATCCCTGAGGGCGAGCGCATCATCACCGTCGAGGACGCCGCCGAACTCCAGCTCCAGCAGGCGCACGTCATCCGCCTCGAATCGCGCCCGCCCAACGTCGAGGGCAACGGCCGCATCACCATTCGCGACCTCGTACGGAACTCCCTGCGCATGCGCCCCGACCGCATCATCGTCGGCGAGGTGCGCGGCGGCGAGACCCTCGACATGCTCCAGGCCATGTCCACCGGCCACGACGGCTCGCTCGCCACCGTGCACGCCAACAACGCCGAGGACGCGCTGATGCGGCTCCAGACGCTGGCGTCCATGTCCGAGGTGAAGATCCCGTACGAGGCGCTCCAGGACCAGATCAACAGCGCCGTCGACTGCATCGTCCAGCTCACCCGCGCCGCCGACGGGACACGGCGGGTCAGCGAGATCGCCATCCTCGACTCGCACGGGCACGAGGACTACCGCATCGCCACCGTCTCCCGCTTCGACGCCGAACCGATGGGCGCGGACCGGGTCGTACGCGGCCGGTTCGGCCACTTCCCGATCCCCGAGCGGGTCGCGGAACGGCTGCGGCTGGCGAACGAGCCCGTGCCGCCCGGCTTCGGCATCGCCGCGTTCCCCGCGGAGCTGCACACCAGAGAGGCGAGGCAGTTCCACACCAGAGAGGCAGGTCAGAGGTAGCCACCCATGGACGATCTCGGCAAACTCGCACAGCTGACGGTCGGCACCGCCCTGGTGTGCTGCGCGCTGGCCGTCGCGGGCGTGCAGGTGTACGCGGCCGGCAGGGCACAGCGCCGCGCGCTCATCGACCGCCTCACCGGGTCCCCGGCCCTGCCCCCGGCCGGCCGCGCACGGCACTTCGCGGCCTTCGACCGGCGGCTGCGCGCCACCCGCGCCGGCCGGCGGCTGACACGCCGCCTCGCCTCGACCGGGCTGGCGGTGACGCCCGGCGAGTTCACGGTGTACACGGCGGGGGCGGCGATCGGACTGTGGCTGGTGGCGGCGGGGGCGCTCGCGCCGTTCTTCGGACCGCTGGCCGCGATCGTCGCCGTCTGGTCGGCCTTCGCGTACCTCGGCTGGCAGCGGCGCAAGCGCATCGAGAAGTTCATCGGCCAGCTCCCCGAACTCTCCCGCATCCTCGCCAACGCCACCCAGGCCGGGCTGGCGCTGCGCACGGCGCTGAGCATGGCGGCCGACGAGATGGAGGCCCCGGCCGGCGAGGAACTGGCCAAGGTCTCCGACAAGCTGGCGATCGGGCACTCCATCGACGACGCGCTGGGCGAACTCGCGGAACGCCTGCCGTCCCGTGAACTGATCGTCCTGGTCACCACGCTGGTTCTGGCGAACCGCGCGGGCGGCGCGGTCGTCAGCTCGCTGCGCAACCTCACGCAGACGCTGGAGGAGCGCAAGGAGACGCGGCGGGAGGTCCGTACACAGCTTTCGCAGGTGACCGTGACGGCCTACGTCGTGCCGCTGATGGGCATCGGCACGCTGCTGCTGATGGACCGGATCGCGCCGGGCTCGATCGACCGGATGACGGCCTCGTTCCTGGGCAAGGCGGCGGTCGTGGCCGCATTCGGCCTGTACGGGCTCGGCTTCTTCCTCATCCGGCGCATGTCGAAGATCGACGTCTGAGGAGGCGGCGACCACCCATGGAACTCCTGCTGGCCCTGGTCATCGGCGTCTCCGTCGCGGGCATCTGCTACGGCATCGCCCTCTACCGCAGCGAGGTGAAACTCCCCGCCGACCTCGCCCTCGCGCTGGAGGTCGGCGCGACCCGCACGACGGTGGTCGGCTCCGCCGTGGACCGCCTCGGCATGCGGTACGCGCCCCTCGTGCTGCGCCTCATGGGGGACAAGCGGGTCGAGCGGGTCAGACGGCGCATCGACCGCGCGGGCAACCCGGGCGGCCTGACCGTCGACCGGTACGCGGCCCGGCGCGCGGTCTACGGCGGGCTGGGCTTCGGCGGCGCGCTGGTCATGCTCGTACAGGGCCGGCTGCTCCTGGCCCTGCTGCTGATCGCCTTCGGCCTCTTCTGGATCGAGGTCGGCATCTGGGCGGCGGTGCGCGAACGCCGGGACGCGATCGAACGGACGCTGCCCGACTTCCTGGACGTACTGGCGGTGGTGGTGAGCGCGGGGCTCAGTTTCCGCCAGGCTCTCGACCGCGTGTCCGAGAAATACGAGGGCCCGTGGTCCGACGAATTGCGCATCACCCTGCGTCAGATGGATCTCGGCGTAAGCCGCCGTCAAGCCTTTGAAGAGCTACGCAAACGCAATGACTCCGAGCAGGTCGCCCAGTTCGTCACCGCCTTGCAGCAGGGCGAGGACCTGGGTTCGCCGATCGTGGAGACGCTCATCAGCATCTCCAACGACATGCGCCGCACCGACGCCCAACTGGCCCGTAGGCGCGCCGCCCGGGCCGTGCCGAAGGCCACGATGGTCATCACGACCTTCATGGTCCCGGGAACGATGATCCTGCTCGTGGCGGGCTTCTTCCTGGGCTCCGGCATGGATTTCGGCTCCATCGCGGGGGATTGACCGCCAGCGCCTACCGAGAGGACCCCCACATGCCCCCCCTTCCGCCGCCCCGCCCCCTCCCCGCCTCCGCCCGCCCCTGCCGCTTCCCCGCCGCGCCCCGCACCGGTAGGAACTCGGCCGACTTGCGCCAAGCACCTTCGCGTCTGCAACCCCGTGTGGGACAGTCATGGACCGAGAACTCCTCCACGGGCGTGGCCGAGCGGGGGTGAGAACGATGAGCCGCGAGATGCGTAAGAAACGCATGGGGTCTGTGGTGTTCCAACTCCCCGAACGGGGAAGGGAATGGTGCCGGGTGCACTGTTCCGCGCCTGGTGTTTCGGCGTACTTTTCTCGTGTCACGAGCGGCATGACGGGGACGCACACCACGCGGACTGACTCGCCGGACCGGCCGAGGCGGCCCGGCCATGGAGGGGAACACGATGGGCAAGCGCTTCTGGGGAGTCCGGGTGATCCGGGGAGTTCGAGGAGTCCAAGGAGTTGGGGGAGTCCGAGGAGTTCGGGGAGTTCGGGGAGTTCGGGGATCGGCTCGGAGAGGCGACCGGGGCCAGACGTCGATCGAGTATCTGGGGATCATCGCGGTGGTGGTGGCGATCATCCTGGTGCTGACGACGACGGACTTCGGCACAATGATCGCGAGCGCCATCACCAACAAGATCAGCCAAATCACTGGCTGACCGCCGCGAAGTTCGTACGGATTCGCGGTGACCGGGGGCAGGCATTCCCGATCTACATCACAGCGGCGGCCGGCCTGCTCTTCCTGGCGCTGCTGTTCTTCGCCGTAGGACAGGCGGGGGCCGCGAAAGGCGGTGCCCAGACCGCCGCCGACGCATCGGCGCTCGCCGCGGCCCAGAGCTACCGGGATCAAGTGCGCACCACGCTCATCGAGGCAATCGGCGGCGGCGCCCCATGGGACGACATCGTTCGCGGCGACCGGCCCCCCTTCGGGCAGGAATGCGCCGACGCCGCCGAGTTCGCCGCGGCGAACGGCGCTCAAGTAAGCGCCTGCGACGCGGCCGGCCCGCCCGTGTCGTTCACGGTCAGCGTCGAGTCGCTCAAGTCCGTGGGCAAGTCCGCTGTACCGGCCACGGAGACCACCCACGCGAAAGCCACGGCGAAGGCCGTCGTCAGGCCCCGTTGCAGCGTCATCGCGAGCGAGCCGCCGCCCGAGCCGAAACCGAGCGGCGAGGGCAGGGACACGGACGAAGAGAAGGGCGATGGCAAAGGCGAGGAAGGCGACAAGGGCGCCGACGGCGGCGGGGCGGACAAGAAGCCGATCGAACTCTCCTGCTCCGACGGGAAACTGACCATCGACCCGGAGCACCTCGAATCCTTCCCGGCTGCCAAGGACCTCTTTACCGTGCATCTTGCCGACTGACCGTCGACCGACGAGCGAAGGAACGCCCCTCATGAGCAATCGGCACATGACGAAGGCCCGAAGGAGCGCGGCTGCCCTGGCCTTCGCGGCCGGTATGGCCCTCGCTGTGACCGGCTGTGGCGGTGACGGCTCCGGGCAGAAGTCCGAAGGCGGGTCATCCCGGAATTCCCCCGCTCCCCGGGGCGAAGGGAAGAACAAGCCCGCCGCCCAGGCGGCCGAGACGATCGGCGAGATCAAAGGGCCGGACGGCATCGCGGTCACCATCAACTCCGCGAAACGGGACAGCGGCGGATTCGTCACTGTGAACGCGACGGTCACGAACCACGGGGACAAGCCCTTCACGCCGCTCACTTGGCGATCCAAGGAGACGGAGATGAAGTCCCAGTCATCCGTGTCCGGGGCGTCCCTCATCGACTCCGCCGGGAAGAAGCGCTATCTCGTACTCCGCGACACGGACGGCGAATGCCTGTGCACGACGGGGCTGGTCAACATAAGGCCCAACGAGAGCCGCCCCATCTTCGCCCAATTCCCGGCCCCGCCGCCAAGTGTCACGCAAGTCGACTTCCAACTCCCCTCCATGCCCACCGTCGACATCAAGATCTCCGGATGAGCGTCCCCATGACCACGCCCCGGTCCACCCGCCACGGCACGCTCCTCACCGTCGCCCTCGCCACCACGCTCATGGCCGTGACCTGGCCGTTCTCGGTCGCCCGCGCCGACAGCGGCCCCGGCGCCCAGGCCGGCTCCAAGCCCCCGGTGAAGATCGACGGCACCGACCCGGACCTGAAGATGCGGGATGGTGCCAAACTCGCACCCGGCCGGGTCCTGGACATCAAGTCCGTCGTCGAGACCGACAACGGCGACGAACGCCGCGAGGACACCAACGTCAACGTCACCTTCGCCCTCCAGGCGGAAGTGCTCTTCGCGAAGGACAGCGACAAGCTCAGCAGCGAGGCCAATGCCCGTATCCGGGCCATCGCCGACGAGATCAAGAAACTGAACGCCACCAGCCTCCGCGTCTTCGGCTTCACCGACAACCTCGGCTCCGCCGCCCACGGCATCGTCCTGTCCAAACAGCGCGCCGACGCCGTCCAGCGCCAACTCGCCCAGGATCTGGGCTCGTCGTCCATCTCCTACCAGATCCGCGGCTACGGCGAGGGTTACCCCATCGCCGATAACTCCACCGAGGACGGCCGAAAGAAGAACCGTCGCGTAGAGGTCAGCTTCCCGCGCTCAAAGGGCTGACTGACGTTCTGACAGGTCTGACAGAGGGGAGCACGGCGGGTCGCAGGTGTCCCGCCATGTCACTGATGGCTCTGCGTCGCGCCCGGTGGGATCATGCAAGGGGAGTTGATCCCAAGTGCGATCTCTTGATATTTGTCGTCGATCTTCGCGGATTCGATCCCGATGAAGAACCCCTCCTTCGCCGGCCGTGCCTCCAGGATCATGCCCTGCTTCCCGGCCTTGTGCGGCCGTTCAGTGGTGATGGTGTACCCCTGGTCCACCAGGGTCTTTCGAAGTTTTTTCGCGGCCTCGTTGTGCTGCTCCGGAGGGACCGTCACCCACGCGCTGTACATCAATACGAATCTATCGTCCGTGGCCTCCTCACCGTTTTTACCCGTACACCCCAGAAAACTGACGTCCGGGTGACGTGAGTTGATGGGTTTACCTATTACTTTCGCCAGACGCTTGGTGAAATCGCGGGCCCAGTCCTGTGCGTGCTCCTGACTCATGCGGGGCAGTGGGTCGTTCTTGCCTTTTTCGCTGGCTTCGGACATGCATCCCCCCAGTGTCCATACGGCGATAGTCATCGCGATAATTGCGCGAGACGCTTTGAACGCGGCACCTCGGGCAGGGTTCCGATTGAGCATCACTTGATTCCTTGCGGGACATTGGGGAAGGGGTTCGGGATGTTTCCGGAGTAGTGATCCGGATTCCTGGCCGGGGTGGAGGAGATGGGCTCGCCAGTGATGATGCGTCCCTGGTTGGTCAGGCTTTCACTGGGTTGGCCTCCGGTGGAGTCCCAGTAGCCGCTATGCCCGCTGGTGTCCACTTTGAAGTGCTGTGCGCCAAACGTATCGTTCCGGGTGTCGCTTCCCAGGGCAGTGCCGGCGAAATTGTTGATGATGGGATCATCTTTTGCCGCGCCGATATATACGTGCTTGGGGTCGATATTCAGCTCCCTGGCGTGCTCCACCGTCATACCGGGGCTGCCGACCGCGATAATATTGTCGGCGCCCAGGCCATGCCCGCCTGCCGCTCCCGCGCCAACTGTCGTGGATCCATAACTGTGGCCTATGACAGTGAGGTTGCTATGGTGAATCCCTTGTGCGGCCCGCGTGCCCGCCGTAAAGTGTCGCAGCGCTTCCCCGCCTTCCTTGGCGCGATCCTGAGAGATGACTCCGATGTCTATATCAGAATCGGCCAATTTCTCGTTGGGCGGGTCATAGTCGAGCCAGGAAATTACCGCGGTTGATTCGTCGGGGTGAATCTTGTGTGCAGAGGCGCGGAGCGAATTGATCCGGTCTATCTCGCCCCCCGTCCCCCTGAGGTCCGAGTTGACCCCGGGAACCAGCACAGCGGTGTTCTTCGCGGTGTCGGGGTTGCCCATGGCGACGATGGCTCTGCCGTCGCCTTTGGGCCGGAGCTTCAGTAGATAGAGCTCTTTCCCCTTGGGCGCTCCGTCGGCGGCGTTGAGCTTCTCCTTGAGGGCTCGAAGTCCGTCCTGTTGCTTGTTGAACTCGTCGGTGTTGATGGCGTGGTCCGGCGGCGCCGGATTGAGGTACTGGTCCAGCAGAAGACGGTTGGCGTCGTCGCGGGCTACCGCCGGCAAGCCGTCCAGGGCGCCAATCTGTTTCGGGTACATCGCGATGTACGTCTGCTGCTCGTCGTGGCTGAGGCCCTTCCACCACTCGGCGTTCTCTTTGACGTCCTTGCCGTCCGGAATGCCGTACGCACCGATGCCCAAGTCCTTGGCCACGTCGCGCGCCTCTACTGCCGTCTGGCCGAGTGCGTCCTCCTCGTCCAGCAGTTGCGCCCGGACCTCACCGATCGCCTTTTCCCCGTCGTCGCTGGCCTTCTTCGCGTCTTTGATCGCCTGGTTGATGTTGTCCTGATGGCCTGTCATGGCCTTGGTGTAGTCAGGCAGCACCGTGGCCTGGTCAGGGTCGTGGCGGGCGTCGAGCAGCCATTGGGGCAGCGAGACCTGCCCTGTGGTGTCGTCGATGACGTAGTCGTCCTGCTCCGCGCTCTTGATGGCGTTCTTCAGGTCCGTCTGCGCCTGCTTCATCCTCACGCGGGTGGTGTCCAGGACCTGGGCTATCAGAATCGCATCCACATGCGCCGCCTCAAGCTGCCCCTGGAGGCTGTCCAGGACCGGCTTTCCCGCCTTGGCACTGTCTCCGTGCCACTTGGCCAAGGGGCCGGTGACGTGTCTGCGGTGGTCTCTGTGCGCGGTTTCGAGCTTGCCTGCCAGGGACTCCCAGGCCGAGGTGGCCGTCTCCAGGTCGGTGACGTCGAGCTTGAGCAGAAGGTGATAGGGAGTGCTCACCGCTTCAGGTCCCCCGAGAATGTGGTGTAAATGTCGTGGTCGTTCCATGTGTGCATGTCGGCGATGTCCCCGAGCAGGTCTCCGCTTCTGGCGATGCGCTTGCGCATGGCGCCCAGTGCCGTCTCCCATTCCTCGGCGCTCGTCTCCAACGCCTTCCCGAAAGACCAGCCTTTCAGGGAGCTCGCCGCGTCCTTGCTCTTGTTCACCGCCTTCTTCACGCGCGGTTCAAGGCCCCTGGCTATGCGGCCGGCGGCTCCAGCGCTTGCCCGCAGGTCATGCGGAGGGATACCCAGCTTGTCGCTCACGGCGCCCCCTATCTCTCTGCCGATGCCGCACAGGACATGGCGTAGCAATGACATCCGACCGGCCAACACGCGCACCTTTCAGTGGCGTTCGACTTTGTGATGGGTAGTCAACTCTCTCAGTTGGCATCCACTGACAGCACGGACGGCGTCCCTACGCGCATGAGTACGGATGCTCATGGACTCAGCACCTCCCCGCTGCTATCGCCGTCCGTGGCCGGGGACGTCACCCCGGCCAGTCTCTGTCCAGATGGGAGAGGGCGTCCTGGACGGAGCGGATGAAGAGGCGGGGGCGGTACAGGATGTCGTCGCGGGTGAAGCGCAGGAGCCGGCGGATCTGCGGGGAGGACGTGAGTTCGTTGAAGCGGATGGTGTCTTCCTGGTGTGCCGCTCTGGAGCCGTGCCACGTGAACCCCTCGATCTCCACCGCCAAGCCCTGTTCACGGAAAAGGAAATCCACCCGCCGGGTGCGACCCTGCGCTGTGACCACCTCGGCTTGGGAATCGGGGTGCAGACCCGCTTCGTGCATCTCCAACCGCGCCTTGGACTCCGCCGGTGAGCCCGACGACGGGTCGGCCAGGGCCAGGGCCCGTTGGGCTGTGCCGGTCCGGGCGCGGCGCGGCCCGGCGGTGAGGGCGTCCGCCACCTGCCGGAGGTCCGCCATCCCCCTGGCGAACACCGAGTCGGCCGCGATGACCGCCGCGTGGCGGGGGAGAGTGCGGAGCAGGTCGCAGATGGTCCGTACGACAGTGGTGACCCGGATGCCGTCGACGTCCGTGATCTCCTCCTCGGCCAGTGGAAGGCGGTGCACCCTCGTGCCGCACACCCTGACCGCCCCCGCCCCCGCGCCCGAGGCGTCTGTCAGCTCTATGGGGTGGGGCCCGTGCTCCACCTCGATGCGGTGGGCGGCTGCCGCCGTGCGGTGGCTGGCGGTCAGCCGCGGGCGCTGCAACTGAATGGCCCGGAGTCTCAGCCGTAGATCGATGTCCTTTCCGGGCGCCGCCCACGCGCCCCGGTACATCGCGGTCCAGCCCGCCCGGCGCAGCAGGCGCGTGGCGCGCGAGGAGTTGAGGCCGAAGGCTGCGGCCTGCGAGGAGAAGAGGATGCCGCCCTGAGCCATCGCCAGATCGTGCAGGGTGTCGTTGTCCGCCGTCATTGCTCAAGCACAGCGCACCTTCGCGGCCTCCGCGACCCCTGTGGATAACTCCGGCCGCACGACGCGGCACCACGCCACACGACGCGGCACCACCCCAGGGAGCTCCCCCGCCCCGGCCACCTGCCTCCAAGTCGGGGTGTCCGGCACCGTGCTCGGTGGGCAGGATGGGCCTACCGGGGGATATTGGTGAGGGAGGCGGAAATGAAGGGCCGCAAGAGGGCGTTGGCGATGGCGGGGATAGTGGTGACGGGCCTCGGGCTCTCCGCCGGGCCCGCCGGGGCCGCCGGCGTCGTCGATGCCGACGGCGGGGCGCCGGCCTCGTACCGGATGGCCCCGAACGTCGCACCCGTCCGGGGCTCGGCGGCAGGTGACGCCGGTCCGCGGCTGCGTCCCGGCGCCCACACGTACAGGGACAGCATCAAGCCGGGCGAGAAGAAGTACTACAGCGTCGGCCTGGACGCCGCCTCCAACGCGTATGTGTCGGCCGTCGCCGTGCCCCGGCCCGGTGCCACGATGGGGCTGCGGGACGGCATCGACGTCTCGCTCCAGACCGCCGACGGCATGCAGTGCGGCATCAGCCACCACCGTGCCTTCCTGACGACGGGCGGGGCGTACCCCGTCAGCGACTACGCGGACCGCGTGATCAAGCAGGGTGGGGCCTGCCAGACGGCGGGCACGTACCGCTTCGTCGTCGAACGCGGGGAGGCCGCGGGCGGGGACACCGCGGCCATGCCCGTCGAGCTCAAGTACGCCTCCGTGCCCCTGCGCAAGCAGCGGCAGACCGCGAAGCCGCCGGGCCCCGAGCCCGTCGCCCCGTCCGGAAGCGCGCCCTCCGGCACTGCTCGCAGCATCTCCGGCGGTACCGGATTCAACGACGCCCCTGCCACGCCGAGCGGAGTGTGGACGGACACCATCCGGCCCGGCGAGACGCGCTTCTACCGTGTTCCCGTCGACTGGGGGCAGCGGCTCTACGCCGACGCGGAGTTCGGGGCGACGGCATCAGGGGGGTCCGCGGGGAAGGCATACGTGATCAACGGTGTGCGGATGGGTCTGAACAACACCGCGCGCGGCTACGTCGCCAACAAGACCGTCGGCTACCAGGGCAGACCCGCTGCCCTCTCCCTCGACACCGTCCCCGCCGACCCCGGCAACGCCTCCGGAGCCGCGCTCGCCGAATCGGCCAAGGCCATGCGGTTCGCCGGTTCGTACTACCTCCAGGTCAGCGTCAACCCCAAGGTCGCGGACGGGGGTTCGGGAGCCATCCCCGTCACGCTCCGGATCGACGTCACCAAGGGCGGCGAACCGAGGCCGACGCACAGCGCGACCGCCGGCGGCGGCGCCGCCCCGGGGGCCGGTGCCGGACAGCAGTCGGTCGGGGCGAGCGGCCGGAGCGGCGGGTTGCGGGTCGTCGGGTACGCGGGGGTCAGCACCGGTTCCGCGCTGCTGCTCGGGCTCGGCGGCTGGGCGGTCGCGGCGCGCCGCCGGGCCCGGGCTTAGCCCACGGACGCGGGCGGAAGGGCCCCGTTGACGCGCGCCGGTCAGGCGCGAACCGCTACGCGCACCCCCGCGTGCAGGCCCCAACGGGCCATCGCGCCCGCCTCCGCCTCCAGGATGTGGCGGGAGCGCGGGCGGGGTACGCCGAGACGCCCGGGGCGCATGGTGCGTACGGCCAGGACGGTCAACTCCCGGTCGAGGTAGGCGACGTCGATGGGGAACCGCATCCGGAAGGTGTGCACGCTCGTGGCGGGGGTGAGGAGCAGCGCGCCCCCGATGCCGTCACGGCCGAGCAGCCCGCGGGTACGGGCGCGGTACGACGCGGCGATTTCCAATGGCACTGCCACGTCGGGAAGATGAAGTTGGGATTTGCCGTCCTGCCAGCGGGCCATGGCATTCGTTCTATCAGACGGTCACGCCGCGCACCGGGTCCGTAGGCTCGGTTCGTGCACGCGCTGCTGCTGTTCCTCGCCCTGCTCTACGGCGCCGTCGCGGGGGCGCTCCTGCCGCGGCCCCTGTACCGGCTCGCCGTGGAGCCCGGTCGGCCGTGGCGTTCGGCGTGCCCGCGCGGGCACCCGATCGCGGGATGGGCGGGACGCGCGGTGTGCCCGCGGTGCCCGGTGGGCTTACGGGCGTACGGACCGGGGCCGTGGCGGTGGGCCGTGGCCACCGCCGTCGTGTGCGCGGCACTGGCGGCCGCGGTGGGGGCGCGGCCCGAGCTGGCGGTGTGGCTGCTCGCCGCTCCGGTCGGGGCGGTGCTGGCCGGGGTGGACCGGGCGGTGCGGCGGCTGCCGGACGTACTCACGCTTCCGCTGGCCGCCGGGGTGGCGGCGCTGCTGGGGCTGACCGTGCCGGTCCCCGGCGCCGCCGGGTCGTGGACGGGGGCGCTGCTGGGCGGGGCGGCCCTGGCCGGCGGGTATTTCGTGCTGTTCCTCATCAACCCGAGCGGTATGGGCTTCGGCGACGTGAAGTTGGCCATCGGGCTGGGGTGCGCGCTGGGCTGGTACGGCTGGAGCGTGCTGTTCGCGGGCGCGTTCCTCGGGTTGCTGCTGGGGTCGGTGTACGGGGTGTGGCTGATGGTGTCGGGGCGCGGGCGGCGCGGTACGACGATGGCACTGGGCCCGTACATGATCGCCGGTGCCTGGCTGGGGCTGCTGCTGGGCGGGGCGACGGTGTGACCGGAGTGACTGTTCGGCCGGGGGCGACTGTTCGGTCGGGCCGGCGGTTTGACCGAGACGGCGGTTTGACCGGGGCGGCGGGCGGCGCCGGTCGCACGGGGCGTCGACAGTGCGCTCCCGGGCGCGGGGCCGGGACGCCGGGCGTGGGCGGCGAAAGTCCTATAGGAGTCGCGGGGCGAACGCATGAACGCCTTGGATGTCCTGGTTGCGACTGAATTCGGCGCGGAGTAAACGAATTGCCGCATAAGGTAGTTCATACGGGCGTATGTGCCCTACAGTCGCTTACGCACTGCTCACACGCGACCGCTGGAAGTGCATCGCGCGGGCCTGCCTGGAATCTCCTGCCCTGGGAGAGGCGGACCCGCGTCAGGGAGACGAGCCACCAGCTGTCGCACGTGTGACGTCAAGGCGATGATGACGATGGGGGACGCTCTCGGGTGGGACGGCTGAAGGGGGCGCCGCGCGGGCCCGTTCTACGGCGTACGCCCTTCGGTGGCCGGGCGGGCGAGGGGTGAACCCGCCCCCGCGGAGCGCCCGGCGAAGATCGACTACGGCCCGGTCCGTCAGCGCGACACGCGCCGTCACCCGCGTCGATGCGCGGAGCACGTCCTCCGAGCGGTTATGGTGGAACCCCCCCCTCGGGCCGGTCCGTAACCCCCCCCCCACGGACCGGCCCGCTTTTTATGGGCCCCTGGTCAAGCCTCCTTTTTGCGACCCGCCCGCCCCGACGGCGACTCACCCGGTGCTCACCGCATGGGAGTCGATCTCCGCCAGCTCCTCCGAGGTCAGCTCCGGCGCGCCGAGCGCCGCCACGTTCGCCTCCAGCTGCCGCACGCTCGACGCGCCGATCAGCGCCGAGGTCATCCGCTCGTCGCGCAGCACCCAGTTCAGCGCGAGCTGGGCCAGCGACTGGCCGCGCCGCTTCGCGATCTCGTTCAGCCCGCGCAGCCGCCCCACGACCTCGTCGGTGAGCGCCTTCGGGTCCAGCGTCTTGCCCTGCGCGGCGCGCGAGTCGGCCGGGATGCCGTCCAGGTACTTGTCGGTCAGCATCCCCTGCGACAGCGGTGCGAAGGAGATGCAGCCCATGCCCTCCGCCTCCAGCGTGTCGAGGAGCGAGTCCTCCTCGGTCCAGCGGTTGATCATGGAGTAGGAGGGCTGGTGGATCAGCGCCGGCACGCCCATGTCGCGCAGCAGCCGCGCCGCTTCACGGGTCTGCTCGGAGGTGTACGAGGAGACGCCCGCGTAGAGCGCCTTGCCCTGCTGGACGGCGGACGCGAGCGCGCCCATCGTCTCCTCCAGCGGCGTCTCGGGGTCGAATCGGTGCGAGTAGAAGATGTCCACGTAGTTGACGCCCATGCGCTGGAGCGACGCGTCGAGCGAGGACAGCAGGTACTTCCGGGAGCCCCACTCGCCGTACGGACCGGGGTGCATCTGGTAGCCGGCCTTGGTGGACAGGACGAGCTCGTCGCGGTAGGCGCGGAAGTCCTGGGCGAACAGCTTGCCGAAGTTCAGTTCGGCCGAGCCCGCGGGCGGGCCGTAGTTGTTGGCCAGGTCGAAGTGGGTCACGCCCAGGTCGAAGGCGCGGCGCAGGATCGCGCGCTGCGACTCCAGGCCGCGGTCGTCGCCGAAGTTGTGCCACAGGCCGAGGGAGATCGCGGGGAGCTTGAGGCCGCTGCGGCCCGTACGCCGGTACTCCATGGCGTCGTAGCGTTCGCCGGCGGCGCGGTAATGCGAGGGGTCAGTCATGTTGATCTGCCTATCACGGAGTTGTGACAGGGCGGGTTGGGTGAGGGCCGTGTGCTGGCAGTAGGGTTGCGCCCTCGGGGCGATTGCCATGCACGGAGGGGCTAAAAGACGTGAACTTGCGCGACCTGGTGTACGGGCTCTACGCCCGCCGGGTGGAGAACCGCCTCGACCACGCCCAGGTGCCCAAGCACATCGGCGTGATCCTCGACGGCAACCGCCGCTGGGCGCGGGCCGACGGCCGTACGACCGAACAGGGTCACCAGGCGGGCGCCGACAAGATCAAGGAACTGCTGGGCTGGTGCGCCGAGACCGACGTCGAGGTCGTCACGCTCTGGCTGCTGTCCACGGACAATCTCGACCGGCCCGAGGACGAACTGCTCCCGCTGCTGGGCATCATCGAGAACACCGTGCGCGGCCTCGCCGCCGACGGGCGCTGGCGCGTCCATCACGTGGGCACCCTCGACCTGCTGCCCGAGCGCACCCAGACCGTGCTCAAGGAAGCCGAAGAGGCGACTTACGACAAGGGCGGCATACTCGTCAATGTCGCCGTCGGCTACGGCGGGCGGCAGGAGATCGCGGACGCGGTGCGCTCGCTGATCCTGGAGGCGGCGGAGCGCGGCAGTTCGTTCTCCGAGCTCGCCGAGATCGTCGACGTCGAGCACATCTCCAAGCACCTCTACACGCGCGGCCAGCCCGACCCCGACCTGGTGATCCGCACCAGCGGCGAACAGCGGCTGTCCGGCTTCATGCTCTGGCAGAGCGCGCACTCCGAGTACTACTTCTGCGAGGTCTTCTGGCCCGCTTTCAGGAAGGTCGACTTCCTGCGCGCGCTGCGCGACTACGCGGCGCGCCATCGCCGCTACGGCGGCTGACGGCCGCCCAGCGGCGCGGCACGGGACGGGGAATGCCGGCCGGTGCGCGGGTGACCCGTCCGGTCGTACGGGCCTCCGTACGGACTACGGCGTACGGGCTCCGCACGAAGCGGCCAGCGCGGTGATCGAATCGTTCACCTGCTCGTCGCATATGCCGTTGCATGGTCGCGCACGTTAGAGGGAATATCCCTGTCAGGTCGACGGTCTGTCCAAGATCGCCGAACTGCCAGTGGGCGGCATGGGGCCGCCTGCCCGGGAGGCCCTTTGCAAACGGACGACCGTGCGGATCGTACGGACGACGCGGAGGGCCGGCGTCCGGCCCTCGTAGGGCCAGGACCCGGTCCATTCCCGCGCGACGACGTCGCACCCCGACCTCTCCCGAGGGGGTTCGTCCACCCGTGGTGACCAGCAAGAAGCGCCGTGAGCACGACCGGCGCACCTATGTCCTCGACACCAGCGTCCTGCTGGCCGACCCAGGTTCGATGTCCCGCTTCGACGAGCACGAGGTCGTGCTGCCCGTCGTCGTGGTCACCGAGCTGGAAGCCAAGCGGCACCACCCGGAGCTCGGCTACTTCGCCCGGCAGGCACTGCGCCTGCTGGACGGGTACCGGGTGCAGTTCGGGCGGCTCGACGCGCCGATCCCGATCGGCGAGTTGGGTGGGACGCTCAGGGTCGAGCTCAACCACTCCGACCCGGGCGTTCTCCCAGCGGGCTTCCGGCTCGGCGACAACGACTCGCGCATCCTGGCGGTCGCACGCAACCTCCAGGCAGAGGGGCACGACGTCACCGTCGTCTCCAAGGACCTGCCACTGCGCATCAAGGCGTCGTCCGTCGGGCTGCTCGCGGAGGAGTACCGCGCCGAGCTGGCGATCACCGACTCCGGCTGGACGGGGATGACCGAACTGGCCGTCACCGCCGAGCAGGTCGACGAGCTCTTCGCCGACGAGAGCGTGTCCGTCCCGGAAGCGGCCGAACTGCCCGTGCACACCGGACTGGTGCTCCAGTCCGAGCGCGGCAAGGCGCTCGGCCGGGTCGCGGCGGACGGCTCCGTCCGGCTGGTGCGGGGCGACCGGGAGGCGTTCGGCATCCACGGCCGCAGCGCCGAACAGCGCATCGCCCTCGATCTGCTCCTGGACCCGGACGTCGGCATCGTCTCCATGGGCGGGCGCGCGGGTACGGGCAAGTCGGCGCTGGCGCTCTGCGCCGGACTGGAGGCCGTGCTGGAGCGCCAGCAGCACCGCAAGGTGATGGTCTTCCGCCCGTTGTACGCGGTCGGCGGCCAGGAGCTGGGCTATCTGCCGGGCAGCGAGTCGGAGAAGATGAGCCCCTGGGCGCAGGCCGTCTTCGACACGCTCTCCGCGGTGACCAGCGCCGAGGTGATCGAAGAGGTGGTGGGGCGCGGCATGTTGGAGGTGCTGCCGCTCACCCACATCCGGGGCCGGTCGCTGCACGACGCGTTCGTGATCGTGGATGAGGCGCAGTCCCTGGAGCGGAACGTCCTGCTGACCGTTCTTTCGCGGATCGGCGCGAACTCGCGCGTCGTGCTGACCCATGACGTGGCGCAGCGCGACAATCTGCGGGTCGGCCGGTACGACGGCGTGGTCGCGGTCGTCGAGAAGCTCAAGGGCCACCCGCTCTTCGCACACGTCACGCTGAACCGGTCGGAGCGTTCGCCGATCGCGGCGCTGGTGACCGAAATGCTGGAGGACGGGCGGATCTAACGGAGTTCGCACCCCAGGACGCCGCGCGGCGGAGCGCAGGAGCTTAGCCGCGCGGCGTCCTGCTGCGCTGCCCTTTCCGTTAAACAGACCCGGCAAACGGGGTGTGAGCTTTCCCACGCAACCGGGAATTGCCTAGGAGCGTGGAGTTCCGGCAGAGTCTGGGTCCTGTCAGGCCCCGCATACGGCACACGAGCACCCCCAGCGGTGCGACACCACAAGAACTGAACAGCGTCGCCGTATGCCGCCCGAGTACCACGCGGACCTCCTTCACCGGAGGGCCCACCGGGCCCGCGCCTCCTGTGACCAGCCGGCCCCACCGCTCTTCGGGGACCGGGACCAATCGGAGGCCAGCGCCAGGGGCACGATTGCGTCCGCACGGTCACCTATGCGGGCGACGCTGGAAGGAAACCGTGTGAGCCGGATTTCGGTCCGGGGATTCGCCGTGGCATCCGCCACCGCGGTCACCACAGTCGGCGCCGTCGTCGGTGTCGCTTCGGGCGACGAGCAAGGCACGACCAACCCGGTCGAGGCCACCGCCGCCGATTCGACCATCCTCGCGGACATCCCCACTGGGCAGAACGTCCAGGCGCAGACCGCTTCCCTGACGCAGCAGGCGGACACCCAGTCCGCGGCCGCGGCGTCCGATGCCAAGAAGGCCGCCGAAGCAGCCGCCCGTAAGAAGGCTGCCAAGGACGCGCAGGCCAAGAAGGATGCCGCGGCTGAGAAGGCGAAGAAGGAGGCCGAGGAAAAGGCGAAGAAGGAGCACGAGAAGAAGGAAGAGGAGGCCAGCCGCTCCGGTGGCCACGACGACCTCTCCAACCTCTCCGCCAAGGGCTCCTACTCCACCGCCGAAGTCAAGGCCATGGCGCAGCAGATCGTCCCGGCCGACCAGTTCCAGTGCTTCAGCAACATCGTGAACAACGAGAGCACCTGGAACTACAAGGCCGTCAACGCGTCCTCCGGCGCGTACGGACTCGTGCAGGCGCTGCCCGGTACCAAGATGTCCTCCGCGGGCGCCGACTGGCAGACCAACCCGGCCACGCAGATCAAGTGGGGCCTGAGCTACATGAACGACCGCTACCACAGCCCGTGCGGCGCGTGGGCGTTCTGGCAGGCCAACAACTACTACTAAGCCGCTCCGCTCACCATCACTTCGCCCCCGACCTCAACCGGTCGGGGGCTTCGTGTGTCTTCAGGGGCGACACGTGCCGTGCCGGAGGCCAGGTCACGGGTAACGTCGACCCGTATGGCCGCGGGGAGTGGGGTAGAGGAAGAGAATGTCCAGATTGCCAGAGTGGGTCGGCGGCTTGGGGGCCGGGCTGTCGCGGCTCGCCGAGCGGTTGGAGCAGCAGCGCAGGGAGGCGTCTGAGGACGCCGAGCAGGGCCGGCCCGACCAGGAGGGTCCCCGGTACGGGACCGAGCGCACCGGCTCCGCGCCGCGGGAGGCCGCGCCGGCCGATGAGGGGGACGCGGCGTCCGACCGTACGGGCGCGTTCGCCGAGCCGACCCACGACCTCGCCGACGAGGCCCGGCTGAAACGGTTCGCCGCCTCGCGGGAGAAGGACCGGGACGAAGTGACCCCGGTAGACCCGCCGCGCGACGACGCCGAGCCGCACGAACCGGAACACGTTCCCCCGCCGCCCGCCTACGCCCCGGCCGTGGCGCCCCGGCCGGACCCGGTCGCCGCCGTCCCCTGGGGCATGCGGGTGGCCGCCGAGGTCGGCTGGCGCCTGCTGGTGCTGGCGGGGTCGGTGTGGGTGCTGATGCAGGTCATCAGCAATGTGCAGTTGGTGGTGCTCTCGTTCGTCGCGGGGCTGCTCATCACGGCGATGCTCCAGCCGACCGTGGCGCGGCTGAAGCGGCGCGGAGTGCCGCGCGGCCTCGCCACCGCCATCGTGTTCATCGGCGGCTTCGTCGTCATGGGGCTGGTCACCTGGTTCGTGGTGTGGCAGGTGACGGAGAACATCGACGACCTCACGTCCAAGGTGCAGCACGGCATCACGGACCTGAAGCACTCGCTCCTCGACAGCCCGTTCCATGTCACCGAGGACCAGATCAACAACATCGCCGACAACCTGAGCAAGGCCATCGGCACCAACTCCAAGGACATCACCTCGGCCGGCATCGAGGGGGTGCAGGTCGTCATCGAGATGTTCACCGGCATCCTGCTGACGATGTTCTCCACCCTCTTCCTGCTCTACGACGGGCCGAAGATCTGGGGCTGGCTCCTCAAGCTGCTGCCGGGCGCCGCCCGTGAGGGCGTCGCGGGCGCGGGCCCGCGGGCGTGGGCGACGCTCACCGCGTATGTGCGTGGCACGGTGATAGTGGCCCTGATCGACGCGATAGCCATCGGCATCGGGATCTACTTCCTGGAGGTGCCGATGGCGGTGCCGCTGGCCGTGTTCATCTTCCTGTTCGCCTTCATCCCGATGGTGGGCGCCGTCGTCTCGGGCGCGCTCGCGGTGATCGTGGCGCTGGTGACGCACGGGGTGTTCACGGCGGCGATGGTGCTCGTGGTGGTTCTCGCCGTGCAGCAGATCGAGGGCCACATCCTGCAGCCCTTCATCCTGGGCCGCGCGGTGCGCGTCCACCCGCTGGCCGTGGTCCTCTCCGTCGCGACGGGCTCGCTGATCGCGGGCATCGGCGGCGCGGTGGTCGCGGTGCCGCTGGTGGCGGTGACGAACACGGTGGTCGGTTATCTGCGCGCGTACTCCAAGGAGCAGGCGCTGCGCGCCGCCCCGCAGTCGCACGCGCCGACGCCGGCGGACCGGGCCCCGGCGGCGGACCGGCCCTCGGCGGCGGACGGAGCCGGAGTCGCGAGGGCGAGGGAGTAAGGACCGGGGAAGCAGGGACGGGCGGCCTCTCCCGGGCATCTCCGGGCGGGGCCGCCCGTCGTATGTATCCGTCGGGCAGTTGTACTGGTCGGGCCATGGCGCTGTACGTACGGCCCGTGAGCCCTGGGGCCCGCGCGCACTGGTCCCCAGGGCCCACGGGCCGTACGTACGGAACACACGGGCCGTACGTACGGAAGCTGAGCCTCCACATCCCCTGTGCGCGGCGCGGAAGCGTACGGCCGCCACGGCGGCCGTACATGCGAAAAGGGGCGGTCCCGCCAGCGTCGCGCTGGTGGGACCGCCCCTCGCCGTTGAGCTGTACGCGGATGCGCCGCCCGTCAGCCGTTGAGGACGGCCTCGGAGTCGAGCGTGGCGCCGACGGCCTGCAGGACGGCGGCGATCTTGAACGCCTCCTGGATCGTCTCGCGGTCGACGCCGGCCTTGCGCAGCACCTGCTCGTGCGAGTCGAGGCACATGCCGCAGCCGTTGATCGCGGAGACCGCGAGCGACCACAGCTCGAAGTCGGCCTTCTCCACGCCCGGGTTGCCGATGACGTTCATCCGCAGGCCCGCGCGCAGGTTGCCGTACTCCGGGTCCGACAGCAGGTGCCGGGTCCGGTAGTAGACGTTGTTCATCGCCATGATGGCGGCGGCCGACTTGGCCGCGGTGTATGCCTCGGCGGAGAGGTTGGCCTTGGCCTCCGGCTCCAGCTCCTTGAGCACGCGCGGCGAGCGCGAGGCGATGGCGCAGGCGAGCACCGTGCCCCACAGCTGCTGCTTGGGCAGCTCGGAGTTGCCGATCACCGAACCGAGGTTCAGCTTCAGGTCCTTGGCGAAGTCCGGTACGGCGGACTTCAGTTCATCGAGTGCCATTCCTGGTCACTCGCCCGCGAGCAGCGCGACCGGGTCGAGGGTGTCCTCGCCCTTGCTCCAGTTGCACGGGCAGAGCTCGTCGGTCTGGAGCGCGTCGAGGACCCGCAGGACCTCCTTGGGGTTACGGCCCACGGAACCGGCGGTCACCATCGTGAACTGGATCTCGTTGTTCGGGTCCACGATGAAGACGGCACGCTGCGCGAAGCCGTCCTCGCCCTCGACGCCGCAGTCGCGCATGAGCTCGTGCTTGGAGTCGGCGAGCATCGGGAAGGGCAGGTCACGCAGGTCGGCGTGGTCCTTGCGCCAGGCGTGGTGCACGAACTCGGAGTCGCCGGAGGCGCCGAGGATCTGCGCGTCACGGTCGGCGAACTCGTCGTTCAGCTTGCCGAACGCGGCGATCTCGGTCGGGCACACGAAGGTGAAGTCCTTCGGCCAGAAGAAGACGACCTTCCACTTGCCCTCGTAGGTCTTCTGGTCGATCTGCGCGAAGGCCTTGTCCGCATCGAGGTCCACGCAGGCGGTCAGGTCGAACTCGGGGAACTTGTCACCGACAGTGAGCACGCGCTCTCCTTCAGACTTGCTGAGGAAACCCGTTACCGGAGTTTCCTGAGGGTTGGACGAGATCCACAGTGCCACAGGAGGCATTGATCAGTGAAATAGCTAAACTATGTGTTGTTGATCGGAGGTAGTTATCAGTGGCAGCGTCCATGACACCGGGGAGCAGGCCCCGGCAGCCCAGCCTCGCCCAGCTCCGGGCCTTCGCCGCCGTCGCCGAGCACCTGCACTTCCGCGACGCGGCGGCCGACATCGGCATGAGCCAGCCCGCCCTCTCCAGCGCGGTCTCCGCCCTGGAGGAGACGCTCGGAGTGCAGCTCCTTGAGCGTACGACCCGGAAGGTGCTGCTCAGTACGGCGGGTGAGCGGCTCGCGGCCCGTGCCCGTACCGTGCTCGACGCCGTCGGCGCACTGCTCGAAGAAGCGGACGCGGCGCGCGCCCCCTTCACCGGACCGCTGCGGCTCGGTGTGATCCCCACCGTGGCGCCCTACCTGCTGCCGACCGTACTGCGCCTGGTCCACGGCGCCTATCCCGCGCTCGACCTCCAGGTCCACGAGGAGCAGACCGCCTCCCTCCTCGACGGGCTCGCCCACGGGCGGCTCGACCTGCTGCTCCTCGCGGTGCCGCTCGGCGCTCCGGGCACCACCGAGATCCCGCTCTTCGACGAGGACTTCGTGCTCGTCATGCCCCATGAACACTGGCTCGCGGGGCGCGGCGACATCCCCCGTGAGGCGCTCAAGGAACTCGACCTGCTCCTCCTCGACGAGGGCCACTGCCTGCGCGACCAGGCTCTCGACGTCTGCCGCGAGGCGGGCCGCACGGAAGGCGCGGCCGTCACCACCAGCGCCGCGGGCCTCGCCACCCTGGTCCAGCTCGTCGGCGGCGGGCTCGGCGTGACGCTGCTGCCGCGTACCGCTCTGCGCGTGGAGACCGACCGCAACGACCAGCTCACCACGGGCTGCTTCGCGAACCCCGCGCCGTCCCGGCGGATCGCCCTGGTCATGCGCGCGGGCGCCGCGCGGCAGGGGGAGTTCGAGGAGCTGGCGGCGGCGCTGCGGGAGGCGCTGCGCGAACTGCCGGTGCGGATAGCGGCCTGAGTGCGTGACAGCGGTTCCGCGGTGCGGACAGCGGCCTGACGGCTGCGGCCTAATTGGGGCGGCGGGCGTCAGGGGCGGCGGTTGTGGGCGCCGGGGTCCGGCGCCGACCACGGGCCCCTGCGGGCGGCTGCCCGTAGGGGCCCGTAGGCCGTCAGACCGTCCCGGTCACTCCGTACGGAGTCCGTCCGGGCGCATCATCCGCCACAGCGGCGGCAGGCTGATCAGCGTCACCACCAGGATCACGGCGGCGCCGACGCCGGTCATGGGCAGGAACGTCAGCCAGTCGGTGGTCGAGCGGCCGAGCATCCGCATCAGCACCAGTCCCAGGCCCAGACCGCCCACGATGGCCAGGGCCAGACCCAGCACCACCGGGACCGCCGTCTGCCACAGCACGGACCAGGCCATGGTGGTACGCCGGGTGCCGAAGGCCACCAGTACGGACAGCAGACGCCTGCGTTCGCGCAGTTGCTCCAGCATGGAGACCAGCATGCTGGCCGCGATCAGCAGCATCGTGGCACCCGCGGCGAGGTACAGCCCGGTGCTGACGCTGTTGAACTGCTTGTCGCGCTGGAAACTCATGATCGTCCGCACGGACATCTGCGGGTCGATCCGCGCCGCCGTGTTACGGACGTAGTCGGCCGCGTCCGGCTGGTGCGGGTCGGTCTGGACGCTCATCCGCAGCACGGGGCTCAGCAGGTCGGCGGTGCGCACAGCCGAAGGGGTGGCGTAGATCCCCGACTGACGGTCCCCTCTGGGGTCGGTGCGCGCCTGGAGGGTCCGCGCCGACTTCGGCACGGTCCACGTCTTGGGCGCGGGCTTCTTCCCGTCGACATCCTCCGGCCGCAGGTTGACCTTCGTGCCGGGCTTCGCCGACACGGCGTCCGGGCTCCCGTTCCCCCGCACCAAGAAGGCGTCGCCGTCCTTGCAGGCCCCGGTCAGCCGCGCGATCTGCCGCAGCGTCGAGCAGTCACCGACCAGCAGCGTGTCGCTGGGTTTGAACTCCTCTCCCTTGCGCAGCGGCCCCGCCCGCTCCACGCTCGCCTCGATCGTGCCGATGACACCGGTCACGCCCTTGGTGGCCCGGAACTCGTCCAGCGTCTTGCGCGCCGCGACAGGGTCGTCCGTACGTGTGCTGACGTAGAGCTGCGCGCGCTCGCTGTCCATGCCCGTCGCCTTGCTGAAGTCGCCCTGGACGCCGGAGAAGAGCATCTGGAGCGCGATGGTGCCCGCCACCGCCACGGTGATGCCGCTGACCGCGCGCGCCGCCGTGCCACTGCTGAGCTGGAGCCGCCGGGTGGCCAGCTGCCAGGCGACCGGACCGCCCCGCAGCCGTCCCACCGCCGCCTCCACCAGCCAGGGCAGCAGCAGGGTCAGAGCGAGCAGCACCAGCGACGCGCCCGTGGCGACCTGGGCCGTCTTGACCTGGCTTCCGCCCCCGTTGATGCTCCCGGCCAACGGCAGCAGCAGCGCCAGCCCGAGGACCAGGACGGCCAGCCGCCACAGCAGCCGCCGCCGTCGGTCGCCGGTGCCGCGCACCACGCCGAGCGGCTCGATGCTGATGCCGCGCAGCGCGAAGAGCGTGACGGCGACGGCGGAGGCCGGAATGGCCAGCACAACGATGGCGGCGAGCCAGGGCACGGGGGTCACGTCGGCCGGGAAGACGTTGATGTCCCAGATCGTGACCGAGCCGATGAGCTCCCGCCCGAGCAGGAAGAACGCGGCGCCCAGAACCAGACCGAGCAGCGATCCGAAGAGCGCTTCCCCGGCGGCGATCCGCCGCGTCATCCGCCGGTCCGCGCCGACCAGCCGCAGCGCCGCGAGCCGCCGGTCGCGCTGTTCGCCGCCGAACCGCACCGCCGTGGCGATGAAGACGGCCACCGGCATCAGCAGCACCACGCAGGCCACGATGATCACGAGCACGAGCTTCGCGTCCATCGGCCTGGTGTCGCCGTACCCCTTCTCACCGCCGAAGTGGTCGGCGCGCAGGCCCTCTTCGGCGGGGCCGAGATCGTCGCTGCCCGCGTAGTAGATGAGTTCGCTGGGCCCCACCACGCCGTTGTCGGCGATGGTGCCGACGACGCGGTAGTTCTTCAGCCGCTCCCGCAGCAGCCCGCTCCCGGAGTCGCGCAGCAGGTCGCGCAGGGCGGGGGAGACGACCATCTCGCCGGGGCCGGGCATCTTCGCGACGCCGGGCGGTGCGGGCGGATGGGCCCCGTCGGCCTGGAACAGGACGCCGCCGATGTCGTGGTCGCGGAAGCCGGTTCTGTTGTCCAGGTAGCGGAAGGAGCGGTCGGAGGGGCGCACTTCCTCGCCCCCGAAGGAGACATAGCGGTTTTCTCCACGCTCGTTACGGGCGTCGAGGAGGCTGGGTATGGAGGACGCGCCCAGCAGTAGCGCCACGCCCAGCCCGACGCCGACCGCGGTCAGGGTGGTACGTATCCAGCCCTGGCGTCCGCCGCCCGCGGCGAAGCGGACGCCCATCATGAGGTCACGGGCCCAGGCGGCGAGCCCGCCGGGCGGCTTGCCCGGGGGCCGGCGGGCGCCGCTCCCCCGCTCGGCCGACACGTCGCCGAGGAGCGTCATACGGCCCCCGCCATGTCGCGGGCCTTGCCGTCGCGCACGACGACCTCGCGGTCGGAGTACGCGGCGACCCGCGCCTCATGGGTGACCAGCACGACGGCGGCCCGGGTCTCGCGGGCGGCGTGGGTGAACAGCTCCATCACGCGCTCGCCGTTGAGCGAGTCCAGCGCGCCGGTCGGCTCGTCGGCGAACAGCACGCGCGGCGAGGTGACCAGCGAGCGGGCGACGGCGACGCGCTGCCCCTGACCGCCGGAGACCTGACCGGGCCGCTTCGCGCCCACCTCGGCGACCTCCAGCCGCTCCATCCACTCCAGCGCGCGGGCCTCGGCGTCCTTGCGCTTCACGCCGGTCAGGCGGAGCGGCAGGGCGACGTTCTCCGCGCAGGTCAGCTCGGGGACGAGCTGGCCGAACTGGAAGACGAAGCCGAACTCAGCGCGGCGCAGCGCGCTGCGCTCGCCGTCCCCCATGTCCGACAGTTCGCGGCCGTCGAAGCGGACGGAGCCCGCGTCGGGCCGGACGATGCCCGCGAGGCAGTGCAGCAGCGTGGACTTGCCGGAGCCCGAGGGCCCCATGACGGCGACGACCTCGCCCGGGTGGATGGAGAAGTCCGCGCCGTCGAGGGCGGGTGTGGGCCCGTACGCCTTGCGCAGGTCGTGGGCCGAGAGCAGGGCGCCCGAGGGGGTCATGAGCGCACCGCCTTGGCGAGCTGGCCGAGCCGGGCGGCGGTCAGTTCCAGCCACCGCAGATCGGCTTCGAGGTGGAAGAGTGCGTGGTCGCAGATGAGCTGGTCCGCCAGCTCGCCGGTGCGCTTCTGCTGGGTCAGTTCGCGCATCAGGCGCAGGTGTTCGGAGCGCTGTACGTCCAGCAGGTCGTTGGCGTCGCGGTTGGTCAGCAGTGCCAGGACGACCTTGGTGTAGAGGGTCGACTGGAGGTACGGCTCGGGCGCCTCGGGCTGCGTCAGCCACTGGGCGACGTCGGTGACGCCCGCCTCGGTGATGGCGTAGCGCTTCCGGTCGGGGCCGCTGCCGTGCTCTATGCCGTCGACCTCGACGAGGCCGTTCTTCAACAGGCGCGACATCGTCGAATAGACCTGGCCGTAGTGGAGCGGGCGGTTCTGGCCGAAGCGCTCGTCGAAGGTCCGCTTGAGGTCGTAACCATGGCGTGGGCCGGACTCCAGGAGCCCGAGCAGGGTGAGGCCGATTGACATGCGGAGCACTCTACACCACGTGTATACGTGGAGTGTATAGCTGTGGATAAGTGGGTGTTTCCGCAGCTCAGAGGCGTATGTGGGAGAGGAGGTGTGTGTGATGAGGGCTGTGAGCGGGGGCGGCGCGGCCCGGGGCCTACTCGGCCGCCGGGCCGGGCCGCCGGTCCTCGGGCTCGGCGCGCTCCGAGCTCTCGGAGGTCCTTGGCGGGGCGTCCTTCTCGGCCCCGGCTCCGGTCCCCGCCGTGGCTCCGGCCCCCGCCCCCTGATCCCGCTTCGGCGGCCGGCCGCGGCGCGGGATCGCGCCCGCGCCGCCGGGCAGCCGTCCCGCGTCCGAGAGCGCCTTGCGCAGCAGGAACTCGATCTGCGCGTTGGTGCTGCGCAGTTCGTCGCCCGCCCAGCGCGCCAGTGCGTCGTGCACGAGCGGGTCGAGCCGCAGCAGCACCTGCTTGCGCTGCCGCGGCTGCCGCTTGGGGGTCTCCTCGGTCACTGGTAGAGGGAGCCCGTGTTCAGGACGGGCTGCACGGCGCGGTCGCCGCACAGCACCACCATGAGGTTGCTGACCATGGCCGCTTTCCGCTCCTCGTCGAGCTCGACGATCCCCTGGTCGTTGATGCGGCCCAGCGCCTCCTCGACCATGCCGACCGCGCCCTCCACGATCTGCCGCCGGGCGGCCACGACCGCGCCCGCCTGCTGGCGCTGGAGCATCGCGGAGGCGATCTCCGGCGCGTACGCGAGGTGGGTGAAGCGCGATTCGATGATGTGCACGCCGGCCGCCTCGATCCGGGCGCTCAGCTCGACGGCGAGCTTCTCGGTGATCTCCTCGGCGTTGCCGCGGAGCGAGAGGCCGTCCTCGTCGTGGGCGTCGTAGGGGTACTCGATGGCGATGTGGCGGACGGCGGCCTCGGTCTGGGTGGCGACGAACTCAAGGAAGTCGTCGACCTCGAACATGGCCTGCGCGGTGTCCTCCACCCGCCAGACGACGACCGCGGCGAGCTCGATCGGGTTGCCGTAAGCGTCGTTCACCTTGAGCACCGCGGTCTCGTGGTTGCGCACGCGGGTCGAGATCTTCTCCCGGCTGGTGAGCGGGTTGACCCAGCGCAGGCCGTCGGTGCGGATGGTGCCGCGGTAGCGGCCGAAGAGCTGGACGACGCGGGCCTCGCCGGGCGCCACCATGTTCACGCCCCGCATGGCGAAGAGCGAGCCGACCAGGAGCGCGATGCCGATGACGACCAGCGGTACGCCCAGCGCCTGGCGGCCGCCGGAGGCCATGGCGCCGCCGCCGATGGCGAGCGCGATGCCGACGAGCACGCCGACCACGCTGAGCAGCAGGCCGAATCCGCCGTTGATGTCGTGGGCCGGGGTCTCGCGGACGCGCGGCGCGGGCATCTCCGGACCCTCGGCGCCGCCCGCGGGCCCCGCGGGGCCGTTGGCGGGTGCGGTGTCGGCTGTGGACATGGTGGTCCCCCCGTTTCTGACGTGGTGTTCCGACGGTGCGGACGGTCCGTCCGCACCTAGCAAACTGATATCACTTTACACCCTGGCACAGGTGTATGAATCTGGGACGGCTACGGTTCCAGCGGGACGCGTGCTGTATGTCACGTGTGGTAAAGGCTCCTTCGATGAGCTTTTGGTGACAGATGCGGTGTTAGTTTCTTGAGCTGGGTTTGGGGGCGGACAGACTGGAGCTACGGGAGCGATGGGCCGAGCGGAAGCGCGGAAGGCGCAGAAGAAGGGCGCCCGCAGAGTAAAAGGCAAGGCGGGCGGAAAGAACGGTAAAAAAGGCGGGATACGTCGCTTTTTCACCTGGAAGAAGCTGCTCGCCTACTTTGTAGCTGTGTGTGCGCTCATTGTGGGTGGCGCCATCGGGCTCTACTGGTACGTGGACGTGCCGGACGGCAACCCCGCGGCCAAGGAGCAGAGCAACGTCTACAAGCTGAGCAACGGCGAGGTGCTGGCCCGAAAGGGCACCACCAACCGTGAGTCCGTGCCGCTCTCGAAGATCCCGCTGGACGTCCAGCGCGCTTTCGTCGCCGTCGAGAACAAGAACTTCTACGACGACGACGGCGTCGACATCAAGGGCACCACCCGCGGCGTCCTCAACACCCTGATGGGGCGCGGCAAGCAGGGTGGTTCGACCATCACCCAGCAGTACGTCAAGAACTACTACCTGGGCCAGGAGCAGACCGTCACCCGCAAGGTGAAGGAACTGATCATCTCCCTCAAGGTCGACCGCGAGAAGGCCAAGTCCGACATCCTCGCCGGGTATCTGAACACCAGCTTCTACGGGCGCAACGCCTACGGCATCCAGGCCGCCGCCCGCGCGTACTACGGCAAGGACGTCGACAAGCTCTCCATCGAGCAGGGCGCCTACCTGGCCGCGCTGCTCCAGGCGCCGAGCCAGTACGACATGGCGGTCGCCGGCCCGATGGGCAAGAAGCTCGCACTGGGGCGCTGGAACGACTCCCTGAACAAGATGGTCGAGAAGGGCTGGCTCGACAAGGGCAAGCGGGACGCGATGAAGTTTCCGCAGCCGATCAAGCCCAAGCCCGAACCCGGGCTCTCGGGCCAGACCGGCTATCTGGTGAAGGCGGCCAACGACGAGCTGCGCAGGTCCGGCATCTCGGACCAGGAGCTGGCCGCGGGCGGCTGGACCATCACGCTCAACATCGACCCGAAGAAGCAGAAGGCGCTGAAGGCGGCCGTCAAGGGCGAGGTCCTCGACAAGCTCGACCCCAAGAAGCGCAAGGCCGACCGGGACGCGCAGGTCGGCGCGGCCTCCGTCGATCCGAAGACCGGCAAGATCCTCGCGATGTACGGCGGCTCGGACTACTTCAAGCACTACACGAGCAACGCCACCCGCGAGGACTACCAGCCGGCCTCCACCTTCAAGCCGCTCATCCTCGCCGCGGCGCTCAAGGACGGCGCCAAGACGCAGGACGGCCTGCCGATCAACGCCAACACCATCTATGACGGGACCAGCGGTCGGCCTGTCAAGGGCAGTACGACGGCGTTCGCACCGCCCAACGAGGACAAGACGGACTACGGCCCGATCAACGTCCAGAAGGCGATGAACAACTCCGTCAACTCCGTCTTCGCGCAGATGGCGGTGGACGTCGGCCTCGACAAGGTCAAGCAGACCGCCATCGACATGGGCATGAACGCCAAGGCGGGCGGCTTCGACGTACGGCCCGCCATGTCGCTCGGCGTGATGGGCGCGAGTCCGGTGGAGATGGCAGGCATCTACGCGACGCTCGACCAGCACGGCAAGAAGGTCACGCCGACGATCGTCAAGTCCGCGACGAACCAAATCGGCGGCAAGGCCGAGATCAAGGACCCGATCGGGGAACAGGTCATCCCGCGCGAGACCGCCGACTCCGTCACCCATGTCCTGACCGGTGTGGTCGACGACGGTACGGGCTCCGCCGTGCAGAACGCGGACCAGCAGGTGGCGGGCAAGACCGGTACCTCCGACGACAACAAATCGGCCTGGTTCACCGGCTACACGCCCGACCTCGTCACCTCGGTCGGCATGTTCGGCGAGGGCGAGGGCGGCAAGCAGGTGACCCTTGGGGGCACCGCGGGCAAGAAGCGCATCAACGGTGGTGACCTCCCGGCCAACATCTGGGCCGCGTACACCAAGCAGGCGCTGAGCGGCGAGTCGCCGTCCAAGTTCGACCTGGCGGAAGGCTCGGCCCTGGAGCCCCCGCCGACCAACACCGCGACGCCCCCGCCGCCGACGCATTCGGCGACGACTCCGCCGCCGACGCATTCGGCGACGACTCCGCCGCCGACGCATTCGGCGACGATCCCGCCGCCGACGCATTCGGCGACGATCCCGCCGCCCAGCCATACGACGACGACCCCGCCACCGACACACCCGCCGACGTCACCGACGGGCGACGGCTGGCCGGGCGAGGACGACTGGGGCTGAGAACACGCGCCGGGCCCCGCCGATCCACTCGGATCGGCGGGGCCCGGCGGTTCGCTGTCGGGACGTCGCTCGTAAGCTCCAGCGGGCCTCCATACGGTCGCCCGTATGGAGGCCCGGCCTACGCCCGTACGGCCGTCAGGCGCCGTTGACCTTGGTCGCGATGCGGTCGCCGACCGCCTTGTCGATGTTGCGCCAGTACTGGAGGGCCCGCTCGGCCACCGGCTTGCTGACGCCGTCCTTGATGTGCCCGGCGACGTTGTCGACCAGCCGCTCGCGGGCCGCGTCGTCGAGGACCTGGCGGACCATGGTGCCCGGCTGGGTCCAGTCGTCGTCCTCACGGTGCTGCCGGTACGCCTCGCGGACCATCTCGCCCGCCGCCGCCCACCCCGCCGGGTCGCCGTAGGTGCCGGTGTCCGCGTCCGGGCCGCCCTTGGAGTTCGGCGCGTACGGGGCCGACGCGCGGGAGGGCACGTACCGCATCGGGCCGTCCTTGGAGTAGGAGTTGACGGGCGAGTGCGGGCGGTTGGGCGGCAGCTGCGCGTAGTTGGGGCCGATCCGGTACCGGTGGGTGTCCGGGTACGAGAAGAGGCGGCCCAGCAGCATCTTGTCCGGGGACGGGCCGATGCCCGGCACCAGGTTCGAGGGCTCGAACGCCGCCTGCTCGATGTGGATGAAGAAGTCCTCGGGGTTGCGGTCGAGCGTCATCCGGCCGACCTCGATCAGCGGGTAGTCGCCGTGCGGCCACACCTTGGTCAGGTCGAAGGCGTTGAAGCGGTAGTCCGCCGCGTCCTCGAACGGCATGACCTGGACGTACATCGTCCACGAAGGCGCGTTGCCGCCCGCGATCGAGTCGAACAGGTCCCGCCGGTGCACATCGGCGTCCGCGCCCGCGAGGTGGTCGGCCTCTTCCTGGGTGTAGAACTCGATGCCCTGGTCGGTCTTGATGTGGTACTTGATCCAGAACCGCTCGCCGCCGCCGTTGACCCACATGTACGTGTGGGAGCTGTAGCCGTTCATGTGGCGGTAGCTCTTCGGCACGCCGCGGTCGCCCATCAGCCAGGTGACCATGTGCGCCGACTCGGGGGACAGCGTCCAGAAGTCCCACTGCATGTCGTGGTCGCGCAGACCGTTGTCGGGGCGGCGCTTCTGCGAGCGGATGAAGTCCTGGAACTTCATCGGGTCCTTGACGAAGAAGACCGGGGTGTTGTTGCCCACCAGGTCGTAGTTGCCGTGCTCGGTGTAGAACTTCAGCGCGAAGCCGCGGGGGTCGCGCCAGGTGTCCGGGCTGCCCTGCTCGCCCGCGACGGTCGAGAAGCGGGCCAGCATCTCGGTGCGCTTGCCCGGCTGGAAGAGATCCGCCTTGGTGAACTGGCTGACGTCATTGGTGACCTCGAAGGTCCCGTACGCCCCGCTGCCTTTGGCGTGCACCACCCGCTCGGGGACCCGTTCGCGGTTGAACTGGGCCATCTTCTCGATGAGGTAGTGGTCCTGGAGCAGGACCGGACCGGTGTCGCCGGCGATGGTCAGCGAGTGCTCGTCGCTCTCCACCGGGATGCCGACGTTGTTCGTCGTGTACGGGGCCTTGGGCGCGGAGTCGGGCATTCGGAGCGCCTCCGTAGGGTGCGCGGGAAGGTGAGGGCCAGGCCCCACGGTCCCGTCCGGCCGGCCGGACCGGGGGGCGTGCGTCCCGGACCCGGCCCGGGCGGCCGGACAAGGCCGACGGGGCGTGGTGTGCTCTGTCCACGAAAGCAGTCAACTCCGCCGACGGCATGTCGGCAACAGCTTGGAACGGGTCCAAGTCCGTACGCGTGCGAGTTCTGGACAACCCGTGCGAGTCCTAGACACCCGCCGGTATCGGGAGCTCGAACCAGACCACTTTCCCCGCGCTCAGCCGCGTCGCGCCCCACCGCCGCGCCATCTTGTTGACCAGATACAGCCCCCGGCCGCCCTCGTCCGAGGGCCGCGCCTGCCGCAGCCTCGGCAGCTGCGGCACGTCGTCGCCCACCTCGCAGCGCAGTACGTCCGTACGCAGCAGCCGCAGCGTGATCGGCCGTTCCGCGTACCGCACGGCGTTGGTGACCACCTCGCTGACCAGCAGCTCCACCGAGTCGGTCAGCTCCTCCAGACCCCAGCGCGTGAGCGCCCGGCGGGCGAGGCGGCGCGCCTGGCCCGCCGTCTGGGCGCGGGGGTCCAGGAACCAGTACGCCACATCGCTCGGCGCTATCCCGTCGAACCGTGCCGCCAGCAGCGCGATGTCGTCGTCCCGGTCGCCCGGGCCGAGCATCCCCAGCACCTCGTCGCAGAGCGGCTCCAGCGGCGGCGGGTTCGGACCGGTCAGCCGGGCCGTCTCCGTCAGCCGCTCCCGCAGCTGCTCGATGCCCGTCCACACGTCCCGGATCCGCGACTCGACGAGCCCGTCCGTGTAGAGCAGCAGCGTCGCGCCCGCCGGCGCGTCCAGCTCGACCGCCTCGAAGTCCACGCCGCCTACGCCGATCGGTGCGCCCGGCGGTACGCGCAGCACCTCGGCGCGCCCGCCGCGGTGCAGCAGCAGCGGCGGCGGATGACCGGCATTGGCGATCACGATGCGGTGGGCGACCGGGTCGTAGACCGCGTACAGGCAGGTGGCCATCCGGTCGGTGCCCAGCCGCTGCGCCTGCTCGTCGAGGTGGTGCAGCACCTCCTGCGGCGGCAGGTCGAGCCCCGCCAGGGTCTGCGCGGTGGTGCGCAGCTGGCCCATGATCGCCGCGGAGGTCATCGAGTGGCCCATGACATCGCCGACGACGAGCGCCACCCGGTTGCCGGGCAGCGGGATCGCGTCGTACCAGTCGCCGCCGACGCGCGCCGTCTCGGCGGCCGGCAGATACCGGCTGGCGAGCCGGACGCCCGTCGGCTGCGGCAGGGAGTCCGGCAGCATGGTGCGCTGCAGCTCGTCCGCGATGTAGACCTCACGCCCGTACAGCACGGCCTTGTCCACGCCCAGCGCGGTGTGCGTGGCCAGCTGCGCCGCGACCAGCAGGTCGTCGCTCTCGAAGGCGGGCCGCTCCGGGCGCCGTACGAACACGGCCGCGCCGATCACCCGGCGGCGGCCGCGCAGCGGCGCGAGGATCGTACGGTGCCCGTCCGGCACCCGGCGGGCCTCGCCCAGCAGCTCCGGCAGCGCGGCCCGCGCCGCCGTGGAGTCGCCGAACACGGGCCGTACGCCGCGCAGCACCTCGGCCAGCGGGCCGCCCATGACGACCTCGCACCGCTCGGTGGCACCACCGGCGAGCGCGGGGCTCAGATCCGGCTGCGGGGGCAGCAGCGGCAGGCGTACGCCGTCGGTGTCGGCCTCCTCGGGTATCCGGTCGGTGCGCCGCAGCCGAAGGACGACCGGGTCCACCGGCCGCTCGTCGCCCACGGGCAGCGGGTCGCGCAGATAGACGAGGATCGCGTCCGCGAAGGTCGGCACGGTCGCCCGGCAGAGTCCGAGCACGATCTCGTCGAGGTCGATGCCGCGCGCGATGCGGCGCGTCGCGGCCCCCACGAACCGCAGCCGCTCGCCGCCGGTGCCGCCGGCGGTGGGCCTGCCCTCGCGCGGACCGCGGGGCCCGCCCACCTCGGAGAGCGGGTGGCCGCCGGGCGGCGGCGCGGGCAGCGGCCCGGCCGCGTCGGCGTGGGCACCGCCCGAGGCGTCCGAACGGGCCGCCTCGTGCCCGGCCGGGTGCTCCGCGCGCCCGGCGGCACCGCGGCCCGCGCCGTCCGTACGGTCCTGCGGTGGGGCCGTACGGCCGTCCGGTACGGGCTTCCGGGCGGCGGGGGACACGGGGGCGTCCCGGTCCTCGCCGTCGGGGCGGGCGCCCCGGGACGCACCGTTCGCGGCGCGGCCGTCGGCGCTGTGCGCGGCCTGGGCCGTGCCGTCCGGGCGGTCGGCGCCGTGCCGGGGCGGACCGGGCTCCGGCGCCGGGGCGGCGGACCGCGGTAGCGCGGCGCGAGGGTCCAAGGCCGCGCCGTGCGCGCCGTCCTGACCCGCGGTCGCGCCGGAGGCAGCGGGCTGCCGTTCTTCGTGGGAGGTCGGGTGCTCCGTCACGCGTGAGGTTCCATCCGTCCGGGGCCGTACGCCCATTCGCCGCGGGCGCACCGAGTGTCAGGCGCGTCGCAGATTGAGGAAGAGCTGGATCTCGGGTGGTACATCCGTGCTGGCCGGGGCGTACGCGTGCGAGTCTTCCCCGACGACATCGAAACCCGCATCACGCACGACTCGGCGCAATTCGTCCCTCAGGTAACCGGATACCCGGATGGTGTTGCCGAGGAACGGAATTGAAAAATCGTTCACGTCGGCTTCCACCATGCCGAGCGCCAGCAGCCCCTCGGGCCGCAGCATCCCATGCAGCATCCGCAGTGCGTAAGGGATCTCGGGGCGGGGCAGCATCAACAGGGTGAAGAAGGCGGCGATGCCGTCGAAGGTGCCGAGCCGTCCGTCCCGCAGCTCGGCGATGTCCGTCTGGTGGAACTGGGCGCCCGGCACGTTGTCGCGCGCCAGCTTGAGGATGCCGGGGGAGATGTCGACGCCGACCACCTGGTGCCCGGCCTCGCTCAGCCGACGGGCCGTGGGCAGGCCCGTACCGCAGCCGAGGTCGAGGACGCGGGAACCGCGCGGCAGCGCCGACGCCAGCCAGTCGCCCGCCGTGAGCTGCCCGTCCTTGTGCGGGAAGGCATCGTCGTAGCGGTCGCCGATCGCGTCGAACGCCTCGGCCTGACCGGTGCGGTCCAGCCCCGCGCGGGCATATCCGTCATACCCCTGGTTATTGTCACCGCTCACGGCTCCGCCCCTTCTGTGGCCGCTTGTGGTCCTGTTCGACCGCTCGTCAAGTGCCGTGCTTCATTCGAGAGTTGCCCGTGCTCGCACGTGTTCTCCGCTCCCGCACGGGGTTCCGGAGGACGATCCTACGGTTGCCGTGCGGGGACGCAGCAAGAGGCTCATGCCCGGACGCGTGCCGGAGTGCGGTCCCAGTCCGCCGGGAGCTCCGGCACGGTCCACGCCGGGTCCGGCCGCCAGTCCTCCCAGCCCGCCGAGAACGGAGGGCCCCAGCCGTGGATCACCTCGACCGCCGAGCGCCCCGCGGCCCGTACCCGGTCCGCCTTGGCCGGCGACATCAGACCGACCCGCTGCGCCTGTTCGAACTCGTCCTCGTCCTTCCATTCCCAACTGCGGTCCGGGTAGACCGAGATATCGAGGAAATGGTCCTCGGAGTCGACACCCCCGGCCCAGCGGGCGAGCGGCTCCTCAAGGTTCACGTACCAGTCCTTGAAGCGCCAGCCGCGCTCCCAGAACAGCCAGACCGACCACGGCTCGCCCGGCCGGGCGAGCTTGAGCACCCCGGCCCCGAACCAGCGCGAGCGCGTGGTCGTCCGCGGCTTCGTATAGCGCGTGCCCAGCGGCTCGCGGTGGACCGGCGTGCCGTCGGCGAGCAGCGGCTTGACGCAGTCCGTGCCGGGCGCCATCCACACCGCCAGCAACTCGTCGGTGTCCTGCACGACGGTGACGGGGCGGCAGATGTGAATGCGGTCGCAGGCGTTGTCGCGGTATCGCCACAGGACGTGTTCCCCTGGCGCCCAGTGGGCGATGTCTGCCGTTCCCGTCGTCTCCATCGTGTCCGCTGTCATGCACAGATCTTAGGTGCCACCCCCGTCAACCGGCCGTGATCTGCGCCGCACGCGCGTCCCAGGCCCTCCGCGGACGCTACGGCCGGGTCATGCGCAGCACGTCAAGGGCCTCGTCGAGCTGTTCCAGGGTCAGCAGCCCGCGGTCCACATAGCCGCTTTCGAGCACCACTTCGCGGATCGTCTTGCGCTCCGTGAGGGACTTCTTGGCGACCTTCGACGCCTCCTCGTACCCGATGTAGCGGTTGAGCGGGGTCACCACGGACGGTGACGACTCGGCGTACTCGCGGGCCCGTTCCGCGTTGGCGGTGATCCCGTCGACCGTGCGGTCGGCCAGCAGCCGCGAGGCATTGGCGAGCAGCCGCACGGACTCCAGGATGTTCTTGGCGATCACCGGGAGCATCACATTGAGCTCGAAGTTCCCGGCCGCGCCCGCCGTGGCCACGGTCAGGTCGTTGCCGGTCACCTGCGCGGCCACCATCAGCACGGCCTCCGGGATGACGGGGTTGACCTTCCCCGGCATGATCGACGAGCCGGGCTGGAGGTCGGGCAGTGCGATCTCGGCCAATCCGGTGCGCGGGCCCGAGGCCATCCAGCGCAGGTCGTTGGAGATCTTGGTGAGCCCCACCGCGATGGTCCGCAGCTGGCCGCTGGCCTCCACCAGGCCGTCGCGCGCGCCCTGCGCCTCGAAGTGGTTGCGGGCCTCCGTCAGGGGCAGTCCGCTGGCCCGGGCGACCTCGGCGATCACGGCGGCGGAGAAGCCGGGCGGGGTGTTGATGCCGGTGCCCACCGCGGTGCCGCCGAGGGGCAGTTCGGCCAGCCGCGGCAGGGCGGCGCGCAGCCGCTCCACGCCGTAGCGGACCTGGGCGGCATAGCCGCCGAACTCCTGGCCGAGGGTGACCGGGGTCGCGTCCATCAGGTGCGTACGGCCGGACTTGACGACCTCCGCGAACTCCTCGGCCTTGCGCTCCAGCGACTCGGCGAGGTGGTCCAGCGCGGGGATCAGATCGCGGGTGACCGCGGCGGTCGCGGCGATGTGGATGGAGGAGGGGAAGACGTCGTTGGAGGACTGGCTGGCGTTGACGTGGTCATTGGGGTGCACGTCGCGGCCGAGCCGCTCGGAGGCGAGGGTCGCGATGACCTCGTTGGCGTTCATGTTGGACGAGGTGCCGGAGCCCGTCTGGAAGACGTCCACCGGGAAGTGGTCGTCCCAGCGGCCCTCCGCGACCTCGCCCGCCGCGGCCGAGACGGCTTCCGCCGTGTCCCGCTCGACCACGCCCAGCTCGGCGTTGACCTTGGCGGCGGCCGCCTTGATACGGGCCAGCGCCTCGATGTGGGCCCGCTCCAGGCGCGCTCCGCTGATGGGGAAGTTCTCCACGGCGCGCTGGGTCTGCGCCCGCCACTTGGCGTGCGCGGGCACCCGCACCTCGCCCATGGAGTCGTGCTCGATCCGGTAAGAGTCCCCGTGCTCGTCCCGGGCGCTGTCACTGCCTTGGCCGGCCATCGTCAGCCACCTCCTGTGAAGAAGAGCGTTTGTCTGGTTCGTGGTGTTCCCAACCACCACTACTTGCCAGTAAATACCTGAGGCAACAACTGAAACCGGGGAGGCTCCATGCAACCACGCAGCAGACCCAGGACGAGGTGTGCCGTCGCGGCCGTAGCAGCGGTCGCGGCGGCGCTGGGCGGGATGGCGGCGACCGCCCCCTCCGCCCAGGCCGCGCCCACTCGCGCCACGGCCGCCACCCCCCTTCCGCCGGACCTGGAGAAGATCCGGGCGAGCGAGGCCGCCAAGCTGTACGGCGACCCCGCCGAGCGCCCCCTCGACCAGCGCAAGTCCTCGCTCATCTCGCTCGGTGACAGCGAGATCTCCGGCGAGGGCGTCGGCACGTACGAACCCGGCACCAACGGGCCCGACAACTGGTGCCACCGCTCGCCGGACTCGGCCATCCACCGCACCGGCATCGCGGCCGACGTGACCTACAACGTCTCCTGCTCGGGCGCGTACACCGGGAACATCAACATCGGCGGGTCCAAGCAGTATCCGGACGAACTGGTGCAGAGCGACAGCCTCGCCGTCAAGGCACGCAACACGAAGATCAAAATGGTGCTGCTGGTCGCCGGAGCCAACGACGACCTCCAGTTCGGCCCGGTCATGACCGACTGCGTCGTCCGCTGGTTCACCCTCCAGGGCGCCTGCGAGCCCAAGTACCAGCCCGGCTGGCAGGCCCGCGTCGACGCCCTGGTGCCCAAGGTCGAGAAGACCGTACGGGACCTGCGCACCACCATGACCGGCGCCGGCTACGCCGACGGCGACTACCAGCTCGTCGTCATGGGCTACCCCAGCCCCATCGGCCCCGACGTCGAGGACAACCCGCACTATCCGGGCAAGCTCCCGGGCGGCTGCACCGGCTACACCTCGGACGCCGCCTGGGGCCGGAACACCTCCGTCCCCGCCTTCGAGCGCGGCATGCGGAAGGCCGCCCAGGACACCGGCGCCGTCTACCTGGACAACTCGCGGCTCTTCCACGGCCACGAGGTCTGCATGGAGGACACCTGGGCGCGCGGGCTGCACGTGGACCTGTCCAACCCCTTCCCGCCGGACTCCAACTCGGTCCGGCAGTCCTTCCACCCCAACGAGCGCGGGCACGGCGCCTTCGCCTCCTGCCTGACCCAGCTCTACCGGTCCGGCTGGCGGGAGGCGGGCTGTTCGGACCCGGCCTCCACCGGCGAGCCGCGGCTCTACAAGGGCGCCTGGGACGACGCCTACCGGCCGCTGAAGAACGCGGCCACCGGCACCTGCGTCGACGCGTACGGCGCGAGCAGCCGCAACGGCACCGAGGTCGGCGGCTGGGACTGCGCGGGCCAGCGCAACCAGAGCTGGTGGTACGACGCCGAGCGAGGCTCGGTCCACACCGCGCTGACGCAGGACCGCTGCCTGGACGTGCCCGGCGGGAAGTACGACGCCGGGGCCGCGCTGGTGCTGTGGAACTGCCACGGCGAGGGGAACCAGAAGTTCACCGAGTCGGCGGGCACCATCCGGCCGGCGGCCGCGCCGGGGCTGTGCCTCACCCTCGCGGCGGCCAAGGACCCGCTGCGGCTCCAGAAGTGCGACGGGTCGGCCGGCCAGAAGTTCGCGTAGCGCGCCGGGGGCCCGCGCCGCGCGCCGCGAGTCCGGGCGGGCGGCGGGGCGTCCACGTCGGGCGCCCCCGGCTCACCCCGCCGAGATCGGCGTGGGCCGGGGGCGCCCGTACGTCACGTCGCCTGGCGGACCGGGATGCTGGTCACGAACGGCTGGGCCGGGGCCGGGTCGACGAAGAAGTCGTTGCCCTTGTCGTCCACCACGATGAACGCCGGGAAGTCCTCGACCTCGATCCGCCAGACCGCCTCCATGCCGAGCTCCTCGTACTCCAGGACCTCGACCTTCTTGATGCAGTCCTGCGCGAGCCGGGCCGCGGGCCCGCCGATGGAGCCGAGGTAGAAGCCGCCGTGCGCGTTGCACGCGGCGGTGACCTGCCCGGAGCGGTTGCCCTTGGCGAGCATCACCTTCGAGCCGCCCGCGGCCTGGAACTGCTCCACGTACGCGTCCATCCGGCCCGCCGTCGTCGGCCCGAAGGACCCGGACGCGTACCCCTCGGGGGTCTTGGCCGGGCCCGCGTAGTACACCGGGTGGTCCTTGAGGTACTGCGGCATCTCCTCGCCCGCGTCCAGCCGCTCCTTGATCTTCGCGTGTGCGATGTCGCGGGCGACGACCAGCGTGCCGGTCAGCGACAGCCGGGTCTTGACCGGGTGCTTGCTCAGCTCGGCGAGGATCTCGTCCATCGGCCGGTCGAGGTCGACGCGCACCGCCTCCAGGTCCGGCCCGGCGCCCTCGGTCAGCTGCTCGTCGGTCGTCTCCGGCAGGAAGCGCGCCGGGTCCCGCTCCAGCTGCTCCAGGAAGACGCCCTCGGCGGTGATCTTCGCGACGGCCTGGCGGTCGGCGGAGCAGGAGACGGCGATGGCCACCGGGCAGGACGCGCCGTGCCGGGGCAGCCGTACGACCCGTACGTCGTGGCAGAAGTACTTGCCGCCGAACTGCGCGCCGATGCCGATCTTCTGCGTCAGCTCGAAGACCTTCCGCTCCAGCTCCTGGTCGCGGAAGCCGTGCCCGGCCGCGGAGCCCTCGGCGGGGATCTCGTCGAGGTAGTGCGCCGAGGCGTACTTCGCGGTCTTCAGCGCGAACTCGGCGCTGGTGCCGCCGACGACGATCGCCAGGTGGTACGGCGGGCAGGCGGCCGTGCCCAGCGAACGGATCTTCTCCTCCAGGAACTTCATCATGCTCGCCTCGTTGAGGACGGCCTTCGTCTCCTGGTAGAGGAAGGACTTGTTGGCGGAGCCGCCGCCCTTGGCCATGAAGAGGAACTTGTACGCGCCGCCGTCGGTCGCGTACAGCTCTATCTGGGCCGGCAGGTTGGTCCCGGTGTTCTTCTCGTCCCACATGGTCAGCGGGGCCATCTGCGAGTAGCGCAGGTTCAGCTTCGTGTACGCGTCGAAGATGCCGTGGCTCAGGGCCGCCTCGTCGCCGCCCTCGGTCAGCACGTTCTGCCCGCGCTTGCCCATCACGATCGCGGTGCCGGTGTCCTGGCACATCGGCAGCACGCCGGCGGCCGCGATGTTGGCGTTCTTGAGCAGGTCCAGCGCGACGAACCGGTCGTTGGCGCTGGCCTCCTGGTCGTCCAGGATGCGCCGCAGCTGCGCGAGGTGGGCGGGGCGCAGGTAGTGCGAGATGTCGTGCATGGCCTCGGCGGCGAGCTTGCGCAGCGCCTCCGGCTCGACCTTGAGGAACGTACGGCCGTCGGCCTCGAAGGTGGAGACGCCCTCGGAGGTGACGAGACGGTACGGAGTGTCGTCCTCACCCAGGGGGAGAAGATCCGTATAGGAGAACTCTGGGTAGGGCGGGCGGGAGACAGGGGGCATTACGGCCATTCCTCACTCGGCGGACTGCGGCAGCTGACGTCCTCGGCAGCGCCCACCAGCCTAGAACCCGGCCGGACGGGGCCGGTTGTGAGGTAAGGCTCAGTGCGGCCCGGCGCCCACCTGTCGCGATCTATCGCGTTTCGCTACTCTGTTGCCCGTGGATGAGTCTTCGCTCGAAAAGCGACCCCAGCAGCCGGAGCGGCCGACCGCGCCCCAGGACGGTCCCGTGGTCCGGTTCCAGAAGGGGCCCCAGGACCGGCCGGCGGCACCGCCGGTGGCCATGGACGAACGAGCGGGCGGCCCGGAGTTCCGCGCCTCCGACGCCGACCGCGACCGGGTCGCGGACATCCTGCGCGAGGCCCTGGCCGAGGGGCGGCTCACCGCCGACGAGCACGCCGAGCGGATCGGCTCGGTGTACGCGGCCAGGACCCTCGGCGAGCTGGAGCCGATCGTCCGCGACTTGCCGGCCGACGACCGGCGGACCGCCCGCCCGGAGCCGGCCGCGACCGCCGGCTACGGCCCGCCGCCGCACTCCCGCACCAACGCGGCGGCCGAGAACCTCATTGCCGTCTTCGGCGGCGCCTCGCGCAAGGGCCGCTGGCGGGTGGGGCGGCGCACCAACGCCTTCGCCGTGTTCGGCGGCGTCGAGATCGATCTGACCGAGGCGGTCTTCGATCAGCAGGAGATCGTCATCAACGTCACCGCGATCTTCGGGGGCGTGGAGATCAAGGTCCCCGAGAATGTCTCGGTGCGTTGCGCGGGTACAGGCATCTTCGGCGGGTTCGACGTCGTCAGCCAGGAGGCGGCCGACCCCGACGCGCCGGTCGTCGTCATCACCGGGTTCGCGGTCTTCGGCGGCGCCGAAGCCAAGACCAAGCGCGGCAAGCGGCTGAAGAACCTGCGGGAATGACCGGCCGGGCGGGCGCGGACCGGTTGGCCCGCGAACGCCGGGCCGGCCGCCCGCACTCGCCTAACGGACGGAAACGGCGTGTCGAACGCATATCGAGCACAAGCGGAACGCACGCCGTGCGTCCGGCGGCGGTCGCGAAGGCAACGGTGTGCATAAGCGCACGCACAGCGGGTAAGGCTTGGTGCACATCGTCTCGCGTACGGACTGGGGATGCGCGTTGTCGTACGCAGGGAGGCGGGCAAGGGTGACTCAATCGGTCAAGCCGTCGTCAGGAGTAGACCGTGCTGCAACCGCATCAGCCCCTGCAGGAGGCCGCCGTACCATCCCAGCGGATTCATCCCCGGGATCAGGCCGGCCCCTGGCACTCGGAGGCGGTATGCCGTCGGGATGAGGCCGGACTGTTCTTCGCTCCGTCCAAGGAGCCCACGGCAGCCCGACTGTCGCGCGAAGAAGCCGCCAAGCGGGTCTGCGCGCGCTGCCCGGTCATGGTCGAGTGCCGGGAACACGCACTGTTGCAGCCCGAGCCCTATGGGGTATGGGGCGGGCTGACCGCGGCCGAGCGCCGCGTCGTACTGGCCCGCAGGCGCCGCCGCGAGGCGGAGCTCCAGCGCGCCACCAGGGTCGCCGCCGCCGGTTGACCGGCGGCAGTGTTACGGGCCGGGGGGGGGGCGAGGAGGGAAGGGGGGGGGACGAGGAATGCGGGAGGGGGGGGGGGGGGGGGGGTCAGGGGGACTCTGGGTGGTGTGGGGT